>ALYD01000024.1 GCA_000513555.1 Lachnospiraceae bacterium JC7
CATTCCTTGCCTTCTTCACAGTAACCCACGTTCTCGAGGTTTCCTGCCATGTTCTTCTGGCGGTAGAGATAATACGGCTTCAGGTTAAGAACCTCCGCAGTATAGGCGGAAGCCTTCATCATTCGGGTTATTTCAGGATATCTGAAACCGGGCACCTCTCCCGGGCCCTTCTTTTCACCTCTTATTCCGGCTGTCAATGCTTCCTCCTGAAGTCTAGTTTCGGCAACTATCTCATTCTCATCCCCGGCGCGGTAAACTCCTGCCCAGAAATCTCTTTCCAGAGTAAGTCGTGCCGCCCTCTTTATAGCCAGACTGTGAACAGTGAGACTGTCAGGCCTGTACCTCGCTATCTCACAGAGAGTATGTGTTACCTCAGGAAGCTTTTCTCCCGGGAGACCCAGAATTATATCCATATTGATATTTTCGAAGCCCACATCTCTTGCAAGAAGATACTTGTCGATAACAGACTCAACGCTGTGCTTTCTTCCTATAAGATCAAGAGTCTTCTGATTAAAGGTCTGAGGATTTACAGAAATTCTGTCTACTCCCGAGGCCTTCAGTATCTCAAGCTTTTCTCTGGTTATGGAATCAGGTCTGCCCGCCTCAACAGTAAACTCCACTATTCCCGGCATACCTGTAACAGTATTTCTGAAATCATGCTCCCCTTCCACGTCACTGAGAAGAGGTATATTAGCCTCACCGCACTCCTCATGAACCATATCCATGAGAACCTGTAGCCACTTTTCATCAAGTGAAGTAGGGGTACCTCCTCCTATATAAATAGTCTGAAGAGGCTTTTTCTGTTTTCCGCAGAGCTCTGAAACCGTAAATCGTATCTCCTTTCGAAGATTATCCATATACTCCGGAAGACGCTTCTCCCAGAGATCTATGGTATTGCTCAGGAAAGAACAGTACAGGCATCTGGTCGGGCAGAAGGGGATGCCAATGTATAAGCTCCAGCCCTCTTTGTAGGTCTTTCCGGTCTTCTCATAGATACGGTTAATAATATGATGCTCCCTGACTGCTATATCAGTCATGAGATCAAGCTTTTCACCTCTTATACAGTATTCTTCCGTCAGAGACTTCTTTATACCTCTTATATCTTCATCAGAGATACTGTTCTTTTCCGCTGCAGCCTCAACCATAGGGCTCACCAGAGAAACTGGTCTTATACCTGTAAGGTCTCCCCAGGGGAGCTCCTTTCCTGTCATGGATACCAATGTATCGTACAGTTCAGCCTTGATCACTGATTTGTCGCTCTTCCTTACGCCGGTAAGCGGCATCTCTGATGCTGTGATCTCGAGAGTTAACCTTATCTTATCCTCAGAAGCACCTTCAGGTGTGACCTCATGAGCCATCTTTGCCCTGTTCTTTGTGGATTTTTTATTTACCTCGGTCACTTCACCTGTGGCCTTGGCCTGCTTCAGAGCATTCTTTTCTTCCTGAGTTGTATTTGTAAAATGAACCCCGTCATCGGTCCTTATTTCAAAATCCTCTCCCGGATAGAATTCCTGCACCAGTTCTCTTATATCCTGTTCAAAGCTTTCAGAAGCTTTGTCTAAAATCAGTCTTATCATATTATCCTCTTATAATAAAATCCTGTATTAAAAGGACTCTCCGGTCTCTATTTTCAACCCCGCATTATTCCATTCTGCCGACTTAAAACGCCAGGGGATTGTACCTTTTTTCAATACCGATACTTGTCTGCGGACCATGCCCGGGAAACACTGAAGTTTCCACCGGGAGAGAAAACAGCTTCTCTCTTATGCTTGATGTTATCTCACTCTGTGATCCTCCGGGAAAATCCGTTCTTCCATGTGACCCGCGAAAAATAGTATCACCGGAAAAAAGTACAGGTACGGTCTTTACCTCACTTGCCCCATTCGGAATATATGAAAGTCCATCCTCGATATAAAAACAGGTGGAGCCTTTCGTATGTCCCGGAGTACCTATGACCTTCCACTTACGACCGAGGTAGCTGAAACTGTCATCCTCTGTAAAGGTCTCAAAGTCACCCCTGCCATAAGCCACCTCAGTAAAAATGAAGCTCCTGCTGAGATTTGCCTCAGGGTCAGTCATCATATCCCCGTCCGAAGCATTAACATATATCTTTATGCCGAAATGCTCTGCAACTTCACCTGCTGCCTTCATATGATCAAAGTGGGCATGGGTGAGCAGGATAGCCACAGGCTTTACAGAAAGCTCATTTTCCACAATATTTATGATGTGATCTCCATTGTCAGCCGGATCAATGATGACGCATTCATGCGTATCACTGTCATAGCAGAAATAGACATTGGTCTCCAGCATACCTGTTGCATATTTTGATATTTTTAACATTTTGTCTCCGCCAAATATTCTGAATTACCGGATATACAGAGAATGTGACTCCATGAAGGAGTCACATTCATCTGAAATATCCATTAAAAGTATCATCCCTGAGCTCTTACGATATCCACAACTCCGGCTATCTTATGTATCTTGCTGACGAGAGTCTGAAGCTCTGTTTTGTTATGTATATCAAAAGAAACCGTTATGGTTGCCTTGTCGTTCTTACCTACTCTTGATGTAAGTGCCTTGATATCGATGTTGGAATCCGTGAACATCTTTGAGATATCCACAAGAAGACCAACTCTGTTGTTGGTAAAGATCTCAAGCTCTGTTGAGTAAGTCTCACCTGCGATGTCAGACTGCCACTCTGCCTCTATAAGTCTCGCCTTTTCATCCTCAGGAAGATTCATCATATTGATACAATCGGTTCTGTGAATGGTTATACCACGACCTCTTGTGACGAAACCGACGATCTCGTCTCCCGGCACAGGTGAACAGCACTTGGCGTAACGTACAGCAAGATCATGTATGCCCTTGACCACTATTCCGGACTTTGATTTACGGATGATCTCAGGTTTCTTGGTCATGCCCTCAAGATTCTGAAGAACGTCCTCGTCGGAAACAGTCGTCTCCTCGGACTTATGCTTGAGCTCTATGAGCTTTGCAATTACCTGTGACTCCTTGATACCGCCGCGTCCGACAGAAGCAAGTATAGCCTCCCAGTCCACATAACTGTATCTTCTTATAACGCCCTCGATATACTCAGGCTTCGTAAGTTCACTTAAATTATATCCTCTGGACTTTGCATAGCTTGAAAGGAGATCCTTTCCGTGGTCGATGTTCTCGTCCTTCTGCTCATGCTTGAACCACTGATTTATCTTGTTCTTTGCCTGAGTGGACTTGCATATCTTGAGCCAGTCGCGGCTTGGTCCATGAGAATTCTGTGAAGTGATTACCTCTACACGGTCACCGTTCTGCAGCTTATATGTAACAGGTACCAGCTTCGAATTTACCTTGGCACCTACCATCTTATTGCCGACTGCCGAATGAATTGCGTAGGCAAAGTCGATAGGACATGATCCTGCAGGAAGGTTCTTTACATCTCCCGATGGAGTAAAGCAGTAAACATTCTCATTGAAAAGGTTAAGGTCCGACTTGACCATGTTCATGAATTCCTTGGAATCGGACTCATCCTTCTGCCACTCAAGGATCTCATGGAGCCAGTTCATCTTAACGTCCTCATTCTGAGAGACATTTTCCTTGGATCCGCCTGATTCCTTGTACTTCCAGTGAGCTGCGATACCGAACTCGGCTGTACGATGCATGTCGAAGGTACGGATCTGAATCTCAAAAGGCACACCGTCTCTTCCGATAACAGTTGTATGAAGCGACTGATACATGTTGGGCTTCGGCATGGCGATATAGTCCTTGAAACGTCCCGGAATAGGCGTATACATCTTATGTATTACGCCCAGAGACGCATAGCAGTCTCTCACTGTATCGACTATTATTCTGATGGCAAAAAGATCATAGATCTGATCGATGGTCTTGTTCTGGTTGACCATCTTCTTATATATGGAGAAGAAGTGCTTGACGCGTCCGTTTATGTCCGCATCGATCCCAGCTTCGGTAATATGCGAAGAAACCTCTTTGACAATGTTTCTGATACGCTCTTCTCTGGCTTCCTTCTTCAGATTGACCTTGGCCGCAAGATCATAGTAAATATCCGGCTCAAGATACTTAAGAGAAAGGTCATCCATCTCGATCTTTATCTTACTGATACCGAGACGCTCGGCAAGAGGTGAATAGATCTCCAGAGATTCTCTGGCCTTTTCCCTCTGCTTTTCAGGTGTCTGATACTCCAGTGTACGAAGATTATGAAGACGGTCCGCAAGCTTAATGATGATGACTCTTATATCCTTCGCCATGGATACGAACATCTTACGAAGGTTCTCTGCCTGCATCTCCACCTTATCGGTATTCAGGTTCAACTGAGTCAGCTTGGTGACACCGTCTACCAGAAGGGCAACATCCGGATTGAATTCCTCGGACACTTCGGAAAGAGTCATGCCTGTATCTTCAACAACATCATGAAGAAGACCACCAACTATAGTCTCCTTATCCATCTGAAGGTCAGCTAGGATTATGGCAACACAAAGAGGGTGAATGATATAGGGTTCACCTGACTTGCGCTTCTGATCCTTATGCTGTTCTCTGGCAACTCTGTATGCCTTTTCAATCATACTGAGATCGTCTGACGGATGATAGGATGTGATGGTATCTATCAGACTCTTATATAATTGTTCCGGCGGAGTATTGTCTTTCGGTCTCTCCAAGATTACTTCTTCTGTCATATTTTATTCCCCTATGGCCGCGGCTCTGTCGCCTAAGCCTGTTATTCCTAATACAAACTTTAATTTTACTATCCGTTTTAAATATTGTCAAAAGTAATGTCTTTCCCTCATATTCATCCCCTACTATGTTTTTTCGGCTATACTTTCTCTATAAATTATCTTAATTTTTCTCCCGATTTTATTTAGTAAATTTTAATAATCAATTTCGGTTTATGAGAGGATGTTTTATGCACAATATGCTAATATAGGTGATGTCGAAAAGTAATTATTATTGGAGGCATTATAAATGAATATTTTATTCTTCCTTACACCTAAATGTGATGTAGCTTATCTTGAGGAAGACTATACATTGCGACAGGCTCTTGAAAAAATGGAGTTTCATCGTTATTCAACCATTCCTATCCTTACAAAGGACGGAAAGTACTTCGGAACTATGACAGAGGGGGATCTGCTCTACGAAATAAAAAATGATCTGAATATGAATCTTAATTATCTGGAAAAGGTCAGGGTCTCCGATATCCCTATGAAGAACCATTACAATCCTGTGGATGTCAACGCATCCATGGAAGACCTTATGGAACGTGCATCGAAGCAGAACTTCGTTCCTGTGGTCGACGACATGGGTCATTTTATAGGTATCATCAGAAGAAAAGAACTTATCAATTATCTGTACGCTCATTCCAGTCTCTCACTTCCGCAGGAACGTGATGAGGAGAACAGTATAAACATCATTTCAGACTTGCGTGAACTCGCGTAATCAATCTTCTCCATAAAAACAGTCCGGAAAAAGGTTTCATATGATTCCTTTCTCCGGACTGTTTGATTTTTAAAACCCTATGCCCTGCCTGTAAGGTGTTCCCTTCCAGACAGAAACTTACAGAATATTTTAATGATCAGAAGGACTTGATATAGTCATCCTCCGACTCACCTGTATTTTCTATCTTTCTTATCACAACGAAGTAGCTGGCTCCGTTCTCTGTGGTGACTTCACATCTGTCTCCCACCTTATGCCCCATAACAGCACGTCCTATGGGAGATTCGTTGGATATAAGTCCCTCCAGACTGTGTCCGCGGATGGAGGTAACGATACGATATACCTCTTCCTCGTCATCCTCTTCAAAATACAGAGTCACCGTATTGTTGAGGCCCACCTCATCATCCTTTGAAGTATCATCTATGATACGTGCAAATCTGAGGACTCTTTCCAGATAATTGATTCGACCGTTATTCTCACGATTTGCCTTTTTAGCCGCATAGTATTCGAAGTTCTCGGAACGGTCTCCCTGAGCTGCTGCCTCCGCTATCTCCCTCGTTATCTGAGGTCTCAGCACCAGCTTTCTGTGATCGATCTCTTCCTGAATCCTTCTAACATCCGACTTGGTTAATTCCTGTCCCATTTACTTACCCGATCATTTTCCTTCGTAGGTTATAAGTGACTTGACATTATAGCCCTCAAGCTTCTTACGGCCTGAGAGACCTGCAAGCTCCATAACTACAGCGATTTCAGCAACCTCTCCACCCAGCTGCTCCACAAGCTTGCAGCATGCCTCAAGAGTTCCGCCTGTAGCGATGAGATCATCGATGATAACCACCTTATCACCCGGCTTTATGGCATCCTTATGGATCTCGATCTCAGCCTGACCGTACTCAAGATCATACTTTGCAGAAACTGTCTCTCTTGGAAGCTTGCCCTTCTTACGAACAGGTACGAAGCTCTTTCCAAGTGCGTATGCAACAGGAGTTCCGAAAATAAATCCTCTTGACTCAAGTCCCATTACCACATCGAAGTCCACACCCTTTAATGCATCGAGAAGCCCGTCGATAGAATCCTTAAATCCGTCAGGATCCTGAAGAATGGATGTAACATCTCTGAACATGATGCCCGGCTCCGGGAAATCAGGAATAGTTAATACATAGTCTTCTAATTTTTCTCTCTTCATTTTATTATCCTCTCTATTTGGGAACATCCGCCCATTGTTTCTTTATTAATGTCTAAGTCCCGTGTCTGAAGCTTACTCCCGACATCTCACTTATTGTATTTTGCAGCATAGGTCATGATAGCTGCTACAGTCTTACCATCGGTCATTTTGCCTTCATAAATAAGCTGTTTCAGATCTTCAAGCTTCCATGGCTCCACACCGAGCTCCTCATCCTCGTCCCAGTGAACATTGCCCTTCTCCAGATTATCCGCAACATATATTCCTATCTTTTCATCAAGAAAAGCTATGGTCGTATTTACATAAAGCAGAAACTCCAGATGGTCTGTCTTATAACCCGTCTCTTCCTCCAGCTCTCTCATGGCGCAGACCTCAAAAGGTTCATCCTCTGCGTCTCTCTTTCCGGCGGGAAGCTCAAGAGTATAACGTCCGAGAGCATGTCTGTACTGTCTGACCATAAGTATACGTCCGTCCGGAAGCACCGGCAGAACCGCAGCAGCCCCCATATGATGAATGAAGTCCCAGTGGGTCTTGTGTCCGCCCACATCCACATAATCATCATAAACAGTGATCACCTTGCCTTCATAGGCAAGCTTTCTCTCTATAAGCTTTACAGGTTTCTCAGCATTATCCTGATTAAGCATAATCAACCTCCTGTTGTGCTATTCAAGCACGGATTTGTAGTATAGCACAGTTTATCCGTTTTACGTAGAACTAATCTTTTTTCTCACTATGGTCTTTCCTATACGGTGATTCTTTATATATGCAACATCGATGCTAAGCTCTTCCGTCTCAACATGGAAGGAGCTTCCGTCATCCGGAACCTTACCGATTATTCCCATGATATAGCCGCCGAATGTGTCCGCATCCTCTGTTGGGATCTCCAGCTTAAGCTCTTCATTTACATCCTCCAGATCTGCGATACCGAGGACTATCCACTCATTATCACCTATTGCCTCGATAGGCTCAGGCTCAGGCAATGCATCTTCCTCCTGAAGATCACCAACCAGTGCCTCTATCAGATCATGCAGGCTTACTATACCTGTCATTCCGCCGTACTCATCGATGACCACTGCATAATACTTGCGTTCTCTCTTCATGGTCTGGAAAAGATCCGAGACCTTCATGTTCTGAGACACGAAGAAAGGTTTGTCCACTGCATTTTTCATGACATTCTCGCGGGACTGATCCTCAAGACGGAAATAATCCTTGGTATCAAGTATACCTATGACGTCATCATCATCCTCACCGCAGATAGGATAATTCGCAAATCTGTTGCTGAAAATGATCTTTCGCCAGTCTTCCTCGCTGTCCTCTGTATAGAGCATGGCAACATCCGTACGATGGGTGCACACGTCCTCCACTGTAATGTCATTGAACTCAAACACATTCTGTATCATTTCGTTCTCGGCAGACTCGATGGTTCCGTTCTCGGTTCCCTCATCAAGCATCATTTTAATGTCTTCCTCCGAGACCTTGTCTTCCACCTCCTCGGGATCTATACCCATGAGATGCATGACTCCGTTGGTGGATACAGTAAGAAGCCATACAAAGGGTCTGAAGATCACCGATGCGAACTGAAGTATGTCCGCCATACCAAGAGAAAGCTTCTCTGTATAGGCCTGTGCCAGTCTTTTCGGAACCAGCTCACCGAAAACTATATTTACATATGAAAGAACAAAGGTGATAGCGATGATAACGACAGGATTCAAAACCTCTTCACCGACAGGAACTCCTATCTTCATAAGAAGCTTTGTAAAAGGGCCTGCAAAGCTGTCAGCCGCAAAAGCCGATGACAGAAAACCCGCCATGGTTATGGCCACCTGTATTGTGGAAAGGAACTTAGCCGGTTCCTCTGTCAGCTTCAAAAGCTTTCCTGCTCTTTTATCTCCGTCCTCCGAAAGTCTTTTAAGCTTCGTATCTCCCACCTGCAGCACTGCGATCTCGGCACAGGAAAAAAGACCGTTAATGAATATCAAAATTACGAGAAGAACAAAACTTCTGATCATAAAATAAGATGCCGCCCTCCAAGCGGTAAAAGGGTACTATAAACTATACTGAATTTTCGGCAGCTTATGATAAGTTTCGAAAACATGCTGCGGAATACTGAAAATCAAAACGAGAAAAAGGCCTAATCAGCTACCCTCTTCGCCGACTATGCCTTATAACCAACTATATATAAAGTGAGGTATAGCCGCTCTCGGCTCCTCCTTCATCCATGATGTCAATTTCTCCTTTTTACTCATCAAATGATGCAGCGTATATACACCTGCGTATATTAACGAATCAGTATATATACTTAAAAATCATTAAATGAAATATTCGTCTATCAGTGTATCCGAAGCCATATATTTTGTCAAATCGGGCCGGGAATTCTGATTCTGTTTATTTGACCTTATATCTTTCATACTGCTCCTGAAGGAATCTGCAGTCCTCATGGTACCTTTCCGGTGTCGAATTTTCAAGTGTACCCACGATGTACGGTTTCCACAGGCTCACCTGTCTCATAAGCTCTTCATAATTAAAGAAGCCCTCACCGGGATGTCTGAATCTCTGATCATCCCCCTCGAAAACTCCGTCCTTAAGGTGAAGTGTCGTTATCCTGTCCCCGTAAAGGTCAAATGCCTTTTTTATCAGAGCATTCTGTCCCTCGGGATCATTTTCAAGATCAGGAGTTATAAGATTCACGGAATCAAGTATGACATCAAAATTCACAGAATCTATATCATCAAGAAATCTTCTCATGAGTTCCGGAGAATGAATCGTGTGATTGAAAACTCCTTCGACTCCCACCATGACTCCGAGCTTTTCAGCCGCATCTCTTATCCTCCTGAAGGAATCCAGTACACGCTGATAGTTCTCCTCAGTGTAGGTCTCAGGAACTATCTTCATGTTTGCATCCGCACGTCCCGTCTCTGTGCCCACCATGTCAGCCCCTATGCGCTTACAGTATTTAAGATGCTCTATGAATCTCCGGACCTCCAGCATACGCTTATCATCATCCGGATGAGCAGGGTTAATGTAGCAGCCGAGTATGGAAACGTGAATGTTTCTCTTCATAAGCTCCTCTCCCACATAATCTCCGAGACCTGCATTATAATGCCCCACAGATGTATCAACATCCGAAAAGCTTTTGGACATGGCAAGCTGTACATAATGAACTCCCAGCTCCTGAACTTTATCCAGAACTCCTGTCACCGTGTCCTTTCCGCAAATATCATGAACACGCATCCCAAACTGTATCATAATCTGTCTCCTCCATATTTTCTGATCTGCCGCCGCTTTTCTCCCGAAGAAGCTTTACCCCATGAATCACCGTTTAACAGATCCACGCCTGACTGTGATTTTCTCACTTAAGTCTCAGCTTAACTTCCTTTTCAGGATTCTTACGGTACTTTCCCGGTGAAAAACCGGTCATCTGTTTAAATACCTTCTCAAAATAAGTGATATTTCCGAAACCGCAGATTTCAGCGATCTCAGTTATACTGGTGTCAGTATTACGAAGAAGCTGCTGAGCCTTCTGGACTCTTATATAAGTGATATACTCCACCACGGAAAAACCCGTAACATTTCTGAAAACTCTGGTGAGATAGGATTTACTCATAAAGAACTTCTTTGCCAGTTCATCCAGAGACATATTCTCCTCCGTATGACCCTGCAGATACATGGCGATATCTCTGACCTTCTGATGTACACCGGTCTTTACCACAGACTGCTGCTCGGCAGTCTCCAGTCCCTGTTCCATAAGTTTTCTCTGCATATCCCGTCTTCGGCTCTTGGCGAAGATGCAGGCAAGCTCCACCGCCTGAAGATACAGAAAAGAATGAAGATCCTCCATGGAGGAAGTCATCCCTCTCCTCTCATCCTCACAGGAAGCCTTGAACTCATCGATTATTGACTGTATGAGCTGCCATTCCGTTTCATTGAACTTGGCCAGACCTCCGTAGGTGGCCCCGAAATCATCAAAGCTTCCGAGTCCGAATTCTCTGAACTTTTCATCAAATACAGACCTGTCAAGCTGCAGTATGAAGTTATGATGATCAGGGGGCATATTGGGAGCCGTTGATGTCTTATGGATGATATTGTGATTTACCATGATGGCTGTATGCGGAGTAAGTCTGTAGGTCTCCTGATTCACGAACATAAGACGCTGTCCGTAAATAATGAAATGAAGCTCTATGGTCTCATGAAAATGCCTGTTACGCATTATGAATCTCTGATGCCTGACTGCCTCGGAAACTCTGAGTCCGGGTATCCTTTTTTCAAAAACCAGCTCCAATCGCGAATTATGTAGATTCTCGTCTGCCATATTGCTCCTTTTATTAACCTGTTCCCGGATCAGCCATCAGAAAATGTTTATATATGATTCTGAGAAGGTCTTCTATACGATATTAAAACAGTAAATGGGACGGGTGTCATGCCGGAACTTATCCGATCGGACACACATCCCATATTTTATCTCAGCATTTCCGTATACGCAAGGAATAGGGGTCCCACTCCCTTTGCATCGTTATCAACTACAGGTTCAGAGAGATAATACTCAACCGATCCGTCACGGCGTTTCTCACCGCCGAGACCTGCCACGAGACATATGCCCGTGACAAACGGATTACCGTCTTCACCCTTTGACAGCCTCTTATCAACGATCCCGTAAAAAGCCTTTTGTCCTATACTCTTAAATCTTTCGGGGAGGAACCCCAGCCTTACTCCCTTTAAAATTGCCGCACTTATAAGTGCAGTTCCGGAAGTTTCAAGATAATTTCCCTGAAGATGCGGCAATGCTATAAGCTGATACCAGAGTCCGCTTTCATCCTGATACCTTGAAAGTGACTCCGCAAGCTCATTAAGCATTGTCTTCAGATGCTGGAACTGGGACCTCATGTCCATATCCATCATTATCTCCAGAACATCCACAAGACTCAGAATGAACCATCCCTCTGCCCTGAGCCAGAAGTTTCTGCTGCAGCCTGTATCCTTATCCGCCCAGTACATGGATCTGGTCTCATCATATCCATGATAATAAAGACCCGTTTCCTTATCCCGCATGAACTTTTCCACATTACAGATCTGTTCATACACATCCATCACCTTCAGAGAATCGTCAAATCGCTTCTCGTACTCAAGATAGAAGGGCTGTGCCATATATAATCCGTCCAGCCATACCTGATAAGGATAAATGTTTTTGTGCCAGAAATTTCCGGCTTTCGTTCTCGGCATCATGTCTATCTGTGTCCGTACATGACCGATAGCCTTCAGATACTTCTCCTTGCCTGTTCTGTCATAGAGCATAAACAGATTCTTTGCGGGATTAATGTTATCAAGATTTTTCTCATTAACATCATATGTTCTTATGGAGCCGTCTTCCCTCACAAAGCCCCCCATAAATTCATCCGCAAAACGGAGATACTTTTCATCCTCAGTTATTTCATAGAGACTTAGGATGCCCCTGATCATACATCCGTCGATATAATTCCATTTATTCTCTTTACCACTTCTTATGACCTCCAGATTCCATGCAGGATGCTCGGAATCAGAATTCGCCATCAGAAATTCTATATATTCGTTCAGCAGTTTTTCCGTCTCTTCTCTGCCACCTTCAAGATAGCCCGTCTGCATCATTATTACTACTCCTAACTCCCCGGCTGTACCGTCACATCTGAATCCGGATTAAGGGCAGGTCTATAGAAGACCTTACCCCGATATTTCCTTATCCGGCACAGCTCGGACCATATCTTTCGTATTGTTTCCGAAGAAAATTTCTTTATCCCTTAACAGAACCTGCTGTTACACCATCGATGAACTGATCCTGAGCTATGAAGAACACAACCAGTGACGGGATGATGGAGATAAGTGAAAGAGCCAGAATTCTGTTCCATGAGAAGCCTGTATCAGCATCCATTGACATCTTTACGAAGATGGCTGCAGGATAACGCTTCGGTGTTGAAACGTAGAGCAATGGTCCCATGAAGTCATTGGATGACCACATGAACTGGAACAGAGCTGCTGATGTCATGGCAGGCTTAAGGACAGGAACGATTACATGCCAGAGAGTTCCGAGAGCAGTACATCCGTCGATCTTTGCGGCCTCATCAAGCTCCTTGGGAATATTTCTCAGGAACTGAATGAGCATGAATACGAAGTAGGTATCCTGAGCGAACATGGTAGGAACGATAAGAGGAAGATATACAGGTGAATCCACCCATCCCCAGCCGTTGTACATGATGAACTGAGGTACATTGAGAACTACGTTCGGAAGGAACAGAGTAGCCATAAGAACCGCAAACAGAAGATCATGTCCCTTGAACTTGAATCTTGCAAAACCGTAGGCTGTAAGTGTACATGAAGCGATGGTAAGAATAACCTTCGGAATTACGATCTTGTAGGTGTTAAGCATTGACTTCCAGATGTCGATATCTCCGCCGTAACCGTTCATGGCATCGATATAGCCCTGAACAGTTGGCTGCTTGGGAATGAATCCGATGCTTGAGAAGATCTCTGAGTTTGTCTTAAATGAAGCACCGATCATCCATACCAGTGGATAGATCATAACGATACCCACCAGAACCAATACGATATACTTAAAAACTGTGGCTATCTGTCTTTTCTTTTCAAGTGTCATTGTTTAAGCCTCCTCATCGGAATAGTATACCCAGTGCTTCTGGCTGTACTGTAAGATAGCTGTGAAGATCATAAGGATGATGAACAGTACCCATGCCTGTGCACTTGCAAGACCCATTGCATACTTCTTGAATGCGTTGTTATAAATGAGCAGTGAAACAAGCGTTGTGGCACCTCTCGGTCCGCCTGCCGTAATGATGTAAGGTCCATTAAATTCCTGGAATGCCTGAACGAGCTGTGTAACAAGGTTGTAGAAGATAACAGGTGTTATCATCGGTACTGTGATGGTGAAGAACTGTCTCCACTTACCTGCACCGTCAAGAGAAGCCGCCTCATAAAGATCAGGTGAAACGCCCTTAAGAGCTGCAAGGAAGATGACCATGGTGGAACCGAACTGCCATACACGGAGAAGACAGATGATGAAAAGTGCCGCCGACTTGTTTGACAGCCAATGCGGTCCTTCTACTCCGATAAATCCGAGGAGCATGTTAATGATTCCGTCGTCCTTGAAGATGGCCTTCCAGAGAACTGCTATGGCAACTGATGATCCGAGAATTGAAGGAATGTAATAGACTGTTCTGAACATCTTAACTCCCTTGATCTTGAAGTTAAGGATGTAAGCAACAAATAATGCGAAGACAAGTTTAAGAGGAACCGTCATGAATGCATACTTGAATGTGATGCCGAAGCCTGTCTGAATCTTTGAATTTGTAAAAACATCCAGATAATTGAAGATACCCCACTTTGAAATACCTTCAAAAAGTGAATAATCACTGAAGCTGTAAACCAATGATGAAAGGAATGGATATCCCTTGAAAACAAGAAATCCTACCAACCAGGGGAAAATAAATATCAGACCTTTATTTTCTTTCCAAAAGTTGTTCGGAGCACTTTTTGTTTTTGTATTTGACATTTTGTCTACTCCTTTTTCATATTTCACAAATGAAACGGACCTCCGAACCGAAGGTCCGTTTCAGGTACATATTTTATTTACCCTAAACTTAGGAGGATCAGGGATAAATCACTTTCCTGTCTTTATTGATACCAGTATTACTTGTTCTCAACTTCTTCCACAGCATCAATAAGTGCCTGAGCAAGCTCCTTTGAATCAGTTCCGTCATAGGACATGTTGTTGATGATCTCCTGGTAAGCACCCTCTGCGCTGTCCTTTAAAGCAGCATCCTCATAGTATGGTGAAAGTGCAAATGGAGCATTTTCAGAAGCTGCCTTGTTAGCTTCGTATGTAAGACCCTGAAGAGCGCCGGAAGCTGAAAGCTTATCCTGAGCTGCCTTTGATGCAGGAACACCTCTCTCAAGAGCAAGAGTCTCTACTCCATCACCGTTGAACATGTACTGAAGGAGCTTAGCCGCTTCTTCCTTGTTAGCTGAGTTAGGTGATACAGCGAATCCCATGGATACCTTGTAAACTGTTGCAGGTGTACCGTAATCTGCAGGATACTCACCGATCACAAGCTCCTGACCATCCTCAAGTGCGTCTGTAAGCTTCTTGATTGAGCTGTCCCACTCTACAAGACCTGCATAGTGTCCGTTGATGAAGTTAGGATTCTTATCAAGTGAATCAGCACCGTCTCCTGTAAGCTTCTCCTGTGTAGGAATTACGTGGTTAGCCTCGAGGCTCTTAAGGAAGTCAAAACCATCTGCAAGCTCGTCAACTGTGTAATTGAGATGTCCGTCAACAACCCACTGCTTGTTATACTTCTCCTGCATATAGTATGTAAGAAGAATGGTAAGGTCGTATGTACCGCAGGTAAGCGGATAGTAGTCATCACCAAGCTTCTCCTTGAATACAGGACCTGCAGCAAGTAAGTCAGCAAAGCTCTTAGGAACCTCAAGTCCAGCCTTTTCAAATGTCTGCTTGTTCCAGTAGAATACACGTCCTGTAGATGAAACAGGTACTCCAAGTACATGTCCGTTAATGGTCATAAGATCAAGAAGTGACTGATCATACTGTGAGAGATCGAAATCTGAAAGCTCCTTAAGATCTGCAAATCTTGTTCCGTCAGGGCTGAACTGCCATAACCAGTTCCAGTTGATCTGGAAAAGATCAGGTTCTGAATTTCCGGCGATCTGTGTAGCGATCTTATCCTGCCATCCGGACCATGCGCCGTACTCTGACTCAACCTTTATATTTGGATTTGCTGCCATGTACTCGTCGAGCATCTTAAGTGTTGCATTGTGTCTTGAATCACCGCCCCACCATGACATACGAAGCACAACATCACCGCCATTTGCGGCAGCAGCAGCTGCAACAGTCTCCTTAGCTGTCTCAGCAGCCTTTGTAGCCTCTGCCTTAGGTGCCTCTGTGGCAGCAGTTCCGCTGCCTCCGCATGCTGTGAGTCCCATGACCATAGCAGCTGCCAGACTTCCTGAAAGAATCTTTGTAACCATTTTTTTCATTATTACCTCCTTGGGATGCCCCTTCGCATCCTTCATATAAATTGAGTTTTCACTCGTATTTTTATTTTCAATGCAGGCACCGGTGCCAGTTCCGTTGTCCCCGCATCAAACTACTGTTTAAAATTCCGTTGCAACATCGTTTACGTAGACCACATTATAACTGTCAAAATCAATTACATTGATAAGCTCTGTCTGTGTATCATCGGAGCCCCTTATCTCGATGTTATCCATGGCGAGACGCTTCACATTTCTTGCATAAACGCTCTTTCCGGTCATATCCGGAAAATTGTCCATCATTATGGTCTGACCGGGTTTTCTTTCAGCTTTAGGTCTGAAGGAAACCTTTACATTCCTGAGAACGATGTTGTCAATGTATCTCTCCGGAAGTCCGTAGGCCACCAGCATACACTGGTCTGCCCCCGTGGCCTCTATGTTTTCTGCCCTTATGGTTCCTATAGAAGGAGTTCTGTCATCCACAGGTCTTTCATTCTGATCCTGAACATATTCGCTGTGTCCGTCAGGATCGCAAAAGTAAAACATGTTGAAGGTGAATGGCATGTGTACATCCTTCATGATTATGTCCCGGAAAAGTATATTGTCATAAACCGCATTTGGGCCTCTGCCTCTTCTTGTCTTTATGCGAAGGCCTCTGTCTGTTCCGTCGAAAATGCATCTTTCAACCGTAACATTCCTCACACCTGCGGCAGCTTCCGAACCCACAGTCACACTTCCATGTCCTCTTTCCAGAAATGAATTCCGGACAATGATATCTTCAGAAGGTCTGTGATGTCTTTCGCTCATGTAGTATTTGCCGGATTTGATGGCTATACAGTCATCCCCCACGGAAATCCTGGTTCCGAGAACCAGAACTCTTTTGCAGCTTTCCGGATCCACCCCATCGGTGTTAGGTGAGTCCGACGGATTCCAGATGCTGACACTAAATAGTGAAAAATCATCTGTGTAATACGGATGGATAGTCCAGCATGGTGAGTTTCTGACTGTCACAGACTGTATTCTCACGAATCTGCAATGATTAAAGAATACAGTCTTGGGTCTCCATGCTGTCCTTTTTATCTTAGGTTCCTTCCACCAGTCGCTCTCAGCTCCGTTTCCGTCGATGATGCCTCTTCCGAAGATATCCAGATTTTCAATGCTTATGGCTGTAATAAGAGATGCAAAGGTGGTCTCTGGATTGCCCTCCCAGCTGGAAAGATTGTACTCATCATTTCCGTCTGTTGTTTCCGTCATTCCCGGAAGAAGCGGGTACTTTTCTCTCCATGTACATCCAAGAAGCACAGCACCCTCGTCTATCCAGAGGCTCATATGACTTTTCAGGAAAAGCGGCCCGGAAAGATATGTTCCCTTTGGAAGATAAACCGTTCCGTCTACAGGGCAGGAACTTATGGCTCCCTGGATGAAGCTTGTATCATCAGTCTCACCATCTCCCTTTGCCCCGAAGGCTCTTACGTCGAGAAGGACCGATTCATGTTCAGTCCTGAAATTCTTTTCTGTTTTACCCTTTGTATCTTCTACCGATATGGTATAGTCACTGTCAGGTGATAAACCGTCTACAGAGACAACATTCAGATTCGTCCTAAGCTTCTCCTCACCGTTTATCAGTACACTGTACTCTTCCGGAGTGTAGCAGATATTACTATTTTCTATTTCTATTGTCACACTCCGCTTAAAAACAGCGCTTATTTCAAAATTCATGATGCCTCTTTTCAGTATCCGATATTACTATCAGATACATCCTTGTATGATATGACACTTTTTCTTTTCTGTCGTAATCATAGTTTATGGTCATATATACAATTCAGATCTAATTTTTTATTATTTTTTTCTTTTCCCCAACTGACATTTAAGATTATACCAATCGATTTCAGAAAAAACTTACATAAACAGACCTTCTTTTCCATATTATTATCATATCGGATACTATTTTTCTCTATATATGTATGTTTTAACGCAATTTTTATATCCTTTTAGATAATCGTTCTATTATAGCGCCTCAAAAATCCACTTAACCGCACTCTTATAGCCTATACATATTACATAATTTGATATGTAATGTAAACGCTTAACACTATCATTTTTCAGTATTTGGCTGATATTATTTTGGCAATCCTTTCATAATTCACAACTTCGATCATTTTGCCCCTGATTAGAAATATATTGTAGCCGATTTTATAATAGTATTCGATTTTATAAATTTTGAAGTGATATATTCAATCTATAATATGATAATACGAGTACCACGGGTACTCTTCTATCAATCAATCGTTTTCAGAATTGATTTTTACCGAAGGGAATCAGACATGATAATCGTTTCAGGAAATAACGACGGAGACTATACAAGCATTCAGGACGCTGTAGATAATGCAAAAGAAGGCGATACCATCTTTATAAAAGAAGGTATCTACAAAGAACGTGTCACAGTAAAAACAAGGGGACTAACTATCATAGGAAGTAATTCAGACTTCAGATCATCAAAAGTCATAAACTCCCGTGACATATCAAGAGTAAATGATCATCTTGAATCGGACCGGACCATCATAACCTACGGGCTTTATGCAAATATGCCCTCAGAAGACATTGGCAAACTCGGCACCTTCAGGACCTATACCATGTTCATAGATGCCGATAATGTAACACTCAAAGATATGACCATAGAGAACTCTGCCGGAGCAGGCCCCGACATCGGTCAGGCCATAGCCCTGTATGCAGAAGGTAATGACCTTGATTTCGAAAATGTCAGACTTTTAGGCTGGCAGGACACGCTTTTTACCGGGCCTCTTCCTGAAAAAGAGATCGAAAAGAACGGCTTTATCGGGCCGAAACAGTTTGCCCCGAGAATAAACGGTGTTCAGCATTATAAGAACTGCCATATAGAAGGCGATATAGACTTTATCTTCGGTTCTGCCACAGCATACTTCGATAACTGCCTTATCTTCCAGAAAGACAGGTCCGGACTTTTAAAAAGGAGATACGGAGGCAAAGCTCCCGAAGAGCTTAAAACTTTGATCGAACAGGATGAAGCAAGAGAAACCAAAGGCTATGCCACTGCGGCTTCCACTCCGAAAGATCAGGAATACGGATATATTTTCACGAATTGCCGCTTTGAGTCAGACTGTCCCGACAGCAGCTGCTACCTTGGCAGACCATGGAGAAATCACGCGGCTGTTGCTATCCTTCATAGTTATCTGGGTCCTCATATAAAAGCAGAAGGCTTTCATAACTGGAACAAGAAGGAGGCGGAAAAAACCGTCAGATTTTACGAATTTGAGAATTTCGGCCCGGGTTCGGTCACTCCTTCCGACAGAAAGCGTTTCATGGTCAAAGAAAAAAATATTAGCTTTTGACACATACATCACAATACAATTAAATATGCACTAATTTTGTCGGATAATTTACAATAGACAGAGTTGCAGTTTTGATGTAAAAATCTTAAGAATGTGAACTTTTTAAGCACCAGATTTTTACCCCAAAGGAGCAGCAATGAATAAGAATTTACTTGTAGCACAGTCAGGCGGACCTACAGCAGCCATCAATGCAACACTTGCAGGAATCATCGAGGAAGCTCTTAAATCTTCCACTGTTGAAAAGGTCTATGGAGCAAAATACGGAATACAGGGAGTGTTACAGGAAAACTTTATAGAATTAAGCTCCATTAAGAACATTAACGATATACTGGAAACTCTTTCCGTAACTCCTGCAGCAGCCCTCGGTTCCTGCCGTTACAAGCTTCAGGATCCCGCAAAAGATCCTTCTGAGTTCCAGAGCATCATAGATATTTTCAGAAAGAACGAGATCGGTTACTTCATTTACATCGGCGGAAATGACTCCATGGACACCGTATGGAAGCTTTCAGAATATATAAAGGAGCACAATATCGATGACATCGTAGTGATCGGCGCTCCAAAAACCATAGACAACGATCTTTACGGAATCGATCACTGTCCGGGCTTCGGTTCAGCCGCCAAGTACATCGCCACATCTATATCAGAGCTCGAGCGTGAGCTGGAGGTTTATGACACTCCATATGTTATAGTTGTGGAAATGATGGGACGTAATGCAGGCTGGCTCACAGCCGCAGCTGCCCTTGCAGAAGGAAACAACAGTAATGTTCCTTATCTTATCTATCTGGAAGAGCACCCCTTTGACCTTAACAATTTTATTTCCGATGTTCGCGGTGAGCTTTCCATCTGCAACAACCTGATCGTTGCCATAAGCGAAGGAATCAGAGACAAGAGCGGTAAAATGATCTGTGATTATGCAGATCGCGACCAGTCAAAGGACGCCTTCGGACACACTATCGCAACAGGTGCAGGCCGTGTTCTCGAAAACGCAATCCGTTCCAACATCGGCTGCAAGGTACGCTACATCGAGCTTAACCTCTTACAGCGATGCGCCGGACATCTTCTTTCAGAGACAGACATCAGGGAGTCTCTTGAGCTCGGAAGAAACGCTGTACGCCTTGCTCTAAACGGAGAGAACGGTGTCATGTCCACCCTCACACGTTTACCCGGCGAGAAATATGAAGTAAGCTATGGTGCCGCAGACATTTCTCAGATAGCAGACCGTGAAAAGAAAGTTCCCGTTGAATGGATCAATGAGGAAGGAAACGGCGTAAAGGAAGAAATGATCCGCTATCTCACCCCTCTCGTTCAGGGCGAGCTCAGCTGTAAGTACGAAAACGGAATCCCGAAATATATCGTGCTCTGATCAAAACTCTATTCATCATCCTGTCTTGCAGACACACATTATGTAATTATAATTTTCACTGAATTTTTTTCGTATATTATAAAAGCTCCCGGTAAGGTCAATACGCCTTACCGGGAGCTTTATGTAATTCTGCATTTATTTGCCGAATACAGACTCGTAATCCTTCACGAACTTATCGATTCCAATATCGGTAAGAGGATGCTTAACCATCTGCATAAGTACCTTGTATGGAACTGTAGCGATCTCAGCACCTGTCTTTGCACACTCTATGATGTGCATTGGATGACGAACGGAAGCACAGATTACCTCAGTCTCGATATCAGGATACATCTGGAAGATATCCTCGATATCCTGAATAAGAGCGATACCGTCTGTTGAAATGTCATCAAGACGTCCAAGGAAAGGAGAAACATAGGTCGCACCTGCTCTTGCAGCAAGAAGTGCCTGTCCTGCAGAGAACACCAGCGTCACATTCGTATGGATACCTTCACTTGAAAGAACCTTGACAGCCTTAAGACCTTCAGCAGTCATAGGGATCTTTACGACCATGTTCTTATGGAGCTTGGCGATCTCTCTTCCCTCTGCGATCATTCCCTCTGCTGTAGTTGTGCTGGCCTTAACCTCTCCTGAGATAGGACCGTCAACTATTTCTGTGATCTCCTTAAGGGTCTCCATGTAATCTCTACCCTCTTTTGCGATGAGAGAAGGATTGGTGGTTACACCTGAAATGATGCCCATATCATTTGCTTCTCTGATCTCATCCACATTTGCAGTATCAATAAAAAACCTCATAATTCCCTCCTATAAAATCTTTTTTGTCAACGCGTCATATTATAAACCTTAATTTCACAAATCTCTACATTACGATAATTCTTTCCATATCCTCATCGATGAGTTCGATATGTCTCTTCATATACATCTCTGCAACGTCCGCATCTCTGTCTGTTATGGCTCTCAGAATCTTTCCGTGAGCCTCGATGGCATTCTTTACATTATGGCGGATCTTGAAGGTCTGGAATCTGAAATTCATGATCTTCTTGTTCATACTCTGATTTATCATCTCCATGACCTCGTTTCCGGTCATCTTCATGATCATGGTATGAAATTCCTCATCAAGATACGCAAGCTTTTCATCATCCATCAGCAGTGACGTCTCTATGAAGGTCTCATGGATATCCGTAAGAGTGCGAATGTCTTCATCCGTGGCTCTTTCAGCAGCCATACGCGCTGCCGCGGGCTCTATAATGTTTCTGAACTCCACATAGTCCTGAATACGGCCGCGGTTCTTTGTGAACCAGCTCACCAGAGCATCATTGTCGTTCTGCGATTTCCTGACGATAAATGCACCTTTACCCGGCTTTATGGAAAGATATCCCTCTGCCTCGAGATTTCTGAAGGCCTCTCTGACTGTTCCTCTTCCGACCCGAAGCCTCTCGCAGACTTCCTTCTCGGTCGCAAGCTTATCGCCGATCTTCGCCTCATCAGAAAGAAGATATTCCTTTAATTCATTTATAGTTTTCTGTGTAGCCGAAAGTCTGTTCATAAGATCTCCATTCCACCGCCTGTTTTTGCGGCATAACTACATTTGAAAAAGTTACTTTAAATCACTCCGAAAACAATATCATCTATGCTCCCAGAAGTACAGTAGGAAGCCATGTTACAAGTCCCGGTATATATGTACACATCATAAGTGTCACAAGAAGCGGGATAAGGAAAGGAAGTATTCCCTTATAAAGCGTCTCCAGTCTCAGATGTGCCAGGTCGCTTATGATAAAGAGACATACGCCAAACGGCGGTGTCACCTGACCTATCATAAGGTTAAGAACCATGATCACACCGAAGTGAACCAGGTCAAGTCCTATTCCCTGAGCGATGGGAACAAGTACCGGAAGCATAAGAGTAAGTATGGCACCCGGCTCCATAAACATACCAAGGATCAGAAGAATGATGTTAATGATAAGAAGAATGACGGCAGTATTCGAACTGATTCCGAGAATAAAGTTCGCTATATCCCTCGAGATTCCTTCCTTTACCATTACATAGGTAAACAGCGTGGACGTACCGATGATAAACAGTGTATTGGCTGCACCCACGGCAGAATCCTTTGCACATCTGATAAAATCCTTCAGTCCTATGGATCTGTAAACAAGGGCTGCTATAACAAGTGAATAAACAACAGCGATACAGGATGCCTCTGTAGGCGTTATCCATCCTGTAGTAAATCCCGCAAGAATGATAAACGGAGTTACAAGAGAAAGTATAGAACCCTTAAAGCTTGACGCAAGTGCCTTCAGGCTGAAGGGTGTTCTCTCATAACCTCTCTTCACAGCAAAGAAGAAAACCAGGAGCATAAGTGCAAGTCCCATAAGGAGACCCGGCAGTACACCTCCCATGAAGAGTTTAGCTACCGAAACAGAAGCTACCGATCCGTAAATGATGAGCGGAATACTCGGCGGGAAGATAGGTCCGATTACCGATGATGCCGAAGTAACCGAAGCTGAAAATTCATCGTCATAGCCATTGTCACGCATGGCCTTCATCTCTATGACACCAAGACCACCTGCATCTGCAGCAGCGGAGCCTGACATTCCGGCGAAGATGATACTTGCAACGATATTGGCATGACCGAGGCCACCGGGGATCCATCCAACCAGATTCTTTGCGAAGTCAAAGATCTTTGTTGTGATCTTTCCTTCATTCATGAGATTACCCGCAAAGATAAAAAGCGGAACAGCGATAAGGAGATATGAATCAACTCCTGTTACCATCTTCTGACCTACGATCTGAAGCGGATATCCCAGAGCGATACAGCCTGCTGTTGCTCCTGCACCGATGGCGATACTGATAGGTGCTCCTATCAGAAGCAGAACGAGGAATGCTGTCAAAAAAACTATCATTTAGTCTTACCTCCCTCTTTTTTCTTTCCTGTAAGCTTATCCAAAAGTTCATAAACGGACACAAGCACGAAATAACCTCCTGCTATGGCACAGGGCAGATAATGCCATGCTTTTGTCAGCTTCTGCATGGTAGAAAACTTACTTGTGGCAAGTATGGGATACATATCCTTATAGGATATGATCATTACGATTCCGAGGAACACTGTAGCGATCCTGATGATCACCCAGAAGATATCCCTTACCTTGTCAGGAACTCTGGCGTAAATCATATCCAGATTTATCATTCTGCTTTCATCCACAAGGATAATCAGTCCCATAAAGGCCATCCACATGAACATAAATCCGTTCAGCTCAGTAGAAAATCTGAAGGAAATATTGATGGTGTTTCTGACTATCAGCTCAGATAACATGAGACAAACTATGCCCAAAATACAAACGAGCATTATCACTGTGGAGATCAGTTTTATAATGTCCAATAATTTACGATATAGTCTCACAACTTTTCCCTTTCTGTATTTCACGGGTAAGCCCGGATACCTGTCTATCCGCGGCTTTCTCTCGATAATACCCGCTTTCAGGCGGATTATCTGTATAAAAACAGCAGGATATCTTTAGGGAATCCTGCTGTTTTTTAACTTTACTTCATGATCTCAATCATTTATTAACTGCGAGAAGAGCATCAAGAAGCTCCTGATCATACCAGCTCTCACTCTCATACTTCTTGTAGAAGTTAGGGATATCAAGCTTATCCTTGAAGGACTGAACGTCCGGCTCGTCATCGAACTTAACGCCTGCTTCTTCAAGAGTCTTTCTTGCAGTTACGTTATCTTCCTTGATGGTATCGAAAGAATACTTGGCTGCCTTCTTTGCCTCTTCTCTTAAGATAGTCTGATACTGCTCAGGAAGAGCATCCCAGCTGTCCTTGTTTGCTGCCATGGTGCAGCCCATCCACATATAGTTGATGAAGCTGAAGTACTTGATATCATCATATGTTGCGTTAGCTACAAGGTGATATGTTGCGTTATCCTGACCCTCTGCTGTTCCGTTTGAAAGAGCGATGGCAAGCTCGTTAAGAGCAAGTGCTACAGGGTTAGCGCCAAGTGTCTGCCATACATCGAGGTAAACCTGGCTTGTAGGTACACGAAGCTTTACACCCTCAACATCAGCTGCTGTATGGATAGGTCCGCCTGCCTCTGTGGTGGAAACCTGTCTCATTCCGTTATCACCTTCTGCAAGATATACGAGACCTACATCTTCAAATCCTGCAAAGATCTTGTCTCCAAGCTCTCCGTTCGTAACCTCATATGCCTGATCAGCATCCTTGAAAAGGAAAGGCATATCAAGGATCTTTGCCTTGTCATAGAACTCTGTAAAACCTGAAGTTCCGGCGAAAATCAGGTCGATGGTTCCGAGTCTTGTAGAAGCAAGTGCCTCAGCATCATTTCCAAGCTCTCCTGAACTGTGAACGTCAAGTGTGATCTGTCCGTTTGAAGCTTCCTTAACGAGTCTTGCATACTCTGCAATAGTCTTTGTAGGTACTGAATTTTCATTACCCGGAGAATAGATGGTCAATGTTACAGGCTCAAGTCCTGCAAGCTCACCTTCAGCTTCCTTCTGAGCTTCTGTAGCAGCAGGCTCTGCAGCCTTCTCTGTTTCCTTTTTAGTCTCTTCCTTCTTTTCAGCTGCAGCTGTTGTTGTAGCAGGTGAAGAAGATGAACCGCAGCCTGCAAGTGAACTTACTGCCATTGTTGCTGCGAGTGCCAATGATACAACTCTTTTTTTCATTTTTCCTCCTTTTTCTTTGGGATAACGGCCCATCATATATCTCCTTCAAAACGAGCCGGTGCCGTCCGTAATAAATTCGCCCGGTTGGCAACTTGCATAATTGTCATACAATAATCCCAAAAATGTCGTACAATCTTTTTTCTGATATCTATTTTAGAATACAATCAGTGTCATTTCAACCAAATTCTTCATTATTTTAGATTATTTTATTGTGCGTAATTATGAGTTTTGTATAACAAAAAAACGGAGTACCCAAACAAGGGTACTCCGTCTTAAGCTTTATTGAATTTGTTTAAACAGGATACAATATTCCCATTTTATTCAGCCTTCTCAAACAAGAGCCTTTATAGCTTCGATCTCTTCCGCACTCAGATCACGAACATCACTGTTGTCACTGCTGCAGTTGGAATCCTCGATAAGGAACATCTTGGTATCCTTCTCTGTAATGGTGTTATGCCATAAAGATTTCGGAATGACATAAAGCTTACCCTTTTCCATAGGTACAGCCTCAAACTGAAGCTCTCCGGAGGCATTTTCGTTTCCGAATATAAGCGTACACATACCTTCTACCAGAACGAACATTTCGTCTGTAGTGTTGTGTCTCTCCACATTGGCTATGCCGGTAATGTCATTTGCCGGTTTCCAATTCTTGATACCTACTGTCCACTTTTCATTTTCGTAGACACGGTGCATACCTTCACCACTGAACTCATAATTTAAAATCTCTGCCATGTCAAAGCCCTTCTTTCACAGCATCTTCTTGATCTCTTCAACTGCGTGCTCGGCTGTAAGACCGTACTCAGCAAAAAGGTTATCAGGCTTACCGGACTGACCGAAAAGATCGTTGATTCCGATGATGGAGAACTTAGCGCCTGCATTACCTGCAAGTACCTCTGCAACCGCTGAACCGAGTCCGCCGATCACGCTGTGCTCTTCCATGGAAACCATAGCCTTTACCTTGCTGTTGTACTTGAGGATAGTCTCGGCATCGATAGGCTTGATGGTGTGCATATTGATAACAGCTGTGCTGATACCCTCTGCCTCAAGTGTCTTTGCAGCCTCAAGAGCGATAGGAACCATAAGTCCGCAGGCGATGATAGCAGCATCTGTACCATCCTTGATAACTGTAGCCTTTCCAAACTCAAAAGGCTTCTCATCGAGCTCAGGAATATCCTCTACTACAGGTCTTCCTACACGAACATATACAGGGCCGTCAAGTGCTGCTGCACACCGTACTGCCTTCTCTGTCTCCTTAGGATCTGCAGGAACGATGACTCTCATGTTAGGCATAACTCTCATAAGAGCGATATCCTCTACTGACTGGTGTGAACCACCGTCCTCACCTACTGAAAGGCCTGAGTGTGAAAATGCGAACTTAACATTGAGGTTCTCATAAGCTACTGAATTACGGATCTCTTCATAGGCACGTCCTGCACCGAAAAGAGCAAATGTGGATACGAAAGGAGTAAGGCCTACGTGAGCAAGACCTGCAGCTGTATCTACCATGTTTGCCTCAGCGATACCCATATCAAAGAATCTCTCAGGAAACTTCTCCTTGAAGTACTTTGACTGTGTGGCATTGGCAAGGTCAGCATCGAGGGCTACGATATTCTCATTCTCCTCACCTAATTTTGCGAGTGTTTCACCAAATGCAACTCTTAATGACTTTCCCATAACATCAAACCTCCTGCTCTGCAAATGCTTTCTCGAACTGTTCCTTATTCATAGGACTTCCGTGCCAACCGAACTGGTTCTCCATAAATGAAACGCCCTTGCCCTTCACTGTATGGCAGCAGATGAACTTTGGCTTTCCGTTGTGAGGAGCCTGAAGTGCTTCGTCGATAGCCTTGATATCATGTCCGTCTACATCATATACTTCCCATCCGAATGCCTTGAACTTGGCATTGATGTCGCCGAGATCCATAACCTCCTCGTTGGATCCGTCGATCTGAAGGTGGTTGTAATCAAGCATCCATGTGAGGTTGTCAAGCTTGTAATGAGCCGCTGACATAGCTGCCTCCCATACGAGACCTTCCTGACACTCACCATCACCAAGAACTGCATAAGTCTTCCATGTCTTCTTCTGAACCTTTGCACCAAGTGCAAGTCCGATAGAAACAGAAGCGCCCTGTCCGAGAGAACCTGTATTTACATCAACACCAGGTGTCTTCTTACAGTCGGGATGTCCCTGAAGGTGGCTGTGAAGCTGACGAAGGCTTGCGAGATCAGACTTAGGAAAATATCCAAGATCAGCAAGTATTGCGTAAAGTGTCGGGCAGGAATGTCCCTTACTGAGAACAAATCTGTCACGCTCAGGATTCTTCGGATCCTTAGGATCGAGACCCTTCATTGTGTCATAGTAAAGTGCCATCAGCATCTCTACGCATGAAAGAGATCCGCCCGGATGTCCTGACTGACATGCAAAAAGCATCTTCAAAATTTCAGCACGGATTTCTTTCGCTTTCTTTTCGTAATCCATATAAAACTCCTCCTCAATATGTTCGGCATTAAAAATGCTAGAGTAAACTTTAATATATGCAGAAATTATGTCAACATAATTCTGCTTTTGTACTGTAAATAAAAAGATTTTGTAGATGTTGTCTATTTTTTAACATACACTTTTGACTGTTTTATCCAAAAAGTTTTGTAAATTGTAGAACAATCTCGAAATATCCACTAACCCTTCACTGCACCCGCAGTAAGTCCCTCAACCAGCCTCTTCTGAGCAAAGAAGAACATGATACATACAGGTATGATGGTAAGGATACCACCGGCAGTAAGAAGATCCCACTGTACACCTAGCTGTCCTATCAGTGACTTCAGTGCTACAGGTATGGTTCGTGTTGCCGTATTTGTGAACATCATGGCAAAGGTGTATTCATTCCATGACTGCATGAAGATATATACGCCCGTCGCAATGATACTGGGTCTAAGCAGCGGAAATACTATCTTCATAAAAGCCTGTCCGCGGTTGCATCCGTCCACCATGGCAGCCTCTTCAAGAGACATGGGCAGATCGTTGATGAAACCGATGAGCAGCCAGACAGAAAACGGAATGGTAAATGTGGTATATGCAAGTACCAGAGATGTCGGTGTGTATAAAAGGTGCAGATTTCTCATGATGGAATACAGAGGAATCAGCAGAAGTACCGTCGGGAACATATTGTTGCAGAGGAAGATACTCATAAGTACTCTTCTTCCCGGGAATATGTATCTGGAAAATGCATACGCCGCCATAGTTGCCACGGTGAGCGTGACCACAGTGGTGCACAACGCGACGATAAAACTGTTCTTCATGGCTGAAAAGAAGTCCACTGTACTCGTGAACAGCTTTCCGTAAGCCTCGAAATTCGGGTTTGCCGTCCAGTATGTGACCACCTTTCCATAGAGCTCATCGTAGGGCTTTATGGACGTAAGGAATGTCCAGTAAAACGGAAACAGTAAAAACAACAGCATCAGAAACAGTACGGTAAATTTCAGGGCAGTAAGTGCTTTAGGTTCTCTCTTCATCACTTCTCCTCCTTGAAATTCATTCTCAGGTACGGTACTACAACAACCAGGAGCAGCAGCGCCAGACAGATAGCCATGGCAGATGCATAGCCCAGGTTCAAAGCATTGGCCTTGTTATAGATGTATACCGACAGGGTCTGGGTCGAATAGGCAGGACCGCCCTCAGTCATGTTGAAGATCACATCAACAGAGTTTGCCACCCATATGATCCTGAGAAGACCTGTTACAAAGATGGTGTTCTTTATGGAAGGAATGGTGATGTAGAACAGCCTCTGAAGCCTGCTGGCTCCGTCTATCTCCGCAGCTTCATACATATCGGTCGATACGCCCTGAAGCGCTGCCAGAAGCATGAGAGCAAAGAAAGGTATGCCCTGCCATACGATGGTCACTATGACCGAAGGAAAGGCTGTGGGTTTCTGTGACAGAAAGGCTATCTTATCGTTTATGATATGGAGTCTCATGAGCACGTCATTGAGCACGCCTGCATTTCCATCATATATCCATCTCCACATGAGACCTATGAGAACTCCCGGAGTTACCCATGGCACCATGCTCACTGCTCTTACCAATCCTCTTCCTCTGAAATGTGAGTTAAGTATCAGTGCAAGTACAAAGCCGAAAAAGAACTGGAAACCTACACCGAAGATGACCCACAGTATGGTTCTGAAAACCGCATTTATGAACTGTTTATCCATAAATGCGTTGAAATAATTGTTAAGACCGATAAAAGCTATATCCTTGGGGCGCCTCAGATCATAATTCTGAAAGCTCATCATGATGGCATTTATTACAGGTACAAACACCACGCACATGATGATCAGAGTCGCGGGAGCCACAAGCAGGAAAGGCCATATAGAACGCTTTTTAGTCATGTCAATCTCCTCAGTTGTCTCTTTTCACAGCTCAGTCGAGGACATAGCCCCGACTGAATCAATACTCAATCCCCTATGTGACGACATAAGTGTCATAAGTCTGTCTCCGCCTTTTTACACTCATGTCTTTTTTCACTTTAGATCACTTATTTCCAAAGACCATCCTGAAGGATCTGCATAGCATCTGCTGCAGTTATGTCTCCTGTAAGAGCCTGAGCAACTGTATTAGGCCAGAGATCGCTGATCCACTCGGTTGTTGTATCTCTGATAGGAAGGATACCTGCATAGCTCTCACCGTCAAGTGATGCCTTCATGAAACGGTTATTCTGGAAGTAATCGCCTGCACCTACTGTCTTTGATACAGGAACGTTTCCTGTGCCTTCGCACCACATCTTCTGTCCTTCACCTGTTGCAAGGTACTTGACCCACTCAAAAGCTGCATCAGGATGCTCGCATGAGCTGAAGATAACAGTCTCAGTGTCACCCATGGATGTCCACTGTCCCTTACCTGCAGGGAACGGGAATGCTGATACATCGTCACCGAAGATCTCTTCCATCTTTCCGGAAGATCCTGTGTGGTGGATGGTCATAGCTGTAAGCCCTGACTGGAAGTTTGCGATGATCTCATTGAAACCGTCTGATGTTGCGGTTGGAGGTACATATCCGTTTGTATAGAGATCGATGAAGTCCTGCATGCCGGCTACTGATGCATCGGATGTAAGATCCTCAAAGCTTCCTCCTTCACCGTGTACGAATGAGCCCCATGGCTCCTGTCCGCCCTTGGCACCTCTCATACCGAAGCCGTAAACGTCTGTCTTTCCGTCTCCGTCTGTATCGAGAGTACACTTCTTTATATCCTCAAGGAACTCCTCATAGGTCTTCGGAACCTCTGTGATACCGGCCTTCTCAAAGATAGACGGTCTGTAATATACATAGAGGACCTGAATGTTCCATGGCATAACGTACATCTTCGAACTGTCTCCGCCGGCTTCCTTCATGACGCTGTAAATGTTGTCGTCGATGTCGCTCTTTGTATCCATAGCGTCTACATAAGGCGTAAGGTCAAGAAGCAGATCGTTGTTTACAAAAAGAGGTGTGGATGTGAGCTTCCATGTAGAAACATCAACATCGGATCCGCCCATCTTTGCATTGAAAAGGTTCTCTGCGTAAGCACCGCCGTCCCATGGCTGCTCTTCACCGACTACAGTGATTCCCTTTCCGTTCTCTGAATTGAACTTCTTGATGATGTCCTGCATGAGAGCTGAATAATCAGTGTTGTCAGCCCAATACTGGAACTTGATGGTAACAGCCTCATCGCTTGTCTTTTCTTCAGCTTTTGGGGTCTCAGCCGCTGCAGCCTGAGTGGCGGCTTCCGTCTTTGCCGCTTCAGTCTTCGCTGCTTCCGTCGCCTGTGTTCCCGATGAACCGCAGGCTGTCAATGCACTTGCCGCCATAGCAGCCGCTGTAGCCACTGCCATGATTTTTCTCGTAACAAGTCTTTTTCTCATGAATTTTCCTCCTTGGATTTTTTTCTCGCTCCTGTTTCCTTTTCGGAAACACTAAATTGTCTGTCATTATCGTAACACTTTGTCCTATGTTTGTCTAACGTTATTTGTGCATATTACACTATTTTTTTGATTTAATGTGTTGCCTTATTGATTATTTTATTAAATATAGTACGGATTCGCCTTTTATTTGTAGTACAATTTCTACCCCTTTTCATACAAAGGAAAAGACCTTTTGTGACAATTCACGTCACAAAAGGTCTTTTATTCTTTACTATATGACTATCAGATTTTACTCCCTTACATTATGTAAGTCCCCCTCTTTGCGAATAAAGATCCGATCTTACCTCTTCTTCGGGATCACCTCTCCCTGCTCAAGTATGTCACCGTTTCTGTATGCTGCAAGAAGCTCTTCAAGATCTGATATCTGCTTCTTAAGCTCTCTTCCGTTGTCGGTTTCTCCGACACGTACCCTTGTCTTCATCTGCTCGACAAGCTGGATCTCAGGTGTATTCTCCGAACCCTTCTTGAAGCCCTTATGCTCTGCAAGAGCAAGGTGGCGGGAATTGTAGATAAGTGTGTATCCGGCGATACCTGTTCTTGAGTGATAAGCCTTCGAAATACCGCCGTCGATGATGAAAAGCTTTCCGTTCGCCTTGATAGGTGACTCTCCCATCTTGGTCTTCACAGGCACATGACCGTTCACGATATGGGAGGCAGAAGCATTGACACCGAACTCCTCAAAGATCTTGTCCACATACTTTTCTTCCTTCACGAGGTCGTAGTAGGCATTGAACCTTTCCTTGTGGGTCGCAGTATCCTCGATGAAGCAGTGCTCAAAGGTCGTTATCTTATCCTTACCGAAAAGCGGTGAGTTAGGTCCGCACCACATGTACCAGAAAAAGTCTGTGGCATAGAGCTTGCCCTGGGGATCGTTCTCCCCGTTAAGGAAATAAGCGTCTATAGCCTTGTCATTAAAGTAATCAAGAAGTGCCTTTCCGGAAAATACCCCGTCCGGTGTAGTTATCTTTCTGAAGCTTCCATCCTTCTCCATAGGGATACAGCCGTGATAAAGGATATTGTTGTTGACCACCTTATACATAGAGCCGTTCGTAAAGAAAAAACGGATATGCTTCTGAAGAAGCTGGGAATGGGTGAAGCTGTAGATAAGTGTCTTCATAAGCGCTTCTTCCCGCTCTGTAAGCTTATACGGATGCTTCGGATCTATGGTAGGGAAGTTCTTATCCTTAAGCGGATAAACCTTTCCGTCAATGTTTACAGTGCCCTTCTCATAGTCCACCTTCTCAAGAAGCAGTCTATGCTCAAGATGGTACTCGGGATGTCTCTTTATGAGAAGTCCCTCCTCCTTCAGCATGATGATGGATATGGCCTTACACATCTTTGCCGCAAGAGCCGGAGAAACCGAGTCGGAAACATTGGAATCCAGAAGATGTGGCTGGAAACACTCACAAGGATCATCACCGTAAACCTCTTCGGCATACATGGAAAGAGGTCTCAGATTAATTCCGTAGCCATCCTCCAGCACATCGAAGGAATTGTATGAGGTGGCGATGCGGAGAACATTGGCTATACATGCCGGATTTCCGCAGACAGCTCCCATCCAGTCGGCGTCATGATTGCCCCACTGTATATCCACATCATGGAAGCTCATAAGCTCCTCCATGATACGGTCGGCATGAGGGCCTCTGTCGAAGATGTCTCCTATGATATGAAGATTATCGATGACCAGGTTCTGGATAAGCTCACACAGTGCGATGATGAAATCGTCGCCCATATCAATGTCTATGATGGCATTCATGATCTCACGAAGATACCCCTTCTTATCCTCGTCATGACTGTCTATGTGAAGAAGCTCATCGATGGCATAGGCGTAGTTCTTCGGCATCTTTTTACGAACCTTGGAACGTGTGAATTTGGAAGAAACCACCCGGCAGATATTTATGAGACGGTGAATGGTTATACGCTGCCACTCGGCCGAATCCTTCTCCTTATGCTGTGGAGAAGAAAGAATGTCTCTTGGATAATAGATAAGATTTGCGAGCTCTAACTGCTCTTCCTCAGGTAAAAGATTTCCGAAGGTCTCATCGATCTTATCTCTTACGATACCGGATGCGGAACGCATAAGGTAAATGAAGGCATCACTCTCGCCATGAAGATCCGAGAAGAAATACTCCGTTCCCTTAGGCAGGGCACAGATGGCGCGCAGGTTGATGATCTCAGCACCTGCATCTGTTGCAGTAGGAAACTGCTTGGCTAATAACTTCAAATAATCAAGATCACGCATTTCAAATACTCCATTAACAAATCTCTTTGGTCATGACCAAATACTTTTAACTACTTCCCGAAAGTTAAAAGACCAACAAACATGTACTAATTATATAAGGCCAAGCGATTATAATCTATACAAAATGACGATTGTTTGTATAAAAGAACCAAATTTCAACAAATTTTTAACAATTCTTATAACCAGCTTCTTTTGCGCAATCAAAAAGAGTCACTGACTGTCACCGGTTTATTCACCGCTTCAAGTCTGTGACTCTTGTTCTATATATTTATTTTACTGTTTTATCCCGGAGACAAAATTTATAATCTGCCGAAATACGTTACATCTCCGCCTCTGAAGATGGTGCTATAACAGAAGGATCAATCTCCTTTCTGTTAAGTATATCCATAAACTCCGCACCTGTGATGGTCTCCTTCTCATAAAGGAATTTGGTGATCTCATGAAGCTTGTTGATATTGTCCTGAAGAAGCTTATATGCCTTATCATGCTGCTTCTTAACGAGATCAACAGTCATTTTATCGATCATGGTCTGAGTCTCGGGTGAACATGTAAGGGATGCATCACCGCCGAGATACTGGTTCTGGATATGCTCCATGGCAACCATACCGATCTCATCCGCCATACCGTAGCGTGTGATCATGGCTCTCGCATACTTGGTAGCCTGCTCGATATCATTGCTTGCACCGGTTGTACAGGTATGGAAGATAAGCTCTTCTGCACAACGTCCGCCCGTAAGAGTAGCTATCTTATTCTCAAGCTCCTCCTTTGAGTATAGATAATGATTTCCCTCTTCCTCAACCTGCATGGTGTAACCGAGGGCTCCGGAGGTTCTCGGAATGATTGTGATCTTCTGAACAGGTGCGCTGTTCTTCTGAAGAGCAGCCACCAGCGCGTGACCGACCTCATGATATGAAACGATGAGCTTCTCCTTATCTGTCATGACCTTGTTCTTCTTCTGATAACCGGCGATGACCACCTCGATGGACTCCTCAAGATCCGACTGGATAACTCTCTCACGTCCGGCTCTTACGGCACGGAGAGCCGACTCATTGATGATGTTTGCAAGCTCTGCACCGCTGGCACCTGCTGCTGCCTTTGCGATAGCTTCGAGATTGACATTCTCAGCCATCTTAATGTCTCTTGCGTGAACCTTCAGTATATCGATTCTTCCCTGGAAATCCGGAAGCTCTACAGGAACTCTTCGGTCAAATCTGCCCGGTCTTAAAAGCGCTGGATCCAGAGAATCCGGCTGGTTTGTTGCAGCAAGGATGATGATAGCCTTTGATGAGTCAAAACCGTCCATCTCTGTAAGAAGCTGATTGAGGGTCTGCTCACGCTCATCGTTTCCGCCGACAGCTCCGCCGCCTCTCTTTTTACCGATGGCATCGATCTCATCGATGAATACGATACAAGGTGACTTCTTCTTTGCCTGGTCGAAAAGATCTCTTACCTTGGCAGCACCCATTCCCACGAACATCTCTACGAACTCAGAACCTGAGATAGAGAAGAAAGGAACATTAGCCTCGCCTGCCACAGCCTTGGCAAGAAGGGTCTTACCTGTTCCGGGAGGGCCTACAAGAAGAGCTCCCTTAGGAATATGAGCACCGATCTCTGTATACTTGTCCGGCTCCTTAAGGTAATCGACCATCTCACTGAGAAGCTCCTTGGCCTCGTCTTCACCGGCAACATCCTTGAAGCTTACCTTGTTCTCACCTGTAGCTTCGTACTCTCTTGCATTGGACTTTCCGAAGCCTCCGAACATTCCGCCGCCTCCCATGGAACCCATGGAAGAAGCCATCCTCTTGGAGAGCCAGTTACCCAGAGCCCAGAAAATAAGGATAGGGAATATCCAGCTTAAAAGGAAGGAAAGGATAGGACTGGTCTCAACAGGGATGTCTTCCTCAAAGTTAACATTTTGATTGTTGAGGGTGTCAAGCACCGAAGCTTCCACAAACTGGTTTTTCAAACGTCCCGTCCGGCAGGTGATGGCCTGGCCGTTTACATTGGCCACATATACTATAGAGTCATCGTTCAGATTCACCTTGGTGACAGCGCTGTTGTTCACAGCATTGATGAACTCTGAGTATGTGGTATCACGGACTGAACGTGAAAGAAGTGACGGAAAAACAAAGGTGTTTAAAAGAAGTATGATTATAAGTGCCACAAAATAATAAAAGACAAGAGGTCTTCTGTTACGCGGCTTATAGCTGTTTCCATTGTTATTCTGATTGTTCGGGTTGAAACGATTGAAGAAATCATTGAAGTTATTGAACCCGTTGTCGTTTTGATTATTCTGATTATTTCCGGAATAGTTCTCATTAGAAAGACTAATTCCCGATGATAACCTTTTCCTTTTGAAAGCATTGAAGATATTTACCATATGATGCCCTTTCTGCTACTCTCATCCCATATGTGTCATTAGTTTGACTTGATGATACCAAATATACCGATTAAATGTGTATACATTGTGAAAAAACATTAACAAAAGATAAAAATTTAGCAGTCGGATATTCCGACTGCTAATAAATCTCTTTCCAAATAGTCACTTCATTGTCTTTTTCAAAAGCTCACAGAGCTCATCCACAACTTCATCATTTCCTTCTCTGATGTCATCAACGACACAGGACTTTATATGCGCAGAAAGGAGCTCTTTATTGAAGGAATTAAGGGATGCCTGAACAGAACTGACCTGCATGAGAACATCAGGACAGTACCTGTTTTCCTCTATCATCTTTTTGATCCCGCAGATCTGCCCCTCTATACGATTAAGTCTGTTGACCAGTGCCTTCACCTGCTCAGCGGTTCTAGGCTTATGCTTGTGTCTCTCATTTTCATCAGCGCTGCAGCAACATGCCATGAAATATACCCCCATGCCCTATGATATTTACTCAAACTTATACCACCCCGGGGTATATGTGTCAATGAAAAACCGCTTATAAAGCAATATAAAAATCCATCGCACCGAAACAGTGCGATGGATTGATTTTCCTATAAAGCGATTTTTTCTCTGGTTCTTAGATCAGGTCATGCTTCCTGCAAGAGCCAGATTGCAGTTTGCCGGAAGTAAAAGAATGAGTCCAGTTCCATCAACCATAAGAGGTGTGACTGCTACCGTGATCATGTTTCCGACCGGATCTGTATATGTGCACATGATTATATCGCCTTCTTTATAGTTCTTGAATTCAATATAGGCTGTTACGAAGCCTTCCACACCTTCTGCAGTAAACGAGAAGCTGTCCTTTACCACTGAATTTTCAGGAACTGCTACAGGATTTCCATAGTAATCAAGCATTCCATAAGGCGCATATGCAGTAAGCATATCTGAAAATGCCTGAGTAAGTGAATTGTTAAGGTTAGTAACATAAATATTCATTTCAAGCTCCTGACCGTTTACAGTCATTGTCTTGAGATAAGGAATTACCGGACTGTAATTTGACACATCACCTGTGCCTGATCCTGTTGTAGTCTTCGCATTATTGTCAGATGATGAATCATCTGATGTACTTTCATTTGACGCTGGTGTGTTACTCTGTCCGTTATTGGCAGGATCATTATCATCAGTATTATTTACATTATCTCCTTTTAATGTCACACCGACAAATACACCTCCGCCTCTTGGAACCACCAGGTAGTACTTTCCGGACTCATCCTTGACAACATCTACCTCCGTTCCGCCTTCACCGGTATAGAAAGAATCAATAACATATCCCGACGGTACAGTTACTTCGAGGAATACCTTTTCACCTTCCTTGGCGGTATCTGCAGCAGTGAGACTAGCTCCCTTCGTCTTGACTTCATCCACCTTTATTATGTAATTAATTACTGCTGCAGCTTCTTCTGATATATCCTTATACTCCTTTTCTATAACAGGTCCATCCGGGCCTTCTACTTCTTTGGTAGTAACCGTCTCTGCAGTCACGCCGTCCGTAGCTGTAGTATCTATCTTCCAAACGGTTATATCCAGATTTTCATCTGTTACATTACCATCAGGACCAATGATTACAATATTGTGTTTTTCACCTTTCAGTGTTTCTTCAACTGTAACATCTATCTTAGACTCTTCATTCTTTTTTTCAACTTGAAGAGCTGTACTTTCTGTCCCGCTGGCTGTAAGATTTTTGACGCTGACATACACATCAGCATTTTCCCCATTGCCTAGGACATATATTCCATTTTCATCGGAGGTCACATCTCCTTTAACTATAACTGAAGCTATGCCCTTCGAAGAAATCACAATACCCTCATCACTGGTTCCTCCGGATGCACTTACGTCCCCGGTTACAGTTATCTTTCCTCCTAAATTCTCTATGGCGTGTGCCTTACCTCCACTTCCGCTTATTGCTGTAACATCACCATCTACCATAATATCAGCGCCTTCAAAGCTAGAACTGACACCACAAGCATCGTTAGAACCTGTTACCGTTATATCTCCTGTATTGATGGTTACTGAACTTTTATCATTTTCTTCACTTGCAGATCCAGTGGCCTCGACACCTACTGCTCGATATCCACCAACAGTGATATCTCCTGTATTTATTTCCACCGTACTACTGTTATATTCAGCATCTCCTTTTACTCCAGTTGCTGATTTTTCCGAATTAACAGTAACATCCCCCGTATTTACAGTTGTACTTCCTCCCGCTGATCCGCTTGCAGTAATACCATTTGCAGTCTTACTTTTATCGTGTGCAGTTACAGACAGTTCACCTCCAACTGTTACATTTGTATTTCCTCCCTCTGATCCTATTGCAGTAATACCATTTGCAGTCTCACTTTCATCGTGTGCAGTTACAGACAGTTTACCTCCAACTGTTACATTTGTGGTTGATCTATCAGTTTCATCCTCACTGTTTTTTCCAACGGCAGTTGCCTGTATACCGTTTACATCTCCCCCAGCTCCATTTGATACTTTTACATCTCCGTCAACTGTAACTTCTGACGTATAACCCCTATTGCTGATGGCCTGAATACCAGTTGGAATACCAGTTGTTCCCTCATCAATGGTCACTTTCGATTTATGTTCACTTGCATCTTCACCCGCGGTTAGCGCCATTATCGTTGATGTCGCTTCATTAGAACCAGCATCCTCTGCATACGTTATCATTCCCTGACTCATTACCACCGAAGCTGTAAGAGCGACTGCCATTAGTTTCCTCACTGTCCTAAACTTTTTACTTATCACGAACATTCTCCTTTCCTTCCATTTCGGAAGATCACTAATTCGGTTAAAGCTTTTCACACTAAGAAAAACTTCGGCATGCTTACAGAAGGATATCTATAACCTATAAGAATGCCCCCCCGAGAAGATATTCTTCATCTTTCTCAGGGGGATAACCGAAACACAATATCATCTTTCTTTATTATCAGCATTTTCATGAAGAAATATTATTCACTTTACGTATTTTTCAAAGAATAACATGTTAGACATAGCGTTACAAAGTGAGCACTATTAGACACATGTTGAATCAAATGTATAATTATTCAGTTCTATTTACAAAATTTTCATAATATTTAAGTATTTTTTATAATAGCCTCTTTGCTAATATACCAAGGATAAAAATAAGGGAAATTGTGAGTAATATGGCAAACAGAGAATCAACAAGAAAATGTGATACCTGCAGGTATAATTCCAGCGATTACAGGGGTAATTACTGCGGCTGCAGCAAGAATTCAGAATATGGTTTATATTCCATTTACGGCTGGTGTGAACATTATGAGCAGGATATACGCTTCGGAGGGGATGACGGAAACAGTAAACGAAAAAAATTCTATATTCAGGATATGAATTTAACCTTCGATCAGCCTATAACAAGAAAAGAAGTAGAAGCACTTTTTCAATCGGCGCTGCAGAGCATAGGTGTCACTGACAGACAGGGCTGCGTGAATTAACCGATACATAGAAAAAAGCCATCAGACCATGTAGATCACATGTGCTGATGGCTTTTCTTTTTAATGAATACTACGACCTACATAGCCGCAGCCTTCGATTAGATCCTGACCTTCTTTTGACAGTATCCAGTCCACAAGTTTTTTTACATTTTGATTATCATTATCCTTTCGGTACACAGCATAGAATGATGCCACAAGAGGATAGGATCCGTTTTTAATATTTTCTTCATCAGGATATGCTCCGTTTAATGAAAGCATCCTGACATTCTCATTTGCCACCATTCCTGATAAATAATACCTGAAGGAATATCCTATGGATGCACCAAAAACAGCAAATATATCCCTCTGTGAGATCATGTCGTTTTCCATGAATTTTTCCATCATGGTCTGACTGCCGGAGTTTTTGATCCTGATAAGAGGATCTATAAGTCTGTCGGGACCGCCGACTTCTTTCCAGTTCTTTATCTTTCCCCGGTATATTCCTCTTACTGCATCTATGGAAAGATCATCCACAGGATTCTTTTTATTGACAAAAAATACAAATGCTTCAAGTCCTATGGGAACTGTTTCCAGCTCAACTCCCTGTTCCCGGGCAGACTCCATCTGTTGTCCGGAAGGGTATGCAGTGAAAAACAGATCAACGGAGCCACTAAGAAGAGCATCAAATCCCCGTATGGTGTTATGATACTGCATAACACTGTCGGATGCGAAATTCTCGCCGTACTGATTGTCGTCGGAAAAGGCGCCACCTTCGTAGGTGACTGTTCCTTCAGGATAGACAGCGTCAATTACGGAAGCATATACCGGTACCAGCGCCGCTGCACCGTCGAGTACAGGCAGCTCATCCTCATTTGAAAAGTGTAATGATGAACCGGTCCTTGCCAGCTGTGAATCCTTCTCAAAAGGAAGATACTTCCCAACATCCACCATCCTTGTCTGTGATACCCCGCTGTAGTTGTTTCCGACGCGGGAGGTGACAGCAGCATACAGAAAGACATTGAAAGAAACAAAGAAAAGAAGGAGTGCTGCAATGATGAGCATTTTTTTCATAGCCACACTTCCTTCGATATAAAATAAATGATCGATGAATGTTTATATGCGTAAAGTATATAAGCCGCATGCAAAACTGTAAGGATAATTCCGGCTACAACGATCACTATCAGGATCTTCAAAAATAATTTATCGCTCATTTTACATGTTTTGAACTATGGCTATAGTCAGAAGGATCAAAAGCACCGCAAGAATCATCATGGATATCAACAGTCCGGCACTGACTATCAAAAGCACTGTAATCCCCAGTTTCCGCTTTCTACCTTCCGCCTTTGCTGCTTTTCCATCCTGTATAAAAAGAAAAAGCGAGAGGATGAAAATGATGATGAACGGAGCAACATATATAAGGTCTCTATACATATAAGTCCTCCGGTATCACATGGCAAGCCTTCGGTTTTTCATAACGAAAACATATGCCGGAGGGAGATTCCACATTTCTTTCAGAGTCTCGTTAATGCTGAGATACCTCTCAAAAAAGTCACGTTTAACAAGGCTGTACTGAAATGTGATGAATTCTCCGCTGTCGCCCAAAGCGGTCTTTGTTGCATTCAGCACTTTTTCGGAAATTTCTCCCGGAAGGGATGTGAAAGGAAGACCTGAAATGATGTAATCTGCATGGTCAAATCCGTATGCTCTGAGATATTCCATCACATATTCTGCATTACCATGGATAAGATGTATATTTTTCTCTCCGCGGAATCTGTGAGCAAGATTCCGGCAGAATTCCTCATTCTGTTCGATGAGGAACAATACGGTTTCCGGCTTTCTATGATCGATCAGCTCTTTTGTAAATGAGCCTGTGCCGGGACCGTACTCAACAATCACTTCAGCTGTATCGAAATCAATAGGCTTCACCATCTTTCTGGAAAGCTTCCTGCCGCTCGGAGCAACTGCACCTATACTACGGGGATGCTTGATATATTCGAAAATAAAACTCATAGTCCTCACCACCTGATTTGTTCATTTCTATTAATCATATCAATGTTTAATATATAATTGCTATGAAAAATATATAAAAAACTTTATATTAGCAATAGCAATACAGATTATGTTATGATAATAGTATGTTGAGTTTGTGATGTTCGTTCATATAGGAGCATTGGTATGGATTTAGTAGAAAAGAATAAGCGTGAGCTTATCGTTGATGCAGAAATCGAAGAACTTGAAAATGTACTTGAATTTATAAGCGGATATCTTTCTGAGCTTGGATGCAGTATGGCTCTTGAAATGAAGATAAACATCGCCTGTGAAGAAATTTTTGTCAATATCGCTCATTACGCATACAAAAAGATATCGCCAGATTTAAAGGGAAAAGCCGTTATAAGACTGTCTCTGGATGATTCCGAAGAAAATTTCCAGATCATGTTCAGGGATAAGGGTATAGCTTATAATCCTCTGGAAAAAGAGGATCCGGATGTGAGCCTGAGTGCAGAGGAAAGAGATATTGGCGGACTCGGCATATATATGGTGAAGAAGTCCATGGATGCAGTACTGTATGAACGCCAGGGTGATGAAAATGTTCTGGTTCTGGTGAAGGATCTAAAAACAAAATGACTTAAAAATAAAAGTGCATCTGACAGGAGAATCTTTATTTCTCTCTGTCGGATGCACTTTTTTTATTTATTCTATCAGGCAAGGCTCATTATTTTGATAAGAAATACCCACGCAAGACCATAGTATGTAACTACCGCCACAAGATCGTTGAGGGTAGTGATGAGAGGTCCTGAAGCAACCGCCGGGTCTATGTTCAGCTTATGGAAGAACATGGGCACCAGAGTTCCTACGAGACTTGATATGACCATGGCCAGGAGCAGGGACACTCCGACACAGGCCGAGATCAGAAACGCCTCGTTCCATCCGTAGCCCTTTACGATGGTGATGTATATGCCCAGGAAGACCACAGTCATGATTCCCAACAGCATGCCGTTTCCGACGCCTACCTTTGCCTCTTTCACAACCAGCATAAGCTTCTCTTTGCCCTTCAGATTCTCGTCCATAAGAACGCGGATAGTAACCGCAAGGGACTGGGTCCCTACATTTCCAGCCATATCCAGTATCAGTGACTGGAAACAGATTATGATGGGCAGAATAGCCACAACATCTTCAAATGCTCCCACAACTGTAGAAACAAGCATTCCCAGGAACAAAAGCACTATAAGCCACGGAAGGCGCTTTTTAATGCTTTCTTTGGTGGTCTCTCTGAGATCCTCCTCTGAAGTAAGACCACCGAGTTTTGCATAATCGTCACCCAGCTCATCATCCACTGCTTCTATTACGCTCTGGGGTGTCAGAATGCCCACCAGTTTTTTCTCCGAATCAAGGACCGGAAGTGAATCCTCTTCGTAATCCTTTATTCTGTCTATACAATCCGAGATCTTTTCCTTATCCAGAAGATATGGATATGAATAAGATATGATGGAGTCCAGATCATCTGTTTTTCTGGCAATGATCAGATCCTTCAGATCTATGGTTCCGCAATACTTCCCGTCCTCATCATTGACATAGATCGTAGAGATATTGTCATTTTCACCGGCCTGACGTATAAGCTCATGAGTCGCCTCCGATATGGAAAGGCTCTTCTTTATTTCGATATAGTTGGTTGTGATGAGACTACCTATCTCGTCATCCGAATAGGAATTGATGAGATTAATGTCGGCCTTCACATCATCATCAAGATAAGAGCTTATCTCGTTACTGGTGCCTTCATCCAGCATCTCCAGAATGTCGGCAGCATCATCCGAATCCATCTCATTAATGAATGCCGCGATCTGCTTCGTTCCGAATTCCCTGATGTAAGGCTTTGGATCGTCTACATAAGCAAATACCTCGGAACACCATTCTGTTCCGAGCACGGAAAACAGACGCTTTCTTTCGGATGGTTCAAGATATTCCAGGCTCTCGGCGATATCATTGTCATGATAGTCCTCGAGTTTTTCTCTGAGTTCCGTATCGGAGCATCCGCTCCTTATGAGCATGACTATATCGTTTACAAATACCGGTTCTTTTAATATATCTTTCTTCATTTAAGCCTCCTTTCCGCCCGAAAAAAGGGCGCAAAAAATCCATCGCGTGATCCCGCAACAGATGTGAAATGTCGTGAAATATCAACGATGGATGAGACTTAAAGAATATGGGGCAATGAAGCCTTACAGAATCAGAGTATACAAACAGACACTTCGTATACCAAAGTCTGTCCATCGTCATATAAACTTTGACTTCGACTATCACAACTGTCCATTTGTATCCTCCTTATATTTTATTTTTGCGGTGTTGTCATTTGCACGTACAAGCTTATGACAATTTTTTGTTAATGTCAAATAATGATGATCTTTCTGTACCGTTACTCTAAGGTTATGCTCTTAATAACATTTCCCTCAAAATCATAAACAGTGAAATCATCACCATCCAGAATCCCATAGCTGTTTGTATTTCCACCCTTGGGAAGTGATGTGCTCCCCGGATTCAGATGGTAGAAGCTCTTTCCGTCCTTCTCAAGCTTTTCTGCATTTACAAGATGAGTATGTCCATGAAGTACAGCATCACCATCCATTACAGGAGGAAGATCGACCTCATTGAACAGATGTCCATGTGTGGTGAAAATGGTATGACCATTAAGCACCAGCACTGCGTAATCAGCCATGATCGGGAATTCGAGAACCATCTGATCCACTTCCGCATCACAGTTTCCGCGTACTGCCCAGATACGATCTTTCAGAGGATTAAGCATTGAAATCACATCTTTTGGTGAATAATCTTTCGGAAGCTCGTTACGGGGTCCGTGATAGAGGATGTCACCTAAGATAACAAGGCGCTCGGCACCACTCTGTGAAAATGCCTCAAGAGTCTTTCTGCACCAGTATGCAGAGCCATGTATATCACTTGCGATAAAGTATTTCATTTTTCTTTCTCCTTCTTGTTTAATTTAGTTGGTCGTACCCGCTGCGCTCCGCCGGTCAGGTTCGGCTTTGATTGCCTCACCTGATCCCTTCGGGACCCGAGCTTTGCTCGGGCCTTATCGGTCATTTGGGTCATCACCGGTTCTGAAACCGGTGATGATTTTGCTTCGCAAAACAGTTTTTCTTGCGAAAAACTGCCATATCGTTCCGGCGTTTTCCTGATGGAAAACGCTAATCTACACGTCCGTACCCGCTGCGCTCCGCAGGTCAGGTTCGGCACTGATTGCCTCACCTGATCCCTTCGGGACCCGAGCTTTGCTCGGGCCTTATCGGTCATTGGGGTCATCACCGGTTCTGAGACCGGTGATGATTTTGCTTCGCAAAACAGTTTTTCTTGCGAAAAACTGCCATATCGTTCCGGAGTTTTCCTGAAGGAAAACTCCTCCACTCACATTCTCTCCGGGGCGCTGAATCCCAGTGTGTTGATGCAGGTGTTAAGTACCTTCCATGTGAGCATGAGAAGTGCCATATAGCCCTGCTTCTTTGCTTCATCAGGCTCGCTAAGGAACTTGACGTCATGATAAAAGCTGTTGAATGCATTTGATACTTCATAGATATATGAACAGATACGGTGTGGAGCCAGATCCTTCCATGCACCGTTTATCTCATCATGATATCTTGTAAGAAGAATCTGGAGTCCTCGTCCGCTCTTATCCTCGATAGGAAGGATAGCGAAGTCAACTGCATGATCCCTGATATAATCCTCTACCTTTACATCCTGAGCTATGCCCTGCTCCAGCATGAACTTACGGATGATAGAGCTTATTCTAACGATGGTGTAAAGGATATAAGGTCCTGTATTTCCCTCAAAGGATGTGAACTTGTCAAGGTCGAAGATGTAATCCTTGGTAGCCTGATTACTGAGATCACCGTACTTGAGAGCTGCAAGACCGACGATAGAAGCTATATTCTTAGCCTCTTCCTCTGTTATCTCATCACCTCTTGATTCTCTGATACGCTCATAAACCTTATCGTTTGTCTCCCTGATGAGGTTCTCAAGACGAAGAACACCACCTTCACGGGTCTTAAACGGCTTTCCATCCTTGCCGTTCATGGTTCCGAAACCGATGAACTTGAGCTCCTCCTCTGGTCTTACGAAGCCAGCCTTTCTGGCAACTCTGAAGAACTGGGTATAGTGAAGTGACTGACGGCTGTCTGCGATGTAAATGTACTCGTCCGGATTATACAGCTTCTCTCTTTCAATGATGGTACCGAGATCTGATGTGGCATAAAGAGCACCACCGTCTGACTTACGAACCATACATGGAGGAATCTCCTTAGGATCCGACTCCTCACAGACATCCACCACGAGAGCACCCTGTGACTCATATGCAAGTCCCTTGTCCTGAAGATCCTGAATAAGTCCCGGAATGTATGGCTGAGCGTCACTCTCTCCCTTCCAGAGATCAAAATGAACATCCAGATTTCCGTAATTCTTCTTGAGATCCGCTACAGATACCTGCATGATCTTCTTCCATACCTCACGGTACTTGGGATCACCCTCCTGAAGCTTTACAGTTGCCGTATGAGCTCTCTCTGCAAAATCAGGATTTACAAGTGTTCCGTCTTCATTCTTGTCCTTTGCTTTCTTTGATGCAAAAGGATAGATCTCCTCAAGCTGTGAGATATTGAGATCTTCATCAAGCTGTCCTCTGTCCTCAAGCTCTGCGATGATGAGACCCATCTGAAGTCCCCAGTCACCGAGATGTACGTCACCGATTACCTCATTACCCTGCTGAAGCGCCATACGCTTGATGGTCTCACCGATAACTGCGGAACGAAGGTGACCTACGTGAAGAGGCTTTGCTACATTTGCTCCACCGTAGTCAACGATGATCTTCTTTCCTTCATGAGCGTCGAGTCCCAGATCCTCATGGAAGGTCATCTCGTTAAGATACTTCTTAACAAGTTCTGCTGAGAGGTTAATGTTGATGAATCCCGGCATTACTGCTGTAACCTCTGAGAACATGGTGACATCATCACGCTTCATGTCCTTAAGCTTCTCTACGACCTCATTTGCGATATCTATCGGTTTCTTGTGATACTGCTTTGCTCCGGCCATGGCACCGTTGCACTGATACTCGCAAAGATCAGGACGGTTTGAAACTGTGACCTTTCCAAGCTCAGAATCATAGCCTGCAAGAGCAAATCCGGTTCTTACAGCATCTCCTATAACATTAAGTATTGTAGTCAATGTAAAACTCCTTTCAGATATAAAAAAAGGTTTCCTTGCGGGAAACCTTTCTCATAACGGAGATTTCTCCGTAAATCTTTATTCAAGATATATTAGCCACGAGACTCGTACTGACCTGTCTGTGTAGAAACGATAACCTTGTCTCCGATGTTTACGAAAAGAGGTACCTGAATCTCTACACCAGTCTCAAGTGTTGCAGGCTTTGTAGCACCTGTTGCTGTGTTGCCCTTAACACCCGGCTCAGTATGAACAACCTCAAGAGTAACCTTAAGAGGTGGCTCTACTGCGAAAACCTTACCCTGGTATGAATCAACACGAACAGTCTCGTTCTCCTTAACGAACTTCATAGAATCAGCGATCTCGTCGTGTGAAAGTGCGATCTGCTCGAATGTCTCAGGGTTCATGAAGTTGTACATCTCACCATCATCGTAAAGATACTGCATATCCTGTCTGTCGATATGTGCTGGTGGGAACTTCTCTGTCGGACGGAATGTACGCTCTGTTACACCACCGTTGATAACGTTCTTAAGCTTTGTTCTTACGAAAGCTGCTCCCTTACCTGGCTTAACGTGCTGGAACTCAATGATCTGAACAACCTGTCCGTCGATCTCGAGTGTGACACCGTTTCTGAAATCACCTGCTGATACCATAAAATCCTCCTAAATAATGAAACCACTGAATATTTCTATTCTGTTTTATCTAATTTTTATTAAATAATCGTGCTTTGTGGCTTCATAATAAGCCTCTACGGCGTTCGAGCTCACAAAATACTGACATATTTTAATATATAAGTATCATTATTGCAAGACTTTTCTAATCAGTAGTGGATAACATCACTTTCCGCCTTTATCCTGTCAACGACAGGCTTAGCCTCATCACTTGTGAAAAACCTGTATGTTGTCTCCGGTACAAGATCCTTTATGGCATCCATATCGCCGTCATGTATGGCCTTTCGTACAGTGGATGCGGAAATCGCCTTTCCTCCGGATTCCTTTCTCGGAATGATGTGGCACTCAACTCCTGCCTTTGGCAATGCTTCTGCCATGATATCGTTGTAGATACCTGTAACCAGCGAAGTCGGTTCATCACCAACATAACGGGCATTTACATGAAGCTTTCCTGCGATACCTTCAAAAACATGGAGATCTATTCCGGCCTGACTCTTGATGACAGCATTGTCTCCCTTCTGGAAATACGCCGGAAATGTAGCAGAGCTAATTATGTATGAACCGGAATCATGATATATGATGTTTTTGAGATCCGAGGTTCCTTCCTCTATAAGCTTCTTTCTCACACTGAACGGTACGAGACTCGCATCCTCTGACACCATAAAGAGGTGAAGGATGTCACAGCCCTCCATAGCCTTTTCCACGAGGTACCTGTGTCCCAATGTAAAGGGATTGGCATTCATGACTACTGCGCCGATCTTTATTCCCTCCATATTCTTCGGAGCCACACTCTCAGCACCGGCATTTTCATCAGCCATCAGTACTTCGAGGTATCCGGCTGCCGCATCACCCTCCATCTTTTCAAGCTGCTCTACAGATTCCTTTCGAAGATTCTCGAGATAGTCCCTGAATCCTGTTCTCTTGTTCTCCATGAAAACTATATTGGATTCTTCCATTCTCGCGATCTCTCTGAATCCGAGACTGTTGAAGAAGAGAGCTGTATTACATTTGGTGTACATAAAAAGGTGATAGTTGCCTCTGCTGTACTGATACTCTATAAGATGGGACACAATATCATTCATCAGCGCTTCACCCTGATGGTCTGAACTGACAGCCATACATCTAAGTGTATTTCCGAAGCAGCTTCCTGTTGCGATGACATTGTAATCATCATCCAGCATGGCCGCTGTATAGTCCAGATTTTTATCAAGGTGGATCCCTTCTCTCTCAAGCAGGTTCTCCACCTGTTCCATCATATATTTATCGCTTTTTCCTACTGATGATATTGCGTAATTTGCTTCTGCCATATAAAATCTGTTCCTTTTCTAATTAATGGGATGATTGGGCGTA
>ALYD01000025.1 GCA_000513555.1 Lachnospiraceae bacterium JC7
CGTACTCATCCTCAGGAACCACGTAAACCTTTGCCGGACCGCCTACTCTGAAACTTGTATGCTTGTCCAGGGGTTCATTTTTTAAAACTTTCATATACCTCCAAATAAAGAGAAAAGATCATCAATCCTCGCTCGCCTTCATATTGGCTGTAACTCTGTCATACAGCACCTGAGCGGCATTGTAACCCATCTTCTTTGCACGGTTGTTTACAGCCGCACACTCAACGATGATGGCGATATTACGTCCCGGGCGAACCGGAATATCATAGCATATAACTTTGTTTCCGAGAAATTCCGTGTAATTATCTTTGAGACCCAGTCTGTCATAGTCCTTGTCCTTTGACCACTCGGCAAGCTTGATGACCATGTTGATATTCTGTGTGTCCATAACGCACTCAACACCGAACATCTGCATAACATCTATGATGCCAATGCCTCGAAGTTCGATAAAATGCTTGGTTATATCAGGCGCTGATCCTACCAGTGTCTCGTCACTTACCTTTCTGATCTCAACAACGTCGTCGGAAACAAGTCTGTGTCCGCGTTTGATAAGTTCAAGAGCGGCCTCGGACTTACCGATACCGGAATCACCCATGATGAGAACACCTTCACCGTATACGTCAACAAGTACTCCGTGAACGGAGATCATAGGTGCCATCTTGACCTTCAGCCATCCGATGATTTCGGCTTCAAGCTCTGTTGTGGGTCTCGGTGACTGAAGAAGCGGGATCTGGGCAGCACGGCAGGCATCCACCATACAGCTGTCGGGTTCGATATTTCTGGCATAAATGATACAAGGCATATTGTACCTTGTGATGGCATCATACTTGGCACGGCGCTCGGGAGCCTCAAACGACATGAGATAAGCATTCTCAACGTTTCCGATGATCTGTACACGTTCTGAATCAAACTGATCAAAGAAACCTGTGAGCTGAAGCGCCGGACGGTTTACATTGGGAATATTGATAAATTTATCATCGGTACTCACATCAGGTGTGAGATTAACGAGCTTTTCCTTCTTAATAAGTTCACTTACACTGACCTTGTCTACACTAGTCATAATGGCCTCCATTCTGAAGAAACATAGTTAGTATAAGTATATTTTGCACAGGTAAAAAAATCAACATCACATAGTCACCGCTCCCCGCTGCCATTTCAACATACCTCCTGTAATGCTGCATAACTTGATTTCCTCATCAAATGGAACTATGCTTTATTCATCATAGCCGTGACAGATTCTGTATCCGCTATGATCAAGCCTTAACAGGCAATATTTTATTTCGGAGTAATGCAAAATGATTTCAAGATCAGCTCCCATCGGAATATTTGATTCAGGTGTCGGTGGGATTTCGGTACTTCGTGTCCTCAAACACGATATGCCAAATGAAGATTATTTATTTTTAGGAGACAGTATAAATGCTCCCTACGGAGAAAAAAGCGAAGACCGGATAAAAGAGATGTGTGACAGCAACATTAACTTCCTGTTCGAGCATGGCGCAAAGGCTATAGTCATAGCATGCAACACCGCCACCTCTGCCGCTGCCACCTACCTTAGAGAAAAGTACCCTGAAACCATAATAGTAGGTATGGAACCTGCAGTGAAGCCGGCGGTAGATAAGGCCGAGACTGCTTACCCACACGTCCTTGTTCTGGCCACCAGCGCCACCATCCATGGAGAACGTCTCCATCACCTCATAGGACGTTTTTCCGAAAATGCCGATATCTACGCTGTAGCGGCGCCGGGGATCGTTCCTCTCGTGGAATCAGGAAAAGAGGATTCACAGGAACTTCTCGATTATCTGAAGGATCTTCTTAAGTCCTTCAGAAAAACAGAGGACGGCGGTGAAGGCAAGCTTGTGGACAGTGTGGTTCTGGGCTGCACCCACTTCCCCTTCGCCATGAAGAAGATACGTGAAGCACTGGGATATGATGTGACATTTTATGACGGAGCATACGGAACTTCCAGAGAGACTAAAAGACGTCTTAAGGAAGCGGGACTACTGAATGACAGTCAGGCCGAAGGCAGCATCAGGCTTTTCTCAACCGCAAAAGGCGAAGATCCCACTGCTCTTGCAGAAAGGCTCCTGAATCTTCCCTTTGATTACTCACCTGAGAACTAGGGAGACACGTATACCGATCCTGTGATCCGGAGTCTGTACTGACTATAACAGTATCAAGTCAGTTCAAATTCTCTTGCATTTACAGTTCTGTCGTGTTATAGTACTACGGTATTTCAAATTATATTGTTTGTAAGGTGGTGAGGATTTATGAAAATCGCACTTGTTATTATATTTTGTCTTATTGGTTTAGCTCTTTCTGCAATCATTCTTATGCAGGAAGGTAAGAGCGCCGGTCTTGGTGCTATTTCCGGTATGGCTGAGTCTTACTGGTCAAAGAACAAGGGACGTTCCATCGAGGGTGGTCTTGAGAAGTTCACAAAGATCGCAGCTGTTGCTTTCTTTGCTGTTGCTCTTATCCTTGATGTGATCTGGTAATTAAAGTATTGATTTAATGACATTTGCTGCGCGCCTGCATACAATGTATGCAGGTGCGTTTTTTATTGCACCACCCCCATTTCGACGGACTATACTGTCCGGACAAGGAGTTTTTTTATTTATGGAAGATTATCAGAAGGAAAAGCTTTCCAAGCTGATCGTGGATCTCGTGAAAGACAAGATCTACCAGCCCATGAAGGCAAAGGAAATGGCCAATCTTATCGGCATACCAAAGGCTGAACGTGCCGCCCTGCAGGAGGTTCTGGACAAGCTGGTAGCCACCGGAAAGATAGGCATTTCCCAGAAAGGAAAATACGGACGTACCGAGAACTTCACTCATGTAGGTACCTTCACAGCCAACCAGCGCGGTTTCGGCTTCGTAAGTCTCGAAGGCCATGAGGATGAAGAAGACATTTTCATCCCTGAGGACTACATCGGTCAGGCTCTTGACGGTGACAAGGTCAGAATCATTATCACAAGGAACAGTGACGGAAATCACCGTTCCGAGGGGCACATCACTCAGGTTCTCGAGCACGCCAACAAGGAAATAGTCGGTATATACCGAAAGAACAAATCCGTAGGATTCGTAGAGCCGGATAACCAGAGGATTCTGAAGGATATTTTCATCCCTCAGGGCAAGGACATGCGTGCTGTCAACGGCCATAAGGTCGTAGTAAAGATCCTTAACTACGGAGACGCACATCACAAGCCGGAAGGCATCATCAAGGAGATACTCGGTCATGTCAATGATCCCGGCGTGGACATCCTCTCTATCGTTCGTGCTTACGGACTGCCGGAGACATTTCCAAAGGACATAATGAAGGCAGCGGAATCTGTTCCGGACAGTGTGCCCGAGAACATCATCGCAGAACGACGCGACCACGATTTCAGAGATCTCACCACAGTGACCATCGACGGTGAGGACGCAAAGGATCTGGACGACGCTATTTCTCTTGATTTTGACGAGAAAACAGGCGTTTACAAGCTTTACGTACATATCGCAGACGTTACACAGTATGTGACCGAACACTCTCTCATCGATCAGGAGGCCCTGAATCGCGGAACTTCGGTTTACCTTACAGACAGAGTCATCCCCATGCTTCCGAGAGTGCTCTGTAACGGCATATGCTCTCTCAATGAGGGGGAGGACAGACTGGCACTTACCTGCATCATGGATTTCGACAAGAACGGTAAGATGCTCGATCATGAGATCTGTGAGTCTGTCATCAGATCAAACAAGAGAATGACCTACAATGGTGTTCATTCCATTCTTACCGGTGCAGAGCTCACAAATGGTGAGGATCTTTCCACATATCTCCCTTATAAGGGGATGATCGAAAGGATGTACGAGCTTTCGAAGATCCTTCGTAAAAAGCGTCATGAGCGCGGAGGAATCGATTTTGACTTCCCTGAGACCAAGATACTGCTTGATGAAAAGGGTAAGGTCACAGAGATCCTTCCTTATATCCGTAACGAAGCCCACATGCTTATCGAGGATTTCATGCTGGCAGCCAACGAGACTGTGGCAGAGGATTTCTTCTGGCAGCAGATCCCGTTTGTTTACAGAGTTCATGAGAAGCCGGATCCGGAGAAGTTCACTGCATTAAGCCTTGCTGTTTCCAATTTCGGTCATTTCATAAGGATGCGTGATGAGGAAAGCATCAGACCTAAGGAAGTGCAGAAGCTTCTTGAATCTATAGAGGGAACACCGGAGGAGCCTATCATAAAGACCATGACCTTAAGGTCGATGAAACAGGCCCGCTACTCCACCGAGTGCAGCGGTCACTTCGGTCTCGCCGCAAAGTACTACTGCCACTTCACTTCTCCTATAAGAAGATACCCTGATCTTCAGATCCATCGTATAATCAAGGAGGATCTGAGGGGAGAACTTAAGAACCGTCGCCTGGAGCATTACCGTAATCTTCTTCCGGGTGTGGCTGATCGCTCATCAACTCTGGAAAGACGCGCGGATGAAGCTGAAAGAGAGACTGACAAGCTCAAGGAATGTGAGTGGATGATGCGTCATATCGACGAGGAGTTTGACGGCGTGGTTTCCGGCATCACCAGCTACGGCCTCTATGTGGAGCTTCCCAATACTGTCGAGGGTATGGTGTCTCTCAGACTCATGGACAGCGATTATTTCGTATTCCACGAGGAGAAGTATGAGCTCGTGGGAGAACGCACCGGCAAGGTATACAGACTCGGAGACAAGGTGCACGTAAGAGCCCTGAGGGCCGACAAGCTCACCAGGACCATAGATTTTCAGTTAGTTCAACCAGTCGAGGACTGATTTAAGCGAGGTATTATATGGCTAATTACGGAAAAGAAGAAGGAACAAAACTTATTGCCAACAACAAAAAAGCATACCACGATTACTTTGTTGACGAGACCTTCGAGTGCGGCATAGAGCTTGCCGGCACCGAGGTCAAGTCCCTTCGTATGGGCCAATGCTCCATCAAAGAGGCTTACTGCAGTATACGAAACAGTGAGGTCTATATCCTCGGCATGCATATAAATCCCTATGAGAAGGGTAATATCTTCAACAAGGATGCTCTCAGGGATCGTAAGCTCCTCATGCACAAGTACGAGATCAACAAGCTGATCGGAAAGCTTAAGGAACAGGGCTATGCCCTCGTACCTCTCAGAGTCTACTTCAGAAAATCTCTTGTAAAGGTGGAGATAGGTCTCTGCCGTGGTAAGAAGCTTTATGACAAGCGTGCGGATCTTGCCAAAAAGCAGCAGAAGCGTGAGCTCGAGAGAGATTTCAAGGGATCAAATCTCAGAGTCTGATTTCACTGTGAGTGTCGTTATAATGAAGTGAATTTCAGAAGTTCTAGCCAGACCGCACTTTGCCTTGGCAACAGGTAAAGTGCTTATAAAATCATAAATATTTAATAAAGCCCATATGTTTTAATGTTCCCCGAGAATAATGAGTTATGTTTTCGGAAGAATCTAAAACATATTGGGTTTTTTTATTATTATGAAGTTATTTTTTGTCGATATGACTTACGATATGTTATGACATCATTGTCATAGCCCACCTTTGAACGCTCCTGCGTTCTGACAGTGCGAAATACAGGGGACTCGTAAAGCTCTCTGTACACAGCGGTTCGATATAGGATTCTAACACTCGGGTTTTTATTGGCGGAGAAATATGTATCAGAAAACATTTATAGCTCGCGACATCAATGATGTCAGAAAAATAGTCGAGAACTCTGACCTAAAGGGTTTCTTTTCCAATACAGGGGATTCCTATGTCCAGATATACACGACAAGAATCAGGGAAAATGATCTGAAAGATATACTGTCTCTTATTCATTCTTCCTTACCCGGGATAAAGACAGCCGGTATTTCTCTCTTCGGTGCAACCGAGATAAACAATGATCCCATCATCATCCTGAGCTTTATGTTCTTCCACTCTACTCATCTTGAAACATTTCTTTTTGATTTCACTGAAATGAGTGAAGAAGAAGGATCTGCAGAACTCAACAGGCTCCTTCGTTCCTCCAAAGACTTAAAGGGCGTAGCATTGTACCCTGCAGGTTATTCCATCGGTATCTCAAAGATAATCGAGGATGTATCCGAGGGCCTGTCTCATGTTCCGTTTTTCGGAAGTCTCGCCAGTATCCATGTGGATGATTTCATGAAGACCGAGCTTCCCTATTCCTTTACTGACGACACAGTCAAGTATGGTCTCGCCGTAGTCGCATTTTATGGCGAAGAATTAAATATCCTGATCGACGCCTGCCTCGGCTGGAAGCCACTGGGCAAAGCTTTCGTAGCTCATGTAAACGAAAATATCCAGATGCGGGTCGGCGACACCTGTCTGGAAATGCTGGATGATACTCCCGTCCAGGATATATACAAGTACTACCTCGATGCCGAGATCGAAGGCTATAATATGATAAATATTAACGAATTCCCTCTTCTTCTGGAAAGAGAAGGAATTCCCATAGTTCGTATACCTTTTTATGCCGGAGATAACGGGGAGTTTTATTATTACGGTGATATCAAGGAAGGCGAGAAGGTTCAGATAGGTTACGGAAACCCGAGAGAACTTATTCTGGAGTCAGAAAAACTCAGTCTCAGAATGCAGGATTTTGTTCCGGAAGCCATGTCATCTTTCATTTGTGTAAGCCGTTTTATGCTTCTCAGGGAACGTTTCGTTTCGGAAATAGATAATCTGACCCGTATTCTGCCTCAGGCCACCTATGCCCACGGTGCGGGAGAAATATATAAATACAACGGTTTCGGTGGTCTTCTGTCCGGCTCAATCGTTATTGTCGCCATGAGAGAAGGTCCCATAACAGATTCCATGCCGCGTACCGACTTCGTCCTCGGAACGGAAGTAAGAACCAACGGACTGGTCCCTCTGTCCGAAAGACTGGTAACTTACCTCGAAAAGACTTCTCTTGACCTTAACGACATGGCCATAAAGGCCGATCAGGCCAACAAGGCAAAAAGTGAGTTCCTTTCCAGAATGTCTCATGAGATAAGGACTCCTATCAATGCTATAATAGGAATGAATGAGATGGTCCTCCGTGAGGCAACGGATCCGCAGATCCTTGAATATGCCGGAGGAATAGCCAATTCCGGAGACATGCTTCTCAATATAGTGAACAATATCCTCGACTTCTCGAAGATCGAGGCAGGAAAGATGACTCCTATTCCGGTGGACTTCGACCTGTTCAAGCTTATTCTGGACCTTGTTCAGATAGCTCAGCACTACTGCGAGAAGAAAAATCTGAAGTTCGATGTCATCGTGGACGATAATATGCCTTATCTCCTTCATTTTGATGAAGTGATGCTGAAGCAGATCATTTCCAATCTCATATCCAACGCAGCCAAGTACACAGACAAGGGTTCTGTCACCTTCTCACTGGACTACGAAAAGATAGATGAAGAATCAGAGTACCTTACAGTACATATAAAGGATACCGGTATAGGCGTCAAACCTGAGGACCAGAAGAGGATGTTCATTGATTTTGAACGTTTCGATGAGCAGAATCACCGTACCACTCAGGGCAGCGGTCTTGGACTTTCTATAGTACAAAGACTGCTGAATATGCACGACAGCAAGCTGGAATTTGTATCCGAATATGGTGTCGGTTCAGATTTCTTTTTCACCGTCAGGATAAATGTACGTGATTGGACCTCTGTAGCCACCCATAAGGCCGATTATGAGGGCGAAATCATTAAAAATGCCCATTATCACGAGTCGTTTAAGGCTCCTCATGCTAATGTTCTGGTAGTCGATGATGTGGAAGTAAACAGGTTCGTTTTCAGGTCTCTTCTCAAGAAAACAGAGCTCCAGATCACTGAAGCTTCCGGTGGTCAAGAAGCCCTTGACCTTTGCAGGAAGAACCGTTATGATTTGATTTTCATGGACCACCTGATGCCGGATATGGACGGAATAAAGACCTTCCATGCCATTAGAGAGCTTGAGCAGGACTGGACAAAAGATGTCCCCATCATAGCCCTCACAGCCAATGCTATTTCCGGTGCAAGAAACATGTATATTGAGGAAGGTTTTATAGATTATCTTTCAAAACCTATATCTCCTACCTATTTAGAGTCAAAACTGATACAATATTTACCAGAAGAAAAAGTTCAGATCGTAGAAAAGGAAGAATCCGACTCTACTTCTGTTAAGGACGTATTACATATAAACAGTGCCAGCACGAGCCTGGACGACCTTGGTGTCATGCCTCAGATATCTGAAGTTGACATCATCACAGGTATCAAGTACTGTGGTGACTTCCTGACATATCAGAAGGCACTTGCCGGATTTGTCGAGAATATCCCTGATCAGCTTGATAAGTTCAATTTATATCGTGATCTGGAGGACCTGGATGGATATACTCTGTTAGTCCATTCCATAAAGAGCACATCCAGAGTTGTGGGAGCCGCCCAGATAAGCCGACTGGCGGAGATACTCGAAAAAGCTGCAAAATCAAAGAATTTCGAGTTGATTCAGGATAACATGCCTATTTTTATTTCAGGTCTGTCAGCCATTTATGAAAAGCTGGCTCCGGCCCTGAAACTGTACCGGGAGAAATTCTCCTCAGGACAGCTTGATCAGCAGTCTTCTGTAACGAAGGAAATAGTTTCCGACTCGAAAGATATCAGGGGAACCGTGGATGTAAAAACTATGAAATCGGGAGGAGAATCAAAGCATATGAGTAATGACCCAATTGGCCAGATTGGAGAGATCCGTAAACTTAACGCGGAAGAGATGTCAAAGGCCTTTGCTGTTCTTAAAGAAAAGGCTGATGAATTTGACTTTGATTCATGTGAAAAGCTTGTAGACTTCCTTACAGCTCAGTCTGTATCAAATGAAATGAAGACCACACTTACGGAAGTCAAGACTGCACTTGAAAATATTGATTGGGATAAGGTTCAAAATCTAATCGCCAGCTTTTGATACTTTATTCATTTTTATAAAATAAGGGGCTATTATGGCTACAGACGATCGTAAATTAGTATTATTGGTAGATGATGACATTATGTATCTGAAGATGCTTCATGGTGCTCTGATGCAGCATTATCGTATTGCTATGGCAAAAAACGGTGATCAGGCACTTGCATATCTCAAGAAGAATAAACCTGATCTTATCCTGCTTGATTACATGATGCCCGTTAAATCCGGTCGGGAAGTTTTCTATAACATGCATGATGATCCTGAGCTTTGTGATATTCCGGTCATTTTTCTGACAGGTGCCAACGACTCTGAGAGTGTCATGGAAGTCCTCAAGTTAGGTCCTGCAGGATATGTGCTTAAGTCTACGACTCTCATCAAGATAGCTGAGACCATCAATGCTTTCTTCAAAAAGCAGGCACAGGCAACTCTGAAATCGGATGATGCGGATTCTGCCGGGGATCCAGCTGCACAGGACTGATAGCCGTATATGATCATATAGGAACTTTCATTTCCAGGACCAGTCTTTAAGCTATACTGAAAAGCTTTGCAAAAATAAAGCAGTGTTACCGTTAGGGTAACACTGCTTTTTCACTTTATAGAACTCTATACCCGCAGCTGTAAAGCTACGGGTACATTTCTTCAGTTTTTTTGAAATCAGCTTCTGAGTGAAACACCCATTCTCTCAAGACCGTTAAGGATCTTCTTAACGACTCCGTTGATCTCATCATCAGTAAGTGTGTGATCCTGAGCACGAAGTGTAACCTTGTATGCCATTGACTTGTAGCCGGCAAGAACCTGAGCACCGATGTAAACGTCGAAGAGCTCAACATTCTCACAAAGCTTACCTGTTCTCTGGATAAGAACGTCCTCGATCTGACCTGCTGTTACATCAAGAGGCACAAGCATAGAGAAGTCTCTGGTCACAGAAGGGAACTTGGCAAGCGGTGTGTACTTGGTATCATCGTTTACAAGAGGATATACCTCAGGCATATCGAGAACTGCAACGTATGCCTTGTCACCGATTGAATAGTTCTCAAGAACTGTAGGATGTACCTCTCCGAGGAATCCGATCACCTTTCCATCATAAATGATGTCAGCGCGGCGTCCCGGATGAAGGAATGGCTTGGTGCAGCCTGCTGCATCATACTTGAAACGTCCGAGGATTCCGAGCTGGTTAAGGATATCCTCAACCGTACCCTTCATGTTGAAGAAATCTCCCTCGCCGATGAAACCGAGAGTCAGAGTCATACGCTCGTCAGGAAGCTCAGTGAGTGGTAATGCCTTAGGAATATAAACATTGGCCATCTCATAAAGCTTCGCAGTCTTGTTTCTGCGGTTGTAGTTTGTTGAAAGAGATGTAAGCATACCGTTAAGGCTGGAGGTTCTCATAACAGAGAAGTCCTCACCGAGAGGATTGCTGATCCTGATCTGCTGCTTCTCCGCTGCATCCTCAGGGAAAAGAAGCTTGTCGTAAACCTTTGGAGACTCGAAGCTGTACATGAAGGCCTGTGAGTATCCAAGAGCCTGCGCATAATGTCTGACTCTCTCATTTACCGCAAGATCCGGAGCAAGTCTTCCTGCCACGTCTGATCCTCCCGGAAGTGTGGTAGGAACGTTTGCATAACCGAAGAATCTTGTGATCTCCTCAGCCACATCACACATACGGTGAATGTCCTGACGGAAGGTCGGTGCTGTAACTGTAAGAGTATCTCCGTCAGCACCGATCTCTGTGCTGAGCTCGATTCTCTCGAGGTACTCCTTCATTTCCTCTGCTGTAAGGTTGAAACCGATGAGGTTGTTGATATCAGATGCCTTGCAGACAACAACTGACGGCTCACGCTTCACAGGATAAACATCGATCATGCCTCCCACAACTTCACCTGCCTCAAGCTCCTCGATAAGTGCACAGGCACGGTTGATAGCTGACTCTGCAAGGTTTGGATCGAGACCCTTCTCAAAGTAAGCGGAAGCGTCTGTTCTGTCCCCTACCTTACGGGCGCTGAGACGGATGTTTGTACCGTCAAATGTAGCTGCCTCAAATACCATTGTCTTTACGTCATCAGTGATCTTTGAGTTCTCACCGCCCATGATTCCGGCGAGACCGATGGCACCCTCTGCATCGCAGATAGTGAGGATAGTGTTGTCAAGCTTTCTCTCCTGCTGGTCAAGTGTCTCGAAAACATCACCGTCCTGTGCACGCTTTACGATGATCTTGTGACCTCTGATCTTATCGTAGTCGTAGCTGTGCATAGGCTGACCATACTCAAGCATAACGTAGTTTGTGATATCTACGATGTTGTTGATAGGACGGATGCCTGCACTTGCAAGGCGGATCTGCATCCACTTTGGTGATGGAGCGATCTTTATGTTCTTTACCATTCTCGCTGTATAGCGTGGGCAAAGGTCTGTGTCAATGACTTCAACGCTTAAGTAGTCATTGATATCCTCGTTGTTTCCTGACTTCTCTTCCTTTGGCATGTGGAACGCCTTCTTGAAGGTTGCGGCACCCTCTCTTGCGATACCGATAACACTGTAGCAGTCAACTCTGTTTGATGTGATCTCATACTCATGGATGGCATCATTGAAACCGAGAAGTGTAGGTGCATCCTGTCCTACTGCTGTTCCCTCAGGGAAGATATAGAGACCTTCCTCAGGTGCTTCAGGATAGAACTCACGGCTTGAACCAAGCTCCTCGATGGAGCACATCATACCGTAAGACTCGATACCTCTAAGCTTTCCTGCCTTGATAACCACTCCGTCCTCAGGAAGCTCTCCGCCGTCATGTCCTCCGGCAACCTTACCGCCGTCGAGAACTACAGGAACAACGTCTCCTACCTTCTGATTCTGTGCGCCTGTAACGATCTGAACAGGCTCTTCCTGTCCCACATCTACCTGGCATACCCAGAGATGGTCTGAATCAGGGTGCTTCTCCATGGACTTGATCTGTCCTGTAACGATCTTATCAAGATTTTTATTTAAAATGCTGCAGGTCTCAACCTTTGTACCTGTGAGAGTCACTGCATCTGTCCACTCCTTTGGTGTACAGTCAAGATCAGGAACATATTCCTTGATCCAATTCATAGATGTATTCATTTTGATTCTCCTTACCACACAATAATCAGAACTGATTGAGGAAACGGGTGTCATTCTCATAGAGAAGACGCATGTCATCAATTTCATACTTGAGAAGAGCGATTCTCTCAAGACCTACACCGAAGGCAAAGCCCTGATACTCGTTAGGATCGATTCCGCACATCTCAAGAACGTGTGGGTGAACCATACCGCAGCCGAGGATCTCGATCCAGCCCTCTCCCTTACAGAAACGGCAACCCTTTCCGCCACACTTGAAGCAGGATACGTCAACCTCTGCTGAAGGCTCTGTGAACGGGAAGTGATGAGGACGAAGCTTTGTCTTTGTCTCAGGTCCGAAAAGCTCCTTTGCAAAGGTATCAAGTGTTCCCTTGAGATCTGCGAATGTAACATGCTTGTCGATCACGAGACCTTCGATCTGGTGGAATGAAGGTGAGTGTGTTGCATCAACAGCATCTGAACGGAAAACACGTCCAGGACAGATCATACGGATAGGAAGCTTGCCCTGCTCCATTACTCTTGCCTGTACTGATGAAGTCTGGGTTCTGAGAAGGATGTTCTCATTGATATAGAAGGTATCCTGCTCGTCTCTTGCAGGATGTCCTGCAGGGATATTGAGCTTCTCGAAGTTGTACTCATCAAGCTCTACTTCAGGTCCTTCAACGACCTCATAGCCCATACCCACAAAGATCTTTTCAACCTCTTCGAGGGCTCTTGTGTTTGGATGAGCATGACCGTAAGCCATCTTCTTTGCAGGAAGTGTAACGTCGATGGTCTCTGAAGCCATTCTTGTTTCCTTTGCCTTCTCCTGAAGAATAGTCATATGCTTCTGAAGTTCCTCTTCAACCTCCTGGCGGATAGCATTGACCATCTGTCCGAATTTAGGCTTCTCCTCAGGACTCAGATCCTTCATAGACTTAAGCAGAGAAGTGATCTCACCCTTCTTTCCAAGATATTTTACTCGGATATCGTTAAGTGAATTGGTATCCTTCGCTTCACGAATACATTCCGAAGCAAGCTTCTTCAGCTCTTCCAACTTTGTGTTTTCCATGATTTTCTCCTTATTATTGCGGATAAATAAAAAAGTCCCTGTGTCTTACGACACAGGGACGAATTATCGCGGTACCACCCTTGTTCCTGATGAAGCCTATAAAACTCTTCATCAGACTCTCAAAATGCTTAACGCGCATTCACGTTCCGGACTACTGTAACTTCACCCGGACGACTCCGGTGGGAAAATTCGAATCAGATATCTCTCAGACCGCTCTCAGCGCCTCACGGTCATTCTCTTTAGAGAGATGGTTCTGTACTACTATGCACCATCAACGTCTTTAAGTTATATAAAACTTTGTTCATCATATTTCTTTCCGAAGAAAAAGTCAAGATAACTTTGGGTTATATGCCATATGAACCTGATATGGCCGTATTACGCCGAAAGCTTTATCCAAAAACCTCGTCTTTCTTTCTCTCCATAAGAAAATCCCCATAGTCCTCAACGAACTGGGCGAGACGTAACCCGGCTCCTATGCTGTCTTCCGATGTTATCTCGGTCATATATTTCAAAAACCGGTCATCATCCTTTATCCCTTTTTCCATAAGCTTCAGAATACACTCATCTTCCTCAGACACTTTCTTCTTTTTATCTCCCAGCTTCAGCCATGTACCGTTTTCTCTCAGAATCTCAACTCCGGTTTTCCACTTCATATCCGACTCCTTTTTTATTTACTCTGTATTTTGATGTGAGCGTTAAAAAAAAATGCGCTTTCGGAAATGTCATACTGCACCTCTCATATGTACGAGTCCCAGCTTGACCGCTTTCCTTTCCGCGTCCCCGCGTCCTTTAACTCCCAGTTTTTTGTAAATGTTTCTGTTGTGCTTTTTCAGTCCATCGTAACTTATACCGAGATTTGTACATATCTCATCCATAGACAGACCGGCGCAAAGCATCGAAAGTACCTGAGATTCACGATTGGAAAAAGACACTTTTTCCTTTGGAATAAATTTAAGATAATCGGGGAAAAAGCCTGCGACCTTTACACACTCCCTGTAGGCAGCATGAAAATAACTCTTGTCTATATCCTTCAGATCACCCTCCTCAGACAGTTTTCTGAGAAGCGGAAGTATGGCTACCCCCTCAAGGGAAACCACCCTCGTAAAATGATACTCAGATACTCTTCTTAAAGCATCAGTCAGATGCTTTTTCCAATGCTCATCCCCCATACGATAGAGGATGACCGACTTAAGGATCTCATTTTCAAAATAATAAAACGTTCTTCCGTAGGACTCGAAATAACCTGTCAGAAAAACAGAAAGGTCAAATGCTTCCTGGAGTCTGTTCTCCGCTATAAGGCATCTCAGCTTTATCATCTGCCTGTATCTGTCAAGGGTACAAAACATAACTCTTGCATCCGGGACACTCTCAATGTATTGAGTCAAACCATCAGAAGTTCCTCCAAAAAGAGAAAGGTTGGTTCCGAAAGCCTCCAGATTCGTAAGCAGGTGAAGTGCGCCCTCATTCCTTACCTTTTCACAAAAGGTTTCATATACCCTTTTCGCCGAAGGAAGCTGTCCCTCCATAAGATGCTGTCTCACCTGAATTCCTACAGAAACGAAACACATTTCGATTTTTCCGCCATGAGCCGCATCTTCATAACCATCATTGCATCTTGTCAGAACCTCATATGGAGACATTGTCCCTTTTTCAAATCCGCTTTCTGCAAGTGCAATAGTTATGAGTCCGTTTCCGTAACTTCCGAGTATTGCTGTCAGGGCTGCTCCCATAAATTTTACTATCTGGGTATCATTTTTTGACCACTCGCAAAAATCCAGTCCTCCGTTCATGATGGATGGAAGATTGCCCGTCACGGAAAATTCCGGCAGAACGATATCTCCCTTCTGAACAAGGCTGAACACATTTTTCATGGTTCTCAGTATCCCCCTGCTTCCTCTGTGAGGGAGGCCAATGTCCAGATATGCAAGTCTCGTCTTCGCTTCACGTCTGAGTTCCCGGCTGTTTTGCGGATTCTGATAAAACTTCCTGAGCTCACCGTACCACTCCTCAGACTTGTCAGGTCGTAATGTAAGGTCGTAAAGCATACTCATTCCGGCCATCAGTACAGGTGATCTTTTTATATCCTCTTCGGGAGTTTCAAAATAATAATCCCTGGTCTCCACATAGTGTCCCGTTCCCGGATGTCTTTGAGCATTGCGTATCAGAAGTTCCCTTATTCTGTCGGCAGCTCTCGCCTTTTTGTAGTATTTAAGGGCGTTGGATATATCTTCATGCAGTTCATAATAGTATGCCGCTTTTTCGTAGTTTGATCTTATTTCCTCCGGAGACCAGGACATCTTCTGTTTCCACATAAAATATCCTTTGGTTTCCGGTCTGATACGATAATATCCCTCTGTTCCTATGATCAGTTGATTGGTGATCTTTTTTGAGTATTCAATAACAGACATGATATTTCTGTTTCCTGTAAGATACTCCGCCATCTCAACAGTAAATTCATCGTACTGACAGATGTTTAATGCAAACTGAACAAATTCGTCGGACCACTGTTCATATACCTGACCATCCCAGATATGATATATATCCTGCAGAACAGCATTTCTTATTTCATCAGAATATCTGTTTCCGTCCTCCATTCTCATGGCATAGCAATGCACAGCCCGTGGGTATCCTCTGGAGGTTCTCGTAACAGGCTCTACATCTTCGGAGCTCAGTTCCTGCCCTCTTTCACTGAAATACTGTATTATTTCCTTTTCGGTGAAAGCCAGATCCCTTTCCTGTATCCTGACAAAATCAAGGTCCATCTCCTCAGCCGCAAGATACTTAGGTATACCTCCTCTTGTCAGAATGATGACATGAAGCCCCTTCTCTCTCAGAATCTTCCTGACAAATCGTATGGAATCCTCCTCTGATATCCAGTGCAGATCCTCTATGATGACAACACTTCCTCTGAAGGAATCAAGCTTTTCCATATCCCTTATCCTGCCATCGGAACATCGGAGGATAAGCGGATTTTTCCTGCGGTAGAAATACTCCGCAGCAGCAGTCTTTCCCCAGCCTGATGCAGCAGTCATGATGACCGGCGAGAAAAACTCCTCCGCTTTTTTCAGTTTTTCATATACCTTAGGAACTTTTATATAGCCCATAATTCCTCCCATCAGATCATTTCCTCAGGACATTTTAATGCAAACAGTACCCCTGTGGCTACAACTACTATCCATAAAAAAGCGGCATCCGAGCTTTCTCATCACTCGAATGCCGCTTCAATAAATATCTTTATATGACTATAAAAATCACCGAATACACCGGTTAAAACGGACTTTACTTGGTGGCAACAGCCTGATAGAGTGCATCTGCCTCTTCCTCTGAAAGACGTGCTGCTCCGTAGATATTTCCATCAGAATCTACGATAAAGATATCATCGCCGTTCTCAACATATCCGATCTGAGTCTGTCCTACAGTAACAAGAAGATACTCTGTACCATCATCCAGCTGAGCCTTTTCAACGCTGTACTCTGCCACTACCTCATCTGTACCGTCATTGACATAAGCCACATCACCGGCAGCACCCTCGTAGAAAGCGATCATGAAATCACTTGAGTTTCCGTCGTTGGCATAGAATCCATCAACATACTTTACATCTGCAGCGGCATCAGCCTCTGTCTCTTCAGCTGAATCCTTTACAGTCATTCCATCAACAACATTGCCAAGACCTTCGATGATATTTACCATAGCATCGTTGATATCCTGAAAATCCTTACCCTCTGTAAAATCAGCCTCGCTTAATTCGCCCATCTCGCTGATGATATCCTTAGCCTGAGTAAGAAGAGCCTCGATGTTATCGTCCTGCTCGATCTTGTCATTTAAATAAAGATCTTCAACCTTATTGTAAACGTCAGTCATGATCTTATAGTTGTCCTGAAGATCCTCAAATGTAAGTGATCCGGCATTTTCTGAATCCTGCTCAGCTGCCTTTGTTTCAGCTGCTGTAGTCTGTGCTGTTGTTGCCTCCGGAGTATCTGATCCTCCGCATCCTGCAAGCATAAAACTACTGATTACTCCCACAAGCATTACTGTTAAAAAATTCTTTTTCATACTAACCTCCGATATGTTGTTTTTGCCAAATACATGACATATGACAAACAGGTACATTTATATATCATGAACCATATCATCGGATAGTACCCCTATGGCTACCTGAACTGTTTTTTTCTCATAAAATGCCATATTTTTCATCGCTTGCATCAGGAAACCATTATCTTTTTCCAATACAGGCTCCCGCCCTCTGAATCCCGGGTATTCTTTGCAACCCTGTAGACACCGGAATCAAATCGTTCCTCCGGCTTTCTCACAAGGATGTTCACATGGTCAAATCCTGCATTTTTAGCTGCTGCCAATGTTTCTTCAAAGCATCCATCCAAAAGCTCCTTCTGGTGGGCGTCGGATGAAATGAGGACCTCTCCTCCGATTTCGTGAAGATACTTAAGAAGATCAGGTCCTGGATATGCATACTTCTTCCTGCCTCTGTTTACGGCACCGCAGTTTATCTCAAAGGGTATTCCGTATTTTATAAGCTTATCAAGAGCTTTTCTTGCAGGTCCAAGATAATTCTCAGAAGTCTCCTTAAGAAACTGTCCGCCATCCTCCTTTGAAAGATCATTGAATCTCGTAATGAGATCAAAGTGCCCTATAAAGGCAGGGCTCATACGCTCGCAGATAAGTGATTCGAACTCAAAGTATCTTGCTGACATCTCATAGAAGTCACCATTGAAGTATTTTTTACACTTGTCATGTAATGTTTCAACACTGCCATCCACTCCGCAGAGTCCTGAGTCGGGATCTGATTCAAGATGGGTTCCGTTCTCCACTGTTCTTGCCCAGACTTCACTTCCCGGTACAGGAATAAAATGTGTGGAACCTATGTAATATTCAACTCCAGGCACTGCTTTCGGGTCGTAGGCATTATCAAGCTCAACACCCCGGAGGATGTCAAGCTTTCCTTTGTAGCACTTCTGCAGGCGCCTTATCTCCTTGTCATATTCCGAAAAATCCATCCTGACACCGGGATCGATGTGCCCGCTGAAGCCGAGATGGGTGAAGCCCTTTTTTATTGCTTCTTTAACCACATCCTCCGCAGTATCTGAACCGTCACAGAAAGTGGTGTGTGTATGATAGTTTGCTTTGATCTCCATAATATTCTCCCCTCGGGATATACTTTTTTACATATCAAAGGGCGCATCAGACGCGAAGAACACGCAGTTCTGGGGCGCATATGGGTTCAGTTCATCATCGCAGGGAAGAAGGAAAGTGTAGTTGAAAACCTCGGCAAATACATCCATATCCTTCCTGGGCTGCTCAGAACCGGGTCCCTTCAGTGGAATCACCAGATTCGCCGCATAGATTCCGTCTTCATTGAGACATGTCTTAATGAGCTCTGCTGATTTTTTCAGGAGAGAACTGGACTTATGTCCCACAAAAGCGTCATTCAGGATGACATCGTATTTTAAAGTTTCTTTTTCTGAAGTGCCGGACATGTTTTCACAACTTCTTAGCTTCAGTGCCAGATCAATGAGATAGGCATTACCATCCCCGACTATGACCCTGAGATGCTCTCCCGCCCTTTCTTCCAGTTCGTTCAGACCGAAATATTTTCTCGCAACATCGATGACTGTCTGACTTATCTCTATCGCGTCGATATAACGGTTCGGAAACTTCTCCAGATAGTATTTAGGATAGGCAAAGCCACCTCCGCCTATGAGAAGAGTACGCCTGATATGCTTGTTCAGTCTGAAGATCCAGTTAAAGCTCTCCATATAATCAAAGGGAAGCTCCAGCTCGCCGTCTCTTTTGATCAGCTCCGCCGACTGCATGGAACCATCCACCAGAAGAAACCGCATGTATTCATCATCATAGTAACCCTCGCAGACCTCTATCCTGCCTGTCTGAGGATCATCCGTTGTATAAAGCGTCTTACGCTCGTCAATAATGTCGTCTATATCAAATGTATCCATCAAAAAATCCTTTTCACTGCTGTATCATCCTGACTGCCGGAGCGGAAATTCCCGCTTCCTTAAACTTTCTCGTGATCTCCTGCATCAGTTCATAGTACACATCCCAGTAATCCGCGGTCTTCACCCATGCTCTGGCAGTAAATATCATGGATTCGTTAGTCCCGCCGTCTACGGAGGCAAATGCCCTGTGGGAAGGTGTGTCCTTCAGGACTTTGGCATTGGCATCCATGGCATTAAGAAGTATATCACGTATTCTGTCAATGTCTTCGCCCTTTCCTGTACTGAACTGAAGATCCACTCTTCTGAACTCCTCACATGAGAAATTGGTAATGCTCTTATTCATGAGCTCACCGTTTGGTATCATTATCTTTTTGTTATCGTTGGTGAGAAGGGTGGTGTACATGATGCTGATGGCTCTGACATTACCCTCAACCCCGTTTGCGAGGATATATTCTCCCACATTGAAGGGGCGGAAAATAAGAAGCATGATGCCTCCTGCGATGTTCGAAAGCGCCCCCTGAAGAGAAAGGCCTATGGCCATGCCTGCAGATGCCAGGATCGTGATCACCGAAGCCATGGGAACTCCCAGAACATTTATGATACTGAGTATCATAATGATGTTTAAAAGGATATTCACACCGCTTATCACGAAAGATGCCACAGTCTTGTCCGCTATGGAAATTGCATGAAGTTTCCTGAGCATTTTCATGATATATTTTATGGCGAATCGCCCGATTATATAGATCAGAAGAGCCAGCAAAAGCTTTCCGCCGGCCTTAGTGCACAGGCTGACGATCTCATCCATCATTTTTTCGATATTCAGCATAATTCTACTCCCTGCTTTTTATGTTCATACCTTGCACACTTCGTGTGCCCTGCTACGTACACAACTTCACAGTCTGTTCTTTCAACCGGCAAGCTTTGGTACATATCCCACTGCAGTTTCTTATTTCCATATCATCGCTTTTCGATTCCAAGTGCCTGAAGAAGTCTACGGTAATGCAGGAACTCGGACTTCTCGTTTAAGGCTGTTATATCATCGATAGTTGCGAATTTATGATCTATAGCTTCCGATCTCTGGATATTGACATCTTTTTCTTCGAAAGGGAAAACAAAATGATAGATATCCACGAAATAATTGTCCCCTCTTTCGAGATCCTCATTCATGTAGGAGAAAACCGGAGTTTTCTGTTCCTCCGGACAGACTGAAATATCAAGGTCTGTTTCTTCCTTTACTTCCCTTGCAACAGCGTCAAGAGAGTTCTCTCCCGCGACTGATGCGCCTCCCGGTATCTCCCATGCACCTGCGGCCCATTTTTTATCAAGAGCCCTACGGGTTATGAGCATTTTACCATCAGACGGTCTCTCCAGAATAGCCAGAACATACATCATGAACTCTCCCTTTTTGAGAGGAGTCTTTCTGTCCGCTATACGTCCCGTCTTCTGCCTGTTTTCATCATATATATCCATGTATTCAACTGAATTTCCCATGATTCCTCCTAACACCCGGCTCATACCGGAAATACTTATATTTTAATAAAAGCCTGTCCATCATACAATGACGAACAGACTCTAAGTGCTGACTATTTTCAGATCTCATCCTTCACATTTCTCGCCGGCTTGTTTTCCTGCCAGTCCTTATAAAGTGAATCATCGAAACAGCTGTCGTTTCCTCTGTGGCATGCAGGGCCGTCCTTCACCACCTGGGCCAGGATCGCATCCCTGTCACAATCCGCTTCCATGGTGACGATATGCTGAAAATTGCCGCTTGTGGCCCCCTTCAGCCAGAGCTCCTGTCTGGAACGGGACCAGAAGCAGGTACAGCCCTTTTCAAGAGTGATTCTCAGGGATTCACGATTCATATAGGCCAGTGTCAAAACTCTTTTCGTCACATAATCCTGAACTATGCATGGCACCAGCCCCTTATCATCAAATTTCACTTTTTCAATATCAAAATTCTCGATAGCCATATGAATCTCCTTTTCATTACTCTCCTTCGAAACCAAAAAACCGGACCGGATCTCAGATTCTGACCGGAATTCCTTCTTCCTTCAGTCTCTTCTTCAAGTCATCTATCTTCACTTCTCCAAAATGGAAGATAGAAGCTGCAAGACCTGCGGAAATGTCAGGTATTTCATTGAAAAGATCAACAAAATCCTGAATGGAGCCTGCACCGCCGGATGCAATGACAGGAACCTTCACAAGCTCATTGACAGCCTTCAGCATCTCTAGATCGAAACCTTTCTTCACGCCATCGGTATCTATGGAATTAAGGACCACCTCACCGGCTCCGCGCTCAACACCTTCTTTGACCCACTTTAGGGCATCCATTCCGGTATCTACACGTCCGCCGTTAAGAAAAACATGATAGGCTCCATCCACTCTCTTCGCATCCACGGAAAGTACCACGCACTGATTACCGTATTTCTTTGCCGCTTCATCAATAAGAGACGGATTCTTTATGGCACCTGAATTAACAGAAACCTTGTCGGCTCCGCACTTCAGCACCCTGTCGAAATCGTCAACAGTATTAATGCCTCCGCCTACAGTCAGTGGAATGAAGATCTGACTTGCAACCTCCGTAAGTATATCCGTGAAAAGCTTACGCCCTTCAAAGCTGGCGGTAATGTCATAGAACACAAGCTCATCAGCCCCGCACTCACTATAGAACTTTCCAAGCTCCACAGGACTGTTCACATCCCTTAGCCCCTCAAAATTCACACCTTTTACAACGCGCCCGTCCCTTACATCAAGACAGGGAATAATTCTCTTAGTAATCATGATTCACCCCCACCATTAACCAGATCCAGCGCCTCCGAAAGCTCTATGGCTCCGTTGTACATGGCCTTTCCAAGTATGGCTCCATAGATATTCATGGCCTTTAGAGCCCTCAGATCATCAAGTGTCGAAACTCCCCCTGAGGCGGTAATGTCTATGCCCGAAAGCCCTGACAGCTTCTCATAGAGCGGAAGATTCGTTCCCTTCATAGCCCCGTCTTTGGAGATATCCGTAACGATAGCCGTCTTGACTCCCATTTCCCTGATATCCCGAAGAAAATCGAACATATCCACATCCAGCACGTCCAGCCATCCGTTTACAGCAACTTTTCCGTTCTTTGCATCTACACCGACTGCTATCTTCTCTCCCCATTTTGAAACAGCTTCTTTCAGAAACTCAGGATCCTTAACAGCCTTGGTTCCGAGTATCACCCTCGAGACGCCTGCATCGAGATACTTCTCTATGGTATCGAAGGATCTGATACCTCCTCCTATTTCGACCTTTAATCCGGTCTCTTTCGCAATGGCACTTACCACATCAAAGTTCGGTGTAGTTCCGTCCTTTGCGCCTTCCAGATCCACGAGATGGAGCCAGCTTCCACCCATGCTCTCTATATTTTTGGCTGTCTTGACAGGATCATCACTGTAGACAGTCATTTTTTCATAATCACCCTTAAGTAGCCTCACTACCTTATGATCATATAAATCAATCGCAGGAAACAGAATCATTGCTCAACCTCACATATCAGAAATATCATTCTATATATCACTTGTCTAAAAGTTCTGTCTGTTGTCAGATTCATCACATAGAATCAAACGATGAATCCATACTAAAATCAGAGCTCTGCAAATGCCTTCAAGATCTTCATGCCCACATCTCCGCTCTTTTCCGGATGGAACTGGGTACCGAAGACATTGTTATTCTGAACTGCAGCTGTGATCGAGAATCCATATTCCGCTGTTGCAGTGAGATTTCTGACACACTCAAAGGCTGCATAACTATGTACGAAATAAACGTGATCCCCTTCATTCAGATCCCTGAAAAGCGGAGATCTTCCTGTTGGAGCTCCAAAAGCGTCACACTTATCAGGTGAAAGTCCCAGTCTCTCTATGAAATGAAGACTGTTCCAACCCATGTGAGGAATGTCAAGATTTTCAGGTATATCACCCTCTAAAGGGCGGACAACTCCCGGAACCAGACCGAGTCCCTCATGTTCACCGTATTCATAGGATCTGTCGAAAAGAAGCTGCATTCCGAGACAGATACCGAGAAACGGCTTACCTGTGGCTGCCTGCTCTTTCACGAAATAGAAAAGGTCCTTGTCTCTTAACTTTGAAACAGCATCCCCAAAGGCTCCGACTCCAGGCAGAATTACGTGATCCGCTTTATCGATGATCTCCTTTTCCGATGTCACCACCGCCTCGGCTCCGATAGACGCTATAGAACTTTTCAGTGAAAAAAGATTTCCTACACCATAGTCAATTATTGCTATCATTTTTACCTCCATGGGTCATGGGAGAACCAGGCGCTTAGTCCCTGTCCTCTTTTCCGAATCTGATGTCTACCGCCCTGGCATGTGCTGTGAGACCTTCCTTATTTGCGAAAAGTGAGATCTTATCGTAATCCTTCTCCAGAGCTTCCTTTGTGTAATAGCTGTACTGCATCTTCTTCACAAAATCGTCCACAGACAGAGGACTATAGAAACGAGCTGTTCCGGAAGTAGGAAGTGTATGGTTAGGGCCTGCGAAATAGTCTCCCGTAGGCTCGGCATTGTAACGGCCGAGGAATACTGAACCCGCATTTTTAATAAGCGGCAGATAATCAAACGGCTGATCCACGCACACCTCCATGTGCTCGGGAGCAATACGGTTCGCAGCCTCTACTCCCTCCATGAGGTCGCGGGCTACGATGATCTTTCCGTTATTCTCTATGGATGGACGGGCAATGTCTTCTCTTGTAAGCTTCTTTAACTGTACCTCCAGCTCCTCCTGAACCGCCTTCGCAAGCTCCATGGATTCTGTGATGAGTACGGCGGAAGCATTCTTATCATGCTCCGCCTGACTGAGAAGATCTGCCGCCACAAAGCGGGGATCCGACTTACCGTCTGCCAGAACCAGAACCTCTGAAGGACCTGCTATCATATCGATGCCAACCTGTCCGAATACCTGCTTCTTTGCCTCCGCCACGAAAGCATTTCCGGGACCTACGATCTTATCAACTCTCGGAATGGACTCGGTTCCATAGGCAAGAGCCGCAACTGCCTGGGCACCACCGATCTTGAAGATACGTCCCACTCCCGCAACATGTGCTGCTGCGAGGATGTACGGATTAACGGAGCCCTCCCTGTTTGGAGGTGTCACCATGACTATCTCCGAAACTCCTGCGATCTTTGCAGGAATGGAATCCATAAGAACCGTTGAAGGATATGCCGCTGTACCGCCGGGAACATAAAGACCAACCTTTTCAAGGGGAATGACTCTCTGTCCGAGGATAACTCCGGGCTTATCAGCCATGATGAAGCTGTTTCTCACCTGCTTTTGGTGGAAGGCGCTGATGTTCTCTGCCGCCTCCTCAAGCACTTCTATGAACTCAGGCTCCACTTTCTTGATTGCAGCCTCTATCTCCTCTTCACTGACAAGAAAATCCGAAAGCTCCACATGATCGAACTTTGAGCTGTATTCCTTTAAGGCCTCATCACCCTTTTCTCTTACATGGGCTATGATATCCTTTACTATATCTTCAACACTGCTGGTCGGTTCAAAACGGGCGAAGATCTCTTCGTCCTTTATTTTTCCCATCTCATAAATCTTGATCATTTATATCTCCTTCAGAAGTCCTGCGGGAGCACTAGCGGAGCAATGCGTAGGACTTATATACTTTTATGTTATTTAATGCTCCAGCTTGATGGTCTCCACCTTCTCGCCGCTGTTCACTATCCTTCCAAGACCGTCGCGAAGTTCCATTATCTTCTCATGTTTGAACTGAAAGCTCACCTTGTTACAGATAAGTCTCGCGCTCACCGGCACAACTTCCTGAAGTACACGGAGGTCATTTTCCCTGAGGGTACTTCCTGTCTCGACTATATCGAAGATCACATCGCTGAGTCCGAGAAGTGGTGCGATCTCTATGGAGCCGTTCAGCTTTATGATGTCAATGTCTCTGCCGATGGACTCATAGTACTTGCTGGCAACATTGGAAAACTTCGTCGCAACTCTGAGGGTCCTCTCTTCATTGTCATAAAAATCCTGAGGACCTGCCACGCACATACGGCACTTTCCTATATCCAGATCCAAAAGCTCATAGATATCCGGCTCGTATTCAAGCAGGATATCTTTACCGCAGACACCGACGTCTGCTGCACCTCTCTCAACATATATAGCCACATCCGACGGCTTCACCCAGAAGTAACGAACACCCTTTTCTGTATTTTCGAAAGTAAGCTTTCTGTTCTTCTCAAGTATCGCAGGACAGTCAAATCCTGCAGCCGCCATCATTGAATATGTCTTCTCTCCGAGGCGTCCCTTTGCAAGTGCAATATTTATCATATTTCAGCCGCCTCCTTTTCCGCTTCCTGAAGGCTTAAAGTCTTTCTGGCCTTTATCTTGTGTTCCATAGTGCTTAACTCATCAAGTCTTACACTTCTCACCTTACAGTCCGCATGGTTAAATGTCTCAACAACTGCAGCAACCTTCGCCGCAGTATCCTTCTCACCGTCATAGGTGATGAGATAATCCACATCATAGTCGTGGGGCTTCACCAGATAATTCTCTACCGTATCAAGGTAAAGAGCGAAACCTATGGCACCCACATTACGCCCCATCTTTTCGGGGAGCTTATCGTAACGGCCTCCTGAAAGGACTGTGAACGGAATGTCCGCAACCGCTCCCTGAAACATGATCCCATTGTAGTAATCCATGGAGTTCACCAGCGAAAAATCAAGGAATATACAGTCGAGAACTCCGAAGCTGTCAAAAATAGCCGCAAGCTCCGCGAGGTGTGAAGCCATCATGGCAGAAACATTGGAAATTGCATACTTCCTGAGCTCTGCAACACCTTCCTTGAAAGGCAGGTAAAGATCCACCATCTTTTTAAGTGTAGCGGCACTTGCTTCAGTGAGCATGCCCCTGCTGACAAGCTCATCAAATCCCGCCGCATTCTTCATGGAAAAAAGCTTCAGAGCCTCTTCCTCAGCCTTATCGCTGAGGCCCATGGTCTCGAACATCTGCTTGAGAAACGCCGCATCGGAAATTCTGATCACGTACTTATCGGAAATAAGCTGAAGGGACTTTGCAGCCAGGGCTATGACCTCTGCCTCGCTGTAGGAATCAATCTTTCCTATGCACTCGATACCCGACTGAAGTATCTCATGATATCTGTGATTCTTCGGGCGGTAAACTGTCTCGTTATAGTAGACCTTTTCCTCGCCTCCGAGATTTGACTTAATGATGCTGAGGGTCACATCCGGCTTAAGCGCCAGAAGAGAACCGTCCAGGTCAGTAAAGGTAATGAGCTGATTTGACTTAAGAAAGTCCCTGTTGTCAGCATAAAGATCGTAAGGCTCGAACTTCGTCATCTTGAACTGACGATATCCGTATCTTTCGTATAGATTATTTAATTTCGAAGTGATCATCAGGCAAGTACCCCCTTGGTGCTGGGGATGTCGGTTCCGAAACGCTCATCCATGGAAACCGCCTCTCTGAGTGCGTGAGCGAGACCCTTGAAACATCCCTCTGCGATATGGTGGCTGTTGAAACCTGCAAGCTGTCTCATGTGTAAAGTGATGCCTGCATTAGCCGCAAATGCTGTCATGAATTCCGTTACCAGCTGTGTATCGAATGTTCCTATCTTTTCTGTCGGAAAAGTGATGTCACCGTAGAAACCTCCCCTTCCACTGACGTCAACAGAAACGAGTATCAGAGCCTCATCCATGGGAAGTGTAAGGCTCGCATATCTTTTGATACCCTTCTTGTCCCCGAGAGCATCCTTCAGCGCTTCACCCAGTGTGATGCCAATGTCTTCGACGCTATGATGGTCATCAACCCAGGTGTCTCCTTCGCAGGTTAGGTTCATCTGTATGCCGGAGTGACGGCTGAGAAGAGTCATCATATGGTCAAAGAATCCTATGCCTGTTTTTATCTCCGATTCCTTGCCGTCTCCGTCGAGGTCAAGCCACAGGTTCACATCTGTTTCATTTGTAACACGATTTATTTCTGCTGTTCTCATTTCCACACCCCATAAGTAGTTTATTTCTATTTCATTAACTTGAGATATTGATCATTTATATCAATCGGTATATTTCAGCCTTGTCCACTGAATATTATCTTTCCCTCTGTATTTCATATAACCGATATCAATCAACTAAATTGAAACAACTTCCGGAACTTTCAATATCTTCTGATCATGTATTTCAGGAACCGCATCTCAGATCCGGGAAGTCAAGAAGTGCTGACACCTGATCAAGAAATGCGTCCATCTCTTCTCTTGAACCAACTGTAATTCTGTTGAAGTTCGAGATCTTCGAATCACTGAAATGTCTCACCAGTATTCCTCTTTCTTTAAGGGCTTTATAAAGCTCGCCACCCTCTATCATGTTGCTTTCAGCAAAGAGGAAATTGGTCTCTGAAGGAAGTACTCTGAATCCGAGTCCCTCCAGAGCCTTCTTTGTATAGGCTCTGTTTTCCTTTATCTTCCTGCAGTTTAGATCAAAATACCCTTTATCCTTCAGAGCTTCCACAGCACACTTCATGGAGATCCTGTTTACGTTATATGGATTGTTGGAATTTCTCAGAGTCTCCAGATCCTGAATAAGAGCTTCATTTCCGAGAGCAAATCCCACTCTTGCACCTGCCATGGATCTCGACTTCGAGAAAGTCTGAGTCACCAGAAGATTCTCATATTTTCCGATGAGGGCTACCGCGGATGAACCCTCCTCCGCAAAATCAATATAGGCTTCATCGATGATCACTACATGATCCCTATTGGCTTCACAGATCTTTGAGATATCTTCGAGACTTAATCTGATTCCTGTTGGAGCGTTAGGATTTGCTATGACAATGCTTCTGCCGATACCTTTATATCTTCTCTCAGATTTCTCATCTGAACATCCAACCGAACTTCCATCATTGTTTCTTTCAGAACTGCACTCAGTGCCTTCGTCAGTAAGCTGTTCTCCCAAATACGCGCTTATATCCACTGTAAAGTCTTTATTCAAAGGCTTAATTTCCGTTTCCACCTGATTGAGATCTGCTATTACACTGTAGAAGCTGTAGGTGATGTCCGGGAAAGCGATGCCATCCTCACAGAATGCCATGAATGCATAATTTAGGACCTCGTCAGAACCGTTTCCGATGAAGACATTATCTTTATTTACGGAAAAGGTCTCTGCAAGCTGCGCCTTCAACGGCTTAAGCTCAGGATCTGAATAGAGTCTGAGATCCGCCGCTTCACGGTCATTTACTGCTGAGATAACTCCCGGTGCCGGAGGAAAAGGCGACTCGTTTGTATTGAGCTTTATGTACTTCTTATCCTGCGGCTGCTCGCCCGGCGTATAAGGCGTAAGTCCTTTATAAATCGAATTAAAAAACTTTGACATATGGCACCTCTTCTTAATCCTCTCCGAGAAACTTTTTCTGAGTCTCTTTTAGATAATTTCACCTTTTTCAGGCTCCGGCTTTCGCATATACTTTCATTTATTTAAGTATAACATCATAACAAAACTTTCTGTCATAAGATTTCATTATGTCTGCGATTTCTACTTTATTACTCTACCGTGGTAGCATACTAAAGTGTATGAATGAAATAATACAGACCTCACCGCCGTCTGTCAAGAAAAAAATAGAGCTGCGATCACTCGCAGCTCTTTCTGATATAACGCGCATCGAAATGCAGGTTTTTTTTACCAGTCACCATAGAATACAGGTGCTTGATCCGGACTTGAATTAGTCCAATTCTTGTATGGATAATCACATGTCTCAGTCGGATATGTCAGATCATGGTGCGTTGTCTTCGATGATAAAGTACCTTCCGACGAATTTCCAAGAATATGTTGTAGATTAATTTCATGTTCCGGGTCATAATCATTGTTTACCACACTCCCATTACCATTTACTGCAATCGGATCCAGCAAACTATTGAATCTGTTAATATAATACGAATTCTCAATAACCGCATTCTCATATATTTTTCCGGCAAAAATACCATGATATGAACTATTTTTAGGTCCGGGTGTAACACGTCCGATAGTATAACAATTATCTTTTATTTTGACTCTGTCCGCTGCAATGCCAATAAATCCACCCATGAAATCAAACCAATAACTACCATCTACGTTACAGGTAGAAGTGATGTAACATGTAGAGAAACAATTTTGGATGCTGACATTTCCTGTTGCAATTCCTACAAATCCTCCAATTCCTGTACACAAGCCACCTACAACACTATTTAATCCAATTCCACTGTTTGTATAACCACTTGAATAACACTTCGAAATAGTTCCGGTGCAATTATTATCTGCCAGACATCCAACAAAACCACCAACACCATATCCATTTCCCATGACACCCACAGAAGAAAAACTGTTTCTGATATCTAAATTAGTTAATTTAATCCTTCCTATCAATCCTCCCAACGAACCATCGGAACATGTAGTACTACAACCTTGTATTGATCCCGATGACGCAAAGACCGCAACATTATCAAGTACCAGGTCATGCAATTCTGAACCAGTACCCACATACCCTATCACTCCTCCGGAATCTTTACCATATATATTAACGTTTCCATTAACATATACATTACTCATGGTTAAATCTGATGCAACCCATCCCACTACCGCGCCGGATGAAGCCCCAGAATTAGCTGTAGGATTAGTAATATATAAATTCTTTATCGTCATCGGACTTGAAATCTTTCCGAAAAGACCGGAATTATTTCCGCTGCTTGAACTCGGACCAAGATTCAAATTATAAATCGTATGTACTTTACCGTTGTAATACCCATCATACTCTTTGAGATATGGTATTGTACTGATTGGATACATACTTCCCAAGCTAGATAAAGGTTGAATTTCAGACCATGCATAAATATTCACTTCATTATTGGCTTCTTTATTTATCTCCGTTAAATATGCTGTTGTTCTTGAAGTATTGAGATTTATTCCATTATCCTGCCAAAAAATATCATCCGTCTGTACAGCTCTCGTTATTTTATATTCCTGCGCACCAACACCGGAAACACGTGTATCCAAATTTAGAAGATTTCTTGAATTTGAAATATATGCAGTATATGTATTATCACCGTCACTGTTTTTTTCTATTTTTTCAAACAAACTGTTACCAGTATCATGAAAAGCATCATCAGACTTTACACCATTAATACCTCCTTCTGTTTCCAAGGATCTGCTCACATATACCGTAATATTTTCTCCGGGAATTGAATTAAATACCGTACTGCTATAGCTTCCCCATACTCTTGAGATATCATCCATGTAAAAGTCCAGCTTTGTTCCACTCAAAACCATCGCTGAATTTGACATATCTTCCCACGAAATCCAGGTTCCCCTACTTCGCTGAGTCTTATAGATGATACCACTATCATTATAGAAAACCCTGAATATGGTACCAATTCCATTTGATGTCCCTTTTACTCTTATATAAGTTACATAATAAGCTTGACCATCTAAATACTCAATTCCTCTGGTTTCATCTCTGAGCTCAATGGACGCAATAAGCCTATTGCTATTTTTAATTAAAACAGGTACCAATTTCGCCGGTTCCACCCAGTCACCATAGAAAACATACTCCAGTCCCTGCATCGTGTTGTCCTTATAAGGAAATTTCGCATCTACAGGTGTCTTGTTGAATTTTTCTGTTCTTACCTGATCTGCATTTTGATTGACTATATCTGACGAGTCATAATCCACACGGGTAATTCCCGTGATTGTAACTGCATTATGGCTGAATGCTACATCATTAAGATTTGTATCATCATTAAAATTCAAGCCTGTAAGTACATATACATTCTCAAAGCGCGGATTATCTCCACTCTGTGGTTTATAATAGTCGCCTATAAATGTACCGGCACAAGCCGTTCCGGGATATACCTTTCCTTCCATATAACAACTGCTGTATTTCTGTTTTTCATGCTGCATCTGTCCGACAAAGCCGCCTACAGCGCCGCCATTTGACTTTGATTTTTCACAATATACAGAAGCTGTTGTAAAACAATTAGTAATAGTGAGTCCACCATCAATAGCTTTTGTACCTACATATCCAAAAAATCCGCCAACTGCAGTCTGACCGTAGATATTGTAACCACCTTCTGTATTTGCACTTATGATGTTTGAATCACCGGATACTGCATAATCAGCCACATAATCCTGGCTTGAATTAATGTGACCTCCCACAAAACAATTAGTGAAAGTTGTAGTCTTCTTAGGTTTGAAGTCACCTATAAATCCACCTGCGCAAATTGCCTTATCTTCAGCATATACATATGACGACGAACCACAATTTGAAACATTGTATCCTCCATCAACTGCACAACCTATAAATCCTCCCGCATCAGTGCCATTGTTTCCATTATCCTTATCAAATATGGCTCTTACCAACGCATCTTTTCCATAGATAAACACATTATCTATATTCAGGATACCACTGGAAGATAGATATCCGATGAGACCTCCGGCATAACCGTTTCTGGAAACTATAACAGACTGAACTATAGACAGGTCATGTATGCTCTTTGGTTCACTACTGTTTATATCCATAACTCTGAACAGACCTGCACTATACTGTTCATTATTCGATCCGTCACTATTTCCGTTACTGATCAGCATATTATTTATACTATGCCCATTACCGTCAAAATCGGTGATACGATTATTAACGATTCCGTAAAATGAATTATTGACTGCTACTGCATCGTATTCATTAGTTGCCGAGTACGGATAAATGCTTACAAACGCGCTGGTTCCATTCGTTATGGCATTGATAAAACCGGTATATACATTTGCGAGACTTGCATCGCTCATGATCCAGTAAAGATTTCTGCATATTTTGGCCTTTTTATAGCTGTCAATAACAGCAGAAACTGAAATATCTAGATTCTGAAGATGCCTGAAATTCGTCACCAACGCCATACCACTATATGCAGATGGACTTGCTCCTATTTCCACAATATTCCTGTCCGGATCGACATCACTATAGTAAGACTTAGCCTTATAATTTGAATTTCCTGATCCTGACGCAAAGAGGCTATTGGTTATTCCTGTAAACGGATCTGACTCCTCTGTCGAACTCTCGGAAACCGCATCATCCAACAATGTATTCCATGAAACAGCTCCCCATTCTGCAGTGATCCTTATATCTTCTCCAGCCTCAAAGCCGGTAAACATCGCAGCAAAATTCTTCTTAACAGTAGTTATGTCATCAAGATCTATATAAAACTGTGTCTTGTTCTCTACTGGTTTAACAACAAGGTTTTTATCATACGGGAATGTGTATTCCGGGAACAGAACATCGTCCGCGTCAGAAACATCACCACCACCTGAAGCAGCTATGTTATAAAGTGCAGCGGTTTCACCTATCGGCACTATGTCATATGGCAGCAGATCAAACTGCATGTACGCGATCTTTCCGCTGCTCATTCCCTTAACACATACTGATGCATAGTTATGCGCACCGGCTGCAGTGGAAATCTCACTTGTGGGCACTTCAAGAATAGCCGTAAGTTTCTCGGCATTCCTTATCTTTAAAACCAGCTTATTCTGTTCGACTTTAGTCCAGTCCCCGTAATGCATATTTACAGTTCCGGAAACTTCGGAAAGCTCAGCTACGGTCTTATATGGATACACATTACTGAGGGCGGTATCCCAAGGCTTTGCATCTTCGGTGTTGCCTGCCGCAGAAATCTCGGCTCCTCCTGTAGATGAAATGTTTGCAACATTGCCACTGCCGCTCGCTGAAAGAGATGCATTGAATCCCTTTCCTTTGAGATAATAACTCTGTCCCGAAGCACTGACACCCTGTCCGGCAAATCCGCCCGCTGTTCCGCCTGATTTTATGGATACAGGTCCTGCGCTGTAACAATTATTTACTTCCAGCACTGTACTTCTTCCGACGAAACCTCCGGCAAATCCTTCTGTTGCACTGTTTGAAGAGGAGTATACCGAGCAGGTGCTGTATGAATTATCGACACTTGTGTTTACAGAGTTTCTTCCGATGAAACCTCCGGCAACACCGGCTGAAATGACATTATAATACTCCGTCTCATCAGTAACTTCAGGCTTCTTTCCATACTTGCCACCCTTAGTATGTCCTGCTGCGTAGCAGTTCTTTATAAGGTTACTGCTTCCGGCATTGATATTTCCTATGAAACCTCCGGCATTGGCTGTGGCCTCTATAAAGGAAGAGCAGTATGTATTGTTTATATTCAGTCCGCCGCTTGAAGTACCGATAATACCTCCGGCATCCGCGCCTGTTATCTTATACTTTCTGCCGATGGCAGAACATCTCTCCATGGTCACCAGGCCATCTGCATTTCCGATGATTCCGCCGCCCCTTTGAGCTGTGATGGTGAATTCCTCACCTGATGTGGAACTTGATTTCATGTCAACTGCAGCAGCCGCATTTCCGATAATTCCACCTGCATTACCGGCTTTCAGATCAAACTTCTTTCCACTTGCAGAACATGATTCCATGGTTACAGCACCGGCTGCATTTCCCAGAATTCCACCGGCGTCAGAAGTACCTGCATCTATTTTGATGTTATCTCCGATAACGTGACCGGATTTAATGATGGCTGCAGCATCACATTTTGCAGCGATTCCTCCGGCATCACCGGAAGATGATTTGATATTTAGACCATCGCCTTTAACTATACAATTTGTTACGGTCAATGTTCCTTCACTATGAGCCACCAGTCCTGCTGCATCTGAGCCGGAAGAAGACACACTTAGTTTGGCTCCTGTTACACCTGAATTGATGATCTCGAGGATCCCTTTACTATGTCCTACCATAGCTCCGGCATCTCCGCCCACTGCTTTTACTTCTTTTTCCACTGAAGAATCCACTGAGAATTTACAGTTATGGATCCTGAGGTTTCCAAGGTTAGCCCCAACGAAACCGCCGGCATTTGCAGCCGCGATAAACTCACTGTTATTCACTGTAAGATTTTTTATCAGGAAATACTTTGCAGGATTGGAAGAATCGGATACTTCTGTCTCCGCAAAAATACCTGTATTACCGTTTGCACCGGTTTCCGAATGAATCCTTTCTATATTGAGTCCCTGTCCGTCATAGAAAGTAAGATTGCTGTTTGAAATCCCATAGTATCCCTTCGTTGACAGCTCTGTTGTACCATTATACTTGTAGATCTTCAGGGTACTTCCATCAGAAGAATCACTTTCGCTTATATCATAAGTAAACGATCCGCTTCCACTGTAAATAAGATCTTTTATCTGAACCGCCTTTTTTACATTGATCTCGGAAATCAATGGTACAAGTGTCGGAGCAGAAGATTCGATACCTGAAGAATCTGCTATGAAACTCAGATTTGAAACCTCAGGATCAAGATTTTCCAGATGTCTTATGTTACCTATTTCCGCTATTCCACCCTGACTGTCCGGGCTGAAAGCATCAAAAAGACTGTTAGAAGTCTCTATATTACTCTTTACAGGCGCAGCTATGGATGAAGTATCACTGAGCTCAGCATAAACCTCCACATCCTCTCCGGGGATCAGATACTTGAAGGCATCACAAAAATGACCATTCTGTCTGGTCACATCATCAAGTATGAATTTATATGTCTCTTCCTTCGTTCCGTCTGTGGAATAACCGATGTTGGCATAGCTTCTTACCTCGGAAGCCGCCTCAGGCCCGTTCTTGTTATTATAGGCAGTATTAAAAGCCGATCCTGAAGATTCCAGTTGAATGATCTGAGTATTGTCGCTTGTAAGTCCATGTACGAAAAGCGTAAGTATCATGGAACTGTCTGCTTTATAATTCGGATTGATTATCGTTGCAGTGAGCTGTGAGCCATTATCCAGATGGAGAATAAGCGGTTTCAGACTCTCCTCCGGAATGGTATCCTTACCATTGGCAACATAACATCCTATAACCGTATTATCCTTATAATGTTTACGTATCTCTCTGTCTTCTCTTGCTTCGTACAGATCTGTATTGCCATTCTCCTCTGCCTCATCAGCAGTAAAATCATGTATCGGAGACGAACCAAAATATGTATGGGTCTTACCTGAATAGAAAACTCCGAGGACCGTTGCTGTATGAACCTCATATGCAATTACGAAATTACCCTCATCGACTATTTCCTCTTCTATCGAGAACTTCGGAAGCATTATAGAAAGAACTCCCGTCCTTTCATCAGTTCCCGAACCGTCTTCAGAGTATCCCGTAAACAGCATATATCTGTATTCCGGTTCTGCACCGTTGGTCGAGGGATCACCTGTTCCTGATAAATATTTCGGCTTTTCATCCAGAACTACACCAAAATCGTCCTTATGATCTTCATACTCTCTTTGGTACTCCCCGCTTGCATAGGACTGACTGAGATGGTTCTGGGCAACTATAAATATTTCCTTTGCCGTATTGTCCATTTCAAGAACATGAAGGTTTCTTATATATCTGTTTATCGCAACAAAAGAAACTCCTGCAAGTATCATCATAATGGCTATGACCACCAGAAGCTCAGCAAGAGTAAATCCTTTTTTATTTTGTTTCATTTGTTTCTGTCTGTCCATATATATCATCCGGTTCTGCTGTTCAATGTCTGTATCTTATACTCCGGTATATCTATAATGCTTTCGTCTCCGCTCTTTACGGAAAGAGTAATCGTGAAAACCTTGATTTTTCTTTTACTGTCGTTGATGTCAGAAGCATCGCTTGCGCTTATGGTCCAATCCGTGTACACGTCTTCGTTTTTTTCATAAGACACAAGAGGCTCAAACTCAGTCTCGTCGTCACCTTCACCATAGCTTATGCAAATGCCTCTGTTTGAACTTACCTCACCTCCACCGGAACTGTTTTCAGCACTTATGTGCATGACACCGGTTTTTTCATGTTCGAAGGAAACCGTTTTGCCATTCACATGTACAGTCTCAGGCTTTGCATAGATAAGGTTGTCATTAAGTAAGGTCATAGTGTTTGTGAGCAGGACCTGAGCATTGGCATACTGAGTCACTTCCTTATAGACCCTTACGGCTGTCACTATGCCCGCAGTGATCATGAGACCAACCAGAGACATGATCACTAACGTGGAAAGAGTCTCTGTGAGCGTGAAGCCTCTACTGCTGTTCAGTTTTCGTAAAGCTTTTCTAAAAATCATCTCATTTCCTAAATCAGTTTGTTCAGACTATGTCCTGTCAGTAGCTCTTAACCTGAAAATCATTTTCTTCCGAAGCGTCCGATGCCTGATTGTAGTACAGTGTCACATCAACCGGATCACTGCTGTACACAAGAGGCACCGTAAAATGTATCTCAGCATCTTCTGTTTTTACACCGGACTCCCGGAAAGCCATCTTTGTTGTCCTGTCATAGTAATCCTCTAAGCTTTGTTTACTGCTTTTGATCACATTTCTTGAAGCGATGACCATGCTCGAGAAAAGTATCATAGCCAAAGCCGCGATCAAAGTCGAAACCAGCGTTTCCGAAATCGTCTCACCCCTGGTGCTCTTTAATTTATCGTGGATTAGCTTTATCATTTAATCATCCTTCTTCTCTTTCTTCTCTATAGAAACAGTATCAAGTTTAAACTTGTATATACGGATCTTTTTGGTTATCTCAGTGTCGTCAGACTCTTCCTCATCACCATCTTCTTCAGTCAGCTCACGGCTCTTACTGCATTGCATCTTTAATTCCATTGCATACCTGTTTTCAATATCCAAATCTTCGGAACCGGACTCGGGATTTGCGACAGTTACTGTAAGAAGACCTGTTGAATCCATCTTCGCTGAGATATCAACAGAAAGCTGAGCAGTATCTCCTGAAGCATCAACTGTAATGCCCGATATTTTTGGATCTGACTCCCCTGCATTTTCCGTACCGCCGCCTTCCTCCGAATCATGGGCTGATTCTCTGAACCATTTGAGATTGAATTCAGACGGATAAGAATCCGAAGCGGATGTTACAGCATCCTGTTTTTTCTGATAATAACTGACCTTGGAATCTTTAAGAAGAGACAGCATGATCCCTGTACCATCACTTATCAGAAGAGGTGCACTCTCATTACCTGAACCATCAACAGTAACCTGATAGAATTCCGGTCCTGAATAACTATAAGAGGTGGTGGTAACCTCATGCTCTATCCCATCCTCATCAACTTCTGTTTCGGTCTCTTCTGTAATAGTCAGAGTTTCTTTTACTTCGATGTACTCACTTTTCAGCTGCTTCTCCACCAGCTTCGTCGCAGAACGGACAGCATAATAGTTCTGGTCTTTTCTGCCAAAGCCGTCCAGTCTTCCTGCTGCCGCAGTTGCGCTTAAAAGTATCATGGATCCGGTGACTGCACAGACTGCGAAAAACAAAAGCGCCATCAGAAGAGTCGCTCCGCTATTCGATTTTAGTTTATTCACTACTGCGCTCATTTGTACCTTCTAGTCCATAACCTGCCGATTTTTCCGAATCGTCAGCTTTTCGTTCCGAACAGACGATTTTTCTCTATCAGCACCTTTTCAATTTAAACTGCCGACTTCTATCCCTGCTCCGCTGCGATCGATTCCGCGATAGTCTCCAGCGAGTTCCTTTCAAGATTTGAAAAATCCGCCTTGCCGAGACCTATATAATCACTCTTCTTTTTAGAATCCTCCATCACGAGTCCGGCTGTAGTCTGGGCTCCGATCAGGGTCTCATAGAAGGTGACTGTCATATTGCATTTCACGGGACTGTTCAGCACACTTACATATTCATCCGTGTTTCTGTTGCTTACAGCAGAGATATTGACACTCCTTATCATGCAACGGTATCTGCTGTCATGAACCTTCTGGATTATATTTCTGCATATACGGTAATCCGATGCTGTAAAGCTGATGTTAATGTTTCTGCGGACAATGCTATCCTCCGCCACAGGTGTTTCAAATCCATAATTGTATGTCTCTGCAAGAGGTACAAATATGGTATTCAGGAGGGCTGCCTCTGATTTGAAATTGTCATAAGTGGCTACAACACCTATCATGGTCTCCTGATTTTCTGTTACCTCGTCTTTCATTGACTGGATCAGCTCAGCCTTGGATCTCTCGATGGTGATCTGTTCCTCTATCAGCGTGGTGTCTGCTTCCGTCACCCTCTCTTTTACCGGTAAATGAATAAATCTGTAGTATACAAGTCCCAGAAAGACGACTACCAGTATGAGCAGAAAAACCTTTTCAATTTTAGTAAATGGTCTGCTAAGCATAGTTTCTACTCCTCATCCTTTGTATGTTATCCTAACGGTGAACCGCCCTGTATCGAAACTCCGTTTCCGAAAGTACTGAAATTCGGAGTATCTATCACAACATTCTGAAGAGCGTTGCCTCCTCCAGATTGTGCGGCCGCAGCCTGTTGCTGTGCTGCTGCCTGAGCCGCCGCGGCCTGCTGCTGTGCTGCTGCGGCCTGCTGCTGTGCTGCTGCCTGTGAGTTTGTCTTCGATCCTGATTTCGAACCTGAGGAACCGGAAGATTTACCTGAACTGCTGCCATTCGAGCTGCCTGAACCAGAGCTGTTTTTCTTTGATCCGCTGTCAGACTTACTGCTGCTCTTTTTTTCCTCTGAACTCTCGGTCTTACTGCTGTCTGCTGCTGCGGTTTCCGGCTCCGTCCTCTGTATCTCCATGATGTAAGGAACGTAAGCATTATCCCCTACCGCAAGACCTGTAGGACTTGCGTCAAGATACGCATCCACGACCTCACTGTTTCCGCTTGAAACCGCCGCCTCCACCTCTTCAGGTGAACGGAAATGAACAGTGATGGCCGCGTCCACATACTGAGGAACTATGACATTGCCATCAGCATCCAGAACAGCCTTACTGTAATTCTGATCTACCGTGCTTGCAGTCTGGGCAGTCACATAATTTATATATTCTGATTCCTCTAGCGATCTGATGATCTCCGGAAGTCGGTTCGCATCATCGATCCCCAGTTTTATATCCGCAATGTTTCCGGTAACGCTGGCACTCTGGATGGCACCGATATCATGAATACGCTCATCAATGATGTTAAGCATGGTAACCATATCCTGAGCGGCGGACTCATCCGTGTTCATGTAGCTGTTTCCGTAATGGCTGTATTCCGCACGAACATCGGAAAACTCATTGTTCTTTTCCTGAATCTCCTGGAGTTCCTGCAGTTTCTGTCTATAGATCTGCTCGGCATGATCCGCCTTACTCAGTTCCTCATAGACACCGTATTTTGTGAAAAAGAACAGGCACACCAGATAAACTGCGAACAGCACAAGAGTGAAGGCGAGATTCTTCACCTTCCTCTTCTTGTACATCAGATTTATTTGTTTCTTATAAGGATACTTTTTATCCGTTTTTGCGATAGCCAAATAAATGCCCCCTATACATAAACATGAGTTACAGACCATGAAGTGAATGCTTTACTGCTTCACTTACAGTTCACCCACGTTTCCTCTGCTCAGCTGTTCCGTAAGCTCTTCTATGGATTTTAATGTACTTTCCTGAACAGCCTTTGTTTCCTTTTCTATATTCTCCTCTTTCGAGGAAATATCTTCTTTTCTGTTCCTGTCTTCAGGTTCACTGTCATCGAGTCTCACAAGTATCTCGTCACGATCCTCTAATCTGTGGAGCTTTTCTTCGTCGCCACTCTCTTTCTTTGCGGAACCATCTCTGCCTTCAGCTTCTGCAGGCTTATCCGCCCCGTTCACTGCTGAACCGCCGGACTTAAGTGCATCTTCTCCAGAATCACCTGATCCTGCCAATGTTTCCGTATCGACGTTCTTTTTCTCCACATCCTCTTTCTCTGCCGTATCATAGCTTTCATGACACCTTGAGATATCCGAGATTTCCTCTTCTGAAAGGGGCTCCGCCTCTTCATCAGGATCCAGTGTTATTCCATAGCTATGAGGGCTCAGGTTGAAAATGTCCCTCATGCTCTCATCTTTGGTGCCGTTGAGTACGCTCAGCGGTCTCACCGGAATGTTCAGTGTCTCCGAAAGGATCTGTACCAGCCTCCTGATATTTCCGGAACCTCCGAAATAGTACAGTGTATCGATAGTGTTCGCTGTGTTACTGTAGCTGTAGAAATTCAGAGCTCTCATGATCTCTACTGCTCTGCTCTCATAAAGCTGAACCAGCTTTTCATGAGTCTGGATATCGTCCACATTCTCCTCTTCAGAGATACGGGCAATATGAACATCGGTGCCGGTTATGGATGATATGGTCTCCGCAAATGAATATCCTCCGGGTTCCAGACTCCTCGTAACATCATATACACCATGATTGTAAAAATGGATCTTGAAGCTCTGATCTCCCATATCAAGGATCGCATAGTCCTTATCCCTCTGGACACTGTATAACTGATTATATCTTATCAGTATCCGCTGAATTCCTATCACATCCGGAACCAGCCCGACTGCATTGAGCCTTGCATTCTTCGCGAGAGTTCTGTACCTCTCGATCAGTTCCTTGCTGCAGGCCACAGCAAGCAGCTTCATGTTTTTATCACTTCGTTCTATCACCGCATAGTCATAGAAATATTTGTCCGTATTGTCCGAAATGTAATCATGAAACTCAAAGGGAAGGTTCAGATCCAGCTGCTTCACAGTCATGACAGGCAGCTCAACAGTACGTACATAAACACCGCTTACAGGTACACTGAAAATAACATTTCTACAGCGTATCTTATGAGCTTTAAATGTATCCCTCAGAAATTCTGCCATGGCGTCCCAGAACTGTATCATGCCGCCTCTGACAGCATTGTCAGGAACATTCTCATAAAAGAACTCTGTGATCTTTCCCTTTACAATATATGAAACCTTTATCCGATAATCGCCGATATCTATTCCGACAACCTTCGCGTTCTTCATCCCCGAACCTCATACATCATATAAAACAACCTTAAACCAATAGACTAGTATACCAAATTATAAAATCGCTTCCTATCGTGATAGAAACCAAAGATGCCACCGAAATCGCCGGACCAAAAGGGATTTTTTCCTTTTTCAGGCAAAAAACAAACAGGATTCCTACGATACTGCTCAAAAACAAATTAAAAAATGCAACAAATGTACTCATGTAAAGTCCGGTCATAAACAGCAGTTTAATGTCTCCGCCCCCCAAAGATTCTTTTCCCGACACTTTATCGAAGATCAGCGACACTATCATCATAAAAAGCGCCACCGATAATCCGCTGACCAGGCCCTCGGAAAAGTCCCTTATGAGATATGAAAAAAACGTCATCCCTATGAAATCTCCCAAAACATTGTCCCCCGCCACAGGATAAAGCTCCGGCGAAAGGAGGCTCATGAGCCCCACTCCCTTTGTATATGTGATAAAAGGAAGTGTCAGTAGCCACCAAAGTATACCAGCGACATGAAATCTGTCAGGTATGGTATATGTCTTAAGATCCACCAGACTCAATCCGGCAAGTATCACCGCAAGCCCCATATACCTTAAGGCATAAAATGAAATGTCGTACTTAAATACAAATAAAACAAAAAGTCCGCCCAGCAACAGTTCCACCCATGTGGACTCTGAACTTATCTTTGCTCCGCAATGTCTGCATTTGCCTCCGGAACTTATATAGGATATGACCGGAAACAGATCCATAACTCCCAGCCGGTGATTGCAGATATCACAATGAGAGCGTCCCTTCAGAACCCCCTCCTTCTTAACTATGCGCCACGCCACGCAATCTATGAAACTTCCGAAAACAGTCCCTAAGATAAATGCTATGACGAGAATATATATCATCAAACCTATACTTGTATGGTACATATATGCTTCCTTAATATTATCGACTGAATCGATAATTTCTCTTATCTCATATATCGGACAACTATAAATACTTTATAAAAATAATTTTTTATTTCCATTAATTTTTACATTTCCCTACCAATAATACGCCTATAAATCACAAAAAAATTGAGAAATTCTTTCAAAACTTAATGTTTTTACCGATTTGTTAAAATTTCAGATTACTTGTTTGAATTTAATGCACATGTGCTATACTCTAACTGTTGCATGATAAGTTTTAGTATAGAAAAGCTTACATGTAACGTCAGTCCTTCAAAAATCTAAAATAATCAAATCGGGCTGGCGTTCCCAGAATAAGGAGGGGTTAGATATGAAGTTGAAAAATGTATTAGCAGCAGGAATTGCATCACTTATGATTGCAGGATCAGCAATGACAGCCATGGCAGGACAGTGGATGCAGTACGGTGGATCATGGTTCTACCTTAACAATTACGGCACATTTACTACAAATCAGTGGGTAGGAAACTACTATCTCGGACCTACAGGCGCTATGCTCACAAACACATGGACACCTGATGGATATTTCGTAGGTGCTGACGGAAAGTGGATTCCTAATGCAGCATCCGGCGACGTTAACAACAGCCTCTCACACATCGGAACATATCAGTGGGCATATACAAAGAGCCCTAGCGGCAGCGTTCAGTATGCATACTACACAGATACACGTCAGGTATCTATAAACAACGATAAGTCACTTACAGTCATCCAGAGCACAAACGGTGTAGCCGGTGCTACTTCACAGGTTTCATTCCTCGGAACAAACCAGTACGTAAGTGTAATCAACGGACTTAAGTACTCATTCCCATCTTCAATCGAGCTTGTTATCACTGACACTCAGGGCAATGAGATGCACTACGCAAAGATCGCTTAATATATAAGCTGCATCGGGCATCACTGCCCGAACACCTTATCCCATAAAAGAAGGTTCTGAGATATCACATCTCAGAACCTTTAGTTTATTGCAGCATTTACTGTTTCAGACCACCCGGTCATACGTAGGCTTTTCTTCATCCAGTACATACACTTCCTTGGCCCGCTGACCCTTCACCGAAGCAGAACTCTCTGCATAGCGGGTTCCGAATCTATGAGCGACATCGGAATGATTTATCTTTGCGTTTCTCAGTTCCTCTTCAGTCTTGGCATCACGAAGTATGCGTTTATACTCCTTCATTTCCTGCTCTCTCTCAGCAACCTTACGATAGGTTTGAGGATCGTACTGCTGAAGATAGGCTTTTTCACTTGGAGTCAACACATCTCCATTTCTGACCTTACGCTTCAGACCATCAAGACTTATTTCATTGGGGCGTTCAAACACGATCCTGTTATTCTTTGCCTCTTCTGAATCTTCATCCTGAAAATCCTTCGCTTCCGACTTGTTTGACTGATCAAGCTTGTTGTTGTTTCTGCTGCGCATCTCCAAATACTGTTGCCAGCGACTCTCCGTACTGATACGTTCAAGGTTATCGTACCTGGCAACGCCTTCTACTGCCTGATAACTCATAGGGGTACCTCCTTGTATTAAGCGTGCCGCACTCCTTTGCAGCATTACCATGTATACACACGATTCTATCTATATATTATAATTTATTGTACTATAAAAAATATAAATAGAAAACCCCTTATATATTATTTTGACCTGTCGATGCTATTTAAATTTTAAATTTGTCCGGCCTTTTTCTTTAAAGTAAATTTATCGACCATCTCTAAAGCAAAGGAAACCGGATAAAGCTGTACCATAGTCGAATGAATAAGGTCGCCTATTTCCATCTTGAAAGCAACCTTAACAAACATATCCTGTGGTGAAGCAAAGATCTTTTCAAATGTCTTTACACTGTCTACATCGATCTTACATACTTCTGGAGGGCTTATATCCACCATACGGTCAAGAAGAGTCGCAAGAGATGTTGCAGAGGCTCCCATCATCTGGTTCATGGCTTCGGAAATGGCGCTGAGATGAAGATCGCTGACCTCTCCTTCACGATTGGTTCCATCACCGCCCATCATAAGATCCGTAATGGCTATAACATCCGGCTGCTGAAGGATAAATACATTATTTCCGTCAAGTCCCACGATGTAATGGATCTGAACGAAAATACATGTTCTCTCATAGTCATCCAATGCCGCACTACGATTGATGATACTAACTCCGGGTGTGGTGATATTAACGGGAAGATTCACCAGCTTACTTAAATTAGTTGCTGCATTACCCATACTGATATTTGCGATCTCACCCAAAATATCTTTCTGCTCACTTAATAATTCACTCATTCGCGTTCCCTCGATAATACTCTATACGTCCACAGTAACTATATGAAGACTCATCAAATACAGACATTCCAAAACATCCCCTGTGAATACACAGACAATCTCCGTCACTCAAGTCTTCTATATATACTTATCGGTTAAAGCATTGGCATAATAAGAAAAATCAAAAAAAATATTAAATTCGCAGATTATTAATTTTTTAGTTTCTTTCTATAAATTTATATATGAAATCCTCCATGGGCACCGGCTTTGAGTACAGATATCCCTGCATCTTATGAACTTCACACTGTCTCAGAATATCACGCATCTCAACAGTCTCCACTCCCTCGGCACATGTGACTGCACCGAATATCTCAGACATCCTGTTTACAAGTTTGATGAGAGAAAGCTGTTTCTCATCACTGACTATATTCTTTACGAACTGCTTATCGATCTTTATTACATCGATATACATATCCTGTAGTAATTCAAGCGAAGAAAATCCGGTTCCGAAATCATCAAGGGCTATTCTTATTCCCTTTTCTTTCAAATTGAAGCTTATATCCTTGAGCATGTCATGATCCAGAAGTCTGCATCTCTCAGTTATCTCAAAACACAGATTCTCTGCAGGATACCCGGTATCCTCAAGTGCTCTGGTGACAACATTGATAAAATTGATCTGCTGAAGCTGAGCATATGAAAGATTGATATTTAAAATGAACCCGGGATCAGCTTTTACTATATCGAGGCACTGTTCCATGGATCGCCTCATGATCCATTCCCCGAGCTCAGGAAATAATGCATCATTCTCAAGGATAGGAATGAAGTCATTAGGCGGAACAACATTGCCATCTTCGTCTTTCCATCTGATCAATGCTTCTGCACCTGCAAGTTTCTCTGACCCGGCATCCAGAATAGGCTGATAGTATATGATGAAATTACGGCAGGAATCCGCAACGCATCTTCTTATACTGTTTATCCTTTCCAGTTCATAGATGCTGTTTTTATTGATACTTGTATCAAAGACGCAGAATTTCCCCTGTTTGTTGTACTTTGATTCCTTATAGGCATGCATAAGGCATGAAAGAATAGTGTCAGAATCAACATCAAAACTGTCAACCGCGATCGCCCCGGCATTGATATTGACCTTAATATTCTCTCCCTCAAACAGGAAGGATCTGCTGGCTCTTTCTCTGTAGTACTCATAGTTCTTTTCCAGCTCTTCCATGGTGACATCCCTTGTGATCATGGCGATCCTTACACCATCCAGCCTGTACATATCTCCCATGTCCTTATCATGATCCACCATGAATTTCATAACATGACGCATGATACGCGTTCCGAAATCGTAACCGAAAAGATCATTTATCCTTGTATAGTTGGTTGAGCCATACATCACTATCTTGAACGGGATATGCGACTTCAGATATCTGTTCACATCATGAAAGAAGCCGTTCTGATTACGTAATCCTGTTATATTGTCGATGCAGCCGTTGATAGAATGGTTCCTTATCATCCCCACAAAGTACTCCGGCTCATTGTTATCATCCCTTATTATGACTCCTCTGCATGTACAGGTATCATATTTTCCGGATATGTCTTTCACTCTGTACTGAACATCATGCCTGCCTTCTCCTGTGGTCATTATCTCATTTATGCTTTCACGATAGATCGTCCTGTCTTTCGGATGGATATACTGCTCCCATATCTCTCCCGCAGCATACATGTACTCACTTGATAATCCGTATAGCTCTATTGCTGATTTCGACCAGCGTGAATAATCATATTTCACATCGCAGACATATACATCCGTTCCTTCTGCGACCATTGCATATGATTCAAACAATCTATCCAATTTATCGATTCTGTTCTGTGTGATCTCTCTCATATCCGCATGCAACTATTCTTGAAAAAATCCCTGTTCCAATGTTTATGTTGAAACTTCTCACTCCTAATTTCAGCAAGAAAGCATTATACCTTAATAATTTCGAATAGAAGCATTTGTTGAAATAAAAAAATATTATATTTTTATAAATTACTTAAAAGAGCCGATAGTAAGAAATATTCTTAATTTGCAAAAAGTACTATTTAATTTATAATCTATATAACGTATTTTTGTTTTTTATCTGAATAATCATTATGGTAAAGCTAAACGACTATTTATATGAAGGACATACGGTCCTCGAGATTCTTCACAATTACAGCAGAGATTTAAAGGCAAGTGCTTTAAAATCACGTAATCAGATAGACATTGCCCACTGTAATTTCCTGATTGAGCTGTCTCAGATCCTGGAGCATAACGAGTTCCTGACATCTGAATCACAGCGAATACAGGATTTCTATATTTATATGTCCAAAAAGTACCCCTTTCTTTCATTTAATCTGAAGGGAAGGATAAAATCCCTGCTCCGGGCAGAGAAGAAGTTCAATGGCTACATCGTTCAGTTTATCTATGACTATTACAAACAGAACGGTGAATATCCGCCTCTTTCTGCCATCAAGGCAAAGGTCCACAATTTCAAGGATCTGATAGCATACAGGATAGTGATTTCACTTCCTGTCAGCAATCTCGAAGAAGGTGAAAATCAGGAAGAGTCCGAGCTTCGTTATCTTTATGAGCTTGCCAATGTTTTGCCGGAATTTCTGGAACAGCGCGGATTTACCGCCGAGCTGGCTTCTCTTAAGCAGGAAAACATATCTCCTCTTCTCTCTCCGGCAGTACGACCATACTATCGCGACTATATAGCAAATCCCAGAAGTTCCGGCTACAGGTCTTTGCATATAACGTTTTATGATAATATTTCCCGCGGATTTACTGAACTGCAGCTCCGTACCAAGGACATGGATGATTTTGCTGAGATCGGTACAGCAAACCATTATTTCTATGAGAAAAAACAGGAAAATCCTCTTGTTCAGCGAAACACTATTCCTGTGGGTGAATGCATCTATTTCGATGAAGCCTATAATCGTATTATCGAACTCAGAAATCTTGATTTTTCAAAGGTTAAGGTGGATATGTTCAATGCTGTGGATAACACCAAGCTGAATGACGGCTGTGGATTCTATAAAGGACGACTCATTTTGCCTTACGAACATCTGGCAAGGCCGAAAAATACTATGGTTTAGGAGTTCTTCTTTTACTCTATTAATCTAAAAATGATATCTCATTTTCCATCTGCTATTTTTTCTTGTAAGATAATAAAACATCCGGTTTCAACTGAAACCGGATGTCTTTTAGTTGCGGGAGAAGGATTTGAACCTACGACCTTCGGGTTATGAGCCCGACGAGCTACCAGACTGCTCCATCCCGCGATATTCTGTTTATGTCATTTTCAAAAATTAATGGGGCCTACAGGGCTCGAACCTGTGACCCCCTGCTTGTAAGGCAGATGCTCTCCCAGCTGAGCTAAGACCCCATTCAGTTGAAAACAACTGTGAAGTTCCTAAGAACTTCTAATGGATGGGGGTGGATTCGAACCACCGAAGTCAGTGACAACAGATTTACAGTCTGCCCCCTTTGGCCACTCGGGAACCCATCCATTCTTTATTTAATTAAAGTAATCTTTCGATTACTAACGACCCGGGACGGAATCGAACCGACGACCTCCGCCGTGACAGGGCGGCGCTCTAACCGACTGAGCCACCGGGCCAAAATATTTATCGTG
>ALYD01000026.1 GCA_000513555.1 Lachnospiraceae bacterium JC7
CCGATCTCTCTTTCGATCCAGATTGTCTTGTTGGCATTCAGATTCTTCTGGATAAAGCCGCCTGTCAATACAAGCTCATCACCATCCGCATACTTGAAATCCATATTGGAGGATACATCCTCGTTACCCTTTACCTTCACTTCAAACTCAGTTCCGATAACATGGCTCGGGGCAACATATTCGCTGATAGGCGAGTTGTTCACTATGGCTCTGGTGGTCGTACGCTCTGTTCCGCTGACAACATAGATGGTGTAGTCATTGTCATAAAGATACTTTACGACCTCCACCATAGGAAGGTAGAAGCCATCTATGTATCGCATATTGTTGAAGCTTTCGGTCTTTTTCTGTCCGAACTCCACCGCATAATCATAGAGCTCCTCCACAGTCATACCTGCATAAGCCTTTGCGAAGTTTCTGGCAAGCTCCTCTCCTGCAGTATATCCCGGCTTTATCTCACGGGCTGCTTCCTTAAGCTCCTCGGACACTCTTTCAGGGTGATCCTCAAGGCAGTAGCTTATGAACATGCAGGTATCATAATATGTAAAATATGTTTCACATGTCAGGGTTCCGTCCATATCAAAAACAGCGATCCTGTCCTTAACAGGAATAAATCCATCTGAATCCTCATCAACAGAAGCACTTACAAATTCTACGAGGGACTGCATGGCCGGAGAGGAAGGATCCCACTTGGGAAGTGCACCCATCTTTTCATTCTTCTTTTCTTCAAGAGAAATGATCTTTCCCTCATCCTGAGCAGTAGTTTCTTCAGTCTCCTTTACTGCTTCAGTCTCATCTGCTTTCTCTGTTTCTTCAGTACTCTCTGTGATTTCCTGAGCCGCTGCTTCCGTACTTGCAACAGGAACTGATGTGGCACCGCATGCAGTGAGACCAAGTGGCAGAGCCAATGCCAATAACAGTGAAACTAATTTTTTCATATTGTTTTATCCTCCAAACGTACAGACACAAACTATGCTGTGTATGCAAAACAGATACGGTAACGCTACGCGTTCACTTATATCACACAATGAGTTACTCAGAATCTTTCGACACTCACTCTGATATGTATAAGCCACTTTCATCTTTTTTTATATTATATTAATATCCGGACATCTCCTTAACGGACAGGAACCGAAATCAGTTCCACAGTTCCTCAGCCTTATTGTAATATTCCATGAGTACCGGTTTGGTGAGCCGGTTCACCTCGACGCCTTTGTCAACTTCATCCTTGCCGAATTTGAACAAGGCGATAACATTGTCATCCGTAATATATTTTGTCTCGACATCAAAAGAGATCTCTTCCGAAAGCTCTGCTCTGCTGGCCATATTGAATCCCCAGTCTCCGAAGGCAGGAACCTCCATGTGATAGGGCTTCACGTTAAAGCCTTCACTCTCTATAGTCTTGTTGATGCACCAGAAAGCCTTGGTCGCATAGTAGGGACTTGTGGACTGAACCACCAGAACACCTGAATCCGTGAGACATCCCGAGCACATCCTGTAAAAGATATTTGAATAGAGTTTATTCAGAACCTCAGTGTTCGGATCCGGAAGATCAACGATTATCACATCGTACTGTTCTTTACAGTCTTCAAGATACTCATATGCGTCCATGTTGTAGACATTGAGCTTATCCGAAAGAAGACTGTTCTCGTTAATTTCTGTTACGTTTTTGTTCGTGCTGCATATTCTGATCATCTCGGAATCAAGGTCCACGAGATCTATCTTCTTTACCTCAGGATATTTCAGGACCTCCCTGACCGCGAGACCGTCACCACCGCCGAGAATAAGAATATTCTCTCTTTTACTTACCTCGTTCATGGGTACATGGACCAGTGCTTCATGATAGCGGTATTCGTCAGAGGTGGAGAACTGACAGTTTCCGTCGATATACAGTCTCACGTCATCCCTGTGCTTTGTCATGACTATCTTCTGATACTGAGTCTGCTCAATGAGCACGACTTTATCTCTGTAGAGACCGCTCTCGATGGATTCGGAGATATTGTCCGCCATGACCATGCCTATCAGCATGATAAATGAAAGAAATACCGCGATAGTACGGAATACTCTGATGTGATCGACTCTTTTACCGAATCTCCACATGATGAGGAGAGCCGCTACTATATTCAGGAATCCGCATAAAAACGAAGTCGCAAAGTATCCCAGCTTCGGAAGAAGGATAAGCGGAAACGCTATGGAACCTATGAGTCCGCCAATGTAGTCAAAGCTGAAGATAGATGAAAGGGTCACCTTCAGGTTGTTTTCGTCCTGCTCGATGATTCTGGTCATAACAGGAATCTCCGCTCCTGCGAAGGCTCCTATGATGATGATCTCAAGGTACATGACCAGTGCATAATTGGATATATAGATATTTGCAAGGAAAAGTACCAGTGAACTGATACCTCCGATGACTCCTATTCCCAGCTCGATGGTCACGAAAATGTTAAAAAGATTATTCGAAAAATATTTGGAAACATAGGATCCGAGTCCCAGTGAAGCCATGTAAAGTCCTATGGTCACAGAGTACTGGAGGGTACTGTTTCCCAAAAGGTAAGAACTGACTGCGCTGATGATAAGTTCATAACACATAGAACACCCTGAGATTATCAGGGTGGTCAGCATCAGAAGTCTGTACTTTTTACTCATTACTGAATCGCTCCGCTTACGATGAAAGCTACGCCCATGAAGATTCCGAAGATCATGATTCCGGCAGCTTCATTCTTCTTGCCGAGCTCAACTCCGAAATTGAACTTCCTGTTTACGAGATCAACGATGAAATAGCCTATCATAAGTGCCACAACACCCATTGCGGCAAATTCAACCGAACTGATGACCCCCTGAAGAACATCATGTGCCTCTGATACCTCAAATGAAATGATTGCAGAACGGATAATAAATCCGAGACTTGAGTATATTCCGGCAGAGACCCAGCCTACCGCCTTGTTTCCTTCCTGAATCTCCTTTGGAAAATCTACAGGAATAAGAAGATCTATGATGAAGTATGCGATCATCATAACCAAAAGTCCAACTGCAAGATAAACTAAAGTTTCAAGTGCTACCATTTTTATTTCCTCCCAAAATAATAATGCATATTTGTTATATCCATGCCCACTGCGGCTACATTTGTTAATTTATGTCCGAATTTCAGAATCTTACTTTCCGCCACTCAGTCCGCCGCTTGACGAATTTCTGGCATTGATGCTGCTCTGTCTTACAGAAGACGAATAACTGTCGAAGTATCCGTTTCCGATATTATGGATGGTGTCTCCGCTATAGCTTTGATATGCGGATGGTGTCTTGCTGAAAGAAGACGAATCCTTCGAGTAGCTGGAACTGTAATAATGGCTCCTGTACCAGTGGGTGGTTACACCGGAGCTCCTGTAAGGTGAATTATCCGAAGAATAATTGTACTTTCTGTTGGAGACCTGAATGTATATCTTTTCAGGTTCGTCTTCAGGATGGTAAATGAGACAGTATTCTTTTTTGGTGACTATGGCAATGTCTCCATCCTTCTCATCATCCTTCTGTGTCACGGATTCTGTATTTCCCTCGATTCCCTCTATGATATCCCTCGCTGTATCATCGGTTGTCGCATAGGACAATATGTTTTCATAGACATCCGCCTTCTGGTTTTCATTTCCGGTGATGGAAGTGACATATGAAAAACGCTGATCCTGCTTTAGATAATCGCTTATTGTCCTGTCACCCATTGTGGGAATAAGAAGGATCGTAAGAGCGATTATAAAAGTAAATATGACAGCAGTTAAAGCTATTATGGATCCGACTACACCTGTAGAACTGCCTACCGAAGGTTTTTCATAACCTACTACCTTTATGTCCTCTGCTTCTATGTATTCTCCTCTGGAATACTCGGTTCCGTCATCCCAGATCTCAGTGGAAAGGATCTTTTCTTCCTCGGCATCTTCAAACTCGATGAAGTCTGCAGCATCACCGTTTTCTACATCCACATCTCCGCCGCAGGCCACGACCACCTGACGTCCCTTGTCCACTTCGTGCCACTCGGGCCCGATATTACCACGGACATTATTGGCAGCCCAGGAGATCGAATATTCCTTGTAGATATCGTCCACAGAAAGCCATCTCTCTCCCTTGTTTGTTTTCAATCTGTATTCCATCCAGGTCTTATTGCCGTCCTGAGTGTTTTTATACCTGATCCATCCGATAACATGGGCATCCAGCCCGTTTATCTTCAGGATCGATCCTGTTTTTATATCCATTACATACCCCTCACAAGCATCCCCGGGATCCGCTTTTTATTTATCAGCCGGATCTCCTCTGCTTATGTCCCTTTCTATAACTTTAGTCTTTACTTCCTTTGCCTGAAAAAGCTCCTTTAACTTTTCAGTGATCCCGTCCACCACAGTATCGGTACATGAAAAAATGTCTATAGCCGCATAGCCGTATTCAGGCCATGTGTGTACCGAAAAATGTGAAGTGGTTATCACGGCAAAATAAGTAACTCCTATGGGCTCGAATTCGTGTATACACTCCTCCACTATCTCAGCCCCTACATACTTTATAGCCGTATGCGCAGCCTCTTTTATCGCTTCGGGATCATCTATGATCTCCCCACAGCCGTAAAGATCAGCCACAAGCTGTTTTGCCATCTGTTACTCCTTCCGGTTTATTATTTTTGAAGCCGGATGCTCTCATATAATTCAGCATCCGGTCTATGATATGAGAGCAAATGATATGATTCATCAGTCTCTATCTTTATGAAGTGTTCCGTAGTCTTCATTGGAATGAGACCTTGGAGCCCCGCATTTTTTACAGAAAGCCGCATCTGACCGGTTATATGAATCACAGTACCCACAGAGCCAGTCAGGTCTGTCTGTTGTTTTGGCTGCCTGTTCCTCTGTCAATGCTGCCTCTCCGGTATCCTCAGGCAGATAAAAAACTGTATCTATACCGCGGGACTTACCGCAATTCGGGCAGGTAGCGAATCTTGCCCGAATCGCTCTAGAACCGCAGAAGACACAGTCCCATAAACCTTCAATTCTTTTCTGTTCCATATCCCTCCTCTATCCCAGTGCCACATCCAGAGCCATCATAAGAGTAAAACCAACAGAGAACATAATAACACCTATGTTCGAATGTTCACCCTCCGACATTTCCGGAATCAGTTCCTCCACCACAACATACATCATGGCTCCTGCCGCAAAACTAAGAAGATAAGGCATAGCCGGGACGATAAACCCCGCTGCAAGTATGGTGAGAGCTGCACCTACAGGCTCTACAGCCCCTGAAAGAACACCGTAAAAAAAGGCTTTTCCCTTACTGTTTCCTTCAGCGCATAGAGGCATGGAAATGATAGCCCCCTCCGGAAAATTCTGAATAGCTATTCCCAGTGCCAGTGCCAATGCTCCTCCCGCAGTGATGGATGCGCTTCCCGCAACCAATCCTGCGAACACAACGCCTACTGCCATGCCCTCCGGAATATTGTGGAGAGTCACAGCAAGTACCAGCATAGTGGTCTTTCTTAAACTCACATGAGGTCCCTCAGCCTTTTCTGCATTCATATGAAGATGCGGAATGACACAATCCAGAAAAAGAAGAAATAAAATACCCAGCCAGAATCCCACAAAGGCCGGAAGAAAACTCAGTCTGCCCATGGCCTCAGACTGATCCATGGCAGGAATGATGAGACTCCATATGGATGCAGCCACCATGACTCCGGCTGCAAAACCTGTGAGAGCTCTCCGTATACCATTGTCGAGCTCTTTTTTCATGAAGAAAACACCGGCCGAGCCTAAAGCTGTTCCCAAAAAGGGAATCATTATACCGATCAGTACATTCATGTTCATAAATAACTACCCCTCTACTGTCAGATACCTTTCCGTATATAAAAAAATCACGAGAAGAATATATCCCTTTACCTGACTTCTAAATGATACTCCTGCTATTCTTCGTTATAAAGAAAAAATTCATGAATATTGATATATTTATAAATGTATCAAATTAAGACGGTATATACTATATATGACTAAATTTTTTATGACCGTCACCGGATCGATCATACATCTGATCCCTGTATACATCCGTGATGGCAGCATGAAGGAGTTTTCCGCATGGAATCAAAAGAATTCGGAAATGTACTTGTGATAGGCAATTCAGGAGTTGGAAAATCCACCCTAATAAACGCAGTTATCGGTAGCGAAGAAGCTGCCACGGGAAGAGGATCCGAGGGAACCACCAAGGATCTGAAGATATACCCTGCAGAAGCCATAGGTCTTAGACTTGTTGACACTGCGGGATTTGAACCTTCCGTTATAAAAAAATGGAAGATAATTCGTGATGTCCGTAACTGGTCCAGAAAAAGCATTTCTGAAGAGGATCATACCATCAATGTGATATGGTTCTGTGTTGACGGAACCTCCAGCAAGCTTTTCGGAGACACCATCAAAAGTCTGATGAAGGCCACCAGTCTGTGGAAGTCCATTCCCATAATTGTAGTCATAACCAAATCCTACTCTGTACCTGAACGCGAAGAAAATATCCGCATGGTCAGAGCCATTTTTGAAAAGCAGAAAAAGGCCGGTGCGAATCTCAGGGATATCATACCTGTTGTGGCATCAACATATGTGTTGAATGAGGATGCATTTGCCGCACCCTCAGGTATCCCCGAACTCATAGAGACCACCATCAGCCTTCTTCCCGAAGGAAAAAAGGCGGCTGTGATTGACGTCAATGCCTACAAGCTGCAGAGAAGACGCATCATGGCTCAGTCCGTAGTCGGTGCCGCAACTACCGCAGGAGTCGTAGTGGGTGCTGTCCCCATACCTTTTCCGGACGCACTTATCCTGTCTCCTACTGAGATCGCCGAGGTCAACGCCATCTCTTCCATTTACGGTATAAAAAAAGATGACAAGAGCCGTGAATTCATTAACACCATCATACAGGTGGGAACAGTCAGTGCCGTGGCACGTACTGCCATCAGTGCTCTAAAGGCTCTTCCCGGAGTCAATATTGCTGCCAGCGCTGCCAATGCCGTAATAGCAGGCGGAATCATCGCCGCCATAGGCGAAGGCTCAATCTTTGCATTTGAACAGGTATATCTCGGTAAAAAGACACTGGACGACATCGACTGGGTAACGAAGCTTATGGAATCGAAGCTTACAAAGGGATTTCTGGAAAAACTTACCAAGGTACTTGATGAAGTAGCCGACGGAGCCGATAAGGAACAGATCGCTTCCATCATCAAAAAGATATTCACCAAATGGTGATAACAGTTATCCGATTTTTTACTTGTTCACACAACAGGCACGTTAGTTATCAACCGATTTAATCAATTTGTTGTATCATTTGAACAGGATATACTTATGAATAAACTAAAACGTTTTGTGTATCTTATTTTATTATGTCTGGTTATTTTCAGCGGAATTACAGATGTTCAGCTTTCTTTTGCGAGGGAAAAGGAGGCTTTTGCCCACCCGCGTCCTTCGGTAAACGGAAAGCTTCATGTTTCCGGCACACAGCTTGTTGATGAATCAGGTACACCTGTGATCCTGCGAGGTGTCAGCACCCATGGTCTCACATGGTTTAAGGATTTTATAAATGATTCCATGTTCAGGCAGCTTTCATCAGAATGGGACTGCGATCTCATAAGACTTGCCATGTATTCCGAGGTATATTGCGAGGAGCCCGATGAAAGTCTGTCCCTGCTTCTAAAAGGTGTCGACTACGCCATCGCAAATGATATGTACGTCATTGTAGACTGGCATATTCTGAATGACAGCGATCCCAACATTCATATAGATAAAGCCGCCCCGTTCTTCGAACTTGTGAGTTCAAAATATCCTGACTGCCCGAACATCATTTATGAAATATGTAATGAGCCTAACGGCGACACCATGTGGAGCGATATCTATACCTATGCGGATCAGATCATTCCTGTTATTCGGAAGAATTCTCCTGATTCCGTCATACTTGTAGGTACTCCCGAGTATTCCCGTGATCTCATCTCTGCCGTAAGAAGACAACTTCCCTATGAGAATCTCATGTATGTGCTGCACTTTTATGCCGGATCACATAAAAAGGATCTGCAGGACGAGATCTCAGAAGCTTATGACAGAGGCCTTCCTATCTTCGTTTCAGAATGTGGTATTTCAGAATCCAGCGGAGACGGCGAGATCGATTTTGAATCAGCCGTTGTATGGTTTGATCTCCTGAAGAAAAAGGGCATAAGCTATGCCATCTGGAGCCTTTCAAACAAAGCCGAAAGTTCAGCCCTGTTCTCTCCTTCATATGAACCAGATGTACCATTTACAGATTCCGACTTGAGTGACACGGGATTATGGATAAAGTCACTGATACAGGGGCAGTCTCCGGATTCTATTCCTGCTATAAGAACAGAAAATAAAACATTCCTTCCCAACTGGATGACCATTTCGCTTACACCCAGAGATATCCTGATCATAAGCAGCTGGCCTTTACTCGCACTGCATGTTTTTATATTTCTGTCCCTATTTACAATATTATATGTCCTTTACAGAAAACACTCTTACAAGAAGTATCCAACTTATGAATCTGTCTCTGTAGCTCCGGGAGAAAAACCTGAAGGTATATTCGGGTCTGTACACTCCGTGCTCAAGTTCATGATCTTGTTTACGAGTCTTTTCTTCGTTTTAATGTATATATACTGGCGTGCCACATACTCTTTGCCTGTAAAATACGGCATACTCCCTATGGCAGCCAACCTGATCCTGCTTTTTATCGAAATATTCGGACTAGTGGAGTCTATGGTTCTTTACCTGCACATCATGTACTTAAAACCGCATCCACTGCCTGAGATCAAGGATGATGAGTTCCCGGAAGTAGACATTTTCATCGCAACATACAACGAGCCCACAGATCTTCTGGAACGCACCATAAACGGATGTAAGCATTTGAAGTATCCTGACCGTTCCAAGGTCCACATCTGGGTCTGCGATGATAACAGACGCCCGGAGATGCGGGCACTGACAGAAAAAATGGAGGTCGGCTATTTTGACAGACCTGACAACAAAGGCGCCAAAGCAGGTAATCTGAACCATGCCCTGTCGCTGACACATTCTCCTTATGTGGTGACCCTGGATGCAGACATGATAGTAAAAAGTGATTTCCTGCTGAAGACTATCCCCTATTTCATAGACATTGAAAAGAAGAATGCCCTAAGGCCTGAAAATGAACGTGCGCCTCTAGGACTCCTGCAGACTCCTCAGTGTTTCTACGAGCCGGATATATTCCAGTTTGCACTGTATTCCGAAAACAATGCTCCAAATGAGCAGGATTTCTTCTACAGGACCATCGAAGTCGCAAAAACCTCGTCGAACAGCGTGATTTACGGTGGTTCCAATACAGTGCTTTCCAGAAAAGCACTTGAGACCATCGGCGGATTCTATACTGAAACCATCACCGAAGATTTCGCTACAGGACTTCTGATCGAGTCCAACGGTTTCGTCAGTCTCGCACTTCATGAGCCTCTGGCCAGCGGAAAAACACCGGACACCTTCAAGGAACATATAAAGCAGCGTATCAGATGGGGACGTGGAGTCATCAGTACTGCAAGACAACTTCACCTCTTCAGCAGAAAGGGTCTATCATTTGATCAGAAAATGAGCTATTGGGGATCTGTTGTCTACTGGTATTCTCCGCTCAAGAGTCTGATATACATCCTGGCTCCTTTGCTTTTTGCAGTACTCGCAATGCCTGTTTTCATATGCAGCTGGGCTGACCTCATTATCTTCTGGTTGCCGATGTTCATCATGCAGGAAGTCTGCCTGAGAGTTTTCAGCGGTAATGCAGTATCCCTCAAATGGAGCGGAATATATGAGACCAGTGTTATGCCTTACATGCTTGTACCCATCATAAAAGAATTCTTCGGCATAACCACAAAGAAATTTGCGGTTACAGATAAAAGCAAAAAGATAGTCTCACGTAAATTTGACCTGAAGACTGTATGGCCTTTCCTCGTACTTATAACTCTTTCAGTTATAGGAATACTGCGATCGCTTATCTATATCGGCGGCATGCAGTCCATAGGACTTCTCATACTTATGTTCTGGCTCATACGTAATATGTATTTCCTGATAATGTCTCTGTTCCTTGCTGATGGCAGAAACGGTGACAATGATTCCGTCAGGGTCGTAGATGCCGAAAAGATCACTATGATATCCCTCAGGGATGATGAAACAATATGTGAAGGAGTCACAACAGAACTAACAGAGCACAGTATCAGGCTTTTCCTTGACGAGATACCTGACGTTCCCATAGGCACTCCTGTAAATCTTGTGGTAGATAATCTGGATACACAGGCAGATATCAACGGCGTGGTCACGGGTATCCTGAATTCGAAACGAGGTGCTTCCTGCGTATATTCAGTGGAGATCCTGGACTATAAGGATAACAGAAATGAATATCTGCAGATACTCTACGACAGGATACCTACACTGCCACAGTCTCTTCACAGAGATTACGGAATCATATTCCACATGCTGAATAATATCTCCCATCGTATATTGAATAAGGCGTAGATTTGAAAATAACCGGCCACTGATAGTTGAGTGAGTCAACTTCAGTATCCGGTTATTTTACTATGATTTTCATCATGAATAGGGCTGTGCCGGTTTCATGACCGGATATTCCCCTTCTTTATATGCTCCTTCAGGATCTCATCAGTGAGCTCATAGAGTTTTTCGGAACCAAGCTTCGTCTTTTTCTGTCTTCCGTATACCTGTTCACTGGTGACATTGTGCTCCCGCCAGTCGCCTCCGTCGTTACTGTTGTTAAGGGTAAGAGGCTGAAGATTATCCATGGCATGGGCGAACTTTGCTTCTGGAGTTTCATTTTCCTCGAATTCATCAAAAAGAGCTGTCAGCTCCTTTTTCTGATCCTCAGGAAGAATAGAAAAGATCCTTTCCTTTGCAGCATCCTCTCTTGCTTTCTGAGTAGCCAGTCCTGCACTGTCGTAAGCATAGGTATCTCCCGCATCTATCTCTACGATGTCATGGATGAGACACATGATCATGACACGGGCGATATCCACCTCTTCGTTAGCATATTCCTTCAGAAGATAAGCCATGATGGACATATGCCACGCATGCTCAGCATCATTTTCATTTCTTCCATGGCCGGAAAGATGTGTCTGTCTGAAAATGTTCTTTTCTTTGTCGATCTCAAGGACAAATTCCATTTGTTTCTTCAATCTCTCATCCATCTGTTTTTTCTCCTTACAACACCACATCAATATCAAAAGATGATATCGGACTGCTTCACGCTACGCGCTCTTGGGAACTTAAGCTCATTTGTATGTGCTTATATCATCATATCATAAAAGAAAAAACAGACTGAAACAATACGCTGTTTCGGTCTGTTTTTTCACTGATTAAGAGCAACTATTCTATACCATCATGCCATCAGCATGCGGAACATCTCGATCACCTGCTCCTTGGTAGCTTCTCTCGGATTTCCCGGATAGCATGCATCATTAAGAGCATCTGTTGCAAGGATGTCCAGATCTTCTTCCTTTATCTTATCAAGAGTCTTAGGAATGCCTACATCCTCGGAAAGCTTCTTTACAGCTTCGATAGCTGCATCACGATACTCATCCTGCGACATTTCATCTACACCCTTAACGCCCATTGCTCTTGCAACTTCTCTGAGTCTCTCACCTGTGTACTCGCGGTTGAATTCCATAGAGATAGGAAGGAACATGGCACATGCCACACCATGAGGTGTGTCATAATGTGCTGAAAGTGTATGTGCCATAGCGTGGTCGATGCCGAGACCGACATTGGAGAAGCCCATACCTGCGATATACTGTCCGAGAGCCATACCCTCTCTTCCCTCTTTCTTGTTCTCAACCGCATCGCGAAGATTTGAAGAAATAAGACGGATAGCCTCAAGATGGAACATATCTGTCATTTCCCATGCTGCTCTGGTGGTATAACCTTCGATAGCATGAGTAAGTGCATCCATACCGGTTGATGCTGTAAGTCCCTTAGGCATAGATGCCATCATTTCAGGATCAACAACTGCCACGATAGGCATATCATGTGTATCTACACAAACGAACTTTCTCTCCTTCTCAACATCAGTGATAACATAGTTGATAGTAACCTCGGCAGCTGTACCTGCTGTAGTAGGTACTGCGATGATTGGAACGCAAGGATTCTTTGTCGGTGCTACACCTTCAAGTGAACGTACATCTGCAAACTCAGGATTTGTAATGATGATACCGATAGCCTTTGATGTGTCCATGGATGAACCACCGCCGATGGCAACGATACAATCAGCACCTGACTTTTTAAATGCCTCAACACCGTTCTTTACGTTTTCAATAGTCGGGTTTGGCTTTATATCTGAATAGATCTCATATGGAATCTTTGCTTCATCGAGAAGAGTTGTGACCTTTCCTGTTACTCCGAATTTGATGAGGTCAGGATCTGATGCTACAAAAGCCTTCTTGAATCCGTTGTTATTGATCTCATTTACTATCTCATTGATGGCTCCTGCACCATGATAAGATGTCTGATTAAGTGAAATTCTGTTAGCCATAATACGTACTACTCCTTTGTAGATGAATTTATGTGTTAAAAAATTAACACGCCTCTATGAGAGTATTTTACATCTCATAGAGGCGTAACATAAGTTACAGATTTTCACTTTTGTAACATGAGATAGACTTAATGGCACGCCATACATGCTTGTGTCTGATCCCGAAGGAATCTCTCATACAGAACCAGCTTGCATGTAACGCATACCAATGTGCTTGTGTTCCCAGATAAACGTAGCGCGAAACGATTCGATATCTCATTATAAAATATTTATCTTTGTGAACTGTTCTGCAAGAGACAGAGGCATAGCATCTATCATAAGATCTGCCAGTTCTTCCTCGGTTTCCTTCATGCCCTTCATAAGCCACTGAACTGTCATATATATAGATGCCTGACAATACATCTCAAGAAGCTTTCTGGTATGTCTGTCGGGCTGATCACCAGTCTTCTCTCTTAAAAGGGTGCAGTAAAACTCATATATCATGAAGAAATCATGCTCCTTCAGATTATTCTGTTCGTCTCCCTTGAATCCTGCAGTAAAGAAAAGCCGTTCTTTTTTTATGTATTGAAACTTCTTTATGAGACCGTCACGAATGGTCTCTCCCTTTCCCATTTCCTTGAAGGACTGCTCCAAAAGACGATCAAAGTACCAGTTCACGAGATCATATTTATCTATAAAATTTCTGTAGAAACTCTGTCTGGAAACTCCGCAGACTTCCACAATCTGAGTTACTGTTATATTTTCAGGAGCTGAAGTTTTCATACAGGTCTTCATGGCTTCCGCAAGTCTGTATTTTATTTCAGGCATAGCTATGTTCTCCTATTCTTTAGACTGGCACCTCTCCTATCATAGCACTTTTTAGCCGAATATGTTTCACTTCAAACTATAAACACTTAAAAACCGAACCATCAGATTCACAAGTGATGGTCCGGTTTCACCTTATTCGATCTTCGCGCACAATGTACGTTCATTTTTCATATCATGAAGAATATAAATATTTTCCTCGGAAACATTATAAACTGAAAGTATCTCCGTAACACCCTCATAGCCCTGAACTATACTTTTCGATATGTGTTCAAAGGAATCCAGTCTTCCCATATCAAAGCTTAAGGTCTTATCATTTTCGAATATGGCATTATACAGGATTCCAGATTCCACAAGATCCTGAAAGAAATGGCTCCCGTAGGAAAGCTCGGGATTATAACCTGCTTTGGAATCTGAGATCTCACAGACCGCATCAAATTCACTTATATCTGAAAATGCTGTAGGTACTCCAAGCTCCGGCGAGGATGTTCCTATTCTTCCCGGTACCATGAGAAGCATGTGTTTGCCCTTGCCCCTCATTTCCCAGTTTATCCTTCCGATGGCACCGGATATTTTATATTTATCCTGATACGGCATCTGGTAATACTTTACAGGATCCACATATACGATGAGGTCAAGCTTTGTTGCCCTCGAAAGTCCCATGGCGGAATTTCTGCATTCAAACAGTACATTCTTTTCCTCTATGTTTTCAGGAAGCTTAAGTTCTTCCATATCCTGATAAACCTGAAGGGGTCTGCATTGAAGGATGTTTATGACATAATCCCCACTTTCGGAAAAATTGATGGTAAATTCTATATCCACCGGATACCTATACTCTTCCTGAATAACTTGAAGGATCTCCTTCATCTGCTGCATCAGTGAGGCTTCTTTTACTATACCCTGACAGGAAATGAACATAATGTCTCTGTCCTGTCCTCTTTCACGGAACATCCGCTCAGTTTCCGTATCATGTTCAAGTAAAAGCTTCTTAAGAAAAGCCGGCATATTTTTCTCAACATCAAATAATCCGACTCTTTCCAGCTTTCTCGTAGATCTGTTCATAAGCTCAAGCTTCCTCTGGGAAAACTGATGCTTTTCAACAGAGCTTATTGCTGTGGTTGCTGTGGGATCATCAAGACTTACAAGTCTCGGATAGGAGCCCTCAGTCCTGTCTACTGCAGAGGTTCCCAATCCCATAACGAGTCTCAGCATTCCTGCCGTCTGGTCTATGGATTCCATGAACTTATAGGGACTGTAGGAGTAACCGATCCCTGCCGCACAGGGCATGTAGAATTCATCATAGTATGAGCCTGAAACTCTCTGGACCAGAAGCGCCATCTGCTCGTCTCTGGCCTGAAGGCCCCTTCTGCTCCTGTAATCAAGAGCTGACCTGCTCATGGTGCTTGCATATACTTTCCGTATCGCATTCTCCAGCTCCTCTACTCTCTGTTCCATCGTTCCGATGTTGGAGCAGAAGACAGACTCATATTTCCCGGCAAAGGCATTACCGAAACCGTCCTCAAGTATGGAGCTTGACCGTACGATGATAGGATCCTGTCCATAGTATTCAAGGAGCTTTACAAACTGCTCCTCCATGTCTCTTGAGAATCTGCCGGACATAAGGCATTGTGCAAATTTATCCGCAAGAGAAAAATACTCCTCCTTGGTACGCTGTCTGATGCGAAGATTCCAGAAATGATTCTCAACGATGAAAGTATAGAACACATCAGAGCCTATATAGAAGGAATCATGGGGTTCAAGGTATTCATAGATTTCGGGGGTTCTGTGCTCTATTATCTTTCTTGCCAGAAGCATGCCGCAGGCTTTTCCGCCTATCATGCCGGTTCCTATCATCCTTTTCTTTACGGAAAGGTAATCGCCGGCAGTGAACAGGCCTTTTATCATTTCACGAAGACGTTCATCTCTGGTCATCATGATATTACAGATACGGCTGCAGTTTTCCGTAACATCTTTTCCATCCCGGTGCATCGTTTCTGTCTGATTGAAAAAGCGATCCCAGCTGTCCATGTTTTCAGTATCCGACATGGCGCCGCTTTTCCCCAGGACCTGATAGAAATGACTGGCCAGAACTCCATCCAGTATGGGCTTGAAATCCCCTGTTTCCGGATTATAGAGCTGAGGCAGAAACATTGTCTCGGAATATCTGTTCCAGATCTTGTCAGGTCTCACATATACGTTCTTATCATCAGAATAAACATCCAGAAACAGCTGGGTCGTATCCCTTATTTTTGCTACAGCCTGAAATGAATGGTTGCCTCGGAGCAGCGGGAAGAAGGCCACGGTATCCAGTTCGAAAAGATAGGGACAGGTCACCTGAAAGAAATTCCCCATCATGAGGTCCGTAGCCCAGGCAGTCTGAAGCTCAGAGAGACAGTCAAAAACATAGAACGCATCCCTGCCTTCCCTTCTTATAATCTCATGGATCTCTACGGTGAAGTTCTCGAATCTGTGATTAAGCTCAACATTAATGATCTTTAGTCCATCCTGCGGCTCAAGCAGCGGTTCGTGAGCTGCAAAGCGTACATATATGAGATTCCGTTTATCCTCTATCGCCTGTTGTACATAAGGCATCATAAACAGCCTGAATTGGGAAAGCTCATCAACACGCCATACAACATTATCTCCAAGTCTTATATTATCAATTACCTCATCCATCTGCGGTATTCCGGAACACACTCTGTCAAAGGAAGCCATGGTTCTCCTTTCCGGCTTAAGCCCTATAGTCACAAAATCATTTGTATTTTTTCATCAAAGGTATGTCGCTGCGGGGGCTTCATACCTTGATCAGGTTATCATCAGGCAAGGTACGCTCTCTGCTCGATTTCACATTGAACATCTGTACAAGTCTCCGCATAACTTCTTATTTCAACAAAAAAAGCAAAGTAGCCCTAAAAAGAGCGCCTTTGCTTTTCTTAATTGTACCATAATCAGACTATATGTTTCTAAAAAAAATGGGATTATACTTTTTTCTTTACCGGAACCCAGATAGCACTATGATAATCCGGGTCAGTCATTTCTCCATTTGTACTGTCATACCACTCTATCGTAGCGTTTCCGCTCAGCTCATAATCCGGATTACCTGGTAACCATTCAGAGAAGACTCTGGTATTTAAATTCTGCAGTGTCTGAGGAATCGGGCCAAAGCAATCGAATACAGCCCATTCATTTCGCTGAAATTCGTAAACCACCATTCCCTCCGGTATGTCTCCACCCGTGTACTTCCCCGCAATCAGATATCGGAATCTGCCTTCCCCTACATCGTCTATGCAGACACCATATTCACCGATGCAGTTGTCCATAAACGCCTGCTCATAGGGATTAGCCGGTGCATTTCCGGCATAAACATTGTAACCATACTTCTCACAGATTTCATTCCAGAACTTCGGGATTTCAGTATAAGCAGTTTCATTATCGAAAACCTTCTGAAATCCGATGACCTTGAAAGGAAACATTTGAGCAATTTTAAAATCCATTTTACAACCTCCATATATTATTTGATTTTCTGAAAAGAAAGACTCTTACAGCGGCTCCGTTACCGACCTGTGAAGGTGTCTTCCACATTCTCTGATAAAGAGCCTGAAAGCTCGTGAAATTGTTTTGGGAACCGAACATAATCTCCCCATAATCTCATTTCTGTGCCAATGTTCATATCTATTAAGTAAAAACTGAGTCAACACTTTGTATCCATCAGGTGCATTCTCCATTTTTTCATTGATGCTGCTCTTATATTCTTCCATTTTTTTACTGTTCATAAACTCGATGCCGAGCTCCAACTCCACAAGTTTATATCCTCCGGCGTTACTCACACGTAACGCCTTTATGGTTGGTGGTATTTCGACCGCATTAAGATTATCCTCAATAAACCTTCTTATTTCATCATCAGCGATAATCTTCTCAACATTGATATTCGTAAGATATCCAAATTCGGAGAAAATACGAAACTTCAGATTTGCAGCTGACATAAGAAGTCTTTCTGTTTCAATTCCCTCGTTAGCAATTGCATTAAAGGAAACCTTGATTCTTCCATTTCCGTAATCCTCAAACAGGATATTTGTAATATCCATAAAACACGAGTTCCTGAGAGCAAACTCTTTGATCTTCTTTATGTCATCATCTGATGCTCTGCGTCCCATTATTTTGTCTGTTATCTCTCCGAGCTCCTTAAAGCCGTTATATATGATAAAAAGTGCCACCAAAGCCCCGCACCAGCCATCGATTCGAAGGCCGGTTACCCAATTTATGATCAGTGACGCAAGTACTGCTGTTGTTGAAACGGTATCAGCCAGACAGTCTACAGATACCGCCTTCATCGCCTCGGAGTCTTTCTTTAAGCCTTGATTTTTGTTGTATAAGTACATGAAGAACTTAACACAGATGGAAATGATAAGCACAACAAGAGTGAAAACGCTGAACACCGTTTCTTTCGGATCGAGAATCACATTAACTGATTCCTTAAACAGTTCCCATCCTACCAGAATGATGGATCCCGATGAAAGAAGTGCAATGATCCATTCAAACTTACCATGCCCATTTGGATGATTCTCTCCTGCACCAACCGCTGATACTTTAACTCCTATCCAGGCAAACATGGTGGTGACAGCATCCATAAGATTATTAAATGCATCGGATGTGACCGAAACTGATCTGATCAGCTTCCCACCTGTATACTTAAATACAAACAACAGTATATTTAACAGTACATTCAGCATTCTTTACTCCTTCATACGGCAGTTCCAGCTCCGCATCCGGCATCATGGATACTGCAGCCTTCACAGTCTTTATTTTTTAATTGATTGCAATTAAAATGTTTTCTATAGGCAATTAGTGAGCAGTCGGGAGGTGTGATAAACATAATGATTCTATATCATACAAGCGGACAGGAAATCAAAAACCCGGATATCCATCACGGCCGGAAGAATGCCGACTTCGGCTGGGGATTTTATTTATCTCCGGATCGGGACTTTACATATCGTTGGGCCAGAAAAAACTCTGTAGTTAGTGAATATGAACTCGATGAAACAGGATTGAATATCCACACTTTTACGCGAAGCGTAGACTGGTTTCAATACATATATAACAACCGAAGAACGATAGATGGTTTGACTGCAGACGTAGTTATCGGTCCCATTGCCAATGACACAATTTTCGATACTTTGGGAATTATGACCAGCGGCTATCTGAAACCGGATGATGCTCTGAAATTACTGTTAATCGGACCGGAATATACTCAGGTTGCCATAAAAACTGAAAAAGCTTTAAAACAGCTTCGCTTCATCAAATCAGAAACGGTCGAACGAATATCCGAAGAACAGCTAAAGTCAGAGCAGTCCTCATATCAGGAAGCTTTTGCCAAAGAGCTAAAGAAGATCTTGAACAAATAAATATATCCCATTTTTCATAATTGAAGTATTCTCTCAAAAACCTTGCAAAAATTCTGTACTCCATCTGTTCCGAGAATATAAATATTAGGGATATGGGATATTCTCGCCCTGCTGTATGCTATCCGTTCCAGTCCGCAGTCAAAGGCAGTATGATTCGTCAGAGCAACATCGCATTTCTTTTCCCCGGCAATCTTCATGAATTTATCTATAGACTCCTTTTGCAGGACTCTACCGTCCACATCTCCCCATGGAGGTGTGGCACCGCCGAAGAGACATGCCATATGTTTTTCTCCATTCTCATGCACCGGAAAAATGAAACTGGAACATCCTTTTGTATGTCCGGGAGTTGACATTACATATATACTCCTGTCTCCGCAGTCGATCATATCTCCATCACATATGTACTCATCGATCTCAAATTCTTTCCAGTTATCGTTACGACCATCTTCATGCAGTGTGGAAAGCCTTAATTTATCATCCTCTTCCGAAAGGAAGGTTCGGGCTCCGGAATCCTCCTTAAGCCATTTCCCACATCCGACATGATCAATGTGCCCGTGTGTCATTAGAAACATAATGATCTCTTTGTGATCCCAGCCAGCTTCATCAATCGAACAGATTATCTCATCATAGACTCTTTTATCCGGCCAGATACCATCGATCACAACAAGCCCTGCCGATGTTTTAAGTATATAACAGGCTGTTTCCTTCTGAGCAACAATGATCAGATCATCAAAAACCTGTGCATGGGTAAACCACGACATATCTTCCATTCTCTTTATGGTTTCTATCGTTAATTCCGGTATATCCTTCATTTTTTCTTTCCTATCATCAAATATATGCTTTATGAATACTGCCAATTCCTCACATTATGCCCTTTATGGCTATAATATATCACAAACCCATAACAGACCTTCTCCTTACACGGATATAGGTCTGTTTTTCACTTATAAGATTATAAAGATAATGTGTTTATGCCAAACAGTTTTTATTAAAACGGGTTGACAATCTTCACTTTTTCATGTTTTAATACTTTAAACCGTTGATGAAGAGTAAGTAGATGCTGGTAGCCAATGTATAGAGAGCCGCGGATGGTGGAAGCGTGGACATAGGGCCGACATTGAATGGACTTCAGAGGGCGATCAGAAACGGCAACGTTTAGTGTCGGAGTATGTGAGACGGAGTTGGACAACTTCGTAATTGGCTAAGAAGCCAAAACGTCAGCACATGATGGTGTGCGTTGAGAGGGCGCTAGAGCGTCAAGCCGGGTGGCACCGCAGGAATGATATATATTATCCTGTCCCAGCAACATTTAGTTGGGATGGGATTTTTTTGTGTTTAAATTTGCAGAAAGCATTTCTGTCCCGGAATCAATAACAAAGGTATGCCGTAGGAAGGCGGCAGAAAGGATGGTGCACTATGAGTGATAAGAAAATTCCGTACAAGATCTATCTTGACGAAGAGGAGATGCCAAAGAGCTGGTACAACCTTAGGGCTGACATGAAAAATAAGCCCGCGCCTCTTTTAAACCCGGCAACCCATCAGCCCATGACCAAAGAAGAGCTTTCGGCTGTTTTCTGTGAAGAGCTGGTAAATCAGGAATTGGATGAAACTACAGCTAATTTTGAAATTCCGAAGGAGATCCGTAACTTTTACAAAATGTACCGTCCCTCACCATTAGTAAGAGCATATTGCCTTGAGGAAAAGTTAAAGACTCCGGCAAAGATCTATTATAAGTTCGAGGGTAATAACACCAGCGGATCTCATAAACTTAATTCAGCCATAGCTCAAGCCTACTATGCAAAAAAGCAGGGCCTGAAAGGTGTGACCACAGAGACCGGAGCCGGTCAGTGGGGTACAGCACTTTCTATGGCATGTTCATATTTTGATCTTGATTGTAAAGTATTCATGGTAAAGGTTTCCTATGAGCAGAAGCCATTCCGTCGAGAAGTAATGAGGACCTACGGCGCTTCTGTCACACCATCTCCTTCAGAAATCACAGAGGTCGGAAGAAAGATTCTCGCAAAGTACCCTGGAACTACCGGCAGTCTCGGTTGTGCTATTTCTGAGGCGGTTGAGGTGGCAACACATACAGAAGGCTATCGTTACGTTCTCGGTTCTGTATTGAATCAGGTTTTGCTGCACCAGAGTATCATTGGTCTTGAGACCAAGGCTGCACTTGATAAGTACGGTATCAAACCGGATATGATCATCGGTTGTGCAGGAGGCGGCTCAAATCTTGGAGGACTCATCGCTCCTTTCATGGGTGAGAAGCTCCGTGGTGAAGCTGATTACGATATACTTGCTGTGGAGCCTGAGTCATGCCCAAGTTTCACAAGAGGAACATATGCATATGATTTCTGTGATACAGGAATGATATGTCCTCTCGCAAAAATGTACACACTTGGAAGCGGATATATTCCGGCACCAACTCACGCAGGTGGTCTTCGCTTCCATGGCATGAGTTCTACATTGTCACAGCTTTATGATGACGGTCTGATGCGTGCGATCGCTGTTCCTCAGACAAAGGTATTTGAGGCAGCTGAGCAGTTTGCCCGTTGTGAAGGAATACTCCCTGCACCTGAGAGCTCTCATGCCATCCGTGCGGCTATTGATGAAGCTCTGCGTTGTAAGGAGACCGGTGAGGAGAAGACCATAGTATTCGGTCTTACCGGAACAGGATATTTCGACATGTATGCCTATGAGAAATTCCATGACGGCAAGATGGATGACTATGTTCCTACTGATGAAGAAATCGCAGCATCTGTTGCGCAGCTTCCAAAATTCTGATAATTGCACTTTAGAAACGCCTGAGAATCTCATGTAGGTTCTCAGGCGTTCTCAAGTCTGGTCAGTGCATCTGCATTATTTCCGATAATTGCTCCTACCTTTTCGCACGACTTCATTTCCGGACATCCGCCACAAGTTTCCATCTTTTTGGCTTGTGCACACTGCCTGATAGGACATAAAGAATCACAGTACACCGTCTTCGCTCCCGGAATCCGACATCCGGAGCAGTTGATCATTTCCGGTGTGATCTCCACTCCATTAAGCTCAGACCACTCCTTCGATACCTTAATCCGCAATTCATTATCGTTATTGATCGTTGCCAGACGAGCTTCGCAAGTCTCACAATCCAACCCGCAATATGCAATGTAATCATTCATAATTAAAGACATCCTCCTTTTCTCTTTCTGACGATACCGTCATCCACCCTGAAATATATGACTCTAGTATATCGCAAAATAAAGAACCGGCCGAAATCACACTGATTTCAACCGGTTCTGCACAGATTAGACACTTCGGATTTAAGGCTCGATGAAAAACTGCCGTTCTGCCAATTTACACGCTAAGGACCGTATCCAACATATATAGTCCTATTTTTGTAGAAGCATAAAGCATTTTTCATATATCACCGTGTTTTACTTCAAAAAAAGCATGCCTTGAAGTCACGATTCCTAGCTTCATAATATCTTATATCTCCTTGCCATTGATTAATGTCCATGTTATGGGACAGCTCCTTTAATAAAATGGCTAAAGCAACCGGTATCAGCAGACGAACAATCAGCATGATTGAGAATGGCGAGCAAAACGTCTCCCTGGACTACGCATATAGAATCTCAGCATATTTTAAACTAACAATCAAATCCGTTTAATATATCCATGATTTCCTTGTTTCTCTCAAGCATATTATAGATACCATCCTCTGATAACACGCCTCTTTTCAGCTTCTTAGGAAACTTCCCTTCCTCATCCATGGCAAAGTCATCCTTCCACTGCTGGCTTGTGTAATACGCTTCTAGCTCCTGAATCTTTGCCTGAAACGCTTTATAATCTGCAATCCTCTGTTCAAGCGCATCCATCTTCTGCTGCGCTGTATCGAGAATCGCTTCCATCTGATAAATATGTTGAGGAATACTTTCAGCAGCCATTCTATTCTTGAAGCGGTTCTTCAGATCCGTATAGCGTTTATTCATCTGAAGAAGCTTGCCATCAACCATCCTATGTTTACTCATTTGCTCTTAAATCCTTTACGTTCCTTGGCTTTTATAATGAGCTCAGACGCTTCACTCAATGCACTCTCAAGGAAATCTGCTTCCCACTCTCTACCTTTCTTCTCTTCCTTCTTTATCGCAGCCCAGGCTTCGTGCAATTCTTCTTCTGACGCATACTTCACGCCCGAAAACACATGTGGATGTCTCCTAACCATTTTATCCGAAATGGTCTTTGCAACATCCTCAAAAGCAAACATCCCCTCTTCTTCCGCTATCACAGAATGAAACATTACCTGTAACAGCAGATCCCCAAGTTCTTCCCTTAGGTTCGCCGCATCTCCTGTTTTCTCTAGAATGTTGATTCCTCCAACTACTTCTGCTGCTTCCTCTATGCACGCTGCTTTCAAACTGGAATGTGTCTGCGCCCTATCCCAAGAGCAACCATTTTCACTACGTAGCTTTTCTACCACAGCTTTAAGTCTATCTAGTTCAGATTTTGTTTTAGACATTCTCTTTTCAAATCTGAAGAACAAATCCTTCCCATCATCACCTTCAGGTGCATTTGGATCAATATGTTTTGGATTATAAAACTCCACTGCCGAAAAACCACAACGGTTAATATAAAAATGAATGTTTCTCGTATCAAAATATGGCGTACAAGTCTCCCAAAGCTCAACTTCCGGATGCATGGCTTCAATATGATTCCATATCCGCTGACCAACCCCCTTACTTTGTATTCCGCTTTTTACATACAGGAAATCTAAGTGTCCGTGGGCTCCATTAATGACCACGATCGCTCCACCGCACATCTGACCATCTACTACTGCCTTGTAAGCAATTGAGCCATTTGCATTAAGTGATTTATCTATGTGTGATTCCGGCAATATTTCTTCATTCAGATTTTCTTCCCAAACAGCAGCGCCCAACTGGAATGCTTCCTGCATGTCATGTTTGTAATCTGCCAAATCTATATTTTCAACCGGTAATAACTCAAACTTCATTTATATTCTGCTCCATCATGTTTTCATCTCTATTTACCAAAAACTTTATTTCAATGCCGTACCAAGGCTGTTCGGTATTCCCCTAGGACCTCTTATAGCATATATTCCATACTCATATTTCAGCCTGTCAAAGGTAAACTTATCAGGCTTGTATCTCTTTTGCAGTTTTATCTTCATAAGCGCCGTAATCTTAAGATTCTTATCCTCATAATCATATGGAATATCTACCTCTGTCACCTTGCACTTATAGAGAATTGCCGATACAGGTGCACTTACATACATAAATACCGTATCACCCTTTATAATCCCAGCGCCCTGCTTCTAATCAATTTCATCAGTTTCATCAAATGCATGTTCAATGTCATAATACTTTGGATTTGCAGGTACTAACCATTCCTTAGGCTGACGGAACTTATCCTTTTTCTTCTTAGATGCAGTGTCTAAAAAACTGGCATCTATCATGTTGCAGATCTCATCTACTTTCACAGTTCCATCAAGCAGAATAGTTATCCAGCTGCCCTTGTTCATGTGATAAGCAGGCAGGAAACCTTTCTGTTGTAACAAGATATCACGAAGCATAAGATCATCAATTTTTACATCAATGATATCTATACGTTCAGTACCTGGAAGGCCAAGTTTATCGGAATCAACATCCATAATTATCGCAAACCATTTTCTGTTGTCTTCATGTCTGAAAACCGCATAATCAGGGTATCTTTTCCAGAGATATTCCGGAGATGCTTTGTATTTTTTCTTTATATATTTTTCGACATCTTCTCTTAAATCCATTTCATCACTCATCATAGCTAAGATCAAACAACATAAGAAATGTATTTTCCTTTAGTTCGTTTGATGGATAGCGAAAACATATCTCCATTGCAGGGGCGCATAATAATAAGTGCGGAGAAGATAAGTAAAGGGTATACTGCAAAGTCATAAGACAACATTCCTTCTCCATATCCACGTAAACCTTCAAATCTTTTTTGATACTCGTAATCGATTGGGCTTTCATATCCCATTTCATCAAAGTACTTCAATACAAAAAGCTTCATACTTAGATTATTTAAGGCACCCACAAGGAATAGAAAAGACAACTTCCATTTGTCACTACAACTTGTGGGACTATTTCTGTACTCTCAAATTGTCCCTCATCCTGTGGGATTATTTCATATGTATAGAGCTAATAAAACTTAAATATAATTTCATTATTATCTTCCAAATAAGTCGTCACTATCAGGTCTAGATTTATTTTATTCCGCTACTCTTAACCATTCTGTAGCAAGATACAACGGTACATTCACCATCCATTCTTGTTCCCTATAACCTGACATCGAAAGCCTAACCGGTTTTAATTCATTATTGCTTTCATAAATAGTTTTTAGGCTCTTTGATTTCAGATTCTCTTCGGCTTTTACTTCTAACGGATATACACTATATTTCTGAATAACAAAATCCAATTCAAGAGTAGATTTTTCTCTAGAATGATAGTAAACCTCCCAATCCAGAGATTTTAATTCCTGCAAAACAAATTGTTCCGTAAAAGCTCCTTTGTATTCTTTAAATGCATTATTGTTTATCAGCACATCTCTTGAATCTACATCAACCAACGCACCTAATAACCCAAGATCAACTATGAATAACTTAAATGCATCAAAATCCTCATAAAACTTCAGTGGCTTCTCCACCTTAGAAACTCGTAACACCTTATATGCAAGTCCCGCATCGATCAACCATTGAATTGCATTTTCAAATTCCTTTGCTCTTCCTCCCTTTTTAATAGCACTATATATAAATTTCTTGTTTTCTTTTGCTAGCTGGGCCGGAATAGAATCCCACACCATATTTACTTTTGGTAATATTTCTGAAGAAATGTGCTTTGAAAAATCACGACGATAATCAGCCAAAATCTGCTTTTGAATTTTTCTAACTTCAAAAACATCCTGTTTTTCTACATATGATTTCACAACTTCAGGCATTCCGCCAACGTAGTAGTATTGACGTAATAGTTCAGTAAAGGTCGTACCAAAAGAAGATAGTTCACTCCACCTATGTCCTTCCATACCAGATACAAGAACATCCTTACCAAGTGCCATCAAAAATTCTTTAAACGATAAAGGATATAGATTTATTTCATCTACCTTTCCCACAGGAAATCCTGTGCCTTCATGTAAACCAATACCGAGCAAACTACCGGCAACTACAATATGATATTGTGATGCTTTCTCGCAAAAATATTTTAATGATGTAAGCCCTAAAGGTACCACCTGAATTTCATCTAAAACTATAAGAGTTTCTCCAAGCTTTATTACCTCACCTGACAAAACTGAAAAACTTCGTATTAGTCGTTCTGTGTCATAGTCATAAAAGAGCGTTTTCATTTCTTCGACTTCATCACAGTTTATATATGCCATATTAGAATACTCATTAGCACCAAATTCCTTGAGTATCCAAGTCTTTCCAACCTGACGAGCTCCGTTCAGTATAAGTGGCTTTCTATCAGCTTTGTTTTTCCATTCTAACAATCTGTCATAAATCAAACGTTTCATACCATTTATCCACCTTCCCAAGATAATAATACATTTTTAATGGCGAATTTTCAACAAACTTTCACATTTTTACTAGCGAATATTTTTTAATTGCAACATTTTTTCTAGCGTATAATCGCAAGCATATTTCACTTTTGTAAACGAAAGCACAAATACATACTAATCGCACATACTAGTCATGGATAAATAAAAACGCAGCTATTCATATAAGAATAACTGCTCTGCGTACAATATTGTCATTTGCGCGATGATGCATGGTTAACAGTTTCTACACCGGCTCTACACCAAGAGGTTATATGGATAATCTTAAAAACTCGGATAAAGACCATCCCACACAATACGACGATAGTTTTCTTTGTCTGTATCACCTTCTGTAGAAAAACAGAGAATACGAGAATCCTGATTCAATTTAAGTTCATTTTTCAAATCTACAAGATCCGGGTTGCTTAGAACCTCAGCTACAAATCCAAGTGTCGCCGCACCGCTTTCTCCGGACACAACTCTGGGATCACCATTCAGTGGATTGCCCAGGATGCGCATACCCTTTGCTGCAACAGAATCAGGCATGGAAATAAAATGATCGGCATGATCCTTGAGAACATTCCAGCCGATGGAGCAGGGCTCTCCACAACAAAGCCCCGCCATAATTGAGTTCATATCTCCTGTCACGAAATGAAGTGTTCCGTCATTCGCTTTTGCTGTACGGTAAATACAGTTTGCCTGATCAGGCTCAACAATTGTGATGATCGGCCGTTCCTCATTTCCGTATAAGGATGCAAAATATCCACAAATTGCACCGGACATAGCACCTACACCTGCCTGGAGAAAAATATGAGTAGGTTTTTCATTCTTTAACTGTCTGGTTGTTTCGACAGCCATGGTGGTATATCCCTCCATGATCCAACCCGGTATTTCTTCATAACCATCCCACGAAGTATCCTGAACCAACACCCAGCCTAACTTCTCTGCCTTCTCTTTGGCGAGTCTTACAGCAGCATCGTAATTAAGTTCCGTGATAGATGCATCTGCACCTAGAGCCTGTATATTTCTTAATCTTTCCATGGCGCTGCCTTTTGGCATGTAGACAACCGCTTTTTGGCCCAGACGATTGGCAGTCCATGCAATACCGCGACCGTGATTGCCGTCTGTGGCAGTTACAAAAGTGAGTTGACCGATCTTCTCTTTAATCTCCGCAGAAGTCAGTCTATCATATGGTAATTCTTCTATACCTGCACCAAGTTTTTTTGCAATGTAATTGCCGATCGCGTAGCTGCCGCCCAGCACCTTAAATGCGTTAAGACCAAAGCGGTAGCTTTCATCTTTTACATAAATTTCGGCAATGCCAAGTTCCTTTGCCAAGGCGGCAAGATTTGCCAATGGAGTTTCCTTATATTCAGGGAAACTACGATGGAAATTAAATGCCTTTTCAGCAGCTTTCGGACCAAAACGATCCACGGAATAAAGACCTGTTCCGATTTTTCGCGGAAAATGAACTGCTTGGATTCCGTCGATTTTCATTTTTTTATCCTCCCTGCATATACCCAGTCTTATTTCCATCCCGGCATTTCTATATAAAATGCTTTCATATAATTAAACATATCCGGTAACTCATCCTTCAATCTTTTTACCACATTCCGGACAGAATTTTCCGACCGGTCCCGTATATCCACATGTACAACTGTATATTCCATCCTCTCTTACCGACTGTTCAGAGAAATCAGGCTTTTCTTTGCTGAGTTCAATTTCAGTCTTGCTCTTATCAGTATTATTCATTACTACCAGATGCAGAATTCCATTACCGTACCAAGCTTCCTCCAAACTATAAACAGCCTTGCCATCAGCACAAATGGAAGGGTTCATTACTGTTAATTTGATTTCTTCCCCATCATGGATCTTATAATTTCTGCCCATTGTCATCATAGGACTATTGAACCCCATCATCTGATTTGTGATCATCTGAGGGGGTATTCCCTTTGCAGCATAAGATGAACTCAGACTACATTGCCCGTATTTCATCTCAATGTTTTGAAAACGTGATATTATGACCTTGCAGGTTTTATCTTTGTTTTCCCACGTTCCTTCTACTTGTACATAATACTTAAAATCAGGATTCATTTGTGCCATTTACTTTCATATCCTTTCCCTTTGTAGAGTTATTTCGGATTTTTACAGGTCATGTAATTCACAATGAGTTATTTAAATACCTGTATCTGCCAGTTTCATATTATTATCTTATAAATTTTTTATTATGTTGGTGTTAAAAGCCCGTCTGTATAACTCCATTGTAGGGTAAATCAAATTAAAACGTAAGAATCAAAAATCAACATCGATTCTTTCCTCACAAAGGGATCGTTAAATGTTTGTCATTTTGTACAATAAAACTATTGTATCCCTTTTTTCATAGGTCTAAAATTTATATTGCATTGTTAAATATTTAACCAACGTAACAAAACGGTTAGTCCTTTACTGATGAAAGGAACATAACCACCACAAACACATTATTGTAGGAGGAACAATTATTATGATGGGCAGATTAAGAGCAATGCGCGAACCACTAAAGTACGTTCAGGGGCGAAACGCATTGAACAAGTTTTACGATGAAATGAGCTATATGGGAAAGCGTTGGCTTTTCGTATGCTCCAACAGTGGTTATAAGGCATGCCACGACAAGATCGAGGCAAGCTTTGGTGATCACGACGATTACAGACGTTATGAAATATTCAGCGGTATCTCCAGCAACGGCGAGATAAAGAAAATGGAGGATATCGTCAAGACCGATAACATCGATGTAGTTGTTGCCATAGGTGGCGGAAGTGCTGTTGATACAGCAAAGGCTACCGCTTACTATACAGGAAAGCACATTGTTATAGTTCCTACTGTTGCTGCTACAGATGCTCCATGTACCGGTCTTTCCGTAATCTACAACGATGATCACAGCTTCGACAAGTATCTTTTCTATCCCACAAATCCTGATGCCGTAATGGTAGACTGCAATGTCATCGCCAACGCACCTGTTCATTTCCTTGTATCCGGAATGGGTGATGCATTGGGAACCTATTTCGAAGGAAGAGCATCCATCCGTACCGAGTCATCAAGTCTCGAAGGTACCGGAATCACGAGAGCCGGTCAGGCACTTGCAAAGCTTTGCTATGAGACATTAAGACAGTATGGAAAACAGGCTATCGAAGCATGTAAACTCCACGCTGTAACTCCTGCCCTCGAATATATCATCGAAGCCAATGTCTATCTCTCAGGTGTCGGTGCAGACAATGTAAACTGTGCAGCCGCTCATTCTTTCTATAATGGTGTCACCTCTGTAGGATGTAAGCATGCTGATCACGGTGACTGCGTAGCTTTGGGAACACTGGTACAGCTGGTACTTGAAGGTGCTCCTAAAGAGGAATTCGATGATGTACAGAGCTTCTGCCTTGAGGTAGGTCTTCCTGTAACTCTCGAACAGATCGGCATAACAACTGAAGAACAGGTTCGTACCATCGCGGAGAATGCATGTGTTCCGGGTGAGACCATCCACAATCTGGCAGGTGATGTTCAGCCTTGTGAGATGTTTGATGCCATCATGCAGGCAGATGCCCTGGGAAAACTTGCACTGGCGAAGTGATTCAGGAACGCAATCAATAATCTATTTTCAAAGAATATATAAAGTTAGAAACATAACTATCATATATCAAACTGGCAAAAAGAGCAGTTATCTTCCGATAACTGCTCTTTCGTGTTTTACTTACATATCCTGATCGAATTGATTTAGTGCATATGGATCTTAGGCTACTGTTTATATCAGTTTCAGCTTGTTTTTCCGCGACATATATATCAAACATCCGAAACAGAGAAGGATCTGTACAACTGTTGAGCAAGGTGTTGCAAGACCTATATGGAAAAGAGATCCCGGCGTCAGCTTACTCATAAGGAAAGATACCGGCACTCTTACTAAAAATGCCCCTATGATTCCCTGCGCCATTACAAATGTCGTCAAGCCCATTCCATTATAAAAACCTATAAAGCAGAATAGAAAGCATGTAAAAAGACAATCTATGGCATACGCCTTTATGTACTCTGCTCCCGCGAGAATTACATCTTTATCTGAGGAGAAAACTCCTGAAAGCAGATCTCCATGGAAAAATCCCGTATAGAACATTGTCGCACCAAATATAAATGAAATTCCAACTGCTGCCCGGAATCCCTTGAATGCTCTGTCCAGTTTTCCCGCGCCTCTGTTCTGTGCAACAAAGGCTGACATTGACTGCATAAACGACATGGGAACAAGCATTATAAATACACAGACCTTTTCTGCCACACCTATTCCGGCGGATGCGGTCAATCCTATTGAATTCACTATGGCAAGGATCACAAGAAAAGACATACCCACAAGCAGATCCTGAATAGCAATAGGTATTCCCAGTACGAGAATTCTTTTGATTATACGCATATTCCATGTGATCATTTTCTTTTCAAACTTAAAAGGAAGCGTTTTATGAGAAATGAGTACATATGAGATCATTACACTTATTAATTGCGCCCCCACTGTTGCAAGTGCTGCTCCCTTAGTCCCGAAATGTAAAATCGCAACAAATAAAAGGTCTCCTATTATATTACAGATACACGCGATCAAAACAGTTATCAGAGGCGTGTTTGAATCTCCCATACCTCTGAAAACACCACCGATCATATTATACGCCATAATGATTATGATACCGCCGCCACAGATTCGGATATATGTAGTTGTCAATTCGAAAGCTTCAGCCGGAGCATGCATAGTCATGGCAAGTTTAGGTGCTACTGCCGGTATAAATATTGTCAGAAAACATCCTATCGCCGCAAACAGCACTAATCCGCTACCGACTATACGTCCTCCTTCATCCGCACGTTTTTCTCCTATTTTCTGTCCAAGAAAAATAGTCATACCCATACACAGGCTGCTGATTATATTCGTCAGAGTAGCCATGATCTGAGAGCCCGTCGAAACAGCTGATACGTCAGCAGATTCAGCAAACTTACCTACAACCAAAAGATCTACGGCACCATACATTGCCTGCAGGAACAATGCTAAAAGAACAGGGCCTGCAAATTTAAGAAGCGGTAAAACTATAGCACCTGTTGTGAAATCAATTCTTTTTTCCATTGAATATTTCCTCCTTAGTATAATCTCATCGCCAATCGTACAGTGAGCAGACACAAAATTTTAGTGAAAGATTATCGCGTAAAAAAGAGCCGGACAAGAATCCGGCATTTCAACCGAACATCTTATCCAGCTCATTATTTCAAAAAAGAATAACTCACCCTCCGATGATTGAATATTCTATCATAATGAATATCATTGTCAATAGTGGAAGGGTAACACCTTTTTAGATCTACCTGATAAAGTTTTTTGATTAATTTCCTTTACGTTTTCATGGTACACTTCCATAATTTGATTTAATTAATCAATCTATTATCTCATGCTGTAGCATCTCTTACAAATTCAGTTTTTTTATTGTCTCCACTTCTATATTCTTTGAAGCAAGTTCCTTCATCCAGCAGTTTTCCGGTAGTGAATCCTGCATTCCGTTAATTTTCGGAAGCTTTTCAAATTCTGAAACAGTCATCCTGAAAGCAATTCCGCATCCTGCTGAAAGCTGTCTTGGTATAGGTATAAGACGGCCTTCTATACCCATTTGCTTACAGTACTTTTCAGTTGCAAAAGCCGATGTGGTTGTATGGAATGCAAAGACCATGTAGTCAGTATGCTTATTTCTCATTTGTATTCACCGGTTTTATGCCTGAAAGCTTATTACATAATCATCACCTTCGTTTGATACATCAAAGCTAATGTTATTTGATTTTAAAAGCTTTTGAACATTTATGCATACATGGGCTTCACTGGCAATAACTTTAAGCATCTGACCCTTATACTTCTTAAGAGCCATGGATGTAATCATCACAGGTTCAGGACATGAAAGTCCTCTTACATTGATTTCTTTTATCTCACTCATATCTACCTCGATTCTATATTTCAATTTTTTTCTGATTTGTCACCGCAATCAGGAACACAACGGCAATAAGTGCAATAACTGCCACCTGCCCTGCAGGTGAAGGACCTCCCACGGTTGCGGGAGCTGTTTCTGTAGCTGCTGCCGCTGCTGAACTTGCCAGACCGAAGTTATGGGCACATGCTGCGCCTATAAGCATTCCAATGACGGTAACACTGCTGTCTGCCGATCCCTGACCCGCAAGTATAAGCTGACGCATAGGACAGCCGCCTGCCAGTACTGCCGAAAATCCGACGAGATACATTCCAAGTATATTCCAGATATGCTGAGCATGAGCCACAGGCTGTCCTGTGAAGCTTAACTTGAAGGATCCGTGAGCGATGTTAAAGATAAGCATTATAACAAAGAATCCCCCTAAAATAGACAGCAGACTGAAATCTCTCATGAGAAATACATCTCTTATGCTTCCAGCAAAACATACTCTGTTCTTCTGGGCTATGGCACCAAAAATCAAAGCCACAACAAGTGTTATTAAAGCAGGTGCATGCATACTTCCGGGCCCTTTTTCACTGATGGCAAAAAGTGATGTGCAGATGCTAAGAATAAAAAGTACCAGAAGAGCTGCCGGGAGAACATATCCATCAGTGCTTGAAATCGAATTTGATCTGCCAAGAGAATAGCCTTTTTTCAGGAAAAATGTTCCCGTTCCCACGCCTCCTGCAAAGCCGATAAGAGCAATGTAGGCATTGAGATCACCTGCTGACATGCGAAGAAGCATTCTCAGTGGACATCCTAAAAATACAAGCGCTCCTACCATCATGGAAAAACCCAGAATAAAACGGATCATGGGTGCTGAGCCCCCGGTTGTTCTGTATTCTTTGGTTAACACCGAAATAATGAATGAACCCAATACGAATCCAACTATCTCCGGTCGAAAATACTGCACAGGCGCAGCTGTATGAAGCTTCATGGCTCCTGCGATATCACGTATAAAACATGCCACACATATCGCCATGTTTCCGGGATTCCCCAGAAGTGCCAGTACGACGGCAAGAATGCCAAAAACGGCTCCTGTAAGGGCCAGTTTCCATTTTGAATCCAGTAAACTCATATTACCCCTTTCTTTTAAAACATCAGCCCGGTTTCTTTTGCCAATGCTTTATATCCCTTTTCTGTTCTGATATTTACTGACAAAATTGTATTAATTTTTTGCAATTTTGTTGTATCTTTAATAATTATTATACACATCAGAACTCTACTCTCCTAATTGTCATTCCTGATATGTTTCGTAGCTTATTTAAAAAGCTTATAGGCAGACAGAACATAGCAGACATAATTCCTGTTAAGTTTTAAAGGGACAGCATCCTTAAAATCTGTGGAAACAGTTATATCACCTGAAACAACATACGTGGTCTCGGATATAAAGCTGTATTGACGAAATAGCTTTCCTTGAAAAAACAAAAAATACTTATATATAAAAATGGAGATCGGTTCATATCCCGATCTCCTACTCTTTTAGTTTTCACTATCCATCATTTCGTTGACATTTTTCTGTATCTTCTTATCGTCTACAGACAGATGCTCATCCAGATATTTTTCTATATCATCTGTGTTTTCTATTATCTTCTTTGCTGTTTCATGAATATCATTCTTAAGTGCGTCAGTTTCTGCGGGACTTACCTCACTTAAGTTTCTGAAAAGCTCTTTCTCCTTTTCAGTAACATGTATATCAGGATGCTGTTTCTTCAAAGATATACGTAGCATCTTACGTCTGAAAAACTTTTCTATGATGATGTCCTTTCGCTTTTGTATCCACGCAACAAATAGAATAATAAGCAGAAGGACTCCCATATATCCAAGTATAGGGTACATTATGGCTATAAGTGTTTTGAAGCCTCCGAAGCTTAAGACATAACCCGCTGCAACGACAGCAATCATGATGACGCGCATCTTTTTTGTACTGCCACCCGAAAATCTTCTGGCAATGGAATAATAAAGCGAAAAGGCAGTGTTGAAGATCAATGAGAATACTGTGAAGGCGTATAATACTGCGAACCATGGATGTATGTTGTTAACGATTGCCAGCATAGGCATATCCGCATCTTTTACCCGATCTATATTTGCAAAAATGGAAAATGATGCCGCCAATACTATAACGCCGACCATAATTCCGCCGAGTGTACCTCCCTTTTCGGCTATACCTATTCTTACAACCGCACCTCCAAGTATAAATGCCATGGAAACACCTGTCATGGCACATAGAGCATAATAGTTGATAACAGAAAGAAATACGTTATTCATAGCAGGCTTTATGGTCCTTGCCGCAGCATCAAGAGCCGTAAAATCATATGATTTTCCTATAAACGTGTAGGCCGTTATGGATAGTAACATAACGATGATGACAGGTGTGAAGATTCCAAGGACCCCTGTGATCTTATCAAAATCCAGAAAGGCTACGATCACTATAAGGATAGAACATATAAGAGCCCCTATTCCGGAAGGTATGCCGAACTGCTGATTAAGATTCGATCCTGCTCCTGCCACCATGACGAATCCCATAACGAAGCTTCCGATAACCAGAACTATGTCTAAAAGTCTGGTGAAAAAAGGATGGGCAATCTGAGAGAAAACCTCTTCATGATTATCTGCCCGGTAATAACATCCAAAGGTCACCATTATCCTGCCGAAAAAAGCATTGAGAACTCCCAAAAGAAAAACTCCGAAAAGTCCAAGTTTCCCGAAACAGAGAAAGTACTGAAGCAGATCCTGTCCGCTGGAAAGACCCGCACCTATAATTACACCAATGTATGCAAACGCGATTTTCCAATACTGATATTTCAATAAGCAACTCCTCCTTTTTCTGTATTCAATAATAACTTGCTATAATTCACAATATAGAAACAAGATCGTCATATAGGCTGTAACTATATGAATGATAACACAGAACGTATATTTTTACAAATCCGTCTCGCATTCGTGACCGTTTTTATCGCGTAAAAAAAGCCGGACAAGAATCCGGCATTTCAACCGAACATCTTATCCGGCTCATTATTCCAAAAGAATAACTCAGCCTATTATCATCCTGACCTTGAAGCGCTTTTCCCCGGCAACGTACATGATCTCACTGTCAGTCTCCTCCACAAAGGCAAGGACACTTCTGGTGCCGATGCCGTGTCCATCCTCGTCCGTATAGGGATGACCGTCCTCATCAAGCTCTGCCTTCTTTTCGCAGGCATTTACTATCTCCAAAAGAAGCTGTTCCTTGTATCTTGCGGTAATGCCTATGAATCTGTCCTGCTCCGGGAGCTTCTCACAGGCGTGAATGGCATTTTCTATCAGATTGCTGACAGCGATAGCCAGCTTCATATCATCCACACCGGGATCGGAAGGAATATTGGTCTTCACCTCAACTCTGATATTTTCTCTCTCCGCCACAGAAACATAATGGGTGATGGCGGCATTGACAGTTGTATTCTCGCAGTACTTGATCATAGAATGAGGTTCCTGGGAAAGCCGTTCGTTGAGACACTTTATGGCTTCATCAGCATTGCCCTCCTGAAGAAGTGAAAGAATCAGGGATTCAAAATGCCTTCTGTCATGACGCATGGCTCTATCCTGTTTCATAAGCTCCTCAGTGGTGAGCAGTCTGTCCTTCATGGTACTGGCAGCCATCTGAAGTATCTCCGCATCAGCCTTCAATCTGTACTCATTTTTCTTTAACTCAGTGGAATCCACCATGGAATACAGTTTTCCCAGAATCTCTCCGCCTCCGGAAAGCTCATTATCTTCCGGTACGTAAATTCGATCATGAAGGTTAATTGTATCCCCATGATCGATGGCATCCTTTATTTCATCTACTGCCTTTTGTGCATCTTCCTTCAATACCGGAAACAGTCTCAAAGCAGGCTCGTTGTAATACTGCACCTTCCCATCATTATCAACAGCTATGACACCTTCCGAGAGCTTGTCTATCATGTAGTCTCTTGCAATATCTATTACACCCAGGAGATTACATCTGAAGATAGCTATATACATAAATGCAGTGAGTATGACATTACCCATTATGGTCAGATCGAAATATCGTGAAACAGAGAATACCCCGGCTATCTGTGCTATGTAAAACGAAGCCTGAATAAAAATTGCAGTTATTACTGTCCAATGTCTCCATCTCGCGACTATTCCCGTATGTTTTTTCAATGACCGGAAAAGCCATATGAAGGCACATACGATATAAAAGACCTGCAGCTGCATGAGAAGGTGGTGGGCGATTCCATTATCACGATAGAACACAGGATACTGTCCATCCATACTAAAGCCTATATTTTCATAATACAGGCTGTTATACTCCATGGTAAGTATAGTGATGTAAATGCCTACATGAATGACAGGAAGCACCTTTTTCACCAGCTCCGGCAGTCTGATATGGCAGAACTCCGCAGTGAACATAAAAAGAGAAAACGACAACCATACACGTCCCGCATAGGAGAACTTGAGCGCAGTCCTGAATGCTTCAAAGTTTGTGGAGCTGAACTGAAGAACATATCCCAGGCTGTTGATAAGACCCGAAACACAGCTGAATAGAAGATAAGCGTGAAGCCTGTTCTTCAAATTTCTGAATACTATCCAGCATTCATAGAACAAAGCAAACACGCTTAAATATAGAATGAGTATCAATAGTGTATGAATATTAATCATAGTCTGTAATCCAGATACCTTTCAGCAACTTCTGCGTAACGGCTTTTTGAGACCGGAACTTCTTCTTTATTCCGAAGAGTGATGGAGGTTTTGGTCAGCTTGTCTATAGCTGCTATATTGACAGCGATGGATTCATGACATCGCACAAAATAATCCGAAGAAATATTGTCCTCCATGTACTCAGAAAAACCGATCCTGAGTGTCGGAGTCTGTACCTCTTCGCCATTTGATAGATGGAAAAAAACCACGTGATTCCTGTAATCCACATACATTAGATCCCGGGTCCTGATCGTTCTGTATCCTCCCTTTATCTTTACTGTAAGAGATTCTTCATCCTCCTCTTTCACTCTTGAAAGAGCAAGGTCCAAAGTGGCAAACAGTTTATCCCTGTCCACCGGCTTCATAATATAGTTTATGGGATTCACATCGAATGATTCCAATGCATAGGAACTCTCAGATGTGGCGAAAATGATCTGTGCCTCAGGCTGATTCCATCTAAGCTCTCTCGCTGCTTCGATACCTGTAACCATGGGCATGACTATGTCCAGAATGTAGATATGAGGTCTGTACTCCTCACATTCGGTTATCAATGTATCAGGATGATCAAAGGAACGGACTTCAGCTTCGAGGCCTCTGTCATTTAGATACTCCCGAAGAAAACCGCAGACATTTTCGCGGTCATTTCTATCATCATCACAAACTGCTATTCGAACCATAAAAAGCTATATACCCCCGATTTGTCGCGATCTTTTTCATGTCGAAAATATAAATCACCTTTTTTATTATATCGCTTTACCTGATATGAAAATACTCTTCTATCCTGATTTTTTCCTTATCTCAAAGCTTTCCCGACACAGTCATGAAAATGTGTCGGGAAATTCGATATCCTATACATTTGATATGGCAGGCTTACGGCTCGCTACAGTTTTAAAATCACTGAATACTATCGCCAAAATACCGAATATGATCATGACAACCACAGCTTCCGTATTTGTGACATCTCTGTTTAAGACCTTCGGAACAAGGACACTTAAAGAATTATTCAGCACATGAACAAGTATGGCCGGAATTACAGAGTCAAACTTATATGCCAGATATGCAAGCAATATAGAAATAGGAATTACATATAAACTCTGAAGAGGATTAAGGTGCATGATCGCAAACAGAATCATCGTCAGGATGATACATCCCCACATTCCAAATGCTTTTCTCGAATACTTAAGCGTAACCCCTCTGAAAGCAAGCTCCTCTGCCACAGGTGCCAAAAGCATGATAGTTATCATACCGTACAAAGTATCTGTATCAAGAGCAGTACTCATTATACTGTCAAATATATCTAAAGACATCGGCCAGAGAGCTGCCACAGTATGGCTTATCAGAAGTGCAAGAGAGAATATCGCTACAGTCGAACAAATTATAAATGCCAATGTCTTCGGCCTTGCAACTTTGGATATACCGGAAATGTATGTTCCATTCTGTTTATCTTTTTTTACATATTCAAAGTAATACCATGGTCCGAATGCGATGATGCAAAGAACTTCTGATGCACAGAGAATGATTGGTGTCACCTCTTTTATGGCCTCTTCATAAACGAAGTTTTCTCCGTATTTTGTGACAGCCATGTCTATCGCTCCGATAGCACCTATTACACCGGCTATGAACTGTACCAAAAGAAACAGAACCAGAATCATCGTTCCAAAGCCAACTGCTTTGAATTTACTTGTTTTTTCCATATTTGTTTGCCTCCTTGTTTTTTGCATAGTCATACGGTGTCTATTTTTTCACACAAATATAAAAAAGAAAGTTCTTCTTTTTTAATTATTTATTTCACTTCATGATCTTCTTAGGCCACTTGCAGATCCCCACCTCCAAAGCTCTTTCCTCGCTTATGTGAAAATCCGCATATTTACAGTACCAGCATCCCTTTATGGATGGAATCGCATCTTCTCTCGGTGTATAAGCCGGACATATGTCCTCCGGCCAGACACTTCCCTCTCTCTTGGGCACATCATATTCCTTTGCATTATGTTCCATCTTGATCTCCATTACGCAGACATATCTTTTGCGGTACAAATTCTGATAACAATATCTGAAATATATATTTTCGATTTAACTGTATCTATATTACCGCCTGCAATAAAAAACAGACCGCTCTTTCACAGATAACGGTCTGTTTTACACTGTATTTATATTACTGTATTTATATTACTGTATTTATATTACTGTATTTATATTATTTCTTTTCCTGAAGCTTTCCCATGAGTTTCTTCCCTGAAATACCCGGCTCTGTCATGTTTACAGGATCAAGGATCTCAGCGATCTCCTCCTCTGTGAGGATCTTTTCTTCCATTACTATCTCTCTTACGGACTTATTAAGCTTAAGTGCCTTTTTAGCGATATCTGAAGATTTCTGATATCCGAGATGCGGGCTCAGTGCAGTGATAATGCCTACACTGTTCTCTACCAGATACTTACAACGCTCTTCATTTGCCGTGATACCGGATACACAGTTATCAACAAATGTCTCAACAGCAAATCCAAGTGTATCTATGGACTGGAACAGGTTATAGAAAATAATCGGCTCAAAGGCATTGAGCTCCAGCTGACCTGCTTCAGCTGCCATGGTTATGGTCATATCATTTCCGATAACATTAAATGCAACCTGATTGACAACTTCCGGAATTACAGGATTTACCTTACCGGGCATAATGGATGAGCCGTTCTGCTTTGCCGGAAGATTTATCTCTCCGAATCCTGCACGGGGACCTGAAGACATAAGACGCAGGTCATTGGCTATCTTCGAGAGAGTTACTGCACATGCCTTGACAGCACCTGAAACCGCAACAAACGGATCCAGATTCTGGGTCGCATCAATAAGATCAAATGCCTGAATAAAATCAAGATCCGACACTTCATTTAAAACAGGAATGATCCTGCGAAGATATGCTTCGTCAGCATTGATACCTGTACCTATTGCGGTACCTCCCATATTAAGTGATTTCATCTCATCAAGTGCCTTGTCCATACGGTTTATATCTCGCATGACAGCATCAGCGTATGCCTTGAATTCCTGTCCGAGACGTATAGGTACAGCGTCCTGCATCTGTGTACGTCCCATCTTGATAACATGATTAAGCTCCTTTGCTTTCAGCAGAAGTGCTTCATGAAGTCTGAGTATCTGCACTTTCAGATTCTTGAGAAGACGTATGGTAGTCATTTTTCCGGCCGTAGGGATAACATCGTTTGTTGACTGGCCTAAGTTTACATGATCGTTTGGATGAACGATGCTGTAATCTCCCTTCTGACCACCCATGATCTCGATGGCACGGTTTGCGATAACCTCGTTGGCATTCATGTTCAGAGAGGTTCCCGCACCGCCCTGAATAGGATCCACGATAAAGTCGTTTCTGAATTTTCCTGCAAGGATCTCATCACAGGCATTAACTATAGCTTCCGTGACTTTACGATCCAAAAGCCCTATTTCGCAGTTAGTTATGGCTGCCGCTTTTTTGATATACGCAAGACTGTTCACTATCTCAGGATGCATGGTAAGTCCGGTGATTCTGAAATTCTCTGCAGCACGAAGAGTCTGCACACCGTAATACACACCAACAGGGACTTCCTTGTCTCCTATGGAGTCATGTTCGATTCTGTATTCGATATTATTCATCTTTACAGTTTTTACTTCATTTTTTCCGGCACGTTTACCAACAGTGCTCTCCATAAATCCTCTTGCCATAACAGCTCTCCTTTTAAAACTATTCTATAAATTTAAAGCCTGATCTACTAATCATATGAACTTTACAGCAGTGCCGTATGCCATTATCTCAGCCGCGCTCTGCATAACTGAAGCTGATGAAAATCTGATTCCGACGATGGCATCTGCTCCAAGAGCATCTGCTTCCTTAACCATTCTTTCTGTAGCAAGAGATCTTGCTTTCCCCATCATTTCGTTGTAGCTTCCGAGCTCTCCACCCACCAGGGTCTTCAATCCCGATCCGATATCCTTAAATGCATTGACTGTCTGAATAGTACTGCCCTTCACCAGTCCCAGCATTTCAAGTTCCTTGCCCGTGATGGTTTCTGTTGTGACTAAAAGCATGTTCCGTCCTCCTAGTGTAAAAATATATAATAAATTCAAAAAATTAATTTTCACTAACTCATAAGTGCAAAATATTCTTTTTATTTTATATCATTATATAACTTTTGCTTTTATAAAAAAATAGTTCTGCTCGTATATGCACACAAAAAAACGAAGCGTAAAAAACGCTTCGTCTAAAACCATAATTTTTTAAACAAAATTATTTTGACCCATAACCCCCTGCTATTACTGGCTCTTTAAGGTTTTGTTCATTTTAAATTAAATCTACAAAACAGTAATATACACCTATACAATATTGTAATAGTTTTGTTTGTTTTTACAGTAAAATATGTCATAAGTGGTAGATAAATGGTTTATTTCAAATTTGCCTTTTATATTCCGAGATAACTTGCTACCATGTATTTTTGTTAATGCACAAGGAAAAACAATGCAGGTATCAGTAACCAAGCTACTATAATGATCCCTAAAACCAACTTAACGCCGACTTCCGGTCTGAGGTCATAGAATTCCATTTTGCCAAAACCTATCAAAGACATCAGGGTTCCAATTATGATCAAGATCAATGGAAGCAGTGTCGCGCACAATAATAAGAGAAGGGCTACTACAAAAAATGCATCCAAGCGCAAACACTCACTGATCATTGAGCTATTCAAAAATCCTTCTAACAAAAAAATGCCCGCGAATAAAAAACTAATTCCAGTAATACGGAACAAACGTCCTTCTTCCCAGCGTAAGCGTTTGTGGTTCCATATTCCCGGGCGATACTTAAAATCATGGTCTTTCAGATAATGTTCAATGATGGAAAGAAGCTTGTCCTCATCAAATCCGATATTCGCCCAATCCTTATGATCAACTCTTTTTCTCCAGGGCAAATTCTTCGGTGTAGAGAGTAAAAAAACAGTTCTGGCCTCCGTGGACATTGGCGGCTTATAAGTATCTCTGATAAGCAAGGTTTCACCGCCACAAAACGTTTTATCTCTGCTAAGTATATATGTCACAGAAAAAGAACTGGTAGCCCTGTTGTCAGCTTCTTCCTGGATTTGCTGTGTTTTCCATCTGGCAACAATTTTATTTTTTTGAATAGTTATAACAAAGGGATATTCATATGAGTTTAGATCTCTTTGCATGGAATCTTTAAATTCTTTAAATTCTTTACTATTAATTCTTTTCTTCATGTGTCCTTCTTAGTGCATAATATTTAAAGATAAAAGGCTATGTCCTCATCCCGACAAACTAGAATTTTACTTCCTGGCAATTACAATCGGTTGATAGAATCCTGATTCCTCCGGGAATTTCCAAATCACCTGACTGCAACCACTGGATAAAAGCAGATTCGTTAATTCTTCTCTGCGGATAGCCCGGTATTCACAAACAAACTTGCCGATCTGCAGATTCTCCTCGTCATCGATAATATACTGCGTCAATTGATAATTATCCCCGTTCCAAACCCACGTTTGAAAAGAAACGCGCTGTCCTTTTTCCGTCTTATGGATATAAGGCGGGGAATAAGGCGGCTTACTATCCAGAAGGCTGTCATAATCTCGGATACTGGCCACAAAGATACCGCCCTGTTTGATCTGACCGGTGATACTTCTGACAGCCGTTTCCAAGGCTTCGCCTGTCAGCATGTGTGGCAGCGCATTGTCCATTGCAATCACAATGTCAAACTGCTCGGAGAAGGTGTCAGTCAAGGCACAGAAATCTGCATGTTCGAAACGGATTGAAACTCCTTGACTCTCTGCCCGTGATTTGGCTTCGACTAATTCTCCATCGCTGATATCAGAAGCAGTTACCGGATATCCGAGAGCCGCCAGCCCGATTGCCTGTGTTCCGATCCCGCAGGCACAATCAAGGATATGGGCACTGGTACTAAAGCCGTTATTATTAAAGATTTTATTCAATATAACGGCCTGTTCTTGAGTAGTAGCATTCCAGTCCAAAAACAGCTTGTCATACTGAGAAGCCATATTATCATAAAAGGTTTGGGTTATATCCATGATCTTACCTCCCATAAATTCCGATTTATGCTACTGTATATCCTTCAGAAGCCAAGATTTTCATAGCCTTCTCAAAGTTTTCTTCCTTCACAAGGATATAATCTGTGTTGTATGTTGAAACCGCGAAGATACCGATTTTATGTTCAGCAAGAATGCCTGATAGTTTTGACAAAATACCAATCAGGGAGAAATCCAGCGTTCCCTGGATACGAAAACCTTTCCATCCATCATCACGCTCAATTGTACCAGCCGGAGTATCCTCCGTTTTACATACTAAAGATATTTCTTCATCTGTTTTTCCCACAAAATAAAACTCAGATGACATATCAATATCCAAAACATCATGTACTTTGCAAACAGTCAGATCATGCTCTATTCTTTTCAGCTCCATTTGATTATTTCTCCCTCCTGTTCAGCTTCCTATGATTCATTAACCAGCTTACCCGTCATATGCTCAGGAATTAACCCCAAGCACTGAACATTACGGAAAGAATTCTTTATCTCCTGCTCCAGATAAGCCTGATCATCGGTAAACTTCCTGGTAAGTTCAGAGCAGATCCGAAGAGCGACCTCCTCATCTTCTACCAAATGAATTCTTCCAAATGTGATCACGCTTGTTATGTTCAGAGCCCAATCGCCTTCCTTGCGGTAGCCTTCATTATAAACACAGTAGCTTGCCTTATCGCAGGCCTTGATTGCATCTATCTTATGCCCTTCCTTTGCTCCGTGGAAATAGATTTTTCCATCCTCTTCGCAATACCAATGATCAATCGGGATTCCATATGGATATCCATCATCTCCTATCAGAGAAAGAACCCCTCTCTTAGTACTCTTTAATATCTCTATGCATTCAGCCTCAGAGATCTGCTGCTTAAATCTTCTCATTTTTCTAAACATTGTAAACACCTCAATCTTTCGCCAAAATCTTAAGTCCCGCTATTCCAACTACAATCAGGATAACACAGATAACCTGCGGAACAGACAATTTCTCATGAAAAAGAAATACTCCAAGTAAGGTCGTTCCCACAATTCCCATGCCAGTCCACATAGCATATGCAGTTCCCAGCGGAAGCTGTTTCAATGCAATAGCCAGAAAAACTGCGCTGGCAATATAGCCTACTCCTGCAATAATCGAAGGCATCAGCACTGAAAACCCATTCGACATTTTCATTGCTACTGCCCATGTAATCTCAAGCGCACCTGCAATCAGCAAATAAATCCATCTCATATAAAGCTACCTCCAAAACTAAAAAACGCCATTCCCTTACCTGCTAAGACCTAACGGTAAAGGAATGACGTAAATCCCACTACTCGGTAGCAATGGGCGTCTGTTATATTTGATTGAATTGATGATACGATAATTGCTCTGTGGCGTCAATATTATCTTCCGATATATCTTCCAATCAGTCATCCCGACAAAACGCAAAAATAGACTTCAGGATTCTCTTTCCGCTCTCTGTTTTCATAATTTTCTGCATGAAGTTCTCAACATTCTGGCGACTATAACCGTTTTCTGTTGCATTGGCGATATAATCCGCTTCCACGAGGATTTGATAATCAATACCATCAATACCGATAAAGGTGTGATGATGCCCGACTAAATAAGCAATACGTTTGATCTGCTCTTCCGACATTCCTGTACCCGCCAAAAAGTCCCTGACCATAATCTCGCCTTCTTGCTCTTGATGCTTCCCGTTTGTGTTGCCGTATTTTTCACGGCAAAGAGGGCAGGCAATATCATGTGTAATAGCGGCGACTTCCAGAACAAACTGAGTCTTCGCATCAAGCCCTTCCAGTTCACCTATCGTTTTTGAATATGTCCATACTCGTATCAGATGGTCAATGTCGTGGATATTCCCATCTGAAAAAGTAATCATTTTCTCCATGATCTGAGAAACCATTGAATCAACCCTCCCTACAAATTTATCGATTTCATATGCAAATAATCATACTACAATCCTTGGTACAAGCACAAACTGATATTGAATTATATCTTTAATAAATATATAGTCAGAAAAAGGAAGCAACCAGTGATTGCTCCCTCATAAATCTAAATTATCATAGAATACCCATATTTACA
>ALYD01000027.1 GCA_000513555.1 Lachnospiraceae bacterium JC7
ACTCAGCATCCTTTCAAACTACTATATCTCCATAATGATCTGTATCTTTATGGTCATATACTTTATCTGCCTCAATGTCTCCTACGGGACAATGCCGTATTTTGCGGATGCACACCACTCCGGCACAGAGGATGAGGAAACAGAGGATACCGGCGCGTACGGTTTTGAGTGCATCATGGTAAGAGGACTCAGATTCGGAGTCTATTCACTGATCGCAGGAGGACTTGCGGCAGTGACACTGCTTCCGGAGATCTTCGCATTGCAGCTCACGGCTTCAAGTGATATCAATTTCCCTCATGTGGCACAGCAGTATTTCACCATCATTGATATGTTCGCCCGTCAGATGCCTATAGTCGAGACTGAGCAGGGGCTGGATCATTGGCCCAATATCTATGCTGGAGCCATGGTATTTCTTCTGCTCCCGCTGTACTTCATGAATAAGAGGATAAGGATGAGGGAGAAGGCAGTGAATGGTGTTCTTCTGATCTTCTTTTTCCTCAGCTTCAGTATAAATATGCTTAACTTTATATGGCATGGTTTCCATTATCCGAATTCGCTTCCATGCCGTCAGAGCTTCATTTACACCTTCATCGAGCTCAGTATGTGCTATGAGGCTTATATAAAGCGCCACGAAGCATCGGTGAAACAGATAGGAGTTTCTGTGGCAGCTGCCATGGGCTTCATCATTCTCGCTCAAAAGGTCGTAACGGATGATGCCATAAAATGGTACACCTTCTATGTCACCATGCTGTTTGTGCTCATATACTTTTTCTTCATGTATGCAGACAAGCTAGAAAAAGCTTAATCGGGAGTTTGGTGCCATCTGTCTCATTTTCGTGCTCTTCATGGAGCTTACCATAAACATGGCGGTCACTTCAGTGACCATCACATCGAGAGTCTCATACACTGCGGACAATGCTGACGTTCGAAGACTTGTAAGTGAGATCCGTGAGAAGGATGAGGGATTCTACAGATTTGAGAAGATGACCAGAAAGACAAAGGATGACGGGGCATGGATGAATTTCCCGAGTGTTTCCCTGTTCTCCTCCACAGCATATTCAGCCTGCTCTGACTTCTTCAAGCTCATGGGTATGGAGGCTTCAACCAATGCTTATTCCATTACAGGTTCCACACCCCTTATGAATATGCTCTTCGGAGTAAAGTACGGAATTTATTCACAGGAGCCTGCAGCACCTACGGAGACGGCTCTGAACTATGTTTCGGAGTCAGGGGATACTTCTGTTTACAGAAACAGTTACAGCCTGTCTCTCGGATATATGCTGTCGGACAAGGAGCTTAAGAACTGGAATACAGATGCCGGTACTCCGGCTCTGTCACAGAACAGTCTCTGTGATGCTCTGGGAACAGACCCTGTTCTTAAGAACATGCTGGGTACATTCGAAGGAAAGAAGTATGTATTCAGTGCGGGAATAGCAGGAGAGTACTATGCCTATGTCAACAACTCGTCCATAAAGGAAGTCACTGTGGACTACGGTTATCGAAACAAGAAGACCAACAACGTTGACAGAGGATTCTTTATCGAACTAGGCTACCTTGAAGCGGGAGAGAAGGTCACTCTTGTAAATGAGACCAATGAGCAGGCCATGGATGCGGATGTTTATTACTTTGATTATGCCGCACTGGAACAGGCCTATGGAAAGCTCGATGATGAGTCATGGAATATTGCAACATGGAAGGATACATATCTCTCAGGTGATATTACAACAAAGGACGGAGGAGTCATGATGACTTCTATTCCCTATGATGAGGGATGGTCTGTATATGTTGACGGGGAAAAGAGTTCACTTGAAAAGGTAAAGGATACCTTCATCGGCGTTAAGCTGGATGCGGGGACCCATACCATAGAAATGAAGTATTTCCCAAGAGGCCTTAAGGCAGGGCTCTTCATAAGTCTGCTGAGTCTTATGGCACTTATCATCATAAATCTTCTTACGAAGCGTTATGGCTACATTGAAAAGATTCTTCCTGAACGATACGAGGATGAAGAAATATATGATGGCGAAATAGAGGATGAAGCTGATGAGGGAGAGCCTGATCAAAATGTGCCTCACGATGAGATAGAGAATCTCTGATATTCATTTTAATTATTTAACATTGGACCCGGTCTGTAGTATGGTTATCTATAGACTGGGTTTTTATATTTAAATTTCGGAGGGAATCACATGAAGCTTTGGGGCGGAAGATTTACAGAAGCAGAGGATGCACTGACAGAGGCATTTAATGAATCACTTAGCTTTGATAAACGTATGTACAGGCAGGACATCACAGGCTCTGTCGCACACGCAAGGATGCTCGGCAATCAGGGGATCATTTCAAAGGAGGATTCTGATGAGATCGTAAAGGGGCTTCAGGGCATACTTCAGGATATTGAGGACGGAAAGCTTCAGATAGGCGGAGACGCGGAGGATATCCACAGCTTTATCGAAGCGGAGCTTACTCAGCGTATAGGTGAAGCAGGCAAGCGTCTTCACACAGGAAGAAGCAGAAACGATCAGGTCGCTCTGGATATGAAGATGTACACCAGAGACAACATCGACAACATGATGAAGGAGCTAAAAAAGCTCATCGATACCTTCGAGAAGATCATAAATGAGAATAAGGATACATTCATGCCCGGATTCACACATCTTCAGAAGGCTCAGCCTACGACACTTGCTCATCATATGGGTGCCTACAGAGAGATGTTTCTGAGAGATCTCAGTCGTCTCGGGGACACCAGAGACAGACTTAATGAATGTCCTTTAGGTGCAGGAGCATTTGCAGGAACAACATATCCTCTGGACAGAGACTTCACCGCAAAGGAGCTTGGATTCAGAAAGCCTACAGACAACTCCATGGATTCGGTTTCCGACAGAGATTATCTTCTTGAATATATATTTGATCTTTCCACCATACAGATGCATCTCAGCCGTCTCAGTGAAGAGATCATAATCTGGAACTCCAACGAGTATCAGTTCGTAAGGATCTCAGATGCGTATTCAACAGGATCCAGCATCATGCCACAGAAGAAGAACCCGGATATAGCAGAGCTTATCCGCGGCAAGACAGGACGTGTATACGGTGCTCTCCAGAGTCTCATGGTGACCATGAAGGGACTTCCTCTCGCATATAACAAGGATATGCAGGAAGATAAGGAGATGGCCTTTGATGCCATGGATACAGTTACAAATTCCGTTATTCTCATGAACGGTATGCTCAGTACCATGACATGGAACAAGCCCCGTATGGAGGATTCCGCAAAGCGTGGTTTTACCAATGCTACAGACGTTGCAGATTATCTCGTACGTAAGGGAGTTCCTTTCCGTACAGCACACGGAATAGTCGGTGAGCTTGTACTTCTCTGCGAAAAGAAGAAGTGTGCACTTGATGACCTTAGTCTCCGGGAATATCGTGAGATATGCGATAAGATAGACGAGGACATCTATGAGGCGATCTCACTGGAGGTTTGTGTCAGAAACCGTAAGACAAAGGGGGCTCCGGGAGAGATGCTCTGATGTGATGCCGTAAGATGAAGATTATTAAGTCTTTCGGTGAGTGATGAAAGTGCGGGACAGCTTTGGCTGTCCCGCTTTTTTTGTGACAACATACCAGATGCGGATATCTGTTCCGGGTGAGAGGCCTGGGTTATAACTGATATCACTGGCACATATGTATAAATATACCCTGAATGTGAATTATATGATATTTTATGCAAGCTAAAATGACTAAATATGCATTTTTATACAGAAAAAGCTTGCATTTTTATTCAAATGAGCGTATTATCCAAACATCAGATAAAACTTTCATACAGCATCGATTTAAAGAGTTGATGTCGAGGGTACGAAGTACTTACCACACTTCAGGGTTAAACCGGTACTGTCAGAGTATGAAATGAAGAGTTTTGAAAAGGAGAGTAATTATGAGCAATCTTACACCTAAGAACAACACACAGGGCGAGAAAGTCGTACTCGCATATTCAGGCGGACTTGATACAACAGCTATCGTTCCATGGCTTAAAGAAACCTTCGGCTACGAAGTGATCTGCTGCTGTGTCGATGTAGGACAGGGAAACGAACTCGACGGACTTGCTGAGAGAGCTAAGCTTTCAGGAGCTTCAAAGCTCTACATCGAGGACATCACCGATGATTTCTGTGACAACTACGTTGTACCTTGCCTTCAGGCAGATGCAACTTATGAAAATAAATATCTCCTTGGAACTTCCATGGCAAGACCGGCCATCGCAAAGAAACTTGTTGAGATCGCCCGTAAGGAAGGCGCAAAGGCTATCTGCCACGGTGCAACAGGTAAGGGAAATGATCAGATCCGTTTCGAGCTTTCCATCAAGGCTCTGGCACCTGATCTCGATATCATCGCTCCATGGCGTATGACAGATATCTGGACCTTCCAGTCACGTGAAGACGAGTTCAATTATATAAAGTCAAAGGGCATCCCTCTTACATTTTCAGCTGACAATTCCTACAGCCGTGACCGTAATATAGTTCACATCTCCCATGAGGGACTTGAGCTTGAGGATCCTTCACAGGAGCCTAATTACGATCACATGCTTGTCCTTTCAAACTCACCTGAGAAGGCACCTGATAAGGAGACAGCAGTAGAGATCAAGTGGGAAAAGGGAATCCCTGTAGAGCTTGACGGAAAGAAAATGAGCGTAAAGGATATCATTATCGAGCTTAACAAGCTGGGAGGAGAGAACGGAATCGGTATCATCGATATCGTTGAGAACAGGGTAGTAGGTATGAAGAGCAGAGGTGTTTATGAGACTCCGGGACTTACCATCCTCATGGAGGCACATAAGCAGATCGAGGAGCTCATCCTTGACCGTCAGACCATGGAATTCAAGCAGATGGTCGACACCAAGTTCTCTCAGGTGGTTTACGAAGGAAAGTGGTTCGATCCTCTTTGTGAAGCACTTCAGGCATTCGTTAAGTCAACTCAGCAGTATGTGACAGGTGTTACCAGGATGAAGCTCTATAAGGGTAATGTTATCAAGGCAGGAACCACATCACCATATTCACTTTACAACGAGTCTCTTGCTTCCTTCACAACCGGTGATCTTTACGATCATCATGACGCATCCGGTTTCATCACACTTTTCGGACTTCCTGAGAAGGTACGTGCCATGAAGATGCTTGAAGTAAAGAATCTTGAGAACAGCAAGTGATCATTTAATCCGGTAAGATCTTTTTCGTGATGATGCAGATCAGCTGCAGTTCATGAAGAAGCTTGCTCATATAATGAGGCTCTCCGGCGCGGTAAACCGGAGAGCTGAATTCATATAAGCCGGATGATAATGTTTCGACCGAAACATTATCACAAAAAACAAAGATGATTAGTTATACATTTTCGAAGAACATCTGCATATTGATGCATACAATTTGTGAATAATAATTTATTTTAATATTCCTGTCGGAAATATGTTAAAGTGGATTATGAGATATTGATTTGCAGATCATACATATAAAAGGTGAGTTATGGGAATGATTTCAGTTAATGGCGGTGTATGTGCCGCTTCAGGATTTATGGCTGCCTCCGCAGCTGCGGGAATCAGGAAAAAAGGCCGTGAGGATATGGCACTTATTTTCTCAAAGGAGCCATGTACTGTGGCAGGAACCTTTACATCAAATGTCGTAAAAGCAGCTCCTGTTCAGTGGGATAAAAAAGTGGTTGATTCAGGAAAGCCGGTTCATGCGGTCGTTGTGAACTCGGGAATTGCCAATGCCTGCACCGGTAAGGAAGGCATGGATGCATGTCTGGCTCTGGCAAGAAGCGTCGCATATCAGTTTGGAAATGAAATATCAGAGGATTCTGTTCTGGTGGCTTCAACCGGTGTTATAGGAATGCAGCTTCCTGTTGATAAGATGCAGGATGCCATTTCTGAGATGGTTCTGAAGCTTGACGCAGGAGAAGAGAATGCGACTCAGGCAAGTAAGGCTATCATGACCACAGATACAGTGAATAAGGAATTTGCCCTGGAGTTTGAACTTTCAGGCAAGAAGGTTCACTTAGGCGGAATGACCAAGGGATCCGGCATGATCCATCCTCGTATGTGTACCATGCTCTGCTTCCTTACCACCGATGTTGCCATCTCCAGGGAGATGCTTCAGAAAGCTCTCAGTGCGGACATCACAGACACCTACAATATGATCTCGGTGGATGGAGATACTTCAACAAACGATACCTGCGTTATCCTTTCCAACGGTACAGCAGGAAACGTGGAGATCACTGAAGAAAATGAGGATTTCAAGATATTCTGCGATGCTCTTCATCAGGTGAACAGTACACTTGCAACACGTATGGCTGCTGACGGTGAGGGTGCATCACATCTTTTCACGGTAAAGGTTGTGGGAGCAAAGGATAAGGATGAGGCAAGAACTCTTGCAAGATCAGTCGTATCCTCCACACTTACGAAGGCTGCGATCTACGGAAAGGATGCAAACTGGGGACGTATCCTCTGCGCCATGGGATATTCCGGAGCGAAATTCGATCCTGAGAAGGTGGACCTTTATTTTGTAAACGATATCGGAAAGATAGCTGTGTACAAGCAGGGAGTTCCTCTTGATTTCGATGAGGATTTTGCATTGGAGATACTTGGCTATCAGGAAGTTACGGCTCTTATCGAAATGAACGAGGGATCTGAAACTGCAACGGCATGGGGATGTGACCTTACTCATGAGTATGTAGACATTAACGCAGAATACCGTACCTGATACCGGCTGGAGAGTTAAGCCGGGAGAGATGTTATACATCCTGTCAGATGATTTGAACCTTGGAGGTATATGATGGAGATTTCACAGGAAATAATGAATAAGGCTGCAACCCTTGTGGAGGCGCTGCCATACATTCAGAAATTCCAGGATAAAGTTGTTATCGTAAAATACGGCGGATCAGCCATGACTGACGAGCATCTCAAGATGCAGGTCATGCAGGATGTATCGCTTCTTAAGCTGGTAGGTCTCAAGCCCATACTTGTTCATGGAGGCGGAAAAGAGATCTCCAGATGGATAGGCAAGGTGGGCATGGAGCCGAAATTCGTGAACGGACTTCGCGTTACCGATGAGGATACCATGGAGATCGCAGAGATGGTGCTCAATAAGGTGAACAAGTCTCTGGTGCAGCTCATCAACAACCTGGGCGGTAAGGCGGTAGGTGTCTCCGGTAAGGACGGTAATCTTCTTAAGTGCGTGAAGAAGTTCAGTCAGGGTCAGGACATCGGATTCGTCGGTGAGGTGGTGGATGTAGACACTACCATCATAAATGACCTTCTGGATGACGGTTTCATACCTATCATATGCCCTGTGGGATTTGATGATCACGGACAGACCTATAACGTCAATGCTGATGACGCAGCCTGTGCCATCGCCGCCTCCATGCATGCAGAAAAGCTTGCATATCTGACTGATGTCGAGGGAGTGTATAAGGATTTTGAAGATAAGGAATCTCTTATTCATACATTAAATCTGGATGAGGCCCAGACTATGATAGATTCCGGCGTTCTCGGCGGAGGCATGCTTCCCAAGCTTCAGAACTGTATAGATGCCATGAAGAAGGGCGTGAATCAGGTTCATATTCTGGATGGAAGAGTGCCGCACTGTTTACTGCTTGAGATCTTCACAAACAAGGGTATCGGAACCATGATAGAGAAGTCGATAGATAAGCATTTTGACTAAAAGGAGACTTAAATGAATTATATGGATGATACCATCGTAAAGGGAAATGTAGTGAATGATCGTCTTCGCAACGAAGGAGAGAAGTATTTTTACAAGACCTACAACAGATTCCCTGTGGTCTTTGACCATGCCGATGGTGTATATATTTATGATGTCGGTGATAAGAAATATCTTGATTTCGGAGCCGGAATCTCTGTCTGCGGACTCGGATACGGAAATGCTCTTATAAACCATGCTTTGAAATCCCAGATCGATAAGGGACTTCTTCATATTTCAAATCTTTTCTATAACGAGCCTGCGATCGAGGCTGCTGAAAAGCTCACGGCTGTGTCAGAGATGGACAAGGTGTTCTTTACAAATTCGGGAACCGAGGCCATAGAGGGAGCACTGAAGATCGCCCGCAGATACAACTACAATAAGGGAAAGAAGAACAGCGAGATCATCGCCATGCAGGGTTCTTTCCATGGAAGAAGCATGGGTGCTCTCAGTGTGACAGGAAAGGATCATTATCGTGAGCCTTTCGAGCCCCTTGTAGGCGGAGTCAGGTTTGCAACATACAACGATCTTGATTCGGTCAAGGCACTTGTCAATGAAAACACCGGAGCCATTATCCTTGAGACCTTCCAGGGTGAAGGCGGGATCTATCCTGCAACAGAAGAGTTCCTGAAGGGCATAAGAAAGATCTGTGATGACAACGATCTTATCCTTATCTTTGATGAGATCCAGTGTGGTATGGGACGTACAGGATATATGTTCGCATGGCAGGAGTTCGGAGTTAAGCCGGATGTGCTTACAGTGGCAAAGGCTCTCGGAAATGGAGTACCGATTGGAGCATTTCTCGCATCAGGAAAAGCATCTGACGCCATGAAGCCAGGAGATCACGGTTCAACCTACGGAGGAAATCCTCTTGTATGTGCTGTGGCATCTGCTGTACTTGATGTATTTAAAGAAGCTGACATCCCTGGCCATGCAAAGGAAATGGGCGTACATCTCTGGAAGGCTCTTGATGAGGTAAAGGATAAGTATCCTTCACTTATTGTGGACCACAGAGGAAAGGGACTGATTCAGGGACTTGAGTTTGCTGCTGATGTAAAGGTATCCGATATAGTCAGCAAGGCTCTTCTTGAGCAGCAGCTCATACTGATCTCTGCCGAGCACAATACCATCCGATTCGTTCCGCCTCTCGTTATCGAGCGTGAGCATGTGGAAGCCATGAAGGATAAGCTCATGGCAGTGCTGGATGGCATGAAAACTGAATAAATATTATTTTCTAAAACCTCTCTTATAAGAAAAGAATTACCTTACGATAAATAATTGGGAAAGGTAGTTTGATGAAATCCGTAAGGATGATTCCAGGTAAATAAGAGAGGTTTGTTTATTATGAAGAAAGCGAAGTTGATCACCTATGCAGTTCTTTTCACAATGCTGGTTTTTACTGCATGTACAGGCGAAGAAAAAACAGGTACTGATAAAGGAGAGACAAAGGGATCCTCTGCAGTTGAGGAAACGACCACGACAAAAGCGGAGGTGACCATAGATCAGAATCATGTAAAGGATGAGAACGGATTTGAACGTAACGCAAAGGGTTATATCATATCCTACGAAGGAAAGGGAGGAGATATAGAGATCCCTTCATCAATTGTGAATGTGGACATCACAGGTATAGGAGCAAATGTATTTTCCGGAAATCAGACTATTACTTCAGTAAAGATACCAAAAAGTGTAACGCTCATAGACGGAAGTGCTTTTAAGGGCTGCAGCAGTCTTCGGAAGGTGGAGTTTTCGGAAGGACTTCTGGAGATCAGTAATTCAGCCTTTTATGACTGTCCGTTATTAACAGATGTAAAATTACCTGAAAGCTGCAGTTTTGTAGGGATGGATGCCTTTTACGGTTCGGGAAAAGGTACATTCACCGGAAGTAAAGCTGCATATGGTGACAGATGCTTTGCGGCATCCTCCTATGAAAGCATCATACTTCCTTCAGGATCGGATGTTTCTTCCATCGAGATATTTAGAGAAGCACAGGCAAAAAAAATAGTGCTGCCTCAGGATCTTAATGCTTTAGGTGAGAGTGCCTTCAGTAAGTGCAGCAATATTTCCGAGATAATTCTACCCGACAGTGTGAGATCTATCGGAGAATACTGCTTTGCCGGAATCAGGATTCTTCCTAAACTGAGACTCCCCGAGGGTATAGAGGAGCTTCCGAAAAATATGACTTCGGGTACAGCACTTGATGTTCTGATCATTCCTGAAAGCGTAAAAAAGATCTGTCAGGGGGCGGTTTATGATGCAGCGATCGTCATTATAAAAAATCCTGTTGTGGAAATAGAACAGGGCGGTATTTCAGGCGGATATGTTTATATTAAAAATGCAAATGAATTCGTATTTCCTGAAATGGAGGATGATGAGTCATCGATTATTGCAGATAAGATCTGTCTGGATAAGATATATTCTCCTTCAGATATTCAGGGAAATTTCTATTCTTCTGTAACAGCAGGATCTTATGTTCTTCTGCCCTGTGATGCCACAATTGAAGAATCCGATGCCCTTGATAAATGGCTTCTTAGCATAGGCTATGAAGAAATAGCGTGGATGGCATCTACACCGGAAGAATTTATTCCTGAGTCAACTATGGATTTTGATATGGACGGCGAAAATATCACAGGATATCATGGTGATAGTGACATCATATCCATTCCGCAATATGTTAAATTCGATGATGGCGGATTCTGGTTCAATGCTTTGACCGTAACTGTTAAGGATAAAGCATTTGCAGGTTCTGATGTAAAGACTGTATATGTTCCGGGAAACATCACCATTGGACATGAGGTATTCAGCGGTTGTGAGGAATTGGAAGATATATGGTTTTCGAATGCACTCATAAGTAATTCAGAGAATTATTATTATGAGGAAGACTCCTTCAGCGGTATTCCTGAGGATGTCACCATACACCTTCCTGAGTCGGTTGATATGAAAGAGGCAGAAGAAACTCTTCGTTTCATAGGGATTCCGGATAATGCACGTATTGAATATTACACGGAGAAGTAAACAGATAAAAATGAACACTAAAGAAACTAACGACAGATTAGCATGGGAGGAGGTCTGTACAGAACATATCATTCAGGACGAATGGATAGATTTCAGAAAAAGCTCCTGGCGTTTTCCCGATGGAAATGTAGTTGAACCCTTCTACAGCTATAGCAGAAAGGATTACGTGGTGATCGTAGCCACGGATACTGGTGGCAGCTACATCTGTGTGAAGCAGTTCAGGCAGGGGATCAAATGCGTCACTACAGAATTTCCTGCAGGCGGAATAGAAGGAAAAGACGAAAAAGTAACAGGTAGTTCAGTTGAAAATCCGAAAGATCCTGTGGCTATTTCGGAACCTTCCGAATCAGCAGGTTCAAGAGAACGATCAGAGGAGTACTCAGAAGAACTTGCACTTCAGGCTGCGAAGAGAGAACTTCTTGAAGAGACGGGATATGAATCTCAGGAATGGAGACATCTCATCACTGTACCGTCAAACGCTACCATAGCCGATAACTATGCACATATTTTCGTGGCTGAAAACTGTCGAAAGGTCTCAGGACAGATTCTGGATGATACGGAATTTGTGAATGTGGTAAATATTCCACCGCAGGAAATCGAAAAAATGATCAAAGAAGGAAACTTCCAGCAGGCTGTTCATATCATGGCATGGCTGATGTATAAAACAGGGGCTATCGCATAAAGCGAGGCCCCTGTAAATTAAAATGAGTTGAAATATGAAGTCAAATTGTTATAACTGCAATTCTATCAGGAAGCTCACTATACGTATTCTCTGGTACTTCCATTGGTTGACGTGCAGTAAATGTACCTGTACCATGAGACTCTAAGAGCTCTAAATCATTGACTGATTTTGAACCTTTAAATAATGTTTTTTTATAAAATTCCATCAATGATTGTCCTTTTGTTAGTGGGATACTCATATCTGTAAATCCAATTACAATATTTTCTTTAACACGCATATCAGAATCGCATAGTGCTTCAATCATTGATGAAGTAAATATAAAATCATTAGAAGACAAATTAAATTCTACATGATAATAGAAAGTATTATTAAAATCGTTGTAAATTGGTTCTTTATTAAATGCTTCTAAAATGGCGGAAGTATATGGATCAGAATTGCTGTTATTTATGATATCAGGTTTGTATGTAGATTCGTTATCATCGTCATCATCGTTATCATAATCACTGTTATCATAGATGATCTCATTTAATACCATATTGACATATACACCGCCGCCTTTTGGTACCACAAGATAATAGTCCCCGGATTCATTTTTTAGTAGTTTGATGTTTTTACCGGAATCACTGTAAGCAGCGCTTAAATAATATCCTGATGGAATATTCAATTTAACAGCTACATTATCGCCCTCATGAGCGGTGTCAAATCCATTATTTTTTTCAATTCCGGAGAGAAGAGTAATAGAATCTTTTTGCTCAGGAGCTACCTTGATTATGTAATTGATGGATTTTTCGACCTTATTACTGATGTTATCTGAAACTGATTCACCGTTTGCATTCTTAGACTTTACGAGTTGTTCCTTATCTCCGGATTCTATTTTCCATACAGTGATATTTAATCTGTCTTCCTGGTGAATATCTCCATTGTCCAAATGTTCTAAAACAATAGCATCATCTGTAGCTGATAAGGTGCCTTCGATAACAACATCAACAGTTCCTCCGTCGCTGCATTTGATCTTCATTCCATCACCGGAACTTGTTACATCTCCATGAACGATAATATCGATGTTGTTCTCAGCCGTATCTTCTGATTTAGGTTCTGTAGTCACTTCAATTCCGGCAACATCATGTTCACCATCAACAGTAACGTTTTTTCCTATCTCAATATTCGTCTGTCCTCCATCAGTTGACTGAGCTGAAATACCGGTAGCAATGGAATCTGATCTATTACCTGTATTATCAGAAGAAACATTAACATTACCGTCTACTGATACATCAATATCTCCGCCGTTATTTTCAGCATAAATTCCTGAAGTATGAGTAGATAAACCACTGTGTTCACCGTAAGATGAGACAGAAACATCGCCACCGACAGATGCAGAAGAATGGGATTCATCATCAGATCTTACTTCAACACCGTAAGCATTATCATTCCAGCCCTTATCATTTACTGTTACATCACCGTCAACAGTGGCATCTGAAGTTTGCTTGTGTTCCGAAATTGATCCTACACCGGAAATATCGGTATCTTTATCAGAGGCATTGACCGTAACATCTTCCTTGACTGTAGCACCGGCGTTACCTCTGTCTTCCTGTGGAGCAACAACGACTCCATATGCATCTGTAGATTCAACTTTATCTACTTCGAATGTTTCATTATCAACAATTATTCCGGCTGCCATTCCTGTGAATGTTCCGGCTGATAGAATTATTGATAAGGTTAAACCAGCTGCCAATATTTTTTTAAACATAACTCCCCTCATTAAACTAAATAAACAATATTTTTAAAACATAATCACGAACATTTCTATACGCTGTATTTTACCATGAATCCGACACTTATAAAAAGAATTAAATAAATAACATATTATGATAAGAATAGAAGAACAGCTTATAAAAATGCTGTCCTTTGCTGATATTTAAGATGGAACTTTATTTTGTATGATCTGTAATAGGATCGTGTTTTTTATGAAAAATTACGGGAGGAAAAATGAAACGTAAGCTAATAATGTTTCTTTTGGCATTGTCTGCATCGGCAGCTATTATAGCCTGTGGAGGGACAAAGGAGGCTAATGCTGCAGAAACTGTTCAGACAGAAACAGAGAAGGCTGAAACAAAGGCTGCCGCTGAAAAGGAAAGCAAAACAGAAAAGAAAGAGGCAGCAGATAAGAAGGAAGAGAAGACTTCCGAAAAAGAGGCATTAAAAGGATCCGGACACTATGACATCTATGAGTACACTGGAAACGGACATACCGTAACTCATGAAATGCTGGTTCAGGCAGGAATGGGAGACACTTATCTTGATCTCAGGGATGATGGAACAGGTGAGTTGTGTCTTTTTACGACTGTGCTGGATATCACATGGAAGGAAGGCAGCATAAAGGTTTACGGAACAACTGATTATACCTATACCCTGGATGGTGACACTCTGATACTCGATATGGCAGGAGTACAGTACACCATGAAGAAGAGCGGCGATGCGGCAGCTGCAGCAGCTAAACCTGAGGATAAGGATAAGAAGGATACAGAAGAGACCAAAGCAGAAACAGAAGCTGAAAAGAAAGAGAATAAGTCTGCAGCCTCATCCGATGTACCTGGAGGAGACGGCATCATAAGTGAAGAAGCTGTTCAGAAAGGTTATGTCTGGATGAATAAGATCAACAAGGATATCTTTAATACTACATATGAAGATCTGGTTGCATACTTTGGCGTGGACGGTGCTTTTGATAAGGAAGAATATGTTGAGAGTATGAAGCAGAACCGCCGTTATTATTCATGGATCTCTTCTGAAGACCCGAATCATTTTATTTATGTGAATTTCGGAGAGAAGGATCCGGAAGGAGCGCCGGGAGTATATAAGATAACCGGATTTAACTCCAGCGGTTTCAAGTCATCAGAGGCGGAAGAGAAGTATCTGTCTGTACTTCAGGCTGAAGCATCGGAAGCAGGAAAGGCAGAAGCCGCCAATGCAAAAATGAATGATACCACCCTGACCTTACATCCCTTCGGCTCATCAGATAAAACTATCGAGTTGAAATTACAGATGCCTGACAGTGGATGGAGCACCGACGAAACGAGCGGAAAGTGGAAGCTCATCGAAAATGAAGATCCGGGTGCCTTCGGTGCCGGATTCATAAAGTTTGAGATGGCAGAGAATATTGAAAAGTTCGATTTTTACAAAGATAAATTTGAAAACTATAAGGAGATCGATGACAGAGAGATCGGCGGCATTAAAATGAAGGGCCGTACCTACAAGAACATCGGTTATGAGTGGACCGAATACATCGGTACAGTTTCCGAAGGTAAGGCAGTTTCCGTAGGAATCGTAAGAGTGGATATCTCTGAGGGTTCAATGGGAGACAAGATCCTGAACAGCGTATCTTTTAATTAAACTGAATCGAAACGAAGAGTCGTAAGGGGGGAGCCTTTACGGCTCTTTTATGATATTTATATTTATTTAAATTATATTTTATACAATCTAGTCGATATACATGTATGAAAACATATAGTCGCTAATGTATGCAAAAAAAATCATTTTGGAATATTGCATACAAAACATAGTGATGACATAATGTTGATTGCGCGATACTTCGCAGAGGGATCTGTACGATAGTCGTACAGAGAGCGCCTCGTAAGACAAAGACCGCAGCAGGAGGGAAAAAATGAATAATAATGTATCAACTTCAGCAACATCCGGTAGAGCTATCAATGTCTCAAGCCAGGTACGTGACCTTTCGATCATGGCGATGTTTACAGCTATCGTACTGATCATGGCATTTACCCCGTTCGGAATCATTGATCTGCCTCTTATCAAAGCAACAATCTTACATGTACCTGTTATCATCGGTTCTGTAGTGATGGGACCTAAGAAGGGTGCATTTCTCGGATTCCTTTTTGGAGCTACAAGTCTTTTCAAGAACATCATGACTCCAAGCATCTTATCCTTTGCATTTACCCCTACAGTTCCTGTTCCGGGTCTTTCACACGGTTCACCATGGGCTCTGTTTATATGTTTCGTACCACGTATCCTTGTAGGTGTTACACCGTTCATTCTTTACAAGGGCGTAACAAAGGCACTTCCTAAGATGAATGACGCAGTACGTTTCGTACTTCTCGCCCTTTGCGGTGCACTTGGCGCATTTACAAATACCGGACTGGTTATGGGAACGATTTATGCAGTATTCAAGAATGCTTATGCTGCAGCTAACGGTATCCCTGTAGAAAAGGTATTGAGCGTTATTCTTGGTATCGTATTTGCAAACGGTGTTCCGGAGATGCTTGTTGCCGCTGTGATCGTTCCTGTTGTTGTAACAGCTCTTATTAAAGCACGTATAGTAAATAAGTAATATATGATGCCAGTCAACGCCGTTTCGGTATGACTGGCATTTTTTTGCGAGAAAAAAATGAAAACACTTTTAATAGATGTAGGAAATTCAAATATCGTTATAGGTCTTTTTGAAGACGGTGTAAAACTTTTTCAGGACAGGGCAGAAACCCGTATAAAATGGGATCAGCTCAGTTTCATGAACAAGCTTAAGTCTGTATTTTATGAGAACAATGTTTCAGCCGATGAAATAAACGGCGCCATAATTTCTTCTGTGGTACCGGATATTAATCCCATACTTGTTTCTGCCATACGTCGTCTTACCCATTGTAAGCCCATCATCGCAAACAAGAACAATGTAGACATTCCCGTGAAGAACTATGATATGTCCCTTCTCGGTATGGACAGAATGGTGGATATGCTGGCTGCGAAGGAAAAGTACGGGGCACCGCTTATGATCTATGATCTGGGAACCTGTACCACAATGTCTACCATTGACAGTGAAGGTTTCTTCATCGGTGGCATGATATCTCCGGGAATTCAGTTAAGCCTTGACGCGGAAGCGGAAAAGACCGCACAACTTCCTGAACTTATGGCGGATGCACCTGAAAAACTCTTGGGGGATGACACAGTTTCCTGTATGATAAATGGTGTAGTCATTGGCACAGCAGCCATGATAGACGGAATACATGACAGGGTCGCCGAAGAGATGGGGATAGAGTCTGAAAAGCTCACACTGGTGCTTACAGGAGGACTCAGCAAGCTGGTTATACCATGGCTCAGGAATGAAGCTCATTTCGAGCCGGATCTTCTTCTGAACGGACTTGAACTGCTGTATCTGAAGTCAACTATGGATAAAAGCTGATCTATATTGAGGAGTATCACCTATGTTAAAAGGAAAGAATATTTTACTGGGAGTGACAGGCGGTATTGCAGCCTATAAGGCAGCGGATATCTGTTCACGTCTTGTTAAGGTTCATGCCAATGTCGATGTTATCATGACAGAGAACGCACTTAACTTCATCACTCCCAATACTTTTGAGGGTCTCTGCCACAACAAGGTAACTACCGATACCTTTGACAGAAACCATCCCTTTGAAGTGGAGCATATAGCGCTGGCTGATAAGGCTGACTGTGTGATCATCGCACCTGCCACAGCCAATATCATCGGAAAACTGGCCAACGGAATAGCCGATGATATGCTCTCCACAACTCTTCTTGCCTGCGAGTGTCCTAAGCTCATCGCACCGGCCATGAACACTCATATGTGGAAAAATCCAATAGTTCAGGATAATATAGAGAAGCTCAGGAGATACGGATTTATCATTATCGAGCCTGAGAGCGGAAGGCTTGCCTGCGGATACAACGGTTCCGGCAAGCTCGCAAAGCCGGAAGTGATAGTTGACTGGATCATAAACACCTGCGCTCATGAAAAAGACATGCAGGGGCTCAAGGTCGTGGTCAGTGCAGGACCTACCTGTGAGGATCTGGATCCCGTACGCTTTCTGACTAATCGTTCTACAGGAAAGATGGGATACAGTATTGCCTCTGCAGCAGCTTCTAGAGGAGCTGAGGTCACACTTGTGAGCGGACCTGTTGAGCTTTCGGCTCCTGCAGGAGTGGAGGTCGTAAACATCAGAAGTGCGGCTGACATGTTCAGGGAGATCACATCCCGTCAGGATGCAGCGGATATCATCATAAAGGCTGCTGCTGTTGCGGATTACAGACCGGCAACTGTAGCGGACAACAAGATAAAGAAAAAAGATGACGGCTCGGATCTCAGTCTTCCTCTCGAAAGAACGGATGATATACTGAAGTTCCTCGGTGAGCATAAGAAGGCCGGACAGTTCCTCTGCGGTTTCTCCATGGAGACCGAGAACATGGTTGAGAACTCCCGTAAGAAGCTGGAGAAAAAGAACCTTGATCTTATCGCAGCAAACAACGTGAAGGTGAAAGGTGCCGGTTTCAAGGGTGATACCAATGTCCTCACACTGATCTCAAGGGATTCCGAAACATCGCTTCCGCTTATGTCCAAGTGGGATGCAGCTCACAAGCTTTTGGATGAGATAATGAGTCTGAGATAATTCACTATACTGTTTATACGATTGGAGAGCATATGACATCAAAGGAAATTAAACTTAAGGATTATCTTGATAAACTCGGCGCGAAGGAGTCTGTTCCCGGCGGCGGAGGTGCCAGTGCCCTGGCCGGAGCCTATGGTGTGAGCCTCGGACTTATGGTGGTGTCTTTCACCAGCGGAAAAAAGAAATTTGCAGAATTCGAGCCGAGACTTCAGATCATAAAGGATAAGCTTGAAAAGCTGAGAACCAGATTTCTGGAGCTCTCGGACGAAGATGAGAAGGTCTTCTATCCTCTGAGTCAGGCTTACGGACTTCCTGATGAGACAGTGGAAGAGAAGGACTATAAGGAGACCACTCTTGAGTCCTGTCTGTCTGCGGCATCCATGACACCTGTAAAGGTCATGGAGTGTGCATGTGAAGCCCTGAATTATATGCAGGAGCTTGCGGATAACGGTTCGAAGCTCATGCTCAGTGATGTGGGTGTCGGCGTATCCTTCCTTAACACAGCCCTTCAGGGTGCGGTTATGAATGTCTACATTAACACGAAGATGATGAAGAATAAAAACCGTATGATAGAGCTCAATGAATATGCCTATAAGCTTTTAACTGACGGAAAAAGCAGAGCCAGACTTATATATGAGCAGGTTGAGGCTTCCGTGAAGCCGGAGTATGATGCTGAAAAAGATCGTATAGCAAGAAATAAGGTGGACTTTCAGTAAACTAAAATTATTAAAAAATACAGGAGTGAACATGCAGGAATTAAGAGGAAAACTCATTGCAGACAGAATAAAGGGAGAATGTCTTGATTTTGTAGGAAAGTATAACGGTATCATGCCGGCACTTGCTATCCTCAGAGTCGGTAATAAGGAAGCTGATCTTTCCTACGAAAGAAGTATCAAAAAGCGTTTCGTTGATTTCGGCCTTGAGGCAAAGGACTATGAACTTCCGGAGAACTGTACCAACGAAGAGTTTCAGGAGGTGTTTGATTTCATCAACAACGACCCTGAGATCCACGGTATCCTCGTTATGCGTCCTCTTCCGAAGCAGATCGATGAGGGAGAGATGCTTAAGAAAATGAATCCGTTAAAGGATATCGACTGTATAACCGATGCCAATGTTTCCGGCGTGATGCGTGGCGATAAGGACGCATTTGCACCTTGTACAGCACAGGCTGTAGTTGAGATCCTCAAGGGCTACAACATCGAGATGGCAGGAAAGAAGGCCTGCATCATCGGACGTTCAATGGTGGTCGGAAAGCCTCTTTCCATGCTGCTTCTAAAGGAAAATGCCACTGTTACAGTCTGCCATTCAAAGACAGAGAATATCAAGGCAGTTGCCAGTGATGCGGATATCGTTATCGCTGCTATAGGCAAGGCAAAGCAGATCAGCAGCGGATATATAAAGGAAGATGCAACACTGATAGATGTTGGTATCAATGTGGACGAACAGGGAAACCTCTGTGGTGACTGCGACTGGGATCAGATAGTACTGAAGGCTGGGGCTGCCACACCGGTTCCGGGAGGAGTCGGCACAGTTACGACAGCTGTTCTTGCAAAGCATCTCATTGATGCGGCTAGACGCCAGATGAATCTGCCTGAGGTGGATGATACCAGGGACGAATACGTAAGTGAGAGCTAAGGATAAAGCATAGCTTATGTCGCTTTATATCACAGTATATTTTCGGATATATAACTAAATTTCATCAGAAAAAAGAAATTTAGATGAGATATTAATGAAACAAGGTGATATAATCACATAGTAAAAGATATTAAGAACTGTTAAGCAGTTATCATCTATCGGTGTTTTTTTATGACCACCGATGGAAGAGCAACATATTTTGATTGAAGTAAACGGGGGTGTCGGTCAGAACCGGCTGAGATAGGAACTGTGCGTTCCGGACCCTATAAAACCTGATTTGGATCATGCCAACGTAGGGAGTGAGCTTTATTTAACGCCTGTAGTGGGACTATCCGAATTAGGATAGTCCCTTTTATTATCCGTGTTTCCGGAGGGAATACGGATATAGCCAGGAGAATATTATATGAACAGGAATTCACTTGTATTATACGGAATAACCGACAGAGCATGTCTTCCGAAGGGAAAGACACTCGCAGAAGCAGTTGTGGAGGCCATAGAAGGCGGAATCACCATGCTTCAGCTTAGAGAAAAGGAACTAAAGGGTGAGGAGCTTTTGAAGCTCGCCGGAGAACTTCAGACTATATGCAGGAGCCGGAACATTCCTTTTATCATTAACGACGATGTGGAGCTCTGCAGGATCATAGATGCCGATGGAGTTCATGTTGGGCAGGAGGATATGGCGCCGGAAGAGGCAAGAAAGATCATAGGTCCCGGAAAGATAGTGGGAGTCACTGCAAAAACTGTGGAGCAGGCAGCCATTGCCTGCAAAAACGGAGCGGATTATCTGGGTTCCGGAGCTCTTTTCGGGTCTTCAACCAAGAAAGACGCCATATACATGACGAAGGAAACATTTAAAGAAATCATCCGTTCCGTTGATATCCCTGTTGTGGGAATAGGGGGGATAAATGAGGCCAATGCTTCTGAACTTACAGGCACAGGCGCTGCCGGAATAGCCGTTGTCAGCAGCATCTTCGGACAGGAAGACATCAGAGGAGCCGCTGAAAGGCTCAAAAGGACAGCCAAAAAAATAGCCGGAGAAAGATAAGCGAAATGAAGCTTTCATAAGGCTATATATCGCTTTACATACAGCGGCTTCTTGGGGGCACCACCTGAGGTCGCTATATAAAATTAGTGTTGTAGGCTGCGAAAAAGCAGATATTGCATAGGGAAATACTTATGCCATATGATATCGGCCCTTGTCGAACCGACAAATCAAAAGGGGCTGACATTCCTGAAATTGGAAGGAGAGTAGTAATGAGAACAGCATTAACGATCGCAGGAAGTGATTCCAGCGGAGGCGCCGGCATCCAGGCAGATATCAAGACAATGCTCGCAAATCATGTATATGCCATGAGCGCGATAACGGCATTGACTGCCCAGAATACTACCGGTGTTTCTGACATTATGGAAAGCAGTCCTGAATTTTTAAAGGAGCAGCTGGACTGTATATTCACTGATATTTACCCGGATGCGGTAAAAACGGGAATGGTATCATCAAAAGGACTTATAGAGGTCATTGCAGAGAGACTGAGATTCTACAAGGCAAAAAACATCGTTGTAGATCCTGTCATGGTGGCAACCAGCGGAGCGAGACTAATCACGGAAGAAGCCATAACTACATTGAAGGAGAGCTTACTTCCTGTTGCTACTGTCATAACTCCCAATATACCTGAGACAGAGGTTCTTTCGGGAATGAAGATAGAGAGCCCTGAAGATATGGTTTCGGCCTCAAAAAAGATTTTTGAGGAATATGGCTGTGCAGTTCTCTGCAAGGGCGGACATAATCTTAATGATGCAAACGATCTACTGTATTCGGAAAACGGATATACATGGTTCAATGGAAAACGTATAGATAATCCGAACACTCATGGTACGGGCTGTACATTGTCATCAGCCATAGCTTCGAATCTTGCCAAGGGATATGATCTTGAGACTTCTGTACGCTACGCAAAAAACTATATTTCTGGAGCTCTGGCCGCAATGCTTGATCTGGGAAAGGGTTCTGGGCCTATGGATCACGGCTTTGCCGTAAAAGGTGAATACAAAGATAATTGACCAATAAAATGATTACAATTCCTGTATAAAACTCATGTCTGTTACTGCTCCTTGGAATGGAGATCAAAATGAATAATGTAAAAAAGGAAACACTGGAGATGAAGGGAACGACCTATATCAACACAAAAAAACTGGCTCTTTCTGCTTTTTTGGCGGCTGTTGCGGTGGTTGGCTCTACCTTTTCCATCCCTGTATTCGGCGCCAAATGTTCACCTGTACAGCATCTGGTAAATGTTCTCTGCGCTATATTCCTGGGCCCGGGCTATGCTGTGGGAGCCGCTTTTGTGGCGAGCCTCATCAGAAATCTCATGGGACTCGGTTCTTTTCTGGCCTTTCCGGGATCCATGTGCGGAGCTTTCCTTTCAGGACTGATGTATAAGTCCCTGAAAAAGATGCCGGCTGCCTATGCGGGTGAAGTTTTCGGAACAGGTGTAATAGGAGGGATCCTTTCCTATCCTGTCGCAGCTTTTATCATGGGAAACAGCTCGGCTGGTGTGTTCACATTTGTGATTCCTTTCCTGATCAGCACCATAGGAGGAACCATACTTGCCATCGTCATAACCGTGGCGCTTAGGCAGCTCGGTCTCATTGAAAGAATCAGGGATACGCTGGTTTAAGAGGCTTTTATCAGATCCGGATCAGGGATACACTGGTTTAATTGTTTTTAGCAGATCCGGATCAGAGATTTGTACTTTCAAAAAATTGCAGCAAAAGGAGTATCGATAGGATCTTCAGATCTGTCGGAAATTGTTCATGGATGTATCAAAAGAACTATCAGAAATAATCAGAAAACGACGACCTCTCATCCATTCCATTACAAACTATGTGACTGTCAATGACTGTGCGAACGCCTTACTTGCCATAGGTGCCCGCCCTGTCATGTCACATGCTCCGGAGGAGACTGTGGAGATCACATCAGGAAGTGATGGCCTGGAGCTTAATCTGGGAGCCACGGAGTACTATGGATCCATGCTCCTCAGCGGAAAGGAAGCCTTTTCTTCAGGTATTCCCATCCTGATCGATCCTGTCGGAGTTTCAGGATCCTCTCACAGAAGAAATTTTCTGAAAAAACTGATCGTGAACTGCTGTCCGACTGTCATAAGAGGCAACCGATCTGAGATCCTTGCCCTGATAAGAGATCAGAAAACCGAGACCGGTGTGGATTCTGTCAGGTTTGATGCCAATGCTTCCGACGAAAGTATTCTTTCTGAGATGCAGGCATTTTGCAGGGCACAAAATGAAAGATATGAAGCTGCAGGAGCTTTGTACGGACTGATACTTGTCTGTTCCGGTAAAACAGATCTTATAGCATCCGCTGACAGAACTTCCATGGTAAGAGGAGGCTCCTCTGAGATGTCCGGCGTCACAGGAACCGGATGTATGTCTTCTGTAGTAATGACTGCATTTTTATCCGGGGCGAGACTTATAAACAGAGAAGCTTTGGCACTATATAAAGAACAGAAGAGATCAGAAAATTCTTTCGATAGTGCATCGGAAATCTCTGACTTTGATGCCTGCGTTTCTGCAGTTGAATACATCGATGCAGCTGCGGAAAGAGCTGAAGCAAATCTTAAGTATCTGAGAAAGAAGGAAACATTACCCTATGGTACCTTCGGAACCGGCAGCTACAGGGTGCTGTTTATGGATCAGCTGTCCGTAAACCGTATTTGATCCAAGGTAATATTTCAGCGCTTTATTTTAAGTTCATTGTAAATTGTTTTTTCTGTATCAGATTGTAGAATAGTAAATGAAAAGTTTTTTTATCTTACAGAAAAACAAGGAGTATGGAAAAATGAAACTTAAGAAGTTAACTGCAGCTTTTATGACGGCTGTACTTGTTACATCCACACCGGCAGGTGCATATCTTGGTCAGATCTCTTCATTTGCAAAGAGTAAGGACGATGAAGAGGAAAAGGACTACAGTATCTCCGATGCCGCATGGGAAGAGGAGACAGACAGCAATGGTAAGGTACATGTATACGCTACATGGTCAGAATCAGCTGACAAGGCCAATGCTACTATTACCATATCAGTCAACGAAAAGAAGCAGTCATCCACAGGAAGTATTACTACGACAACCACTGCAGGAAGAAAAGAGCTTACTTCCATCATAAAGAAACTTGGCAAAAAGGGTTCTTATACATTCAAGATCACATCTCAGAAAAAGAACAAGGGTGAGGATGAGAAGTCATCCGCTGAATCAGATACACTTGAGATCGACAGTGATTATCTTAAGTCTCTCGCGTCGAGTAATTCCTCAAGTTCTTCTGGTTCAAGTTCAAGCTCAAGCAAGGGACCGGGAGTGACTCCTTCAACATCGGGAAACACCACAACGGGCACAGGTACTTCTCCGGCTGATGCAATGAATGCTTCTGCATCAGGACAGGCTTCACAGACTTCCGGGCAGGCACAGGCTCCTGCAACTTCATGGCAGGATTGGGGCATAGGATGGGTCTACTTTGAGAATGGACAGCTTGTTAAGGATAAATGGGTAGTATCGAACGGTAAATTCTATCACATTAACTCAACAGGATTTATGGATGCCAATACTTATGTTACTGATTCAATTTACGGCACTCACTATGTAGGAGCTGATGGCGCTCTTATGTTTTAACGTACAGTAAGGAATCATTACGAAGAAGTTAAATGTAAGCTGACAAGTCTTATATATGTCAGATAAAAAAGAAAAGCTGAAAGCAGGATCAAAGGATGATGCTGCTTTCAGCTTTTTTTATTCTAAAAGTTTTATGAAATTATATGAAGCTTTATTGTGCTTCATATAAAGATGTTCTAGACTTAAAAAGGTTTTTTCAAAATATCCATATAACTGCATTCGCAGTTACATTTCCATTTTTATTTAAAGAACTAATGTAAATATCAGGCGGCTGTATTGGCAGAGGTCTTGACTCTTGAAAAGGCGTCTACAAGAGAGGGGACCTGAAGAACTGCCAGTGTGACTATGGCTTCTGCTCCTATGTATATGATGTTATAGACAGCAGAGTAAAGTGCGGGATTCCAGCCTTCCCATGCATATTCTCCGAAAAACACCCATCCTGACAGGAAGGAAAAGAACCATCTTGCGATGCAGGCAGTAATATATCCGCGGGTGAGACCGTTTTCTTTTCTGGAAAAGAATCCCGATAATCCGAAAGCTCCGAAAGCCAGAATATAGTCAAGAAAAACCTGTACCGGTGTAAGCATATAGGGCTTAAGTATGAAGTTCAGGATTCCGCAGGCAACTCCACTTGTTATACCAGCAACCGGGCCGAAGAAAAAACCCGGTAGTACTGCAAACAGCATGGAAAAGAGCGTTACAGAACCGCCTGTCGGAAAACTGAAAACGGTGATCATGGAAGCGATGGTTGCCAGAGCTATGCAGGCAGAACAGTAGACAAGTGTTTTGATGTTTTTAGACATAAAAAAATCCTCCTTGATGTGAACGCCGCTTTAAAGCTGTTAAAGAGACGTTATCTATGGAGGGGCTTGCGAGAATCACAAAAAATACATAAGTGATACTTACTTATATTGCTTCCCTACGCAGGTACTAACCTGATCAGGTAAAAAGGGTTGATCAAAAGATCATCTCAGCAAATGCGCCCCTAGCGTTTTGTACATATTGAATTATACGCCGGAGTGACAGGCTGTCAATGTTAATTCATGTACTTTACAGGATAATATTGATTGAATCTAGACATTAAAAACAAAGGATCTTGGAGGATAAACTATGACAAACAAAGAAAAAAATAAAATAAGGGAAAGGCTTTTAAAAATAAAACAGATCCTCATGATCGTTCTTATGCTGGGAAGCGGCATATGGTATGTCGGTAAAGGCCGGCCGGAAGAGAAAACAGGTTTTAAGTTCTATACAGAGGCTTCGGGAGAAAAGAGATCTCAAACAGAAAGAGCAGGAGCGGAAAATGGTTCTGAAACCGAGAAAGCTGGTTCTGAAAAGAATTATAGAACAGAAAAAGCGGAATCAGAAAAGAGTTTTGAAACTGACAAAGGGGAATCTGAGTCATCTTCGAAGAAAACAGGTACTTTACCGGATGAATCTTTATCATCAGTGAGACCTGAATCGGAAAGTGGGTCGGCTGATTTAGATCCTGAAAAATCACCGGAAATATCATCAAGGGTAAATATAAATAAAGCAGGCTTACAGGAACTGGAAATCATTCCCGGTGTTGGTCCCGCCACAGCAAAAAATATTATTGAATACAGAGAAAAATATGGCGGTTTCGCTGACATAGAGGAAATAAAAAATGTAAAAAGGATAGGGGATAAGACTTATGAAAAACTGAAGGATCATATAACTGTATAAAGGGGATTCACATGTCCTGAAAAAACCGTTATATACATTTGAAAAAAATTTGATGAAACATTAGAATATGCTTTGAATGTATAGAAGACAGTTTAGTGATTTTGTGACAGGAGTCGGGGCGGTATGATACTGCATGGAGGCTGCCGGATGTATGTCATAAACAAGAAGAGAGGGGAAATCGGACGATATGACAGAGGCAGTTCCGGAGAGAATATTAATATACAATCTGATTGCAGAGTTATGTTCTTTTTTAGTAAGGAATGTCGGTAAGGATTATCTTATTTTGTATAAAAGCATCTCTGAAAAAGAATGTGAAAGAACAGATAAATATATTCAGAAATATACAGATCTCAGCTTAAGTGAAAAGGGTATGTATTTTCCTGTATTTGAGCCGGATTTTGATCATGAATACGTAAAAAAGCTGTATTCCTTCAAGGATAAACTGTACAGTGAACATGACAGGAACAGTATCATAAGATTTATTCAGGCTCTTGATGAAGCTGTATCGGTTCTTCTGTATGATGAACGCGAGATCCTTGAAGAAAATCCGATTTCATCGGAGATAAATACAAACAGAGAAGAGACGGGTATATCGCTGTTTCCTAAGATGCGGTGCGTCTGGTCCAGAAAGAACAGACATTCCTTTTCCTATGAGCGAATAGACAGCTATCTTAAATATCTTCTGGTTGTGGAGGATATTCCGAATATAGAGGCGGAGCATATTTTTATAAAAAAAGGTTCATTGCCTAAATTTGATAAAACAAAAAAGCTTAATGTTGCCGCATCTCCCCTTAGTGCAAAATCAAATTTTGATGTCAAATATCATAATACAGACAATTATCAGACTTTTGACATCAAATACATCGATTCCCGTATGAAACGGGACAATGATCTTGTATGGAATAAGATAAGAGAAGCAGGAGAGAACGGAAGTGAAGTGATGGTTTTTCCTGAAATGCTCGGGAATCCGACCATGGAGACATTTATACATGAGAAGCTTTCCTCCCTTGACAGTGAAGAGAGAAAGCTTATTCCATCCCTGATCGTGCTTCCTTCATGCAGCCTGGCGGGACTGAATTATTCACCGGTTCTGGACAGAAATGGAAATGTACTCACCAGGCAGTGTAAACAGAATCCTTTTTTTCTCAAGACAAAACAGGGAAACCATAGAGAGTATCTGAAGAAAAACAATAAAATAACCATCTTTCATTATCCGGGAATAGGACGTTTTGCAGTCATGATATGCAAGGATTTTCTGACCAATGAATACATGGAACGCATCATGCGGGGATTCATGCTGACTATGATCATAGCCCCTGCATATTCCACAGGATCATATGATTTCAAGCTTTCACTGGATCTCTGTGCTCATGATGACTGCAATGTGATCTGGATAAACACCTGTGCGGCACTGATACCGGGTAAGGAGTCAAACTTCGAAAACATAGGTTATATCCGGAAACGTATCGGAAGAAATCAGAGTGAAGAAGAGTCTACCTATCGTATGAAAGCCTGCAGAAAACTGCTGATGGGAGGATGTGACCATAACTGTATCTACTATGACAGTTTCGGCATCGTATAAAATAAGTAAAGCCCGTCCGGAAAAAGATCGCATCCGGACGGGCTGTATGTTTTGATCGATAAGGATGATTATAATTATCGAAGGTTTCCTTTTCCGAAATCTTCCTGCTCTTCATAGAATCTGTCCAGAGAAAGATCGCCGTATACCCAGAGGAAACAGAAAAGCTGGGCTCTCGCTGACATTTTTGCGGTCTTGAGAAGCTCCTTGACCTCGTTTTTACTGAGCCAGACACCCTGGATCTCTTCGAAACTTGAATTACTTTCCTGGATCTCTCCGTCAACGATGGCGATTACGCAGGAAGTTGATTCGTTTGAAAGACCGATGGAATTGAAACTGCTCTTTAAACGTACGATACGCTTTACGAAATGAAGACCGGTCTCCTCCAGCAGTTCTCTTTTTGCGGCTTCTGTGGGAGTTTCACCTTCATCGATAAGACCGGATGGAAAATTATATACCCAGTCTCCGATAGCCATCTGGTACTCTCTATTCAACAGTATGCGAGTATGGTTACGGGAAAGACCGATTATGCAGACGGTTTTACTGCCCCAGTCGGAAAGATCCTCTAAAGAAGTGATATCAGGATCTCGACTTACGATTTCATAGATCTTCTCTTTATGGTCTCTGGTCTCATACTGAATATCATACCTATGAATGAAATTTCCGCTTGCAACGTGCTTGATGCCTTTGAACTCCATACTTAAACCTCCCCTATGTTGTCAATTTTTTTCTGATCACGTATCCTAAGTGCACAACTTGGACTTATATTTTCTAATATATATAATAAACTCATATGACCTAAAAATATACAAAAAAGATTTTTAAATGCATAAAATACAGAAATATGGTATGATTGCATCAGTTTCATAAGTCCATCTGCCATCTGTGTGGTCGCATAAGTGGCAGATGGACTTATGGCAAAAAGTATCAAAATTTCAAATTAATCTGTACAAATCAGGTATATATCTGTAAAATGTGCATTTGCACAACTTATATTGGAGGTTCCTTATGGATCAGAAGCTAGAGAGAGCAACACATGTTGTATACGAGAAGGATGATAACGGACAGGTTGTTATCGCCGATGAAGTTGTAGCTGTAATTGCCGGAATTGCAGCAACTGAAACTGAGGGAGTTGATTCCATGAACGGAGGCTGGTCAGGAGAGATCATTTCCAGAATGGGTATCAAGGATCTCGGTATGGGTGTTTCCATAAGCATCGAGGAGGGTCACGTATCTGTGGATCTCAGTCTCAATGTCAAGTATGGATACTCTATTCCTGAAGTTTCCAAGAATGTTCAGGATAAGGTTGCTCAGGCCATTGAGTCTATGACAGGTCTCAATGTACTTGATGTAAACATCAAGATTTCGGGAGTTGTTACCCCTGAGGATTGATCATCCTGAAAAATAACCGTAGTACATTTAAAATTTTATTAGATAGGAAAAATATGAATAAGCGAGAAGAAAGAGATCATAAGTTTAAACTTCTTTTCTCCACACAGTTTTACCCTGGAGACGAGATTCCTTCACAGATGGAGCGTTATTTCGATTCACCGGACTATGAGGACGGTGACAATCTGATCAAGATCGAAGATCTGACAGAAGAGGAGCAGAAGAATCTTGAATCAGCAGTGCAGAAGATAGTAGATAAGATTCCTGAGCTTGATGAGAAGATCAATTCAAGCGCTGACGGATGGAAGACTGATCGTATGACGAAGACAGATCTTACTGCTATTCGTCTTGCACTTTATGAGATTAATTTCGACGAGGCAGTTCCTGAGAAGGTTGCTATAAACGAGGCTATCGAGCTTGCCAAGAAGTACGGCGGCAATGAATCAGGCTCTTTTGTAAACGGTGTTCTTGCGAGACTTGTCGACAGCACACGTGAGTCAAAGAGAGTAGAGAAGGCACCGCGCAAGCAGCAGGGAGAGGTTACTGAGAAGAAGTCTGCTGAAGGCAAGAGCGTTCATATTCTTATCAATAAGAACAATAAATAAACGATGGGTCAGCTTAACAAGGCATACACGGTATCGCAGGTCAACAGCTACATAGGCAATATGTTCGCTACGGACTTTGCATTATCCGGCATCACCATAAAAGGGGAAATATCGAACCTGAAGTATCATACTTCAGGTCATATTTACTTTACATTAAAAGATACAGCTTCGCAGATTTCCGGCGTCATGTTCGTCAGAGATCGTGCGGGGCTTCAGTTTAAGTTAGAGGATGGTATGAGCGTTCTCTGTACCGGTAATGTAGGCGTCTATGAGAGAGGCGGCAGTTACCAGATCTATGCCAAAAGCTTTACGGCAGACGGAGTCGGAGATCTATACATAAGATTTGAGCAGCTCAAAAAGGAACTTTCCGAAATGGGTATGTTTGACCCTATGTATAAAAAGCCGATTCCGAAATATGCAACAAGGATAGGAATAGTGACAGCAAAGACAGGAGCTGCTGTACGGGATATAGTACAGATAGCTAAAAGGAGAAATCCTTATGTAGACATCACCCTGTATCCGGCACTGGTTCAGGGGGATGGTGCTGTCCAGTCCATCATCCGCGGCATCAGGACACTTGATCTCATGGGTATGGATGTCATCATAGTCGGCAGGGGAGGCGGTTCCATAGAGGATCTGTGGGCCTTCAACGAGCAGGCTGTGGCTCAGGCCATATTCGATGCAGACACACCTATAATCAGTGCAGTCGGGCATGAGACTGATACGACCATAGCGGATTTTGTTGCGGATCTCAGAGCACCGACCCCGAGTGCGGGAGCCGAGCTTGCGGTTTTTGACTTCACAAAGTTTACAGAGGATATTTCCGGATACAAAGGGACTCTTGATGCTGTTCTGAATGAACGAATTCTTGATTCCCGACAGAAATTATCCATGTACAAGCTTAAGATCAATCAGAAGAATCCCAAGTATATTCTTAACGAATACCACAAGAAAGAAATTCTTTACCGGAATGAATTGAAGCAGCGTATACATGATAAACTTACAGCTGAGAAAGAAAAGCTCAGAAAGTATGATGTTTTACGTGACTATATGACTGACAGACTTCATACGGCAAAAAACCGGCTGAGAGACTATGAATCCATGCCATCTGTCATGAAACAGAGCATTGATAAGGCTCATCACAGGCTGCTGCTTGAGACCGAGAGGCTTGAAGCGGTAAGCCCGCTTAAAAAGCTGTCAGGAGGCTATGGCTTTGTTCAGGATGATAAGGGACATAAGGTTGACAGTGTAAAGAAGATCAAAAAAGGTGAGCTGATAACCACTACCCTCAGGGACGGAACATTAAAAAGCCGCATCGAGGAAATTAATTCAGGAGGTTGATATGGCCGGAAGAACCAAAAGCAAGGAAACCGTAACGGAAGCGTCCGAGGAAAGCAGAAAGCCGTTAAATGAGGTATTTGCCGAACTGGATGAGCTTATAGAAAAGATGGAAAATGAAGACAGCCTAGAAAAGACATTTGATATGTACAAAAAGGGTGTGGGTCTTCTTAAGGATGCGAACGATAGTATTGATAAGATTGAAAAACAGGTAAAGGTGTTGGATGAAGATGGCATTCTCTCATGAACTTGGTGAAGCAGTAAAAAAGGTAAACGAAATAATAACTAAGGGTCTTCCTGAGGTCACAGGGCTTCAGTCAACCGTACTTGACTCCATGACTTATTCAGTTGAAGCCGGAGGAAAGCGCATAAGACCGCTTATTATCCTGAAGAGTTATGAACTTTACAAGGACAGATACGGAAGCGAAAGGGATGAATTCATGCTTCCTGTACTCCATAGTTTTATGTGTTCCATGGAAATGATACATACAGCAAGTCTCTGCCATGATGACCTTCCCTGTATGGACGGTGATAAGTACAGACGCGGAAGAGAGTCTACATGGTATAAGTATGGAGAGGCCATGGGAACTCTCTGTGGCGATGCTCTGTTCCTGTATCCTCCAGAGATAACAACTAAAGTGTTCAAGAAGCAGCTTATGGACTATTCCGCAGGTCGTCTTCATGCTACGGAGGCTTCAGTCAATGACTACTCCCTTGCTTTTATGAAGGCACTGAACATTCTCTTTGGAAAGTCCGGAATAAACGGCATGCTTGGAGGTCAGGTGGTTGATGTTGAAATGACAGGAAAGCCTCTTACTGATGAGCAGCTTATGTTTATCTACAGACTTAAGACAGGTGCTCTATTACAGGCATCCCTTATGATAGGTGCTGTTCTCGGCGGAGCAGAGGATGCCGAGGTAGAAAAGCTTGCGGATATCGGAGAGAAGATAGGCGTGGCTTTTCAGATACAGGATGATATACTCGATGAAACCAGTACTGAAGAGGTTCTCGGAAAGCCTATTCATTCAGACGATGAGAATAACAAGACCACTTATGTTTCCATATACGGTCTTGAGAAGGCTCATGAAGAGGTGGAGCGTCTTTCCGTACAGGCTATAGAAGAGATAAAAAGCCTCTCTCAGGTTAATGAAGACAGCCGCAGATTCCTCATGGAATTAACGGATATGTTGATAAATAGAAATAAGTAAATTAGAAAGTTAAAGTATAAAATGTTACTTGATGATATATATGGACCGGAAGATCTGAAAAGGCTGGATGATCAGCAGCTTGTTCAGCTTGCGTCCGAAATCAGACAATTTATTATTGAGAAGACTTCAGAATATGGCGGACATCTGGCTTCTAACCTTGGGGTCGTTGATCTCACCATAGGTCTTTACAGGGCTCTGGATCTTCCTAAGGACAAGGTGGTCTGGGATGTTGGACATCAGGCTTATACCCATAAGATCCTTTCCGGTCGTAAGGATAACTTCGACGGATTGAGACAGTATCACGGTATGAGCGGATTTCCAAAACGTTCCGAGAGTCCCTATGATTGTTTCGGAACGGGACACAGCTCTACATCCATCTCTGCGGGCATAGGTATCGCTGCTGCAAGAGATATTAAGGGTGAGGACTACACTGTTGTATCTGTTATCGGAGACGGTTCCCTTACAGGCGGTCTCGCTTATGAAGGACTTAATAATGCATCCCGCATGAAAAAGAACTTCATCATCGTTCTCAACGACAACAATATGTCGATCTCCCAGAATGTCGGAGGCATCTCCAAATATCTTAACGGTCTTCGTTCGGCAAAGGGTTATAACAGATTAAAGGTGGATGTGGGCGGAACATTGCTGAAGCTTCCTGTTGTGGGAGAAAAGCTCGTAAAGCATATTCAGCAGGCGAAAAATTCCATCAAGCAGCTTGTTATCCCGGGCATGTTCTTTGAAGATATGGGCATAACCTATCTCGGCCCCATAGATGGTCACAACATCAAAGAGGTGGAGAGAACCATAAATGAAGCAAAGAAGATAGATCATGCGGTTATAGTTCATGTTCTCACTCAAAAGGGAAAAGGATATAAACCTGCAGAAAGATATCCATCCAGATATCATGGGGTTTCTCCCTTTGATATTCATTCGGGAAAGCCGCTGTCCAATAAGGGCAAAACATATACAGAATATTTTTCGGACAAGATCTGCGAGCTCGCAAAAGAAAACAGGAAGATCGTGGGAATTACAGCTGCCATGCCTGACGGAACAGGACTCAGCAAGTTCGCTCACGACTATCCTAACCGCTTTTTTGATGTTGGGATCGCAGAGCAGCATGCAGTGACCTGCGCTGCAGGTATGGCAACAAATGGCCTTAAGCCTGTAATAGCAGTTTATTCAAGTTTTTTACAGAGAGCATATGATCAGATAGTTCATGATGTCTGTCTCCAGAAGCTGCCGGTTGTTTTCTGTATCGATAGGGCCGGTCTTGTGGGCTCTGATGGTGAGACCCATCAGGGAATCTTTGATTACAGCTATCTGACATCCATACCGCATATGACTGTCATGGCACCTAAAAATGCTCATGAGCTTGGGATGATGATGGAATTTGCCATGAAATATCCGTTACCTGTCAGCATCAGATATCCGAGAGGAGTTGCCTACCAGGGATTAAGTGAGTTTGCTTCACCTATTGAGTACGGAAAGTCCGAGATGCTTTTTAAGGGAGAAAAAATTGCCCTTCTTGCCGCAGGCTCTATGGTATCAACAGCTGAACACATTCGCGACAAGGCTTTGAAACGAGGCTATGATCTCACTCTTGTCAATGCGCGTTTTGTGAAACCTATTGATACAGATATGCTGGATCTGCTGGCCCTCGATCATGAGGTTATAGTTACCCTTGAAGAGAATGTAAAGCAGGGCGGTTTCGGCATACAGGTCGAGGCGTATATACTTGAAAATCATCCGACTGTAAAGGTCGTTACCATAACTCTTCCGGATAAATACGTAGAGCATGGAGATGTAACAAAGCTTCGTGAGGGACTCAAGATCGATAGTGAATCCATCATGAAACTTTTAAATGAAAAAGGAATTATAGATTTTGGATGCAGTGATCAGAGTATCCTGCAATGAGGAACTGATTTTGAAAAAAGAAAGACTTGATGTTTTACTTGTCAACAGAGGATTGGCTGAGTCCAGAGAAAAGGCGAAGCGTACCATCATGGCAGGCATCGTTTATGTAGACGGACAAAAAGAAGATAAAGCGGGAACCACCTTTGATCCTGAAGTGCCGATAGAGGTAAGAGGAAATGTCCTTCCTTATGTTTCAAGAGGAGGATTGAAGCTTGAAAAAGCCATCAGGGAGTTCGGCGTTTCCTGCGAAGGAAAGGTCTGTCTCGATATAGGAGCAAGTACAGGCGGATTTACAGACTGTATGCTGCAGAATGGCGCAGTGAAGGTATTTGCCATCGACGTAGGTCATGGTCAGCTTGACTGGAAGCTTCGTAATGATGAACGTGTCGTATGTATGGAAAAGACCAATATCCGTTACGTAAAACCTGAGGATCTCGGAGAACTGGCAAGTCTTGTTTCCATAGATGTCAGTTTCATCAGCCTGCAGCTCGTACTTCCTGTTGTTAAGACACTTATTAAAAAGGATTGTCAGGTGGTTTGCCTTATCAAGCCTCAGTTCGAAGCAGGAAGAGATCAGGTGGGCAAAAAGGGAGTCGTAAGGGACAAAAAGGTACATGTTGAAGTTATAGAAAAGACTCTCTCCTTTGCATATTCCATAGGATTCGAGCTTAAGGGCCTTACCTTCAGCCCTATCAAGGGACCGGAGGGCAATATAGAGTACCTTGCGGAACTTATGTTAAGGGATGAAACAGATACTGACGGAGAGAAGGATCTTCTCTGGATACATGAGACCGCTGAAAAGACTGTCAATGCATCACACGATATGCTTGATGTGAAGTGAGTTTTTCAGCTGATCACTATAACAGAATTTTTTCTGACAAAGATTATTTGGAACAATGATGAAGATTACTTTAGTCGTTAATATAACAAAACCTGATGCCATGGTGTTTAAGGATGCCATAGAGACGTATCTTACAGAAAGAGGTGTAAGGGTCTCATCAATTCTGAAGGCGGATTATGAAAGATCTGATTTCAGTGATACCGACGCCATAGTAAGTATCGGCGGGGACGGTACCATGCTGAGGATAGCAGGTGTACTAAGAGGTCAGGATACAGCCATACTTGGAGTTAATGCCGGACACCTCGGATATCTTACTGAAGTGTCACAGCTTGATCAGATTCCCGAGGCTATGGACCGTCTTATAAAACATGATTATATACGTGATGTTCGAACCATGCTTCATGGAAGTGTACGCCGTAACGGAGAAGTCATTGCCAGAGGTACAGCTTTAAACGAGATTCTAGTAAGCAGGAGCAGAGGCATAAATGTTATGCGTTTTGCAGTGTCATGTGACGGACAGAACTTAAGCAACTATATAGCTGACGGAATGATCTTTGCCACACCTACAGGTTCAACAGCCTACAATCTTTCTGCCGGAGGACCCATAGTTGCTCCCGGATCTCCGGTCATAATCATGACACCGATCTGTGCACACAGTACCAAAAGCAGACCTGTTGTACTTTCTGATTCCAGTCGCATAGAGATCAGGATAGAATCGGAAAAGGAAATTGTTGCATACGATGGGGAAAATGTTGTGGAACTGGAGAAAGGCGATATAGTAACTGTCAGAAAGGCAAATGAACTGACGACCCTTATCAAATTAAGGAAGAGCAGCTTTTTGGAGACTCTCAGTAAAAAAATGGATAATGATATTTGGTAAAGGAGAGCTGAGATGAAGAAATCAAGGCATCAGAAGATAATAGAGCTGGTTGGCCGCATGAGAATAGGCACTCAGGAGGAACTTGCGGACATTCTCAACAGAGAAGGCTACAAGGTGACCCAGGCAACTGTCTCACGGGATATTAAAGAACTGAAGCTCAGTAAGGTCACAGGCAATGATGGGAGCCAGTATTATCAGATCATAGAAAAAGAGGAACAGGTATATTCCGAAAAGTATATCAGAGTTCTTCGTGAAGCCCTCATGAGCATGGATACAGCAGGTAATTTACTTGTGATCCGTACCATGGCAGGTATGGCCAATGCGGTTGCTGCAGCATTGGACCAGTTCAGACTCGAAAAGATCGTCGGAACTCTTGCCGGCGATGATACCATCATGTGCGCCATGAAGAACGCGCAGGATGCTTTGGATGTGAAGAATCGTATTCAGGAAATAATGGAGTAACGACATTTACCGGATGATTAGGACAACTAAGAGACTAAGGCCCTACTGGCAAAATCGGGGTTTTGGTTTCGGAAAAGAGGAGACAAAATGCTATATCATCTACATGTTAAAGATCTTGCACTGATTGAGACAGCGGAAGTTGAATTTGGTGAAGGTTTAAATATTCTTACAGGAGAGACCGGAGCCGGAAAGTCCATTCTGATCGGCTCCATAAATCTGTGTCTCGGTTCAAAAGCCAACAAGGATATGATCAGAAACGGTAAGGAATCGGGATTCGTGGAGATCATCTTCGGAGATCTCACTGAGCATCAGGAGGAGATGCTTCGTGAGCTTGATGTTGAACCTGAAGATGGACAGATCATCATAAAAAGAAAGATCTCCAATACCAGATCGGAAATAAAAATAAATGATGAAACAGTGACACTGTCAAAGCTTCGTAAGGTTGCGGAGCTTTTGATAGATATTCATGGACAGCATGAACATCAGTCTCTTTTGCGTGATGGATATCACCTGAAAGTTCTGGATGATTTCCAGCAAAAAGAGACTGGTGTTCTTCGTGTATCTGTGTCAGAAAAGTATCATGAGTATACAGCGTTGAAGGAGAAGCTTGAGGGCTTCGATATGGATGAGAGTCAGCGTCTCAGGGAGCTGGATTTTCTGAAATTCGAGATCGAGGATATCGAAAAAGCCGAACTCAAGGAGGGCGAAGAGGAAGAACTGGCCCAGAGATATAAAAAATATCAGAATATCCAGAAGATATACGGCTCTGTGCAAAAGGCAAGAGCCATCATGGATGAGGTGGATCTTTCCTCTGCCATAAGAGCCATTCAGGATGCTCTGAATTATGATGAGTCACTTCAGAATATAAGTGACAGTCTTTATGATCTCCAGACCATATCAGAAGATACAGTGAGAGAACTGGATCATTATCTGGATAAGAATGATTTTGACGAAGAGGATTTTCAGGAGGTCACAGAGCGTCTGGACTATATCCGGGGTGTCATGGCAAAATACGGCGGTACAGTTGAAAAAACGGAAGCCAGACTTCTGGAAAAGCAGGAAAGATTAAAGGAACTGGAAGACTACGATGAGAACAGGGAAAGATGTATCAGGAATCTGAAAAAATCCGAATCTGAGCTTATGGAGCTCTGCAGTAAGCTTACTGAAGCCCGTAAGAAGGGTGCGAAGATACTTTGCGAGAAGATACGTTCGGAGATGACAGAGATGGGATTTCTGGATGTTAAGTTCGATATGGATTTCAGGAGTCTGAAGGAACCTTCATCAAACGGTATAGACGATGTACATTTCGTTGTCAGTCTCAATCCCGGTGAACCGGTCAGACCTCTCAGTGAGGTTGCTTCCGGCGGTGAGCTGAGCCGAATCATGCTTTCCATAAAGACTGTGCTAGCAGATACTGATGAGATCCCTACACTGATCTTCGATGAGGTAGACACCGGAATTTCCGGAAGAACAGCAGAAAAGGTATCTGAGAAGCTTAAGAAGATAGCATTATCACATCAGGTGATACTTATAACCCATCTTCCTCAGATAGCCGCAAAGGCCAATAATCATTACTGCATAGAGAAGCTGGCGGAAGAGGGACATACCCGTACCAACATAAGAAGACTCGATAAAGAAGAGTCTGTCATGGAACTTGCCAGACTTCTTGCGGGCGGGAAGGTCACTGACGCAGTCCTTGCAAATGCCAGAGAGCTTAAAAACCTTGCTAATGATGCTTTGTAGGAAGTATAATAATGTTTATCAATGGGTGTAAATTTATTAGCTTTTAACGAGGATTTTCACTTATTGCTTTCAATACATCATGTGATTTCTTGAATACGGAACTAAAATTTGAGTGGGAGGCTGTATAAAATGAAAAATGTATTGATGCTTGCATCGGAGGCTGTACCTTTTATTAAAACAGGAGGATTGGCTGACGTTGTTGGTTCGCTTCCAAAGACCATTGATAAGAGATACTATGATTGCCGCGTTATGATTCCCAAGTATATGTGCATACCATGGGAGTGGCGACAGAAAATGGAGTATGTAACACATTTTTACATGGATTATCTCGGCCAGTCCCGCTACGTCGGAGTACTTAAGTATGAGCTTGAGGGTGTCACCTATTATTTTATAGATAATGAATCCTATTTTTCAGGAGACCGTCCTTATGGTGACTGGTATTGGGATCTGGAGAAGTTCAGCTTTTTCTGTTATGCTGCGCTTTCAGCTTTACCGCTTCTTGGATGGCATCCGGACCTTATACATTGTCATGACTGGCAGACCGGTCTCATCCCTGTACTGCTCCATGATAATTTTGCCGGCGGTGAGTTCTATCGCTCCATAAAATCTGTAATAACCATTCACAATCTTAAGTTCCAGGGAGTCTGGGATGTAAAGACCATACAGAGATTCACTCAGTTAAGTGACTATTACTTCACAGCTGATAAGCTTGAGTGCAAGAAGGACGGAAATCTGTTAAAGGGCGGTATCGTTTATGCCGACGCAATCACCACAGTATCCGACACATATGCGGAAGAGATCAAGATGCCTTTCTATGGTGAAGGACTCGATGGACTTCTGAGAGCGAGAGAGCATGACTTAAGAGGTATAGTCAACGGTATCGACTACAACGAATGGGATCCTGAAACAGACAAGTATCTGGTCAAGAATTACAATGCCAAGAATTTCCGAAAAGAGAAGTTCAAGAATAAAAAGGCACTTCAGGAAGACTGGGGAATGGATGTTGATCCGGGAAAGATGATGATCGGTATCGTTTCCAGACTCACTGACCAGAAGGGACTCGATCTTGTGGAGTGCATCATGGACGAACTCTGTCAGGACAATATTCAGTTCGTTGTTCTGGGAACCGGTGACGAGAAGTATGAAAATATGTTCCGCCACTATGACTGGAAGTACCATAACAAGGTTTCAGCCCAGATCTATTACTCCAATGAGATCAGCCATAAGATGTATGCTGCATGTGATGCTTATCTTATGCCTTCACTTTTTGAGCCCTGCGGGCTGTCACAGCTTATTGCCCTAAGATACGGCACCATACCTATCGTCAGGGAAACAGGCGGACTCAGAGATACTGTCGAGCCATTCAATGAGTACGAGGATAAGGGAACAGGTTTCTCATTCTCCAATTACAATGCCCATGAGATGCTGAACACCATCCGTTATGCTGAAAAGATCTATTATGATCGTAAGCGTGACTGGAACAAAATGGTGGATCGTGCCATGGCGAAGGATTACTCATGGAGGACTTCAGCTATGAAGTATCAGGAACTTTATGATTGGTTGATAGGATATTGATTTTAATGAACTTACTTGAAGAATTACTTAGTAACTATATGCTCACCACGGCTGTCGCTTCATGGCTGGCAGCCCAGGTGATAAAAACAGCCATAGATGCCTATTTCAATAAAGGCATAAACTGGGAAAGGATGACCGGCTCGGGAGGCATGCCCTCCAGCCATTCCTCCTTTGTGGTATCTATAGCCACAGCTGCGGCGCTTCAATATGGAATAGCATCATCGATGTTTGCGGTCTGCTTTGCATTGGCAAGCGTTGTCATGTATGATGCCACTGGAGTCAGAAGAGAAACAGGAAAACAGGCCGTTCTTCTCAATAAGATCCTGGAGGACAATCCGTTTAACTGGAAGCCGGAGGAATTTGAAATGAAGCTTAAGGAGTATGTGGGACATACTCCGTTACAGGTATTTATGGGAGCTCTGCTCGGGATAGGCATGGCTTTTCTTGTTAAGAGCAAGTACCCATGGATATGAAGCTGAGATGGAAAAAGCTGCGTATGAGTTTTAGAAAGATTATAAAAACAACTGTAACTTTTCTGGGCTGCATGCTTATGGCATGCAGCTTAGTTTCGTGTAAGGGTGTAGAGATAACCGGTAAAACAGAGGATGTTAAGGGCTATACCGAAGCAGAGTGCAGGATAGTCATAGGCTCTGAAAGAAACAGATATCAGAATGCCATAGGACCAGAGATATGGGATCTCCCCGTAAAAAATCAGCATGAATCCACTTATGGTCCTTATTTTGTATCAAAGATAAAAGAGTTTCTGCAGGATATAAAGACCCTTAATCTTCTTGCTGCAAGAACCGGTATCATAGCAACTTCCACTGAAATGGATAAGATAAGGACCATATCAAATGAATTTTATGACGGTCTGACTCCGGAAGATATCGCCTTCATGGGGAACTGTACTATCGATGATGTCGTCCATATTTATACAGAGTATTTTCTGGCATGTAAGACTGCGGATTATCTGATATCTGATGCTGATCTCGAGGTATCGGATGCAGAAGTCAAAGTCATAAAGATACAGCAGATAGAATGTTCCGAAAGAGCTGCAGCGGAAAATGTGCTTGAACTTGTAAATGTAGAGGGTGCCAACTTTGCCTATTACGCAAGACAGAACAGTGAAGATCCGGAGATAGAGAGAACCCTTGCGAAATCCGAAAAATCAGATGCCATATACACAACTGCCTTCAGTCTTGAAGAAGGACAGATATCAGGCATCATAGAAGAGGATGGTAAGTATTACATCATAAAAGTCATAGATGCATATGATGAAGAGGCAACACTTTCCAGAAAGAGGAAGCTGGAAATAGCTTTGAAATCAAAGACATTTTTTGAGGAGTACGGAGAGTATAAGGAACAGCATATAGTAAGATTCAGAGAATCCTTCTGGGATAGAATAGATCTCAATGAATACAGTGAAAGCAAAGCCGACAATTTCTTCTCGCTTTTCGATGAAAACATAGATTTTTGATCAAATAATAAGGCTCGTAGAATTTAAATTTTTAAGCATAAATTTAATTCTACGGGTCTTGTTTTATGCACTATTTTTTTAAGAAAGCTTCACATTAAAACTCAACACTTATTTTGTACAAATTAAAAATTATTTTTAATGCAAATTCAACAGATAATGATTTTTTTATTGAAAACAATTTAATAAGAAATTACAATAAATACGGAACAATTAATAAAGATTTAATAAAGTGCTATCCGGTCAATAGCATTTTACTAAATCAAAGCCCATAATTAGGGAGGTTATGTATGATCAGTTTTCTAATTTGTCTTTGCTTACTGATCGCAGGCTACTTTACCTATGGTAAACTGGTAGACAGCACATTTGGACCGGATGATCGTGAGACACCGGCAGTAACCATTAATGATGGTGTTGATTATGTCGTTTTACCACAGTGGAAGCTGTTCCTGGTTCAGCTTTTGAACATCGCAGGTCTCGGCCCTATCTTCGGAGCACTTCAGGGCGCACTTTGGGGACCTATCGTTTTCCTTTGGATCACCTTGGGAACTATCTTTGCAGGTGGTGTACATGATTATTTCTCAGGTATGCTTAGCGAGAGAAATAACGGTTTTTCAATTGCAGAGGTAACAGGTAAGTATCTCGGAAATACCATGAAGTCCATCATGAGAGTATTCTCGGTTGTTCTTCTCGTTATGGTTGGTACAGTATTTGCTGTAGGACCTGCAGGTCTTATCGTTCAGCTTCTTGCCAGCAAGGGCGTTACAGGAGCATTCGCAAATACAGCCGTATGGCTCGGAATCATCCTTATCTATTATTTCATAGCAACCTTTATTTCTATCGATAAGATCATCGGAAAGATCTATCCTGTATTCGGTATCTGCCTTATCATCATGGCGATCGGTGTTGTTATCGGATTACCTCTTAACGGCTTCCATACTCCTGAACTTTGGGATCACTTCTACAACATGCATCCGGGTTCAACTCCTGTATGGTCATTCATGTTCATCACAGTAGCATGTGGTGCTATCTCAGGTTTCCATTCAACTCAGTCACCTCTTATGGCAAGATGTCTTAAGTCAGAGAGACAGGGACACTTCGTATTCTACGGAGCAATGGTAGCAGAAGGATGTATAGCTCTTGTATGGGCTGCTGCAGGTGTTTCTATCTATGAGACAACCGGCGGACTCAACACAGGCCTTAAGGAGATCCTTGCAGGCGGACAGTCAGTTGCTATCTATGATGTATGCGTAAAGACCATGGGTAACATCGGTGTTGTTCTGGCTATGCTCGGTGTAGTTGCATGTCCTATCACATCAGGTGATACTGCATTCCGTTCAGCAAGATACACAGTTGCTGACTGGATCAAGATGGACCAGGAGTCTTTCACAAACAGACTTAAGCTCTGCGTTCCATTACTTGGATGCGGTGCTTTCCTCGGATTCGGAAACTCATTCGGTATTTTCAGTTACGCAGTTATCTGGAGATATTTCTCATGGACAAACCAGACTCTGGCTATGCTGGTTCTCTGGACAGGTGCTATGTATCTCGTAAGAGAGAAGAGAAATTACTGGGTATGTGCAGTTCCTGCAACATTCATGTCAGCCGTATCAGCTACATACTTCCTGATGGCTCCTGAGTGTCTCGGACTTATCCCGTTCTTCACAAACAACACAGCAGTTTCCTATCCTCTTGGAATCATCATCGCAGCATTCTTCCTGTATCTCTTCATCAGAGCTTCAAAGAAGTACAGCGCAAATCAGAATGCTCAAATGGCTCACGCCTGAAACATAGGTTTCCGTGTACTGAATAGGAGGAGTATCGGAGCTTATGACGATGTCAACTGACCAATGACATTTTAAAACTAAATATTTGCATGATGCACAGAAAAGACGTTAACGTACACTGTTCATCATAACAATGAAAACAGTTCATCCTTATGAACAAATTTTCACTTTGACAATTTGATCTATGGACAGGGTGGAGTCATACTTCACCCTGTCTTATTATTTTCAGCAACAGGAGGACATTATGTTTTTTACTCCAACATGTCTAGGAACAACAAAAATAAGCAGGGAAGAGCTTAGGGAAGACAGAAAAAACTGTATAAAGGTAGGTCCGTGCGGCCTGGGAAAAAAGGCCATGTACCTGAACAGTTTTTTTATAGACAGACGTTACTACATAAGTTACAGAGACATCAGCAGATGCTTCAAACGTGTAGCCATGAGTAAGGGAGGATTCTCAGGAAAGGGGATCTTCGGAACAATGCCATATCTTGTTGTAAAATACGGAACCGGCCTAGAAAAACAGTGTAATTTCAAGTACGAGGAGGAAGTGGATATCTTCCTTACGGAACTCGGAAAGATAATCCCGTCCATGCCTCTTCACAGTGTCGAGGCTGAATATAAACTGAAGAAGGCAGAAGAAGAGGAGAGGGCGAGATACCTCAAGGTGCTTTCACCTGAGCAGGAAGCCTCTGTAAAGGAGCTAAGAGATGCAGAGGAGCTCCTTAACACATATCCGACACAATATAAAAGACTCTCGACAACAGCAAAGCAGAAGAGAGTCATCGACAGGATCAATCCTACATATCAAAAGGTCGCAATGGTAATACTTATGCTTGCGATTTTCTCGGCAGTATTTGGTGTGTTCTCTGTACTGAAGGGACAGGGAATGGCGATATATTTTGTACTTTTCGGATTTTCATTTATTTTCATAGTTATCTCTTCAAGGATCCTGCCTACAGGACACAATAACAAGAGGAGTGCACAGAAGGAATGGGATGATGCACTGTCAGATATGACTTCCACCATCAGTGACAAAGCGGATTTTCCGCTCCCGCCTCAGTATGCTCATCCTGTTGTTATCGAGAGAATGATAAGAGTTATAAGAGAGGGAAGAGCTACTACTATAGCAGAAGCCTTCAAGACTATGAAAGACGACTTAAGAAAATTAAACAGCGATGTTACCGTTTCCCAAAAGGAATACGATGAAGTAATAACGGTAAAACCGATGTTTCTGGTAATGGATTATAAATAAGAATAAATAAAAAATGAGCAGGATC
>ALYD01000028.1 GCA_000513555.1 Lachnospiraceae bacterium JC7
TTCAAAACTAAGCTTGGCTTTTGTTCTGTCCGTTATTCTTTACTGCGAATAAATTCGCTTGACCTCTTTGGTCGTTTGCTTCCGAGTCCTTTCGAACTCTTCCGCTCTGAAATTCTAATTCTTAGAATCTTCAGGGTCTGTGTATTAATCGATCTTTGATTTTCAAGGTTCTTTGTCGCTGTTTGAGAAAATTTGTTATCGCTCTCTCGCGACGCCTAGTCACTATAGCAGAGGGCATATACCATGTCAATTAATTTTTGATTTATTTCATTAATTTATTTTTTAACAATTAAATTTATTTCAAATACAACTTTAATTTAATCCTTTTTTCGTTTATTTTCCCAAAAACATTCAGCAGAAAAAGTCAAGACATGAATTTTACCAAAATTATGCCCCGCTTTTTTCTTAATAATTTCATTATAAAAATGTCAGAATTAGCCGATTTCATATGTACAAAAACAAATCATTATTATTTCGGGGGTGTATATATGGAAGATTTAATCATGAATTCATTTTTAGTTGTTACTGTTATGTTTTTACTCTCATATATTGCCAAAGGTTTAAGCTACATATTTGGAGGCCACATACCATTTTTTAGAAAAAGGAATATGCCTTCCGGTAAATAAAAAATATCAGTGCCTGATCTTCTTAACATATTTCCGATCACGACTTCAGGCATTTACACCATTCTTTGTTAAATCAATTTTTATAAAAAGATCATAAAAAAAGAAGCTGCATATTCATCACTGATATTGCAGCTTCTTTTTTTAATACTCTTACATTACATATTATCAAAATATATTCATGCCATGAACACCGCACTGACTATCATAACCCATACAGGAAGAAGCAATATGCTGAGAATAGTTGAAAGAACGACAACATTGGCTGCAAATGTCACATCACCGTCATACTGGCTCGCCACAACGGCTGTCATTGATGCTGCGGGCATGGCAGCGAGAACCACAGCAACACCTGCCGCAACAGGATCCATGCTCACCAGAAAACATCCAAGCATGACCACTGTCGGAATGATAACGAATCGGATAAATGAATAGAGACAGGTATGCTTCGTGATAAGTCCGGAAAATCCGCTTTCCGCAAGACTCATTCCAAGAAACATCATGGTGAGGGGCGAAGTCATATTGCCTATGCTCTGAATACTCGTATCAAGAAAATCCGGAAAATCTATCTGTAAGAACATAATGATCATACCAAGCCACACAGCATTGATGCAGGGATGGCTCATGACCTTTTTGATAACTGTTTTTCTGTCCGGTGCTTCCGTGAAATACGACACACCCGCAGACCACATGACTATTCGCTGCGGAATGACATAAAGGGCCGAATAGAGATAACCGAGATCTCCGTATATGGCTCCGGCTATGATATTTCCCAGTATTCCGGAATTGGATGCGATAGTTGCATACTGAAATACCATCTTTCTCTTTTTGGGGAGCCAGTTATAGCATACAGAAGCCGCCACAGCGAGAAATACCTGCACCAGGACCGAAGCCACAAGCATTATCAGACCCTGTTTCAGGATCTCTGCGTTCATCTCGATCATGAAGGATTTTATGATATTACAGGGAAGGGTAACATACACTATGAGGGCTGTAAGTATCCCTTTTGATTCACCTTTGACCAGGTTCAGTTTTCGTACAATAAAGCCTGCTGCCATCTCCAGGAACATTACCGCCTGAAGATTCAGAAGCGCCTGCATATCAATCATTTTCTGTCACTCCTATATCTGAGCCGTGAGCATCAAAACCGGTTTTACTCTCTGCCTGTAAGTTCTTTTCACTATCTTCTCAAAGAATACCACAGTTCCCTCGGTTCAAATCATACTGATACTTTATATATAGAATAACCCGGGATATGCTCCCGGGCTGCCAGCATGAAAATTTTGACTTTTAATTAAAGTGATACCTGCAACTTCCTCTTTCACTTTCAGGATCAGAAGCTTAACTCACTGTTATTACCCGTAAACTATCATTCCTCTGCATGAAAAGTCAGTTCATATACGTTATTCGAGTCCCTTGATGGTATCGATGAGGTAATCTGTGAACTCGGCTGCGCTTGCATCCTTTGTCTCTGTTGTCAGGACAACCTTTCTCTCTGTCACTGTGGTGATCTCAAGTGCCTTCTCAAGAATGGCCTTTCTGTCTGCAAAGCCGATATGTGCCATCATCTCACCCATTGCGCGGATAAGGGAACATGGGTTAGCATAGTTTCCTCTGCCATGGCTCATAAGATATGGTGCAGTTCCGTGGATGGCCTCAAAAAGAGCATACTTGTTTCCGATATTGGAGCTTGAAGCGGTTCCCAGTCCGCCCTGATGCTCGGCAGCAACATCTGTTACGATATCGCCGTAAAGGTTAGGAAGTACCACAACCTCCATATCCTTGTTGAACTCAGGATCCAGCATCTTGGCTGCAGTTGCATCCACAAGCTTGTCGTTCACTTCTATCTCAGGGTACTCTTCCTCTCCGATTCTGTGTACGGTCTTTACGAAGTTTCCGTCAACAAGCTTCACGATATTGGCCTTTGTAACGACTGTCACATGCTTCTTGCCGTTCTTTCTTGCAAACTCAAAGGCAGCTCTTGCGATTCTTTCAGCGCCGGGTTTTGTGAGCACCTTGAAGTCGATGGCAAGATCTTCATTTACCTCGATACCCTTATTGCCGAGAATATACTCACCTTCGATATTCTCACGGAAGAAGGTCCAGTCAATGTTTCTGTCCGGCATCTTGATGGGACGAACAGCAGCAAAAAGATTAAGTCCTCTTCTGAGAAGTGAGTTTGCCGAAAGAAGATTTGGCCATGGATCCCCCGGTCTAGGTGTCACGAAAGGTCCCTTAACGAGTACATCGCACTTCTTGCATTCCTCCATGACATCATCAGGAAGTGACTGGTTAAGCTCTGATCTTCTTTCAATGGTCATGCCCTCGATGATATGTACTTCAACCTTTCCTGAAGCGATTTCATCCTTAAGAAGCTCATTAACGACTCTCAATGCCTGCTCCATGATGATAGGACCGATTCCGTCACCCGGAAGGATACCGATCTTAATGTGATCAAGTTTAGTGAAATCCTTGATCTCACTGTCCTCCTTCATGGTCTCGATACGTGCAAGTTCTGCTCTGATAAGATCCCCGAACTTGGCTTCTGCTGCTTTGATCTGTTCTTCTGTACCCATAGCTAAATCTCCTTTATCATTCTGATCAGTTTACGATGAATCTAAACCGCTGTTATCATGCACCACGGACATCGTTTTCTATGATCATCTGGAATTGCGGATATTCGATATCCTTGCTCTACAAAAGTAAAATATGTTCAGTTGAATATTTCATGTTCTAATGTGATTATATTCAGTCCGCTACATAAAGTAAAATATATGCTTTGATATGCACTTTATACAAAAATATCTATCAGTCACTCTCTGCTTGATCTGCACCAAGTTGACTTTTCCACTCAGATTCTTCCTTTATCGTATTTTAACGAAGGTTTTTCACCTTAGCCTGACATTCTTATCCACATATTTTATGAGTTCATCCACTATTGGTCTCCTGTTCTTTTCCTTCCTGTAGATAAACCATGATTTTCTTACGACCCTGCTGCCATCCTTCATGGTGAGGGGTTGAAGACACAGGTCATATTCATTAACGAAACCATCCGGAAGGAAACACAGAAGATACTTGTTTCCCTGAGTCAGGCTCCTGAAAGCAAATTCTATATACCCAAGATCTTCATATGCTTCCGGAAATTCTGTACCGAATCTCTCGTGCCACCAAAGAGCAAGTTTCTCTTCGGTCTTACCGTTTGTCTGATATGCCACTCTGTCCATACCGGGAAGATCCTGTATATCCACAGGATCTTTCGTCACCACAAAGGCTTCTGTATAGTCCACAAGATCATGATAAACATTATCTGTATAGTCACTTCTTATGAATGCTACATCAAGTTTTCCCTCCATAAGCATCTGATGAAGAAGGTTGCTTTGTTTATTCACCACCCTGATATTGGCTTCGGGATGGGCCCGGGAAAAAGGATCCAGAATATCATAAAGAGAATATTTCGTGTAAGTATAGGCAGACCCGATGACCAGATTTTCCCTGTTCTGCTCTTTTATGTATCTAAGCCCTTCCCGTACTTCTTCCTCCAGCTGCAGGTACTTTACAGCCTCATGATACAGAAACTCTCCCTCCTTCGTAAATTCCACTCCAAGAGGGCTTCGTTCCACTATCTTACAATCGAGTTCCTGCTCCATAAGCTGAAGCCGCTTCGTGATGGCTGATTGAGATTTGAACATCATTCCCGCTATCTTCGTAATGCTGGGATTCTGATACAGCTCATATATGATTCTCCAGTCGCTGTCTTTCACAAATATCTCCTTACTGCAGAGGGCCTGATACGCTTTTATTCTTTTATGATACCCCTGTCTACAAGCTGCTTCTTCAGATGCATAAGCTGACCTCCATCAAGGATAGTTGCCATTTCCGCATCGGATATATCCAGCTTACATTTAAAGCTGAAGTCACCGGTCTTATCTCTCACTGTGACCTCATGCTTCTTTATCTGTTCAGGAAAATCCACTATCTCAAGTTCATCAAGCAGTTCCAGCTTTTCATAGTCCTCAGGATTTTCGAAGAGCATAGGAACTATACCATGGTTTATGAGATTTCCCTTATGTATACGGGCAATGCTTTTGGCGATGACGCATTTGACTCCGAGGTACATGGGATTAATCGCGGCATGCTCTCTTGAAGAGCCCTGACCATAATTCTCTCCGCCTATGATTATGGACTTGCCGAGCCCTCTTGCTCTCTCCGCAAACTCGGGATCATATCTATTGTAACAATACTTTGACATCAGTGGAATGTTGGATCTCATAGATGAGAATTCCGCTCCGGCGGGTGTGATATCGTCGGTAGAGATATTGTCACGTCCCTTAAGGGAAATTCTGCAGTAAAGATCCTTTTCCGGCTTTTCCGGGACAGGGAGCGGTGCTATGTTCGGTCCCTTGATGACTTCAACCTTTTCTGCTTCCTCTTCGGTTAGAGGCTTTATAAGCATGGAATCATCCACGAAATAATGCTCCGGCTCATGAACTGATGCGAGCTTCCCGACATCTTCTCCCATTACATCAAAGGCAGTTGCAAAGGTGCCCTTTATGGCAGTAGCTGCGGCTGTCTCAGGCGACACGAGATAGACATTGGCATTCGGAGAACCTGCACGGCCTCGGAAATTGCGGTTAGAGGTACGAACTGCGATTCCATTAGTCGGCGGCACCTGTCCTATGGCACAGCATGGGCCGCAGCTTAATTCCATGATTCGGACGCCTGCATCTATAAGCATGTCGAGATAACCGTCCTTCATAAGCTGTTTATAGATCTGCCTGCTGGCGATACCTGCAGTGCACTGTACGTTCTCATCAACATGATGTCCCTGCATCACGAGAGCTGCCTTTGCAAAATCAGAATAGGAACCATTGGTACATGAACCCATAAATACCTGCTGTACCACCGGGTGCTCTCTGAGTGAACTTACGGGAACAACATTATCCGGCTGATGCGGCAGAGCGATAAGCGGTTCAAGGGATGAAAGATCCAGTTCCATCTCCTCATCATATTCCGCATCTTCATCTGCAGACATAGGTATAAACTCGGAGCCTCTGTCCTGAGCCTCCATGAATTTCTTCACCACTTCATCCGCAGGGAAAATCGAGGTTGTGGCGCCCATTTCCGCGCCCATGTTTGCGATGGTCAGTCTCTCAGGCACCTCAAGAGTCAGAACTCCCGGTCCCACATATTCGTAGACTTTTCCGAGACCGCCCTTGATGGTGACTCTTCTCAGCATCTCGAGAACAACTTCCTTCGCATTAACTCCCGGCTTAAGATGCCCTGTGAGATTCACCTTTACAACCTTCGGCATGGTGAGTCTCATGGGAAGACCTGTCATGGCTGTTGCCACATCCATTCCCCCGACTCCTATAGCGAGAGCCCCCACAGCACCACTCGAAGGAGTATGGGAATCACCACCCATCAGGAGCTTCCCCGGTGCCGCAAATCGGCAGGTATGGATCATATGACATATTCCGTTTCCGGGTCTCGAAACATATACCCCGTACTTTTCAGCTGCCGTGCGAAGGTATATATGATCGTCCGGAGTCTTGAAATCTATATAGAGAAGATTGTGATCAAGATTTGAAACAGATACCTCTGTCCTTGCCCTCTTTAGTCCTATCTGTTCAAATGCAAGATATGTCATGACAGCATTGATATCATGTGTAAGTGTCTGATCTACAGTTACAAACACATCCTCTCCCGGCGTCATGGATCCTGAATCAAAATGTGTACGGATTATCTTCTTTGTAAGTGAATCTCCCATATTTTCTCCTTTATAGTCTGCAAAGAATTAACTCTTAATAACTCCAAAACTCATGTTAAAACCACATCCACCTTTTTTATCGGAGGAATCGTTTTCATAAATAAATATTATCCTGTAGGAGGCAATAAAAGAAATTCATAATAAAAATGAGGACATTCCAAAATGGAATGTCCTCAAAATACGAGATTAAATTTACTGACCCATGCTCTTACGAACTGCCCGTTCCCCCTGTGAACAGTTCATAAGAGTTTTTATGAATCAAAGAGAAATATATGATTATTTCTGCTTACGCAGTAATCATCAAAGTGGCATAAGTCCGATCATTACTGCAAAGATCATGCAGATGATGGAGAAGATCCAAACATATCCGAAGGATGCCTTGATATGATCCTTGATATCGACCTCAGCCACACCGACACCGAGAAGTGTTGCAGGTACCATCGGGCTGATGAAGGTTGCACAGTTACGGCAAACTACCATTGCGATGGCAACAGGAAGTGCATCAAGACCGAAGGATGCGCCGATGGCGATCATAACAGGAAGCATTCCGTAGAAATATGAATCTGTATCGAATGCAAGTGCAAGAGGTACAGAAAGGATACCGATAACAAGTGGAAGGTGATTTCCAAGTGTTGCAGGAAGGATCATTGTGATGATCTCAGCCATGTTTGATACAACAGATGTCTTCATCATTTCAACACCCGGCTTAGCGATAACAGCAGCGCCGTCAGCATTGAAACCATATACGAGAACACCCATAAGTACAGCAGCGCCCATAAGTGTTGAACACATCATAAGAGCAGGACCTGCATGACGATTGATGATCTTCTTCTGCATCTTGACAGGTGTGTAGTTAACAAGGATAGCGGCTGCTACACCAAGCATGAATGGTACATAGCTTGGGAACTGATCCCATACGAGAAGAGCGATAACAGCTATTGTAAGGATGATGTTGAAAGCGAAAAGCTTTGGTCTTGCAAGCTCATTGTCCTGCTTGATCTCCTCTGCATCCTCTGAATCCTCAGATACTGCCATAGTAGCGAGCTTACCGTTAAGTCCTGCACCTCTTGCCTTCTCCTGAAGACCTGCTATTACAGCATGTACAAGACAGAGAACGATTCCGAAGATCTGGATAGGAATGATGGTTCTCCAGAGTGCGCCTGACTCCATACCGAGAACAGATGCCGCTCTCATTGTAGGGCCTGCCCATGGCATAAGGTTAAGTACGCCCATTGAAAGAACCGCACATCTTAAAAGAGTTGTCTTTCTCATGTGCATCTTCTTATATACAGGAAGCATTGCAGGTACAACTATAAGGAAGGTTGAAGCTCCGCCACCGTCGAGATGTCCGATAAGTGCTATGATGGATGTCATAACTGTTACACCGATAACATTGTCACCAACCAGCTTCATGAGCTTATCAATGATTACATCGAACATTCCGGCATCAGTCATGATTCCGAAATAAAGAACTGAGAAAACGAAAAGTGCTGCGGTAGCTCCGGTACTTCCGAAACCGCCCTTGATGAGCTTTCCAACCTGCTCGATATCATAGTAACCGCCAAGCACCAGAATAAGTGCAAGAATTGACGGGAACACGATAAATGCAATACTTGGAATTGTCTTGCTCTTGAAAAGTGTTACAACGATCGCAACGATCGTAAGAAATCCAAGAATACCAACTACAGTTGTTGTCATAGATTTTCTCCCCCGAATTAGTTTAGTAAAGATAAACCGAATGCACATTTCCCTGGGATATTCGCTACAGCGAATCACGCATCCCCAGTGCTTTCCTTATTTATCTCTTAGCGGAGGCTATCTTATTAAACAAACCTTAACACAGCACCATGTATACATTAATATTCATTAATCCAAACCTTACAGTTTGTTAAGATTCTTTATATTTCTGGAAATCTGTTCTGCCAGCCCTATGATCTCTGCTTCAGAAACCGGTTTTTCCATGTATCCGTTTATGAGCCCTCTTTTCTTCGCTTCGACTATGTCTCTGTTGATGCTGTCGGCCATGATTATCCTTAGAGAATCCTTACTGTCCGAAAATTCAGACATAAAGATCTCGATTCCGGAGTAATTTCCAACATTTTCATCTATCAAAACTATGTCCGGCACCATACGCTGAAGCTCCTTATGAAGCTCCTCTATGGAATCGCACATCACGGCGTTGATACTCTCCCTTGCATCAAGTCCGTCCTTAAGAAGAGAAAGAATCTTGTGGTTATCATCCACCACCATTACATTGATCTTCCTGACCTTCATCTTCTGAGGCTGCTTTGCGAGGCCAATGTCTCCCTCTCCGCTTCTGTCATGTCCCAGTATCACATCGACCTGCATCTTTTCTGCCTCAAAGAAGTCCGTCATGGCATCCCGGGATTTTTTTATGAGGCTGCCCCCCTTTTGCTCATTGCCCTGAACCTCTATAACAGGGAAGTAAACATAGAAGGTGGTTCCCTTACCGATCTCGGAGTCGATATGAATCATCCCCTTATGTTCCTCCACTATCTGTTCCGCCAGAGACAGTCCGAGTCCGGTCCCTTCTCCAGGCTTTTTCGTGGTATAGAAAGGCTCAAATATCTGTTTACGAACATTTTCACTCATACCTACACCATTATCACCTATTTCGAACACGAGGTATCTCCTGAATACCTTATCCTTTGAGAACTCCTTTATGCTGATGTCCGACTGTTCCTTAACGTATGCCTTAAGCTTTAGCTTTCCCTCCTCTTTATTCGACATGGCCTGAATGCCGTTTACCGTGATATTCAAAAGGACCTGGTTTATCTGAGTACTGTTGCCAAGAATATATTCGTTCTTTACATCATTTTTCTTTTCTATCTCTACAGACTCGGGACATATGGACTCTGCCATCCTGAAAAACCTGTTCACAAGCTTAGATGCCTCCAGATTCCGGAAAATGGTCTCGACATTTTTTCTGCTCATGGCTGACATCTGATGGACTACATCCTTTGCCTTCTCTGAAGCCTGAAGTATCTCTCTTGCACTGTCATACTCATCGGAATCCTCAGGCAGTGACAGCATGAGAAGCTCCGCATGGCCCATGATCGGAGTAAGGAAATTGTTGAACTCGTGAGCTATTCCTCCAGTCATGGTACCCATGATCTGCAGCCTCTGCTGATGGGCGATGGCATTCTCACTTCTGTGCATCTCCTCCAGCACCTGATTAAGATTCTTGAGATAATCTATTTCATGGGACGCTCTGTTGTTTGCTGATATCAGACGGAGAATACCTACAGAAGCGCACACAAACACCAGAAGTATCCCCGTAGCAACCATGACTATACCCTGAAATCCCTCGAGTATGGGCTGGTAGTAATCATCGTAATCCACCACTGCGCTGACTATCCAGAAGTCATCTCCTATTCTGACAGGACTGTAACCGCTTATCTTTCTGACTCTCGGAACCTCATCCTCCATCCACCAGTAGGAGTAGTAATCCGCGACTCCTTCCTCTCCACGATTCTGCTTATCCAGAAGCCTCTCAAGACTCTGGTAATCAAGATCCGGAAACATTTCCATTCTGCCGGAGATCACGCTTATACCCCACTGCTCCTTTGACGGATGCATGAGCATGAGATTCTCGGAGTTTTTGATAACTATGTATCCGTTTGTACCTATGTGTACATCCGAAAGAAGATTGTCATAGTATCTGTCTTCATCTATCATGTAGCAGACATAGCTTACATAAGAATCTGTCTGAGAACTGTCATCCGACACGATCCCTGACGGATGCTTTTTTCGGGAGGATACTTCTTTTATTGGATTTTCTATCCTTTTTTTGAAAATGAGAACATCTCTGTTGTTCCAGTCTAAAGAAACTTCTTCATTTTCCGCCTTCTCCGGGGTCAGGTCTACATGCCCCTGCCAAAGAGTGATTCCGTTACCGGCGTCCGATATCATCTGGAGATCATTTATCTTAAATAACTCATCCGAATCATTTTCAGGATCATCTGCCGAAGGCTTCAGAGCTTTAACGATCTTTCCGTTCTCATCCTCTATGTAGACATTCAAAGCGAGGTCGATTCCGTTTTCGAGATACTGTCTTAAAATTTCATCATTATCCTTTTCTTCAATGATGGAGGAAAAAAGCTCCAGCTCCTTTATGTAATTTTCCATATCGGCGCTTACATTCCTGCTGATAGTTCTGGCCATCAGAAGAAGCTGGTCCTGCTGATTCTTCATAAGCTCATTTTTGTAATCATGAAACACCTTAAGTCCTGTCATGAGCAGTATAAAGGTACTCAGGATTCCTACAATTGCGAGGATCATATACTTAAGACTCATCTTTGTTTTTTTCCTGATCCATGCCTTCAATATTTCATCATATCTTGCCTGTATGGTACTTTTCTTCATATTGTCTTTTGCCATATATAAACCCACCGATTATTTTTTAGGAGATTCACATTATATTTAACGCCATCATCCAGCAGTTTTAAGCGATAACGATTATAACGATTCTTCTATTTGACGAACTATACCATATAATTTAGAATATAGCCTTAATGTTTATTAAGATTTGGATGGGAAAAGGTGTGATATGTCCGATAAAGTTTTGATTGTTGATGATGATGTAAACATTTGCAGACTGCTTGAAAAGGTAATGAGAAGTAATGAGATCACTTCCGAGACGGCAAATTCCGGTCAGGAGGCTCTCATGAAGATATCCTCAGGAATGTATGACCTTATTTTGATGGATGTAACTCTCGGAGATATGGAAGGCTTCGATGTCATCAAAAAAATAAGAGCCGATCATATTTCAACACCTATAATCATCATATCCGGACGAAACGAAGATTACGACTCGGTCTACGGCCTTTCCATAGGTGCTGACGATTACATTACTAAACCCTTCCGGCCTATGATACTTGGCGCCAAGGTCAAGGCTCTCATCAGAAGGAACCGACAGGCCATGTCCCAGAACATCGATACAGGGAGTACGATACTCACTGTCGGACAGTTTTCCTATGATACATCATCTATGCGGTTCTATAAGGGATCGGAAGAGCTTTTCCTTTCTTCCAAGGAAGCTGCACTCCTTCTCCTTTTTCTGAAGAATCCACAGCAGGTATTTAATAAAGACGTTATCTATGATCATGTCTGGGGCAATTCCATTGCCGTTGACGATAACGCCATCATGGTTTATATCAACAGACTGCGGAGCAAGGTAGAAGAGGACTCAAAAAAGCCCACGCACATTTTAACTGTACGTGGACTCGGATATAGATTTATTCCATGATCTCCAAAAGCTGTTTTATCCTCGCATCTGTACCATCATTTTCCATAACATGATGATGACCGTTCATTGCGATGATCTCAGCTTCCTTTGGATTAGCCAAAAGCCACATGATATCCTGAACCGCCTTCTCGATATGGTTAAGATCGAAAAGCATAATATCGATGCCATCAATATAGTTCTCTTCAAGATAAGTCGAAGTATCCGAAACACAGACCGCTCCATTCATCATTCCCGCAAAGGGTTTCTCACTGCTGCCCTTTTTGAACCACGGCATAATGCTCAAATCTATCTTCGCATCTCCCACCAGCTTATGACATTCTGCCGGACTAACCCGCTCATGTATTCGAATATTATCTGAGAAAGGTCTTTCTTCATCCACCCATCCGGTACCATATACATCAACCTTTATATCTGCCATATCAAGGGCATGCATGACCATAAGCTTATATTCTCTTCTGACTATATCTTCAACACATCTTGATACCTGTCTGTTGACAAAGAGGTCATATAATGTTTCAGTTCCACAATCAAACCCGTTTTCATTCAGATATTTCTCCACTGCATCTTCTGCAGTCAATGATGGATCATCAAATATATATCCTATTGCTTCTTCATACATCTTCATCCCATTATCAGGAAGAAACTCAACATCAGCTACAGCCTCATGGGAGTTCTGACAGTTACCGCAATACAAAACATCCATGCTTCTTTCATGAAAAGGTTTGATCGTATCCACCTCCTTAACACCACTGTCAGGAAGGTATATCACTTCTTTAACTTTCGGGTAAAACCTTTTTACAAAATCCGCATGATTCTGGTCAAGACAGATCACATGGAGATTTTGTATAGGATTTTTCAGACTGTCATCATAATTTCTCGGATGATCAAGTAAAAAATCATATACATTTATCCCATATTTTTCCCATATGTTCCCTGAGTCATCAGATAGCAAAAGGCCACAATTATTATAACAGAGCATAGAACAGCTCCCACTATTCAGCATCTCCATTAACTCTTCGTCTGTTTCTGTAATGGTGTCAAAAAGAAGCTCTTTGACATGTATATCCGGCACCTTTTTTAAAGCCTTGATCCATTGTTCTGAAAAATAATTTATTAGATTATTATAAGATTCCGAGACAGAACAAATTATTATGTTATGCATAATTGTCCTCCACATATCAATATTTTAGCCTATAGTTCTACATCGGCTATTCAGGACAATTATTAAGCAGTCTTTAATCTTTTTTATTCATTTTTTGCTTATCACTACCTCATTTAATTCGCGCTTCGGCACATAATGAATACCTTTTTCATCGCGGTAATAATTTATGTTTCCATCCTTCGGAACATCCACGATCTTCACAGTTTCCGTCGGCTCACCAAGTGCTATTACAAGAAGAGGCATGAGATTTTCCGAAAGTCCGAGATATTCGGTAAGCGGATCGAGTCCAAAGTTTCTTATCATGAGCCCCCCAAGCCCCTTTTCCGTTGCTGCCAAAAGCAGAGTCTGAGCTGCTATTCCAACGTCGATCATAACAGCCTGTGTATTTGGCTGTATTTTTTTGTCCTGTAATATAATTACAAAAGCTGTAGGATGTGTTCCCTCCTTCGGAAGATGAAGTTCCGGAAGGGCGCCTCCCCATTTTGTGCGGCTGAGTATACCTTCAACCTCATCCTTTTCCGACGCAACGTAATATTTCAGAGGCTGCTTATTGGCAGCAGAACCCGTGATGCGCGCAGCATCGATCAGTTCAAAAAGCTCTTCCTTACTTACTTTTCTATCCTCATTGTATCCTCTGAAGCTTCTGTTCTTAAGTACCAGATCTTTAAACATCATGTCACCTCCCACGTCTCTCGTTCCATAGTTTGTTGATACTCCTGTTTTTAAACCACAGCGTATTGCTATGGATAATTATAAATCAAATTTTATATTCTTATTATAATTTTTAGATTTCCAAGCCATTACTTCGTGATAGAATATAGGAAATTACAATGACTCTTTGTTTTATAAAAAGGTATTACCTATGACAACCAGAGAACTTTTATATGTAAAAACCGTTGCTGATACTCACAATATTTCAAAAGCCGCAAAGAAACTTTTTGTTGCCCAGCCTTCCCTGTCCCAGTCACTACAGCGGATAGAGGAATCTATCGGAACAAAGATCTTTATCAGAGGCTCAGAAGGCCTCAAGCTCACTTATGCCGGTGAAAGATATTATCAGATGGCCTGTAAGATACTGAAGATCTATGATGATTTCGAATCCGAGATAAGTGACATGAACGATCTGAAGACCGGGCACATAAGTTTCGGTATCACCAATCATTTGGGTGCCATTATTCTGCCCATGGTCATCCCTCAGTTTAAGGATGAATGTCCCGGCATAGATCTCGACATATTTGAAGGTTCAACTGAACTTCAGGAGGAAAAGCTCATATCCGGAGATCTTGATTTTTCAGTTATGCATGCCCCAGTAGAAGGAACCGAGGCCAATCCTTCTCTCAATTATGAGATTCTTGCCAGACACCCTTTTGTACTTGCTATCTCAAGTAAAAATCCTCTTGTGAAGCAGGCTGTGCCCATGGAGGGCTATACTTATCCTGTTTTGGACGTAAAGCTACTTGCCGACCAGCCCCTTTTAACCCTTTTAAAGGAGCAGCGTATCCGTCATGTCACGGATTCTGTTCTCAAGAAAGCAGGTATTCATCCGGAAATCAAATTCGTATCCAGAAACTATATGACACTTGAAAAGCTTGCTGCAGAGGACATTGGTTTCACCCTTCTGCCTTCGGATTATGTCAATGTCAACAAGTACGACAATCCGCCTGTCTTTCTGTCCATAGACAAAAAATATTCCGCTTACTGGAGCCTTTGTATAACCACTCTTAAAGGGGCCTTCCTTTCAAGAGCCGATGATCGTTTCATACAGATCATAAGAGATAAGATGTCTACAAGAGAAAGATAAAAAAGCCGCCGGAGTACAAAACTCCGGCGGCTTAACTGTTAGATCCTCAACAATCAGTCCTTAGGCTTCATATAGAACCTTCCGGACAACTCTGCTGTTCTTATGGAATTAACAAAAGCACAAGGATCGATCTCCTTTACCTTTATCATGACCTTTTTCGCATCGTCTGCACCGATCACAGAATAAACCACATGATACTGTTTATGCTCATGAGACCCCTGTGCCGTCATTATGGATGCACCGTGATGACACACATCATAGATCATTTGAGCTATTTCTTCAGGCTTCTGTGTAATAATCAAAAGCGTCTGCCTCTGATAAGCTCTGTAAAGAGTATGCAGAGTCTGAGTTGAAACATACTGGAAAACTATGGAATAAAGAGCCTTATCCCATCCGAACAGTAATCCTGCAGCAACCAGTATGATAACATTAAATCCGAGCACCAGATTCCATGTTTCCATCCCCTTCTTCTGACTGAGATATATAGCTATGAAATCCGTTCCTCCGGAAGTCGCATCCACACTTAGACACATACTTACCACAACTCCGTTTATTATTCCACCGAAGATAGCGATAAGAAGGGTATCATAGGTTATGACATGTTCAGGAATAAGATCTGTAAAAAAACCCGAGCAGACGATCATGACCAATGAAAACAATGTAAACTTTTTACCAATAAATCTAAAACCGATATACACCGGAATGGCATTCAGCGTGAAATTAATTACGGAATACGGGAGCTCCCTCGGTAGATACAACTGGCTTATTCTCTGAATAAGTACCGTAAGTCCGGTTGCCCCTCCCGGATATAAACCACCTGTCCTGACAAATATCTTGACATTGACCGCCATCAGTATCGATGCCAGCACAACAACTATAAGTCTTTTCAGATCCCTCATATAATCGAACTTCATAGTCATGCTCTTTTCCATATCATTAAATGTAATAACCGGTATATTTTATAGTTATAACCAATATACATATCTAGCTTAACCCAGTGTTATCCTTCAATACAATACTCTCCATTTGTTTGAAAGTCCAGCGGGTTTTCACTTATTTAACTTGAAGTTAATATTCTTACAAAAAAACAGAAGAGGTCCTCCTCTTCTGCTCTTTGTAAACCTATCCAACCATTTCCAGTGAACTCTTTACTTTGCTATGTTTTGTTTTTTTTCTTCGTAAAGCATAGCATCTGCTCTCTCTATGAGACCACCGATGCTTCCTTTGTCAGTATTCTTAATATACCTGGTCCATCCGATGGAAACGTCCATCTTAAACGAAAGCTGTTCAGCAATTATAGCCTTGTCAAGGAATGAATGAATCTCATCACTGATCCTCTCAACCTCATGTTTATCTGAGGTCTCCACAACGACTATGAACTCATCCCCTCCGAACCTTGCCACAAATCTATTGGGTCCATGGGAACAGACCCGCTTCAAAACCTTCGCAAGAACCTTCAGGGCACGGTCACCTTCATTATGTCCATAGGTATCGTTTATCTTCTTAAAGCTATCGATATCCATGATCATAAGATATAGTCCCAAAGCTCCTGATGCCTTTGAAGAATTCATTTTAGCCGACATGAATCTGTAAAGCTCGTTTCTGTTATTAAGCTTTGTGAGAGGATCCAGAGAAACCAGATCGTCTGTAAAATCTATGTATATAAGAAGTAATGCTATAGTCAATCCGAAACAGAGAAATGGTATCCTCGTGTGGAAAACCTGCATGATTCCGAGACCCACCGGAAATACCGGGAAGAATCCTATCGCTTTATACATATTTCTCTTGGCATAATTCTCTGCCAGAACAGCCAGGTATATAGCCCTGATAGCAACTACTATAGGATATATAATAATCAAAAGAACAAGCAGAGGATATAAAGGCGCTGTAACCAGTTCTCCATTTCCATCCACATAAATATACATCTTATGTAAAGGTGTAGTCATAATGGCTGCAACATTTAGTATAAACGGAACAGCTGTCAGAAAACGCACCCTGGGTTCTTCTATCTTTTTATTGCCCTCATACAGTACCATAAAGTAGGACACAACGTATGATATGCAGGAAGCAGCCAGATAGTAAACCATATTTGTAAGGTACAGTAAAAACGGAGTAGGATTTATCTTCCCACTGTCGACAAGCACCCAAAACATATCTGTCATGAGATAGAACATCGCCGTCGCCAGTGTGTTTCCGAAAAACATCTGTCGCCGTTGTCGATCAACACTATGACTGGTTTTAAAATACAGAATCAGCAAAATCAACACGCAGAATGCATTTGCCTCTATATAGTAAAACGCATAATCGCCCACTAAATCGTTTATCATTAACTTCCCCTATATCCTTAAAAAATCTTAGATACATTGCTAAAATCATAAGTGATATACAAGTTCCTGTCAAACGCAATCTCTTTTATCTGCGACGAAATTTTGCAGTCATTTTGTATATTTTTGCCTATAGACATTATATCCGCCTTATCAACATGTATCGTCTGCAAAAGCAGGCTTCGAAAGACATCCCCCTCACTCTCTGATGACTACAAAGCCATCATTATCTTCCTCATATGTGAAGAGCTTTTCCGGATTTTTTATAAGCTCGTCAGCTCTTTTTTCTGTGTAAAGCCCATTACGGTTCCCGACTATATCCTCAAGTAGCTGCATGGCCTTATGGTAACTCTCTCTATCGGTATTTCCTTTACGAAGGTAATATTCTGCCACTTCCAGCTGCATTTCCTTTTTATAGATCACATTGGTCGCATACTGAATCTCTTCTTCAAGATACTTTATGTCTGTATCCTCCATACCCTTGGCAGCAGCTATTCTGGCTTCATGTACCTTTATCTGCTGTTCGAGATTTCCGGCCAGCATCTTAGCCCTTTTATCAGAAATCTCCTTTAAGTGCTTAAGATCCTCTATCTGAAAAGCAGCCGCCTCATAATCTCTTTTTAATATCTGAAGATTTGCTTTCTGATTTACTATAAGTGCCGATGTGGTAAGAGCATGTATTTTCAGCTCGTTAGGTTTAAGATCCTTAATTGCATCCCATGCACCATCAAAGTCGCCAAGTGCTTCCTTTGCATAGGATATCCAGTTCTGCCCGTTGGCATATTCCGCAAGATTGTGAGGAACCTTTGAATTTACCGGCTCGAAAGTCTCTATAAAACGTTTGGGATCAGCTTCGGTATATAGTATACCCTGCACCTGTTTGATCTTCTTACTGGCAACTATAGCTCCCACAAAACGAAAAACTATGATACCTGCGAAGATAAACAATGCAAATACAAATACCGCTGTTTTATTCTCATTATTCAATATATTTCCGCCAAAATGGATCCACCCCATCACAGCCCCAAGAACAGCTCCTACAGCCATCATAAGATTGGCCATCCATTTGTAATAAACTATCATTTAAATTCCCCCTGATATTATATTTCACACAATACGATGCATTATACCATATCCATATTCGTCAAGAAAGAGGATTCCCCACTCCCTATACCTTGACATAACTTAAAAAGAGACATCCCAAACGGGATGCCTCTGAAAATACAAAACCAGCTGCTTAAATAGTTTTGACGATATTCAATATATTATCATCCGATGAATCACTCGATCGTAAATACGATCAATGGATTACAGCATGAATGAGAATACGAAAGATGCGATGATAAGAACTATACCACCACCAAGACGTGATGAAAGCTGTGAGTATGCAATGAGATCCATACGATCTGCAGCACCCAGACAAGCAAGGTCACCGTTTCCGCCTCTGTTAGCCATGCAAAGACCTGCTGTGATAGCTGTATCGATAGGATAGAAACCTACAAGGTATCCAACTGCACCTGAACCGATAACTGCACCAACAACGATCATAAGAGCCATGAGGATATTTGATGGAGATACTGCATTGAAAAGCTCTGCAAGGTTAAAATCAGCACCCATACCAACCATGATGATGATACCAAGCTGACCAGAGAAGAAGCTCTGAAGTCTCTTAGCACCTGCACGAACTCTTGCAGGAATCTTACCTGTAGCGGCAAGAATAACTACGAAGATGATCATGTATGCATACTTATGAATAGCAGCACCTGCGATCTTTGGAAGGAACTTGCCGGCCATAAGCTCACCAACTGAGAAGCAGGCAAATGCAAGAAGAAGCGCACCTGCAAGGTCAGTATTGTCTGTTGAAACCTTCTCATCATCTCTTACAAGATTCTCTGAACCACGGATAAGAGTCTTCTTATCACCTGTAAGAGCAGGAACCTTCTCACCAAGTGCGTTGAGACCTGCTGAACAAATGATACAGAAAATGTTAGCGATTGTAAGAACGATGATTGCGAATGAGTAATAATTAGCTGCTGCGTCGCCTGTTACCTGCTCGTAGATCTGAGAAAGAGGAACAGCACCGGCACCGTTTCCACCGCCCATGATAGGAAGTGTGTACTTAATAAGTGTATCCTTGAAAGGAATACCGAAGATAGCTCCTGTGATGCCGCCGAAGATAGTTGCAACAAGCAGACCACCGAGGATAGCAGGAATATAGCCTGCAAATGACTTCAACAGGATATCTCTCTCGAGTGAAAGAACTGATCCACAGATCAGCATGATGATGAACAGCTCAAGGAAGTTAGCATCATCAGAAATGAAAGAATTGATAGCATCAAGTCCTGCCTCAGGAATGAGGTTGAACTGTTTAAGAATAGCTACACCGAAGAATGTAAGAAGAAGACCGCCACCGATATATGTATTCCAGATAGGTATTCTCTCACCAAGCTCGTTAAAAATAACTGCGAGACCGAAGCAGATACCAAGTACTGAAGCCATGGTAGTAGCCGCGATCATCTTAGGACCATCATCGCTTGCCTTTGTGATGTACATAGGCGCAAGTACGAGAATGATACAAATAACTGCCAGCCATGCAGGCTGACCGCCGAGCCAAAGCCCGGTTCTTGCGTGTTTGTTGTCTGCCATATTAAAAAATCCCCCTTAAAAACTGAAGTGAAGCAGCTCACTTCTTTTTGAAATATGACGTTCCGGTTTATTCCGGAAAAAATTTTGTCCATTAAAAAAATGGACAAGTATTTATAATACAAGTCCATTCTATCATGATAAAATTTTTTTCTCAATCATTCTTTGTGCAAAAATCATATCAAACTATGACTATTCCCGCACATTCTTTTGCTTTAAGATCATAAACATTGCCGGTCTCTATACCAACGACCACAGGGCGAAGCAGAAGTCCTTTATTTCCCTTTACTACTCTGGCTGTTTCACCATTACTTAACTGCACGATAGAATCCACAGGATAAAGTATGAGTACCCTCATAAAGCTCTGAAGAGATTCAAAATCCAACTCCTCAGTCATGGCCAGAAGCATTTCAACAGCCTCTCTCGGAGATTTTCCTTTCTTATACGGCCGTTCAGTGACCAATGCATCAAATATATCCGCAACAGTCAGTATCTTTGCATAAGGGTGTATCTGAGCCCCTGTGAGTCCGTGAGGATATCCGCTTCCGTTCATCTTTTCATGATGCTGAAGTATACCTGCCTTTACGTCAAATGGTATCTCGTTATTTGTAGCAACTATCTTATAACTATAGTAGCTGTGCTGCTTCATGACCTCAAATTCTTCCGGTGTAAGCCTTGCCGGTTTGTTCAATATCTCCCCCGGAATCTTTGTTTTTCCGATATCGTGAAGAAGACCGGCCATTCCGATCTCGAACACCTCTCTGTCACTCATATTCTGTTCTCTTGCGATAACCATGCTTATGGTAGCCACATCGATACTGTGCTTAAATGTGTATTCATCACTGCACTTAAGCGCATTGATATTGATCGCGACAGCACCATTATCAATTATGGCCTTCATAAGCTCTTCCGTTACCCAGTACGCGGTCTTTGCAACCTCGGAGGAATCCGGATTCTGGTTTATGTATTCGATTCCCTTTGAAATTCTTTTCTTTACCGAGTCCCCAAGTGTAACTATTTTGGGATCGCTTCTTCTATATTCTCTTATGATATATTCTGCATATTTTGATACAGAATACTTATTTTCAATCTCTTTATCCAAAAGGGACTTTTCAGGCTCCACAAGAACAGTACGTACTCCATAATCTGCAAGTTCATCGATCGCAAATCTGGTGATAGCAGCACCTCTTTCAACCAGATGCCGGCCATACCTGTCCTCTATCGATCTGCCGACGATCATTCCCTCTTTTATACTCTCTATTGGAAGTTCTAAATAATTAACCATAGATGCGTTTTATACTCTACCAAATACTATAACCATGTTGCATGTTTACACACCTATTCTATAACTCTAATAATTAATTGCTCTAAATCTATTTTCACTCGACCTTACTTTTATAATGGATTTTATAATTTTGTCAATACTCTTTATAAAAATAAATATCTGCTAACCTTTGTTAATGCCTTATGAATTTACCCCAATAAGCCGAGTAATTATGTAGTGAATATTGAACATATCAGTTTTTCTCATGTCAAATTAAGTATATTTTCTTTATATAAGGAGACATAAATTATGAAAATCAACGAATTCTGTAACATGTCGGAACTCGATTCCATCATCAAGAGCTGGTCTGACCTCACCGGATTGACCGTAGAAATAAAGGATACCGATGGAGAGTCCTTTTCATCGACTTCTTCATCCGAATCTGCCGCAGTACAGGAACCATCAGAAGCAGACTACTCCGAAGATATACCTGAGGATCCACATGGCAGAACCATCGACATAGATATCACACTTAACGACACTGTCATCGGAACCGCTGTAGTTACAGAATCCGCGGAAAATAACGGAGTTAATACTACATCAGCTGTGAAACTGCTTGAAGACCTTATCAACAGCTTCATACTCTCCCAATACTATAGTTATGCCAACGGAAATGTTCTTTCCAATCTTTCTGAAGGTCTCAGCCAGACTGTTGGTCTCGTTAAGGAAGTCATCACCAGTACAAACAATCTGAAGGATATCCAGAAGCGTCAGAAGATAGTAGCTATCAATGCAAGTATCGAAGCCGCACGTGTAGGACAGGCAGGCCGTGGTTTCGCAGTTGTTGCGGAAGAAGTTAAAAAGCTTTCCGATGCAAGCTCTGATGCAACCGGAAAGATCGAGCGTGTTGTAAATAAGATACAGAACATAGTATCTACCCTTTCTATTAATAAAAGCAAAGAAGCTTAAATAAAATATGAAAAAGAAATTTCTTATGTCGCTTGCCATTATAGGAACCGCGACAACTATGATTTCATATCCGATACAGAGTTTTGCTGCTCCTGATGGTACTGAAGAATCAGAAACTGCCGAAGGAGAAAGTTCATCGGAGGGCGATGAAACATCAGAAAGCGATGGCTCGGAAACGGAAGAATCAAAAATTGAAGAAACCACTGCTCCACCGCCGGATACATCCTATTATGTCATCGTAACAGGTGAAGAAGGTGCAAAGCTATATCAGCAACCGACTTCTGATAGTTCCTTAAGTATCAATATTCCTATACCTAAGAACACTATCCTCCATATTCTGGAAGACTCAACTGACGATTCAGGTGTAAGCTGGGGATTTGTGAACTATGCTGATCTTAAGGAAGGGTACGTAAAGCTTGCTGATCTCTCAACTATTCAGGCAAAAACTGCCAAAGAAGTTGTGGAAGAAAAGTTTAACGGAAACTGGGGACAGGATTTCGTTACTGTCAACGGTTCTGGCACTCCGGTTTCCTTCAATTCCCTTTCCGAAGAAGAGCTGAAGGCTGCAGAGGAAAGTAATGCTGCCGCAGCTAAAAAGGGTACCAGCGCGGCAGTGGCAGAATCTGAAGAATCTACTGAAGTAGAGACCAACGAAGATGGTTCCCCTGTTGTCGAAGTATATATGGAGACTGATGAAAACGGTGAAACCATTCCAGTTGAGACTGATGAAAACGGCAATATCATAGAAAAGGAATCGGAAACAGAAGCTCCTGAACAAAAATCCGGTGGATTCTCCATTATTTCCTTCCTGATCGGATTTTTCTCCGTTATCCTTCTGGAAGTAATTGTAGCCGGTGCTATGATCCTTATCAGAAAGCTTAAGCAAAAGAAAAAATCCAAAGGTGAAGAAACCATGCCGGACGGCAGTGAGCCCCCGAAAAAGAAGGGATTCAAACTTCCTGTTCCTAAGATTAAGCTCCCTAAGATCTCTCCTCCCAAGATCAAACTTCCTAAGATCGGAGGAAAGAAAAAGAAAAAAGGTGAAGATGCAGAATAAGAATACTTATATAGACTTCCGGGCAGAAGCCCGGAAGTCTTTTTATATAAAATATATCGCACAAAAAGACAACCGCCACGTTTTAGGGGAACGTTACGGCGGTTGCCTTCACATTGGGGATGTTTATATAAAGTAGGGTCACTACCTCATATCACTTTTCAATGACTTATACGCTGTTTAATACTTATCCGCACCATTTGGCGTTGAATACTTCTTAAGTGATGCAGGATCCACATTCGTAAGATCCATTCCATCCATATCCGAAGGAACAAAACTGTCACCACCGGCGATAGGAGCATCATTCTTTGGCTTTGGCGCCTTAGAAGCCACAGGTTTCGCACTGCTTGCTGCAGGTGTGGCCGGAGATGCCGCTACAGGTTTCGAACCCGCTGATGCAGGTGCCGTCTTCTTCGGCACAGGCACATTGGCCTTCTTATACGCCGAATCAGGAATATAATCACTGTTGGTATTCTCATCAGTCATTACCGGAGGGACATATTCAGCCTTTTTCTTCTTGCTGCTGCTATATGTTGAAGCCACGCCCTTTAACTGGAATTTATTCACGAGATCATTAAGGATATTAGCCTGTCCTGAGAGCTCCTGAGCTGCCGCTGCAGACTGCTGGGCAGTTGCAGAGTTTGTCTGTACAACAGAGGATATCTGATCGATACCTTCCGTTACCTGAGCTACGCCCTTCGCCTGCTCATTGGATGCATCAGAGATCTCATCGACGAGATTTGTGATCTTAAGTGACTTCTCAGTTACCGAATTCAGAGCCTCAGCCGTTTCTTCAGAAATACGTCCGCCACGCTGAACCGCTTCTATGGTCTCCTCGATAAGAAGTGCTGTGTTCTGAGCTGCTTCCTGTGATTTCTTTGCAAGATTTCCTACTTCATCCGCAACTACGGCGAAGCCCTTACCTGCAGAACCTGCACGGGCTGCCTCGATAGCCGCATTGAGAGAAAGGATATTGGTCTGGAATGCAATATCATCGATGGTCTTGATGATCTTTGAGATCTCATTGGATCTTTCAACGATATCCTCCATAGCAGCAGACATCTCCGCCATCTTGGAGTTGGAGGTCTGAACAGCCTGTCCGGCACCTGCACCAAGATCAGAAGCTTCCTTGGCCTTTGATGCAGTAACCTTTATCTTGTCGGAAATCTCGTTCATGGTCGCAGAAAGCTCCTCGACTGATGAAGCCTGCTCTGTTGAACCCTGAGCCAGAGCCTGAGCACCGTCTGAAACCTGTTCGGCACCGCTGGATACCTGTTCTGATGACTGACGGATATCAAGCATTGTCTGATTAAGCTGCTTGGTGATGGACTGCATGGACTCAAGAAGCGGTGCATAAGCACCAACATAGGTTCCGTTATCACTGAGATCAACTGTAAAGTTTCCTCGGCTGATCTCTCCCAGCTTATCATGAAGATCACCTATAATATGTTTTATCCTGTCTATAACTGTTTGGATTCCACCTATGGCAGCACCGATCTCATCATTCTTTCCATAATGAAGATCGATATCAAATTTACCCTGTGCAACGCTTCCTGCTGCATCCGAGATCTTCTTGAGGGGAGCCAGATTCTTGCTGACAAGTGTGTAAGTCAGGAAGAACAATATGAGAACAATTGCTACAGTTGCTATGAGAATTGAATTTCTTATGGTATTGGATGCTGCATTATATTCCTTTACAGGAACTGCGGTCTGAACCCACCAGGTTCTCTTACCTATATTGAGCGGCATATAGAAACGCTGCACCTGACCGGAACTTGATGCTGTTACGACATTGAATTTTTCACCCTTATCTATTTCTGCCTTAATGGTGGCATATGCTGCCTCAGAAACAGTATCTTTAAACTTCTTTCCTATTACATTGGTATGAGATGAATAAAGAATGGTTCCATTTTCATTGATAACGTTACTGTACATAGACGGAAATTCTTTATTATCCACATCAATAACAGAGAATACATCAGAATACACATCAACTATGATAACACCTACCACATTATCATCTTTATCCTTAATGCAGTAGAAACAGGTGAACATATTTACACCTTCTGCTTCATAGGTATCAGTATATCCGCTGGTCCCCTCTGATTTAGCCCTTAAATAATATTCCTTTTCGGAATATCTGTCATAGGTGTAATTCTCCACAGTATGAGTCTCTACATCCAGTTTACTGATATATGGTGCATATACAGGCTCATTCGAAAAAGTTCCCGGATCCATAAAGAAACCGACGCCGTAGATATTTTTATTTGAAGATACTGCCTGATACATCTGGCTGAGTATAACACTCTCGGCCTCAAACCGGCTTGGAGTAAGTGGATTACCGGTCACACGGCTGCGAAGTTCCATATTGCCACCGCTGGTCCATGTTACTCCGGAAGATTTTTCTGTCTGCCATATGGATGTAAACGGGTCTTCCGCGGAATCATTAGCTTCATTTAAAATATTTACCGCTCCCATCAAACCATGATAGATCTCATTGGTTCTTACAAGAACACTATCGATCTTACTTACATTTGCATCTGAATATGCATAGAACTCATCTTCCGCAAAACTATCGAGCTTTCTACCTGCAAGAATAGTCACGAATGTTGCAAGTATGATAAGACATACCAAAATAGCAGCACCAACTGCCAATGATACTCTTTGGCTGAGCTGCATGTCCTTCTTTACTGCATTACCCTGATTCTTTTTCTGTTTCATCTTTTACTACGCCTCGCTAAATGAATGTTCGCGCACCTGTTACATAGTCATCATATCGGCATTAAAGCATGGCATTATAAGGACAAAATATCTTTTTTATATAATGAAAAACTTTTCAGAAATAAAAATTTAAAGTTTCCTCGCATTTTTGAATAAAAATTTCATAGCGCTACTTATAAATGCTTATTTCACTGCCGACAAATAACTATGAAAAGTTGATGAATACCATCATCAGCATGACATGTAACGAACCGGTAAACAAAAATCATCATATTCAGAGGGATCTGAATCCACCAGAGCGACGGAACGTCGATAAGGAGTCGTTATGCTTAATCTATACGGAAATGGTGTCAATCTGACAGAGCGCACCCTGGACTATCTTTGGGGTAGACAGAATGTCACCATAAACAACATTGCCAATGTTGATACCCCGGGATTCAAATCAAAGTACGTTACCTTTGAGAACTTCCTGGCAAAAAACATTCGCTCGGCACAGCTTCAGTCCGCCACAGGCAAAAGTGTTGAACGGGCCATAAAAAGCTCTTATGCCACGGTACATACAACGACCAACGAATCCACACGCCTTGACGGCAACAACGTGGATATGGATCAGGAACAGATAGAACTGGTAAAAACTACCTATGAATATCAGATGATGGTTCAGTCCATAAACAACGATTTTTCCCGATTAAACGAATCGGTAAAAACTTTCTGATGATTTATTTTTGTTGCATTTAGGTTTTGTTCATGATAACCTGTTGCAGCTAATCTTAGAATTCCTTGGAGTAATCACGTTTTTTTCCACAGATTACTCTTATTTTTCAAATTTTTTATGACGAAATAGCTTGTAGTGTTTAAATTGTAAGTTAAAGGTGGTACAGAACATATGAATGCAGAAATGGAAGGAATGCTTGATACCTATCTATTTGAGACAAATGGTCTTTTAGACCGTCTGGATGAGATTCTTATGGAAGCCGAAAAAGTCGGTGAGTTCTCAACAGACAATGTTAACGAAATTTTCCGTATCATGCATACGATCAAAGGCTCTAGTGCGATGATGGAACTTACTCCTATCTCCGTAATCGCGCATCGTATCGAAGATCTTTTCTTCTTCATCAGAGATAAGGGTATCGAATTCCTTAATCAGGATCAGAAAAAAGGTCTGTTTGATCTTATGTTCAAATCTGAAGATTATCTCAGAGGCGAAGTTGGAAAAGTCGAAGCCGGCGAGGAAATCGATCCTAACATCAGTGAATTCCAGGCTGCAATCGATGCTTTCCTTAAGAAACTGAAGCAGGAAGGTGATGATTCAGGTGATGCAGCTCCTGCAGCAGCAGGAGGAGGTGGTGCAGCTGCTCCGGCAGCCTCCAATCTTCCTGATGATCCGAGTGCTCAGGTATTTATACATGCACATCTTGAAGATGGTATAGGCATGGAGAATCTCCGTGCATTCATGATCGTAAATGCGCTCAAGGAAAACGGAATCGATTTCCGATTCTATCCTTCCGATATGGATCAGAATCCCGACAGTGCCAAGGTGATCATCGATGACGGTTTTTATCTTGCCTTTGATTCACTGGATACTGCCAATATGGCTGAAGAAGGTTTGAAGCAGCAGGCATATATCAAGAACTATGAGGTCCTTGACTCGCCTAAGGCTGAAGATAAACCTGAAACTGAAGCAGCACCGGCTCCCGCTCCGGCTCCTGCAGCTCCTGCTGCATCAGCTCCCGCGGCTCCTGCTCCGGCTCCTGCTCCCGCAGCTCCGGCTCCTGCTCCGGCTCCTGCTGCATCAGCTCCCGCGGCCGACAAGAAGCCTGCAGCCAAAAGTAACGGTCCTGTCAAGTCCAGCCTTATCAGTGTTAATCTCCAGAAGCTCGATGCTCTTAACGACCTTGTAGGTGAGATCGTTATTACAGAGTCCATGGTTACTTCATCACCGGTACTTAATCAGCTTCCGCAGGAAGAAATGGACAGCTTCATGAAGTCTGCACGTCAGCTTCGTAAGCTCACAGATGATCTTCAGGACATCTCCATGTCTCTCCGAATGGTATCTATCTCCGGAGTTTTCCAGAAGATGAGCCGTATCGTCAGAGATATGAAGACCAAGCTCAACAAGGATGTACGTCTCACGGTTATCGGAGAAGATACTGAAGTAGACAAGACCATCGTTGATGCCATCCAGGATCCTATCATGCACATCGTGCGTAATTCCATGGATCACGGAATCGAAGAAACTGCTCAGGAACGTATCAACGCAGGAAAGGATCCTCAGGGTGAACTCGTTCTTTCCGCAACCCATACCTCCAGTGAGGTCGTTATCGAAGTAAAGGATGACGGCTATGGCATGGATCCTGATAAACTTCTGGATAAGGGTGAAGAAAGAGGTATTCTTACCAAGCCTAAGGATCAGTATTCAAAGAAAGAAGCTCTCGGTCTCATCATGCTGCCCGGTTTCTCTACCAACAAGCAGGTAACCGAGTACTCAGGTCGAGGTGTTGGTATGGACGTAGTAAAGAAGAATCTTGAATCTGTCGGAGGAACCCTCAGTATCGATTCAGAACTCGGTAAGGGAACTACCATGACCATGAAGATTCCTCTTACACTTTCCATCGTCGATGGTATGAAGGTTGCCGTAGGTGATACCACATTTACCATTCCTATCGCCAATATCCGTTCTTCCTTCAAGATTGATAATGTTGAGATCATTCGTGATGAAAACGGAAATGAAATGATCGATCGTGACGGTGAGTTCTATCCGATAGTTAAGCTCAACGAATTCTACTGCATCCATGGCAAACACGATGATGATATGCGTGATGGAATCATGGTCTGGGTAGAGTATGGTGACAAGAGCTGTTGTCTGTATGCAGATGAACTCATCGGTGAACAGCAGGTAGTTGTGAAGCCGCTTCCTCAGTTCGTTTCAATCTTTGATCTGAAGTCAAGAGGAATCAGTGGATGTACGATCCTCGGAGACGGAACTATCAGTATCATTCTTGATGTACTTGGCGTTTACAATGCAGCTATTGAAAATGCCTGAGAGGAGGAGTAGACATGGCAGATGAACTTAATACACAGGTAACTCAAGCAGAGGATAACATCAGTGATGATCCAAAGAATCTTCAGCGCTGTCTTACCTTCGAGTCCGGTGATCTCATCATGTATATGAGTACAGATTATGTTACTGAGATCATTACAGACCAGTATATAACAACTCTTCCTTTGGTTCCCGACTATGTAAAGGGAATCATTAATCTGAGAGGTTCTGTACTGGCTGTTGTAGATATCAGACTTCTTATGGGACTTGATGCGACAGAATATACCAGCAAGACCTGTATCATCATTTTAAATATTGATAATGTTCCTATCGGAATCGTCGTTGACAACGTCCGTCAGGTAGTGGATATAGATCTTGATTCTGTAAAACCTATACCTATGAAACGTCAAAAGAAGCTTCTGAACGGAATGCTTAATATGGACGATGGCACCGTTGCAATGTCATTTGATTGTGATGCGCTTATCAACGCAAGTATTTAAACCAATTCAAACAGACAGCTATCCGGTCTCGCGCCGGGTAGCTGTTGCCATATAAAGGGGAACAACTGTGGTTACATTAACAGATGATGATTTTAACCGTTTATACAAGTATATCCAGAAAAATTACGGTATCGATCTAAGTAAGAAGAAACAGCTGATCGTCAGCCGTCTTTCAAATTCACTTACCGCAGAGGGATATGAAAGCTTCCACGACTATGTCGAGCTCATACTAAGCGGTAAAGATCAGGAATCTACTGTTTCCATGCTCAACAAGCTGACCACAAACTATACTTATTTTTTACGTGAGAAGGAGCATTACGATTTTCTGTGGAACACCATTCTTCCTGAGATAAAAAAGAAACATGCTGTAGATAAGTGTGTTTACATTTGGAGTGCAGGTTGTTCTTCCGGAGAAGAGCCTTACACCATCATGATGTATCTTCTTGAATTTTTCGGAGCAGAGGCCGCCCATTGGGATCTTCGTATCCTCGCCAGTGATATCTCGCAGAATATTCTTAATTCAGCCATGAATCCGACTTACGGTGAAGAAAGTCTTTCCAAGCTTCCTCCTAACTGGCAGAAAAAATATTTTGTAAAGACTCAGGACGGAAATTACACCATAGCTCCGGCGATAAAAAACAACGTGGTCTTCAGGACCTTTAATCTCATGAATCCTATAAAATGGAAGCATACCTTTGATCTTATCTTCTGTAGAAATGTTATGATCTATTTCGATCAGCCTACGAAGGATGCTCTGGTAAAGCGTTTCTACGATGTTACAGATCCCAACGGTTACCTGTTTATAGGTCATTCCGAGGGACTTAACAAGGCTACCTGTCCGTACAAATATTTATTACCGGCCATATATCAAAAGGTGTAACACTGATCTTTTAAGCATGATATAATAATAAAAGCAATTAATTTTTGCAGGCTTTTTGTAAACCTCGCAGATTTTTGATATCATTTTAGCGTAAAGGGGTTGCCGCATATGGGTGCAAACAAAAAGATTCGAGTATTTGTTGTCGATGATTCAATGCTTTATCGTAATTTTTTGATGAATAACATAAAAGCAGATGAACGTTTTGAAGTTGTGGGTCATGCTGTGGATGCTTTTGATGCCATGAAACAGATCCCCACCATTAATCCTGATGTTGTCACTTTGGATATAGAGATGCCGGGTATGTCAGGAATAGACTTTTTAAAGGAGCTTCTTCCCAAGCATCCTGTCCCCGTCATACTCGTTTCCACTCTCAATATACGAGTGTTTGATGCCCTTGCTTCCGGTGCTGTTGATTATGTCAAAAAACCTGACTTCAGCGACCAGGACGCGGCTGTATCATTTGTGGAAAGATTAAGAAATAAAATTTATGTTGCGTCATTCTCCAAGGTCCGTATCCCTCAACAGGATATAACCGATTCGGGACGACCTATGACCGTATCTCAGAGCAATGTCTTAAAGGATACTGCTCCAGGCAATTTGAAGGTGCCTGTTAATTCCAGCCAGAAGATAATCGCAATAGGTGCTTCGACCGGTGGTACCGAAGCTATTCTCAGCGTTGTGAAAAACTTCCCTGCTGATATGCCGGGGGTTGTCATCACACAGCATATGCCTGCCGGATTCACTGCCATGTATGCAGAGAGACTCAACCGTATCTGTAAGATGGAGGTTCGTGAAGCCAAGAACGGAGACCATGTCAAGCAGGGTCTCATGCTTTTAGCACCCGGCGGATATCAGATGCGCGTTCAAAAGATGGGAAGCGGTTATACCGTCAGTGTCACTCAGGAGGATAGAGTAAACGGTCACGCTCCTTCTGTTGATGTTCTTTTCAACTCGGTAGCCCAAAACGTAAAAGAAAATGCTATCGGCGTCATACTTACCGGAATGGGAAATGACGGTGCTGCAGGTCTCCTGCGTATGCGTAAAAACGGTGCCTTCACTATAGGTCAGGATAAGGAATCCTGCGTTGTATATGGTATGCCTATGGAGGCCTATAAGATCGGAGCCGTTTGTCAGCAGGCTTCACTTATGAACATACCACCGATAATCTACAAGAAACTCGGTATAATTAAATAAGAGATTTTGTTGAGAGGATGGATCCCGTTGGATGCATCCTCTTTTTTAAATTACAAAAATTATTTTTATAGCCACTTAATATTATATTTTCCTCTGTTTTTTTCGATAAATACTTAATACGGATAGTATCGTGTTTTATTCTTTTATGGGGATGAAAAATGGATTATCATACATCAGCTTCAAGAAAAAAAAACTGGGATGGAATAAATTATGAGCGAAGAGATGCCTATGTTCCCGACAGTTATGCTGCCGGAGGCTATGCTACGCAAAAAAGCTTCAAGGAACAGCTCAGTTCATGGCACAGGACCCGGATGGAGATCTCCGATTCCATTTCCGATGACATTGCAGATATAAGATCCTATTTCGCGGAACAAAAGGCAGAAAACAGATATTTGCGTGAACATCTGACAAAAGAGGAGTTGCTGATAGGCTTCATAATCAGAGCAGGGATATTTATTACCACCATCATTCTGTCCCTTAGTATTGCCTATCTCATTCATCCCTATACACCTCAGGATGTCTACGATACCGGTCAAAAAACAGCTTCTACCGTCTATACTACTCTTCATATGCCTATAGATTTCTATTACGAATACAGAGCCAGAAAAGCGGCAGTTGAAGCGGCAAAGATCGCTCTTGTAGTACAGAGACATTCAGATACCAGGGCTCATGCTCTTTTGGAGTGGCATGATATAAATCAGGATTCTGCGGATAATTCAAAGCTTTATGAAGAACGTCCCAGTGATATCATCTCAGGTCTTCCGTTACCTGAAATCCTTCACTATGTCTACAACGATTATAACCAGATCATAAGCACCGCCATGGGTGCCATGCTGTATTTCAGTCAGGGAGACTCCCACTGGAATGAATATCGTATAGCAGGGGCTGATCGCATGGGCGGATACGGCTGTGGCCCTGTAACAGTGGCTATGCTTGCCAACAGCTTCTCCAACAGTGATACACCTGTCACTCCTGTAGACGTGGCTGAATGGGCTGTAGAAAACAAGGAATATGCAGTTCACGGCGGAAGTTATCACAGTCTTATTCCCAATGCCCTCAGGCATTATGGACTGACCGTTAACTCCGTTGAAGAACGTACAGCTGAAAAAGTTCATGAGCTTTTGTCCACCGGGCATGTTCTGGTAGCACTTATGGGAAGGGGATCTCTCACTCAAGTGGGACATTTTGTGATCATAACCGAAAACGCTCCCGACGGAGGCGTTATGATCGCAGATCCTGCCAAGCTTTCAAACAGTGAAAAATCCTGGCCGGCTGAGCTTTTGGTCAAGGAACTGAAGGCAGCGTACGATGCAGGCGGTCCGTTATGGGCCGTGAGTTATTGAAGGTGTCACCCTGCTTTATAAGAGGTCTCATATATGGTAAAAAAAAGTGATGTACTTATAATGTACGAAACCATGGAAGAAAACATTGAAGCTTATCAGGCTGTAATTGATGACTTTTTATCAAAACTCAGCTCCTGTGTCGCTTCTCATGACCTTATGGCTTTAAATCATATTTATTCCGAACTGTTTAAAATGAATGATGATGGCACGATACCACCTGCTCTTTTATATTTATCTTCCACATTCCGCATGCAGTCCATAAAATCGGCACTTAATGACGAAGATGAAAAAGGTATCGATTTATTTTGGAATGATGTTTCCGATATCGATTCACTTATGAACAAATATAAGACCACATTCTTTATGCTACGACGTTTTAATTCAGAACTTCCGGAGGATCTAAAAAAAGAAGCCTCCTCATATCTGGCACATATTTCACCCTTTGTGATAAAAGCAGCCTTTGATGATCCTACCGTGTATATAGGAAAACCGGATTATATTTTCATGACCGCTGCCATGAACTATTTAAAAACAGGAAATAACAGATATGCTCTCTGGGCACTTAATTTTATCCAAAATAAAACCGGCAATACTTTAAGTCTTATTTCGAAACTTGAAGCACTATGCAATTAACATTCCGGGAGAACTACATGAACGAAAATCAATTCTGTTTTATTATATGCACAAACGATGATCTCTTCCTTGACGAATGTCTCATTTATATAAAAAATCTGTATGTTCCGGAGGGGTTTTCTGCAGATATCATCACCATAAAGGATGCTGTTTCCATGGCTTCGGGCTACAATTCAGCCATGAAAACTTCTGCTGCAAAATACAAGATCTACATGCATCAGGATGTATTTATCATGAACAGGTTTTTTCTTTTAAATCTCCTTAACATTTTTCATTTAAATCCTAAAATCGGCATGATAGGCATGGTAGGAGCGGAAAAGCTTGATTCTGAAGCCATCATGTGGAATGTAAACCGCGTTGGAAACTGTTTCAATATGACAAATATTCATGAAGCCTATGAATCCGAGATCTGGTCTCCTGAAACAACTGTACATTCTGTCAAAGCAATAGACGGACTTCTTATGGCTACCTGTGTGGATATCCCATGGAGAGAAGACATATTTGACGGTTGGGATTTTTATGACATGTCTCAAAGCATGGAATTTATACGAAACGGTTATCTTATTGCTGTACCGGATCAGAAACAGCCCTGGTGCCTGCATGATGATGGTGTAGTGTTATCACTCCTGAACTATAATCATTATCGCAAGATTTTTGTAGAAGAATATAAAGACGAGTATCTCAAATGAATTTCACGCTTCCATCTGTGATACTCGTCATAAATGTGACTATATGTGTACCTGCTTAATATCATATGATTTTTGCTTCACTTAGGATCTGCTCTGCTCTTACGTCATAGCTATGATCCTTTTTTATTTTTTCAAAGGCATGGTCTGCTATCTCCCGTCTTCTATCCGGATTTCCAAGATAGTGTTCTATCTTATCCATCAAGTCACTATGTGAATCATAGAAAACAAAGTCTTTATCCGGCTCAAAATATCTAAAAAGATCCATCTGATAATTACTGATCATAAATGCATGACACCCCATGATATCAAAGCATCTTAATGGTATACCATTCTGTATGCTTCTAAGAGTAATATTCAGATTGATATCGGAGCATTTAAAAACATATGGCATCATTTCATAGTACTGTGCTATACCATGATTCCGTATTCCATCTGCCCTTACAGTTTCATCCTTTGTATAAAGATCCACCGGCCACTTCCCAGCGATACGTTTTAATATCTCAAGTCTCTCTATTCCGGTGATATGCCTGTTTATAACATAATCGGCGTACATGTATTCCTTAGTCTCTGCTCCATCCTTATTAGGTTCCATGGGCAGAGCCTCATACATTGACTCAAGTATATCTGCATTCAGACTCTTTTGAATGAAATTATAACCCTGAACCTGCATCTGGGATCTCATGAGCCCTTCCAGATATCCTTTGGTATAACTGTCAAGCTTTGGAACCATCCGACTATAAAAGTTATGTTCCTCCGTATAAAGAGATCCGACAAAACTTATCTCAGAACGATACTTTTTCCTTTCCTCTTCACTTATCCTGATTTCGGAAAGCCGCCTTACATTGACCGCCAGCGGCATGAAATGAACTGTTTTGATACCATGGGATGCAAAATCTTCATACATTTTCGAATCAAACAGGAAAACTTCATTACAACTGTTTATGATGGTGTATGAATAAAGGGCAATATGCGGATTATCATATACCCAGGAAATGTATTTTAATCCGGCTTTCTGACACACCTTTGATACCAATGGATAATAATTAAAGGAAAAAACAAAATCCGGACTTTCTCTTTTTATAGCCTGAAACATGTCCTCTTCTTTCAAAGGATCGTTTCTTTCTCCATGATTTTCAAAATCATAGTAAAAAATCTCTGTCCTTTGCCCCTGATGTGAGATCCTCATAAGTGCATCAGCGAAGTCTGCATTACCGAAACTGCTGATATTTATAAAAAAAACTTTCATTACTGTTTCACCACCGTTTCTATGATGGCAGTAAGTCTGTCCTCATATCTGAACTCCGATTTTACCTTTTCATAGCCCGCCATCTTTATTCTTTCTCTGATGTCATCATGCTTAAGATAAAACTGAGCCTTGACTACCGCATCTTCAACAGAATCATAGAGCACTAATTCCTCATCATTCTTGAAATAATAAGCAAGCTCCGCCGTATAACCCGAAAGAAGAAAGCCACCCGAACTCATTATATCCAAAGCTCTTTGTGGAATCGCAGACCAGACTGCCCTGAATGGAGGGTTCAGATTTATCTTTGTTTTTCTGAAAGCACCCGGCATCTCTTTGTAGTAATCCACCTTAGGGAGTACATGAAGACTCTTCATAACATCTTTCTCTTTTATGTCCATTCCTTCTGTGAAAAGAGCAGTATTAAAACGTTTGCTCATCATGGCCATGAGAGACAGTCTGTCTAGATAAGTCATATAAGCCGCCAGAGAATATGAAATCTGTTCCGGTGAAAGCTTTATGCCTGTTTTTTCATTGATACTTTTTACCTCTTCCTTTCTCTCCCTGAGGAGATCCAGTATAAAATAACTTCCGTAGATACCCCTCTGGGCACTCATGATTCCATCAAGAAATCCTATATAGTACTTGTCCAGTCTGTCTTTCAGAAGCGGATAAGTTGCTTTATACAGATTTCCTATGAGAGAAACATCAAAAAGATAATCTTCTCTTACAGACGGGGTAAATCTCTCATGAAACACTGATGCCAAAGGAAGGTAGTATACGGTTTCAAATCCCATATTCCTGTACTTTTGATACTCACCATGATCGAAAATAAAAATATGATTTGTCGGAAGTTCCATGGTATCTGTTCCTGGCAGATCCATGGGAGTATCATAGGTCCAGGCCACGTATTTTACATTGCTCTTATAACATGCTCTCGAAACTATAGGATTGTAATTAACTGTAAAAACAAACTCAGGATCCATACTCAGTATATCTTTTGAAAGCCTGTCTTCCAGTTCCGGATCTGTGAACTTATCCTCCGGACTTTCATAATCCTTCAGAATCACTTTATACCCCAGTTTCTCAAACCCGTGCCACACACATCTCGTTGTATAATATTTAAACAGATTACATATAAATATTTTCTTCATAACAGATATTCACTCATACCTTCATAAGCAACAGCATCCGCAGCAGCCATGAGCAATCCCTTGTCCTTTTCATTTTTAAGATCATATATCTTTGACAGATAGGGCATCACATCCTTTACCGGAACCTGATCTGTACCGTTCCCCTTAAATGCACGCAGAAGCACCACTAGTCCACTGACAGAATACTTATTTACAGAAATAAGAGCCGATGCATATTTCACAGCACTCTTTATATCCCCTGTCTTTAAACTTCCTTCCCCTAGCATTTCATATATTGAATTAACATTCTGCATGGCATTCTGAGACTTATTTAAAGTTCCGTACTTTTCGAGTCTGTCCAATGCTTCCCTGAGACATTCCATCGCCTCTCCGTAAAACTTCGCATCATACAGACATCTACCCATGATATACGGGATATCCGCATTTTCCTTTATCCGCTGAACTGCACGATCATATGCAGCCAAAATAGTTCCCGCATCCTTATCCTGCTGCAGGAGCGCATATATGTGATAGAGAAAAGCATTGGCAGCATCAACATCTGTGCCTGAGATCTCCACCGGGAGATGCTCTATATACACCGCATATGCCTTCTCTGCTTCAGGATACATCTCCCTCCCGTAATACTCATTTCCCAAATGAAGGTACATCTCATAATTCTCAGGATAATCCTCTATATCCTTCAAGATCAGATTCAGATTTCTGTTGCTCTTCTGTTTTTCCTTTCCTGTCTCACCCGCATATCCAGTATGCCAGATAGTAAGCTCCTGAGTCGCATCAAGTACCCTTATATTATGTCCATCACTGTGGACCAGCTGTTCGTGTATACGCCTTTTGTATCTTAGATCACTTAGATTCTTGAATATGCGGATATGAGAAGCACTGGTTCCTACATTACCATGTTCATCCAGATTAACCAGCAGGGTAAATATTCCCTCACCGCCATTCTCTTCGGTTTCTCTTATGTAATCCATAAGTTTTCCCGCATCCTCACTGTTGAAGTACTCGTCCGCATCGAGAAATGCGATCCAGTTTCCGCTGCACTTTTCTATCGCATAGTTTTTTGCTGCAGAAAAATCGTCTATCCAATCAAAATGATAGACCCTGGCTCCCATCTTTTCCGCCAGCTCTACAGTCCTGTCTGTAGAACCGGTATCCACAACTATTTGTTCTGTTACAATGTCTTTACCCCATCTCAGAGCCCTCTCTATATTTTTTTCTTCGTTTTTCACTATCATGGCCTGAGAAAGCCTTATCTTTTCTTTCATCAAAAGTCCTCTTGATCTGGTATCGATCTTAAATCCAGGATTACAGAAAATCTCCATGGCCTTTTAAAAGTTTTCCAGTATTTTTTTCTCAGCTTCACTGCATGTATCCTTGATCTGACCGGAAAGCTCCTTCAGTCCGAGTCTCATCCCGAGAACATATATAAAGGCCTTATCTTTGATATTGTCAAAATCATATATCTTCTTTAGCAGCACCAGCTCCTCAGCTATTCCATAACCTGACATTCCAGCCATATCCGCATCTCTTACGGATAGAAGCATGATCCTTATGGTTTCCGTATTGAATTTATCTATCTTTAAAACCAGAAGTGCGGTTTTAATGGCAGAATCATAATCCTTGCCCCGATAATAGGCATTGGCAAGTTTAATATGTATTTCCAAAAGGTGTGAATCAACATAATCAGACTTTAGGTACGCTCCGAATTCATCATACAGGTCCAAAGACTCCCTGTAATAGGATGCCGCCTCAGGATAATGCTGATACCTGTAGAAATGATCAGCCACCATGCATGAAAAATCCGCATCATGTGGAAGTATACGCCGCGCAAAATCATAAACCCTCAGAAGCTCGTCGCTGCGATAATTATATCCCCCAAGTATGATAAGAAGGTTTCTCAAAGTATTTCCGCGTCTTCCCGATTCATCACTTGAAGAAGTATCCATCAGGTCCATCGCCTTTAGATACAGCGCTTCCGCCTTTTCATAGTTCTGCTCACCGGCATATATATCTCCAAGATAGCCATAGTTATCGGCATTGTCAGGGCTCTCATCTATTTCCTTCTTAAGCATAAGCTTATAGGCTTCATCCTTTTTTTTATCCGCATGGCTCGACTCACTGTAACCTGTATGAAAGATACTGAGCTCCTTTGTGGCATCATATATTTTGACCTGATGATCACAGGACAGGTTTTCATGCACCCTTCCATGATACCTGATGCCCTCATTATTCTTAAAAAATCTCGCCTGAGTCATACTGCCGATTATCTTTCCGGCATCGTTAAGATTTAGAAGCTGGGCTGCTATTACTGAGTTTCCCTTTTCTTCGGCTTTCTTTATTACATCAGGAATCCTTTCAGCATCCTCCATGAAATATTCATCCGCATCAAGAAATGCTATCCAGTCTCCACTGCACTTTTCTATCGCATAGTTTTTTGCTGCGGAAAAGTCGTTGATCCATTCAAAGTGATATACTTTTGCTCCCATTTTTTCCGCAAGCTCCACCGTCCCGTCAGTAGAACCCGTATCTACCACTATCTGTTCCGATACGATGCCTTTACCCCAACTTAGAGCACGTTCTATATTCTTTTCTTCATTTTTTACGATCATGGTTTGAGACAGCTTCATACTTGTTTCACTCTGAATATTTTTTTTCGTAACCGAGTATTGTCATACCTTTTTACAACTAAACAATAACTATTCCCCGATCAGTTTTAATTCCTTCTCGTTCATGACTTTACAGATCGATCCGGAAAGCTCCGAAAATCCGGTTTCCTTTGCTGCTCTGTAAACAAGGAGTTTATCGAGACTTTCATCGAAATCATAAATTTTCCCGAGATAATCCAGCACCATTGAGGCTGAAACACCATTTTCATAGAAAGCCTGCAATATTGTAGTGAGTGCTGTATACTCTTTTTTATTTTCTTTTAGTACACTGCTTTCTATGGACACAGCCCCTTTCGCATCCTTTAATTCGAAAAGTATCTTTCCGTATTGGGCATATGCACTGATGAGATTACTCTTCAGATTCTCTGAATTCCACTCTCCCGGATGCTTTTCCAGCTTATCAAAAGCCTCCTTATAGTGACTGTATGCCTCTTCATAGCATTTCTTATTGTACAGATAAACTCCCGTATAATATGAGAAATCCCCGTTGCAGGGTATCTTTTCCATAGCTTTATGATAGAGATCGTTTATTTCTTCTGCCCTGTCTTCAAGACTCAAAAGAATTATAAGCTTCGTAAAAGTATCTGCTGTCCGTGTATCTCTTTCATCGATCTCATCCGGAAGATTCGCTATAGCCTTTATGTAGAGTTCTATGGCCTTATCTCTGCAACTCTCATCCATGGCATAATCGTCAGCCAGATACCCAAGAATCTCAGGATCATCCGGTTCTCTCTCCAGCTCAGCCTCAAGCATCCGTCTGTTCCTTCCGCTTGCACGTTTCTCTTTAAGTATCTCTTCCATGTACCCGGTATGTACGATACTGAGCTCCGATACAGCATCATAGACATTTAGACTTCCCGGATAGGTCAAAGTCTCATGTATACGCCGTTTATATCTTAAATTCTTTATATTTTTTATGATTCGTACCTGGGTAGTTTTGTTGACCACACCGCCTTTACCATCAATGCTTATGAGGCTTGTGTTTATGGCCGATGCACCGTTCGATTCTGCCTTCTCTATGATGGATAAGAGTTTAGATGAATCTTCCTGAGAAAAATATTCATCAGCATCAAGGATGGCTATCCAGTCTCCAGAGCACTGATCCAAAGCGAAATTTTTCGCGGCCGAAAAGTCATCTATCCATTTAAAACTGACGACCCTTGCTCCCAGTTCTTCTGCCAGTTTAACTGTTCCATCTGTGGATCCCGTATCTACCACCACCTGTTCGCAACATATTTCCCGTCCCCATGAAAGGGCAGACCTGATATTTTTCTCTTCGTTTTTTACGATCATCGTTTGCGACAATCTGATATCTTTATTACTTTCCATTATCTTTGAACAGTCCTATACAGATCTTTGCCCTCCTCACATCACCACATTCCAGATATTTATGGCAGATCTCCGACATAATACGTTTGATCTGACTGAAACCGGAATAAGGATTGCTAAGTATTATTCCGAGAAAATAGGGTGATACTGTGTCTCTAGTGAGGTATGAAAACGCCTCTTCCATGAGTTCCCCCGGCACATCCATCTCTATTCTTCTCAACATCATCTGACATTTCACATACTTATGTTTAAGTGCTTCAATATCCTTCATATCTGAAAATGTCGGAGTTATTCCATCCTCAATTTCTTTCGCAAGAGCCACAAGTGTATGATGTACACGCCTTAAATCTACGCTTATCCTGTATATAGCAAAGGGTGTTACACTTTCTTCAAAATAGGCTCCAAGTCTCATGAGTCCATCTTTATCTCTGTTTCTCAGATACTCATCCGTAAGATCAAGTATCCTTTTTATCTCTGTCTTGAACTCGGAAGAAAGATCCGACAACATCACATACTGGCTGATCCTCTCCTTTGATCCCTCTTCTCTTTTAAGATTCTTTTTCTTATCTTTTCTTTCTATGTCATAATTCTTCAGATCTTCACCGTATTCTTCCCGGAAGATCTTTCTGTATTTCTCAAATTCATACAATGTGGATGTCATGTCATCGGCATGAAAGCACCACTCTATTCCCTTTTGATCCGGCACCACCACTCTGTAATCAAGTCTGTGAAATTCCATGGACTGAGAAAGGTCATAAAAGTCCCATGCATCAAATATATCCTCTCTCCAGGGGATATCATACTGAGTTGCCATGATAAATCCGTCTATCGCTTCCACATCATAAATATAGTCTCCGTCGTCTATTTTATTGGAGATATATCTTTCCAGGCTCCTGTTGTAATTATATCCGACATACTTGTTCAGATCGAACGACAGAAGAGCATCATCCTCGAGATGTACATTACCACCCATTCCGATCATGCCTATATCATCATCACTTTCAAATATCTTCAGGATGTTATACAGGAAATAACGGTTCAGTATCATGGTATCATGATGCAGATATATCTTATATTTGGCAGGTGAAGCATTCATGGCGGCATTATATGCTTCTGCTATGGAATTTGCTCCTTCTATGGTAATTAAATCTATTGTGTACCCCTCAGGTATCTCAAGCAATGAAATGTATACCGCGCACTCATCAAGATACTGTTTGTTGTTGGTACATATAATAAAACAAAACTGATTATTATCTGAAATCATTTATATCCCCACTTATCTACTTAAAAAAGGTGAAGAAGCAACCGCTTCTCCACCTTCGAATTTGCAATGATCTTATCCCTGAAGGAGTGAAAGTACACCCTGTGGCTGCTGGTTTGCCTGTGCGAGCATCGCCTGTGCTGCCTGATTAAGAATATTGTTCTTGGTATATGCCGAAATCTCCTTCGCCATATCAGTATCACGGATTCTTGATTCAGCAGAAGTCGTATTCTCATTGTTGACCTTCAGGTTATTGATGGTATGTTCGAGTCTGTTCTGCTTGGCACCAAGCTGAGCTCTGTACTTAGAAACCTGATTCACAGCTGCTTTGATAGCCTCTATAGCTGAGTTTGCAGATGAAACCGTCGATACACTGATAGCACATATCTTAAGAGTTGAAGTTCCGAGAGCTGATGTCTGCATGGTAGAACCGCGAAGCTTCAGAATTTCTGCTGATGTGGTACCGATCTGGAACTGCTTTGTATTCTGATTTGTCAGAATATTGATACCATTATATTCTGTAGCAGATGCGATACGGTTTATTTCCAGACAAAGCTCATCAATCTCCGCCTGAAGGTTATCTCTCGCAGTTGTATCTCCCTGCGCAGCGCCACCGATCTTATCACCTATGGTCGCATAGGTACCGTTTGCAGCCTGCATAGCAAGCGTTGTCATTCTTTCAAGCATCTGGTGAGTCTCTGTCAGCGCACCTTCTGCAGTCTGGATAAGTCCGATTGCGTCGTTTGCATTATCCTCTGCCTGATTAAGGGCATTGATCTTGTTTCTCATTGATTCAGAAATAGCAAGACCTGCTGCATCGTCTCCTGCCTTGTTGATCTTGTAGCCGGATGACAGTTTCTCTAAGTTCTTGTTCAATGCACCTTCATTTGTGGAATAGTTTCTGTAAGAATTAATCGCAGCGATGTTATGCTGTATAACCATAAAATCCTCCTATTTTTCGGTATACGGAACATCCCTGTTCAAAAATTCAATCCTTTAATATAATCACCGATCACTCAATGTTTTAATTTACCTATACTTTTTAATCGGCTGAAAATAACTAAAAATAAGATTATATGAGTTAAAAATGAAAACTTTCTTAATCAAGTATAATCTGATCTCGAGTGTACTCTTAGCAGGAGGATTCGCTATCAACAAATAGACTCTCGTCATAATATGAAAAGGAAGGGCCGAAGCCCTTCCTCTGTAAACTTGTAAATTTCTGTCTGAAATCCAACCTGCCTGAGAAAATTATCCAAGGAGTGAAAGAACACCC
>ALYD01000029.1 GCA_000513555.1 Lachnospiraceae bacterium JC7
GTATTATAATTTCCACACAGATTCATTTTTATCATAAACAGCACCTGTGATTTTCTTTATCTTAGCATAGTCTCTAAATACTGTTGCCCTTGAAATATCAAACTCAGCCACAACCTGCTCTACAGTCAAATGTTTATTCTCACAGATCAAATTATAAATGGCCTGTTCTCTATCTGATAACTTCTTTTGATCATTAGCTTCTTCAGCTGCTTCCTTATTCAAAGGAATAGTAATCTTAAAAACATCGTCTTCAAACAGCTCAGGCTTTCCGCCATCGGAAAAAATCGGAGTATATTTATATAAATTAATCACGCCGGAACCAATCGTATCAGTTCTACCTATATTAGCAAAAAATCTTTGAATAATAGGGTTCTTAGGATATGGCTGAAACTCGTCCTGCATAATATTTCCGTGTCTTCTTGGAATACACCAATTTTCCGTTTTTAACCAATCCTTTTCAATAATTACCTTTGCCGGATAAGCGCTGGAATAATCTCTGTGTACAAGAATATTGCCAATTACCTCTCTAGCTATCAAATCTCTACTTCTCTTCTCCCAAGGAATATTATTATCTCCCAATTTGACGTTTCTTTTGGGAGATATTAAGACCAAATATACTCCCACAGCTTCCGTTTCCTAATGATGATCACTGTTTATCTCATATTTATCTTCATAGATCAGCAAAAACCATAAATACCCGCTACTTATCTCTGCGGCATAGACATTGCCCGGACCAGAATGAATGTCTCCTCAACCTTATTTCAACATTATGCAGGCCTTCATGATGATCTATACCTTATACTCCACCCCACTCCCTCAAGTTCCACGAACATCAAGTAATATAAATCTCCGCCCCGCCGAAATACATAGTAGTCGATAAGTCTTATCATGCAAACGAAACAACAGCACTTAAGGAACGGACCTGTATGCAGAAAAATAATCTTTTCAATTTTTTTAGATTCGCTTTTGCCATAACAGGTATACTTTGTCTATTTTTAGCCTTATCACAGCTTTCATATTACATTTTGAACACCAAGGACCAGGAGCCTGATACCCCCACTGTCGAGATCAGGCAAAATGTCCTGTACTTAAGCTCTTTTGACTCCATGCACGCTAACTATGACGAAAAGAAAAACGGGATCGAAAGTGTTTTTTATGACAACGGCATACAATTCGATATAGCTTTCATGGATGTCAAAAGCTTCAGCGGTGATTCTAATGTCTCAAGTTTCTACAATTTTTTCTCAGAACGTTATAACAACAACTCTGCAGACTATACAGGAATCATTGTAAGTGATGATAATGCCCTCCAGTTTGCCATGGACCATCAGAAAGAATTTTTTGATGGACTTCCCATCGTTTTCTTCGCGATCAATAACCGGGAACGTGCAGCCACGGCTGAGGCCAATCCTTATATAACAGGCGTCTTCGAACCTGACTACATAGGTGACACCATCAAATATACTGTTGCAACCATGCCTCACAGAAAGACATTTGTGGCACTTCATGACGAATCCGAAGCCGGCCTTGTGGATATTGATGAATTTTTAGCATACACTCAGGATTTGCCCGATTACGATATTATCGAAATCAATACCGCCAGACTCACTATGTCCGAGATCATAGAGGAACTTAAAAAACTCCCTGATGACTCAGTCGTTTTTTACATGGCCTGTTACAATGACGCCACCGGACATAAGTATTCTCTCCTTGATCTGACCAACACCATCAAAGAGTATACAGATGCTCCCATCATGAGAAATTATGTCGGAGGCAGAGAAATGGGCATTCTGGGCGGTACTTATATGAATGCTTTTGATCAGGCAAAACAGGCTGCGATCATACTTAACGATATACTGAATAACAACAAAAAAATCACCGATTATGATCTCATGACCGATGCTGCAAGCATTACCTGCTTCAATTACAGTCTCATGAAAAAATACGGGATCAGCGAAAAGCTGCTGCCTGAAGACACTGTATACATAAATAAGCCCATGTCTTTATACGAAACCTATAAAGACATTCTTCCCATTGCTGTCTTTATTATGCTGTCCCTGCTTTCGCTGGTCGGATCCATAAGTTTTGCTTTTATTAATGAGAAAAATCATGTTAAAGATCTGGAAAGATCAAAGACTGAGATCGAAAACTCGAAGTTCTTGCTTCAGTATCAGGCCGAACACGATGAGCTGCTGGATCTTTTAAACAGAAGAAGTATAGTAAACTATCTTCAGGAGAATGTTAAATCAAACAATAAATATACCATCATCCTGCTTGATATCGATGGTTTCAAGGATGTAAATGAAAACTACGGACATGTCACCGGTGATCTTATCCTTAACGATATAGCCGACCGACTTAAATATTTCGCGGATTCTCATGATCTCATCATAGGAAGATACGGCGGAGATGAGTTTATAATGCTTAAATGCGGCAGCTGGCTGGACAAAGACTCTGAGATAGTAAAGGATCTGATGGATCTTTTCGGCAAACCCTTTGTTGCAGGAGAAGTAAACATTCTGCTTTCAATAAGTGTCGGCATCTCGCACTCTGATAACAGCTCTGATTCTCAGGAACATATCATAAATTCTGAAATCGCATTATATGAGGCGAAGGCCAACGGCAAAAATATAGTATGTGTTTATGCCGATGAAATGAAGCAGAAACTATCCGAAGAATCCAATATAAAGAATGCCTTTTTAAATGCATTCGACCACGACGGGTTCTACATGAAATATCAGCCGAAGGTTTCCGCAAAAACAAGGGAACTCATAGGATTCGAGGCTCTTGTTCGGCTTAAAGACGCACCTTTCGGGCCCAGTCAGTTTATTCCTATAGCAGAGAAAAACGGCTGGACATCCAAACTCGGACGTATCATTACAGAGATCGTTATAAAGCAGATCGCTAAGTGGAAATCTGAAGGCAGGACTATTTATCCGGTATCCATAAACTATTCCAGCAGACAGCTGAATGATACAGGTTATGTTGAATTCCTTGAGTCTCTGCTTGAAAAATACGGTATTGAACCAAAGTATATAGAAATCGAGATCACCGAAAGTCTTCTGGTGGAGAAGACGGATGTATCCGAAAAGCTTTTCGCCGACCTCAAAAGACTGGGAATCAGTCTCCTCCTTGACGATTTCGGAACCGGTTATTCTTCCCTGGCCTATCTTACCTATGTACCGGTGGAGAATGTAAAACTGGATAAATCTCTGGTGGACAGCTACCTTGTTGACGGCAAGGATGCCTTTATAAAAGACGTAATCCAGCTTGTACACGATATAGGCAAGCTCATCACCATAGAAGGTGTTGAAGAGGAATGGCAGTTTGAAAGACTGCGAGAATTCAATGCTGATATGATACAAGGCTACTTCTTCTCAGAGCCCCTTGACCCTGATGAGGCCATAAACTATTCAGCCGATTAAAGGTCAAGCTCCTCTTCGAAAACTTTTCACGTCCCACGAAAGGATGGTGCTATTTAACATATATAACAAACCCCTTCGGGACCATTTCACTGATCCCGAAGGGGTTTATATTATATGCCGGATTCCTGCGGAACCTGACACTTGTCATAAACTATTTCATATTATTTTGCCTTGAGTTCTCTCACCTTATCAATATAAAACTCAAGTACCTTATATCCATCCACCACGTCAGGATGCATTTTTGAAGCTCTGCATCTTTCAGGATGCCACTGTGTGGTCCAGATGGGAAGTGTGCGGTGATGAGTACCTTCGATGACTCTATCTCCTGTGGCACTGTAGAGGTCCACTATGAGACCTTCTCCCAGAACTTCCGATGCCTGATGATGAGAGCTGTTTATCTCGAATTTGTCTCCGTAGATGGGCTTGAACCATGAATCTTCGCCGCTTATCTCTGCGGTATGGAACTTGTCCGGACCGGAAAGAATGTCTCTTGCATGATACTTTTTCGTCGGAAGATCCTGAATGAGCTTACCACCGAAAAAAACATTAACAAGCTGGTGACCACGGCATATACCAAGCACCGGCTTTTTTGCTTCGACAAAAGCTCTGAGATACTTTTCCTGAAGCTTATCAAGTTCATCATTTATTTCCCCGCAGGACTTATTGATACATCCATACCATATCGGGTCAATGTCTATCCCTCCCGGCAAAAGCAGCCCGTCAAAATCATTGATATCAAAATCCTGGCAGCAATGCTTAACTGTCGCCTCTGCTCCCTGAGCCTCGATAGCATTGACATAATTGGTAAGGTCGCATGGAAGCGCCGGAATAACTATTTTTACTGTATCCATCATATTTACTGCAAAAGCAGCATCCTCCTGAAAACTTTATTTGAAACTCATGTCCTGATTCTAAGTTTGGCATTATATACTCGTCACACTTAGCAGTCAATATGTAACAGCACCATGAAAATATCTGTCTTTATCACCTGTTGCATAAGAAATAAACAGAAAATCTTAGTGTCTGTTTATCGACTCCAGAAATTCCTTAGCTCTTTCTGACTTAGGCGCAGTAAAGAACTCCTCCGGTGTATTTTCTTCCACTATAGCACCGTCTGCCATGAACACCACCCTGTCGGCAACGCGGCGGGCGAAGTTCATCTCATGGGTGACCACGATCATGGTCATGCCTTCATTGGCAAGCTCGATCATGACGTCCAGAACCTCCTGAATCATTTCAGGATCAAGTGCGCTGGTAGGCTCGTCAAAAAGCATCACCTTGGGATGCATGGCGAGGGAACGGGCGATGGCTGCTCTCTGCTGCTGTCCTCCTGAAAGCTGCGCCGGCATCTTCTGTGCCTGTGAGTCGACGCCTACCCTCTTAAGAAGCTCCATAGCCTCCTTCTTCACTTCTTCCTTCGGGCGATGAAGCACATCCACCGGGCCCATACACACATTGTCGAGGATAGATTTGTGGGCAAAAAGATTGAAGGACTGGAACACCATTCCTATTTCAGCTCTTAGGCCTGCAAGCTCCGCGCCGCCTTCAGGAAGTTTCTTGCCTTCTATCAGTATCTCTCCTGAATTTATGCTCTCAAGGCGGTTGATGGTGCGGCACAATGTTGACTTGCCGGAACCCGATGGCCCGATAAGAACAACTACCTCTCCCTTTTTGACTTGAAGATTTATATCCTTCAGAGCATGAAGCTCCCCGTAATATTTCTCAACATGCTTTAATTCAACTATTGTTTTATCTGAGTCCTTCTCAGTTACATTCACTTCACTATTCATCATTTTTTCCTTTGTTCACTGTTCCAGATTAGCTAAGTCTTTATATGGATATCACTGCCACAACTTTTTATCTCCCCACGACCGGTACCATACCGCCTCGTTTTGCAAGTGTGACAGAAACCTTATTCAAAAAATAATTTATAAGTACATAGATCACCGCTGCCATGAGATATACAGAAAGCAGCGCGTCGTAGTTTGATATCAGGACCTTTGCGTTCTGCATAAGATCCGGAAAGTTCACGATATATGAAAATGTCGTATCCTTCACAACGATGACCAGATCTGAAACCAGTGCCGGTATCACATATCTTATGGCCTGAGGGAAAATGATCTTCGTGAATACCATGGTTTCCCGCATGCCGATGGATAAAGCCGCTTCTCTCTGTCCCTTGGGAACAGCATTGACACCTGATCTCAAAACCTCAGCAACCATCCCCGATGCTGAAATCGCTACAGGGAGGGAAACACGCCATATGGACGGAAGGTTGATGCCCATCTTCGGCACATAAAGGAAAAAGAAATAAATAAACAAAAGGGTCGGTACTCCTCTTGTGAATTCGGTAAGTGCAGTACCCGCCATGTTGAGAGGCTTGTAAAAGCTTATCCTCATTACCATGAAAACGAATCCGATCAAAAGTGCCAGAACACCCGCAAGAAGTGAAGCTTCAATGGTTCCCAAAAGACCTTCCCCGATGAACTTCCATGTGGTAAGTCTCATGAAAAAGCTCCAGTACTTTTCATCAAACTGGCCATTGTCCTTAAACAGCTTCAAAATGTAAAGCATGAAGACCGCTATGGCAAAGAGTGAAACCACCGTCACCAATGTTATTTTCTTTCGGGTTCCTGCATCCGGCTGCTCATAAAGCGCATCTCTGACTGTTCTTTGTTCATTCATCGTATGATCCTCACTTTCTTATCTATAAAGCTTCCGATCTGTCCGATGATGACAGCAGTTCCGCAATACATAATTGAAGAAATCAGAAACGAAGTGACTCCGCCCACATCTCTTGTGTTTATATATGAAACAAGTCCCGTCAGGTCCTTCGGATTCAATGGAACCTGAGATGCCAGAGATGTGGTGAGCATGGTTGCGATCAGGAGATTAGTCATTGGCAGTACTGAAAATCTAACGGCCTGTGGAATGACCACTTTCCGCATCATTGTGCCGAATGTCATACCCAGTGATCTCGCTGCTTCGATCTGGCCAATGCCTATGGCATCTATTCCGCTCATGAGATATTCCGAGCAGAATGCCGCCGGTATCATGGTGGTGGCAGTCAGCACGCACTGATAGTACGAAAGAATGATATTCAGGTTCGGTAATGCATAAACCAGAACTATCAGGAGAGATGCTCCGGGGATATTTCTGAATATCTGCACATATAGATCGCCAAATATACGTAAAGGTTTTATGGGGCAAACTCTCATCACGGTGATGATGATGCCTATCACCAAAGCACCTGCAAATGACAATGCTGTCAGCTGCCATGTGGTTAATAAAGCCTGTATGTATTTTTCGCCATATTGAGATAGTAATTCACTAATAGTCATAACTTTTCCTTGAAATACACATACGACATGACAGAACAGGAACCCTGTTCTGCCATGCCGTAATCTTCATTGCTCACTAATTATCATTACATGTCAAAGTGTATGTGGATCCTTTTTTAGAAAATCAATCCACTTTAAAAAGAAGACCTTTATCTTATGAAATTCGAACAGGCGTCTTCCATCAGCCTACAGCCGGTGCCTCAGGTGCTTCGCTGATTCCTGTTCTGTCTCCGAGACTAACCTTCCAGAGATCCTTCCAGAGACCTTCCTCTTCGATCTTCTTGAGGAAGTTGTTCACGAACTCAACTCCGTCAGAATCCTTAGGAAGTCCGATACCGTAATTATCTTCAGGTCCGAAAACATCGCCTGCGATCTGGTACTTGCCGGGTTCCTTTACGAGAGCATTGAGCATAAGAGTATAGTCAGTTACATAGGCATCTACTCTTCCCTGCTCAAGAGCTGTACGTGCTTCGATATCTGAAGAGAACTCCTCTACAGTTGCCTCAGGTGCAAACTCCTCGAGGATAGAAGGACCTGTTGATCCTGCCTGAGTTGCCACTACTTTTCCGGCGAGGCTGTCAACCCCTGTGATGTCAGCATTATCAGCCTTTACAAGTACAGCCTGTCTGGATGTGTAGTAAGGACCTGCAAATGAGATAAGCTCCTTACGCTTGTCTGTAATTGAATATGTTGCGAATACTGCATTGACCTGACCTGTTGTCAGAACTGATTCACGTGTGCTTGAGTCGACCTGAACCACTTCAAACTTTGACTCATCACCGAGGATATATCTGGTAAGAAGCTGATAGAGACCTGCATCGAATCCGCGGATTCCGTTGTCTGTCTCATCAAGCTGGCTGAAAAGCTGTGATGTACGTGTTCCACCGACCTTGAGAACACCGGCTGCCTTTACTGCTGAAGCCCACTCTGAAGTAGCGATCTCTGCATCATCTGCTACGGGTCCCTTTGTGAGGAGTTCATCAAAAGCAGCCTTGTCGATAGGTGCTGCCTGAGGCTCTGTCACTTCCTGAGCTTTAGATTCCTGAGCCTGAGCTGTTTCCTTTGCAGCCTCTGTCACAGCTTCTTTTGCTGCCTCAGTAGCCTTTGTTGCAGCTTCTGTAGAAGCAGGTGTTGAACTACCGCATGCTGTTGAAACTGCCATAGATGCTGATACCAGAAGGCATGCTGCAAATCTCTTGAAATTCTTCTTCATAATCGTCTCCTCCTTTTTCATCCACTGAGGATGTGTCATTCGATTTACACATTTTATCAGCTGGTTCAGAATCCTGGGTAATACATATTTCTAATCTGTAGATATAACTAAAATTTATTACTCTGTAGACTAACCCATATCACGATTCATAACACGTTATTTAGGATTTTTGCCGATATATTGAAAAGCTCTCATTAGCACATATGGTAAATTCTCCCTTTTACCTGTATAATAAACGGACCTGAATGACAGAACGGAGTTTATTATGGAAATCAGACAGCTTACAACATTCCAGAAGGTAGCCGAGCTTGAGAGCTTTTCCAAGGCAGGTCATGAGCTTGGATACTCTCAGTCTACTGTGACTGTACAGATAAAAGCATTGGAAACGGAGCTCGGAACATTACTGTTTGACAGATTCGGAAAAAATGTAAAGATCACACCGGATGGAAAGCTTCTTCTAAAATATGTAGAAAACATAATGAATGAGATAAATTCCCTGAAGGGTACTCTCGGCAATGAATCTGCCAGAACTCATACACTCCATATAGGGACTCTGGACTCCTTATGTATGTTCACTCTTACTGAGATACTGAAGCTGCTCAGGGAGTATCATCCGGAATACCACATTAAGATAACCAGAGGTTCACCTTCCGAGCTTACCTAAATGATGGAAAAGAACGAGGTTGATATAATCTATATTCTGGATGCTCTGTACTACAATGTTCACTGGAAACGTGTTATCGAAAAGAAGGAGCCCTGCATATTCGTTTGCGGCCCCCAGAATCCTATCTTAAAGAAGGATGATATCAAGCTTAGAGAGCTTGTAAAGGAGCCTTTTTATCTGACTGAGGCTGATGATAACTATCAGTTTGCATTGACACAGTATCTGGCCTTTCATAATCTTTCCATCGAACCTGTTCTCGAAGTTGGAAGTACTGAGGTCATATCAAAAATGATCCATGAAACAGGAGGATGCTCGTTTTTACCTTATTTCGCAATAAAAGAACATCTGGAAAGCAATTATCTTTCCCAGATACATGTTAAAAATTTTCATATAGATATGTTCCATCAGGTCATATATATGGAAAATAAATGGGTAACGACCGAAATGCTTGAATTCATTCGCATCGCGAAAGCCACATTGCTGTAAATTCATCTTCTTATGTTGATCCTGAAGCTTGTCGAAGTGTAGAGAGAAACATTTTTTAGCAGTGGGGAATTACATGAAAAATACAGCAGAAGAAGTTGGAACAAATAACAGTAAGATCATAAGAAATACCATCATACGCATGTTTCCGGGAGCGATGCTGTTTGCAACGATGTTTGGACTTATGTATATGGTTGATAACATTATTGCAGGAAATGCTTTGGGACCGGAAGCCATTGCGGCTGTAGCTCTCGCCATGCCGGGATATGGTATGTTCCTTGCCTTGATGAATGCGATAGTACATGGAACCATCTATAGTTTTACGCTGATCTTATTTCATTTAACTTTATTAAAGAGTTTTATGATATAAGGAAAAACAAAAACGATGTAGAACATCTGGATAAAGCAGGTTATGACTGTTGCTGTAAAACCGGTAACAGCCTTTTTCACTAAGCTGTTTATAATCAGTGTAACAACATAGTAACCCATAAGTCCGCCCATAAGACGATAAAATCTCTGTTGCATGGAAATGCCTGTTGTAGTAAATCCTACAAGCCTTTTCTCCAAAAGCCAGCCGGCAAAGAACGCACCCATCCAGCCTACTGCCTTAAAGGTGTCATTTGCCATTTTAAGTCCGTCCACCAGCAGATTTCCTGCTGCATCATAGTCAACCGGATATGGTTTATAGGCAGAATAAATTGCGGATACTATGGCGATAAGTATACCTGTTGCAGCGATCATTACTTCTTTTTCGGGATGTGATTCAAGCCATTTCAGAAGCTTTCCCGTCAGAAACATTACCAGAACACCGGACACCGAGCCTACGATAGTATCCTGAGGTGTATGTACTCCCAGGAAATTGCGGCTGAAAGCCACAAAGAAAAGCAGCAGCCAAAGCAGCGCACGCAGTCCTACGGTAAGTTCCCGTCTTATGGCCATACCACCAAATAATGAAGCACCATTCATAGAGTGGCCACTCGGGAAGGAATATCCTGTTGCGGTTTTAAGGGCTGTCTCATCCGGCACGATCCTCGAATCTCTTATCCACGGTCTGTAGGCGCATACTGACACCTTCAGGACACCATTGACTATCCGGTTCCCTGACCAGCCCATCAGAAGATACGTTCCTATATCCTTATTGACACACCAGTATATGAGCCCCATGATGATAAGGACTATGTTCATCTCCCCGTACCAGGTCATCTTGGAGAGAAAATCTGTAAGGCATGCACCTGCACCTTCACGAAATGACTGTAATATCAGCAAAATATCAATATCCATATGTTCACCACCGGGGCAATATGCATATCATACAACCTATGCAGCATCTATCTTGCCCTTTCCCTTTTCAGCAAATTATTCCTTTTACTATTTCGACTTGTTTTTCAGGCAATATAAGAAAGGCTGCAGTGCAGAATAAGTAGTATTTATATATAGAAATACTCTTAAAAAGTGTGTTAAAATGTACTTAGTTGTTAATTGTGAAATATCGGTAATCAAGGAGGTGCTTTTATGGCAGATTACAACATTGGAGATCTGGTAGCTTACGAAAAAGAGACCAAAGAGTGGAAGATCATCAAGATCGAGCTCTCTGAGGGTAAGCATTCGGATAATATCGTATATACACTCAAGAAAGTCCGCGGACAGGATCTGGGCAGGAAGGTTACCATAGATAAAGATGATCTCTTATGACATTATTTAAAGCTGAGGATTTTTCCTCAGCTTTTTTTGCAAATTCAATGATTGAGTATAAGCACTATTCATACTTGTTTTCTTTATCTCTAATTTACTCATACGTATTACTTCTGTATATTCCAGTTCTTCCACACATCCGGCTGATATCCGAGTGTAGACTGCTTTCCGTTTCGGACTACAGGAGTCTTGATCAGGTGCTGATTCTCAAGCAGTTTTTCCAGCTTGTCTTCATCTGCAATGTACTTTATCAAAGCTAATGCATCTTTATCCTTTGCATCCTGATCGATCATATTCTCTATTCCGCCGTTGGCCTGAGCCACAGATGTAAACTCTCCTTTGCTCATGCCTTTTTCTTTCATATCAACAAACTGATACTTGATACCTCTTTCTTTAAAGAAGCGTTCCGCTTTTTTAGTCTCATTACATTTCTTTGTTCCGAAAATCTGTATTCCCATTAATAAAAAATCCTTTCACAATGATCATTCACATAATGATTTTACAATATTACAGCCTGTCGTCATTTTTGCATAGTTTTCCATTCAGGACTATAAGGAAATGTACCCGGTATTTCCGCTGTCATTTCTACTGTCAATTCCGCTGTCACAAGTCAGTCAATTCCTCTGAAGATACGGGATTCTGATTCTTTTTGATATCCACGATCATGCCGTCCTTCATCACTATGGTGGTATCCATCATCTTGGGAATGGCACTGTTGTGGGTGACCATAATAATGGTGGTTCCATAAGCAGATATGTGACCCTGTTTTTCCAGATATCTCTAGGAATATTATTTTTTAAGATTCCCAGCATGACCCATTCCCTCCTATCAGATCATCGATACGTTCCTGCGTCGTCCCTTTATAAACTTTTTTCTTCTTATGTAATACCACAGATCTGTTCACACTCCGTCCAGTATAACCAATATGACAGGATTTTCTTCTATCCTAAAATAAAAATTATTTTCATATTGACGCATTGTATAGAAACAGATACAATATAAACAAGTCAAGGAGATGTGGCGTGTGCTTCACAGATCTGAAACGATTCGTGATGAAACTAAGAACGGTAGATGACATGGCGTGTGCTTCATGGATTCGAGGTTCTTTTTTTGTGCTGTTTCAACTTACAAATTCCATCTGTACATCGATTCCCGTTTTCCGATCTCTGACAGACCTTATGTTTCTGAGATATTCAGGACAACATATTCCGATCTGGTTCCTGTCTTGAACTTTATGGCCCAGCAGGATATACCGGATGTCACGATAAATTCAGTATTATTTCTTTTTTCATACCCATATGTACTGTCATTTGCACCTGTCAATTCACTTAAAATGCTTATAGGGAACATCTGACCTCCGTGGGTATGCCCTGATAAAACAAGATCCACTCCAGACAGAGCTTCCGCCTCATAATCATTAGGCTGATGGTCAAGCATGATCATATACTTATCCGTATCGAGCCCTTCTTTCATTTCCGAAGCACTCTTTCTTCTGTAACTCCTGTCTTTACGTCCGATCACATAGAAGGAATCATTTATCTTAACAGCTGCATCTTCAAGTATGGTGACTCCGTTTTTCTCAAGTTCCTCCGTTAGTTCCGTATAAGAAAAATCTCTGTTATCAAAATATCCCTTATCATGATTCCCGGAAACATAGTAAACTCCATAAGTCGTCCTTAATTCTCCAAGAGCATGACAGCTTCTCACCATATCTTCTTTTTCTGTATCGTCATCGACATAGTCTCCGGCTATAAATACTATATCCGGCTCCTCTGTCTGAATAACTTTCATCTGCTCTTCAAAGCGTTCTCCATCTAATGAATTTCCTATATGTGAATCTGAAAAGAGTATCACCTTCAGTTCCTTCTGTCCGATATTTTTATCTGTTGTGAGATCGTACTCTGTCCTCCATACATGGTGCTCGAGATACCATCCGGCACATAAATAAACTGAAGTAAACAGCAGTACAATGATACCTGTATAATACGGATGAAGTGTATGTTCATGATCCTTTTTTACTTTGATTTTTTTGATGCTCCACTCGATAATGTCGCCAACGATCCAGAACATGATCAGATTCAGAACAACAACTATAGTGTTTACTCCGTCTATAGTAAAACAGCACAGGATAAGAAGAACAGGAATAAACGCCAGAAGACGTCGTATTGTTTTTCTTTCTCCTGCGATCCTGCGTACTATGGCGAACCGTTGAAACCGTGTAAAAAGATACACTATTCCGCATATTGTGCCTGTCAACGCAACTCCGATAATTATTATCCATATATTCATATTAATTCCCTGACTTCTGCAACCAGACTTCTGTAATCCGTTTCTTTAATTATCAAATCAGAATATGTCAGAATAAAGCTTTTTGATAAGTTTTCTTTGTTATAACAGCTATTGCACAAGGCATCCTTCCGTCTACCACATGATATTCCACATCCTGATAACCCATTTCTTCAAAGAACGCCTTATATGAATCGAGATCGAACTGCTTCTTAAAATCCGCTCCCAGAAATTCTACAAACTTCACACCTAACCTGGATGAGCTCTTTGACATATTAATGTATGTCGGGATGATGATCTTTCCGTCCGTTTTCACCACCCGCTCAAGCTCTGCAAGTGCCTTTCCCGGATCCGGCAGCAAATGAATCACATTTCCGGCTACAACCTTATCAAAGCATTCATCCCGGCACTTAATATTCATGATATCCGCTCGTTTGAACTTCACATTATCATACTTCCTGCATTTCTTCTCCGCCTGTCTGAGCATACCTGAAGCAAAATCAGTCGCAACCAGCTTTCTGCATTTTTCGGCTATACATACGGTTATGGCTCCGGTTCCGCATGCACATTCAAGCACTGCATCCGTGCTGTCTATAAAATCTGCCACTTTCCTCCCTGTGCCTGCATATACCCTGTGATTATATACATTTTCAAACAGATCATATAAAGGTGATATCTTGTCCCAGAACACTTTCATGACTCTTCCCATCCTTTGCAAAATCATCAAGATTATTATCTATAACCTTATCTACATACGGCTATTTCTGATCAGAGTCCTCCCGATAATACCGTCAATAAACACTCCCGCAAGAAAAATAATCCAACCTGCAATACGAGTTTTTTCGATCTGTTCTTCTGTCGGAAACATCTCCAGCGAACCATTAAAAATCAAGTACAGACCTCCTAAAGCAACTATTGTTGCAATAACAAAAACAATTTGAAAAATCAGTTTTTTCATTTCGATCCTCACTTCCTTATCACGGTATTTCCGTTTTTTTCTTTTATATCCCAGACTCAGTTACACGTAAGTACTTTTATCCTATGGGCTTTACTGAATAAGTATCAATTATCTTATTCATAATATGTTTATTCTAAATGTTCTATTTCTAAAAATAAAGGTCAACCTCCCCTGGCATCGTTTTAAGCTATTGAGGATTATTATAAAAAATAACGCATGAAAAGTCTTTAAACGTTTCCATGCGTCCTTATAAGAAATGAGCCTCATGAAAGTACTGCTCTCACGCGCTCCATGGTCTGTAATCTATGGGAACCTTGCATCCCCATCCTTTGGCTATATCCCGATAATTCTTTCTGGCTAATGTCATAAACATTAACTGAAGCATCAGCCTTACGGGAAGAGAAAAAATCTCAGGACCTGCAAACTTTTTCACCGTTTCCGGTTTAAAGCCATCCTCATCCACAAAGGCTTTCCCCATATCTCTATAAGGCGTGATGATCTTCTGTACCTCGGATTCCTTCAGTACTCTGATGCCGAAATTGCTTCCTTTTATCAGAGTTCCGCCATAACTCACCCCAAGATACCCTGGAAGCTTCTCGAGAAATGCCTTCCCGCACTCCAGCTGCTTTGCTTCTGCAAATCCACCCTGAAGAATAAAAGAAATTCTGGTGCTCTCATCCTTCACCGGCAGAGTCTCCAGAAATTCAAGCAGAATGCCCGGCACACACTCAACATACAGCGGAAGTGCAATGATGATCTCAGTGTTTTTTATATATGCTTCACGTGTCCTGTCCCAGTTTTCTTTATCGGAAATGGCATATCTTTCATAGCTGGCACCTGAAAGAGCCATCCCCTCTGCAAACGAATCTATGATTCTTTCGGTATTACTGTGTCTCGAAACTCTCGGACTCCCGTTAATGATTACTGCATGCATCCTATGGCCTCCCCGCATTTATCAAACTCATATGCTCCAAGTGACTTGGTTGAAAAATTGACTGCAACTCTTTCGCACCACAATGACAGATTGTTCTTATCACCATTTCCGGTATAAATAAGTCCCCAGTCAGGATTATGCTCATATCTCGCTATATGGCGCATCTGATCACCGACATAGTGAAGATTCATGGTCACTATGGGCATAAGTCTGTCCATGATATTTTTGGTCTTATATGATACAAAACCGAACTTTGTGTCAGAGACAAGCCATACCTGATCAGACTTTGAAATCTTTTTGAGCAATGGCTCATAGTCATCATTTATCACACACTTTCCCGGTGTTTTAAGCCAGCAATAATTGCATCCAAAACAATGTGAGATATTCATATGCTCGGTATCGACATATTCGACCACATCCTCGCTGTTTTTCATTTCAATACCCTCTGCCAATCTGTTTCCATTTTCGGGTATATCCAAAATAACAGTTTTATTTCCGTATTTTCCAAGTAATAAGGCTATATCCTTCCCCTTTTTATTTTCGGTTGTATCAATAAGCAGAACCATGTTTCTTCCTCCTGAAAACCCGCTTTTTTACAATGCTTAAGCTTTACAGATTAAGGATATACCAAAAGATAAAAACAGGCTGAACCTTACACGTGATTCAGCCTGTTTTACACTATATTTTATTGAATTATTATTGATCACACAGTTCTCCTGCACTATGTATCGAACAAGAAATCAATCATCAGATATAGCTGACAGTTTCTGTCAATTCTTTTCTGCTGTTATGATTTGCAAGAGGGCCAGCTCCTTCTGCCGCATAACCAATATCAAGAAGCATAAGGATCTCCTCATTCTCAGGGAGACCAAGATCCTCTGCAAGCTTATCAGGATCAAAGAAATTCAGCCAGCAGCTGTCTACTCCGGCATCAGCTGCAGCCAGCATAAGATGTGTTGCCACTATGGATGCGTCTTCAACTCCTGAATCTCTCTTGCCACCCGGATATGTAAAGACATTGTTCTTATCAAATGTCACAACAAGGACAGTCGGAGCTCCATAACGGCATGGAGTAGCCTTGTCGATCCTGGCAAGGTTCTCCTCAGACTCTACAACATAAATATGCTGTTCCTGAAGATTCTTTGCCGTAGGAGCAAGTCGTCCTGCTTCAAGGATATCATTAAGCTTGTCTCTGTCAATTTTTCTTTCACTGTACTTCTTGCATGAATAACGGTTCTTTACTACTTCTTTAAATTCCATAATGACACTCCTATTAGATTATGATTTATTATTTTAATTGTTTACAATCAAAAAATAAAGTCCACAAAGTGAACTTTATTTCAAAATCTATTTCCGCTCGTAATCAAAAATCAATACTTTTTTTATTACGAGCGGTATCATCTTTTTATTCTCTGTTTTCGATCAATGGAGTCCAGTAATGATATCCCTTATAGTCCGTCAGACGATACGCAACACTGGTGACTGTTCCGTCTTCAAGGCGAATGTTGGCGATCAGTGGCTTATCCCCTACTTCGAAACCATCTCCCAGAAAATAGTTATCGATAAAGTCTCCTTCATAGGAATAAATGTCACAGACGGGTTCTATCAGATCCCCATCGTTTAATGGTTCCAGCCCGCTACACATCTCCTCAGTGGAAAGGTCACCTCCCGGACTGTCCGGAAGCGGTTTAACGCCGAGGATCTTTCCGTCCGGATTTGAATTGTCAAACTGCAGTATGATATTTGCGTGCTTAGCATTAACAAAAGCAGGGATATATCCGCGGGATTGATATCTGTTGCCCTCGTGCCAGCCATCCAGCTGATAATACGCAACCACATGTTTGTCAAGAGACAGCCAGGTATCGTCGTACTCGCCAATCAGATTCAGGTCATCATCAAATTCATAGAGATTATCAAGGCCAAGGTCGATGAACGCACTGCCGGTATCTACAAAGACATTGAGCTTGACATATTCCACAGCATCCCATTCATCGTCTGACAGGATCAGCACCTGCTGCCCTTTTTTATTTCGGGACCACACAAGGTGGGATGCATTAATTGCTTTTCCTTCAGGATCAGCCCAGCCCTGTGAGTTTCCTCCGTTCGAAATGCCGTCTGCAATCGCCGACATAGATGTTCCTGCAGCAAGACTTGGAAGAAAACCGTTGCCACCTGAAAGTGGCAACAAGCTTCCGTTATCATAGGATTCCGTCAGCAATGGTTTTGCAGACTGGTTAGCATTTACTGCACTACTGCCGGAGATCAGTCCGGCTTTGCCATCATTGCTACTACCGGAACCACTGCCTATACCCTGTACCGCCTCCTGGATGGAACCGATACCGCTATCGATTCCCTGCTGAACACTTCCATCCTCAAGTTTTGTGGATGCTTTATGAAAAACTGCGGATCCAAGTTCCAACAACTGGGATCCCCCACTATAGATTATGGAAATAATGATAATGACCGCAAAGATCATGGCAGGCACGCAGCCGCAACCGCTGCAGCCACAGCCGTTATTGCCTCCTCTGCCTCCTAGTCCCGGTCTTCCTTTGTAACCACCCGAATTGCCCACCGGACCTCCGAGCCCCAGACCGCTTCCTCTTGTAGACACGCGGCTTGATCCGCTTGTTGTATTTCTTTGACGGCTTCCGCCTCCTCCGGTTCTGTCCATATGTTTCCTTGTTTCCTTTTCTGTTACCGTTATTCCAACAAATTAAATGTATATTTAATATTAATTGGATTCATCATTATTTTCTATAAAGTTTATCGGCACTAAGCTGCTCACACATTAGCGATCAAAAAGCCACATGCGGAAAATTACAGGATTGCTCATCGTTTAAATCAAAATACCTTCAAAATGATCTATCTCATGTTGAATTATCTGTGCCACAAAATCACTGTATTTTCCATGTTGCGGCTTGAAATCTCTATCAAGATAATCAACTTCTATTTCTTTATACCTCTTACATCTCCTGGCACCATTCAAAGAAAGACAGCTTTCTTCTGTCTCATATTCACCGGACTTCTTTGTGATCACAGGATTGATCATTGGAAATATTACCGGTCCCATAGCAACTACTATAATCTGCTTCTTAACGCCTATCATATTTGCCGCCATCCCTACACACCTGTCCTGATTAGCCTCTAAAGTGTCCAAAAGATCTTCAATTACCTTCTTATCATTTTCTGTTGCAGGCACTGACTTCTGCTTAAGAAATATTGTATCTTTCACTATCTTCTTTATCATACTTGAACCACCAACTCCCGTTTTTTCTTATCTTACCATAAGATGTGCTTGAGAAAACACCTTAGCGAGACTTAACTGTTGGATGAAACCCAATGTGTATTTTCATTTGTATGTCTTTTATTCTTTTATTCTTTTTTTACAAAATAAAAAAACAGAAAATGGTAAAATATTGTTGAAATAGTGTGGTACTTCATTTTTGTAAGCTTATCCAAAAAGAATGATAGAGGCTTATTATTAATCCTAAAGAGTGAAACATTATGAGTGATAAAAAGAAGGTAAGGATAGAACTAATCGATATTGCTAAGGCTATTACCATCATCCTGGTAATACTGGGGCATACTACAGGCAATCTGGATACTCCTATGTATAGGCGTCTGTTGTATTCTTTTCATATGCCGCTTTTCTTTTTCCTTGCCGGTATGTCCATTAAAGCAAAAGAACTCAGGTCATTCAGGGAATGGATTAGTTTTATTAAGAAGAATCTTCTTGCTCTGATAGTTCCTTATCTGATTTTTGCTTTTATCTATGCTCCATTCAACTTTGAAAACGTACCAAAGTTCCTGTACGGCTCATGGCAGATGCTGGGCAAGACAGGTACACTGACATCATTGTGGTATCTGACATGTTTCTTTGTAGCCAGGATCTACTGCCAGGTACTTATGAATATTCTGAGTATAACTAAGTGTAAGAATATGAATTTATGGCTTGGTATTTTGGCAGTTCCGATGTTCGCCATTGGTTTCCTGTTCCCGAAGATCGAAATCGGATATCCGTGGTGTATGAATGTCAGCTTTATCGCATCTGGTTTTATCCTGCTTGGCATCGCGCTCCGCCAGCAGATACTTATTCTGGCACAGTCAAAAACATTGATGCTGTTCCTTATCACCTTAATCTCAGGAATAATGCTTACCTTCGGAACCATCTTAAGAGGTGATGCTCTGGAGCTGAGCCTGATGTGCGGCGGTGATTACGGCAACATCTTCTGGTTTATGTATAATTCCATTTCAGGTACAGTTCTGATACTGGGCATCTCCATGCTGATCTTCCGAATCTCACGGGAAGGCGCGAGACCCTTCAGCACAAAGGCTATTACATATGTCGGACAACATACGCTGGGAATATTCCTTCTTCATAAAAACATACAGCTTGATCTGATCATTCCATGGATCCACACCTGGCTTGAAGGCCCTCAGCTGCTGGTGGCATGTATAGCAACGTGCCTTTCCTTCGCTGCTGCCCTGATTTTGTGTGCTGTCATAGAAACGTTTGTACCTCAGCTACTGGGACAGTTCCCAAGGTATCCGGATAAGGCCAACTGAGCGGATATGGGATTGATTTTTCCTATAGATTAAGCTTGTTCGTAACGACAACTACTCTGTGCCTATTCCCAGATTATTTAATGCCTCTGAAATATATTCTCCAAACTGTTCATTTCCCTTTTCCGACAGATGTATACCATCATAGAAAAGTTCCGGTCTCCAACCGGCTGTATCAATGAATCGGGCACTATACTTATCAGAAATCTCACGATATAAAACTCCAAGTTTTTCATTAGCTTTCTGATAAGTATTCATCGGATGTCCTAAAGGAAATCCCATATATGGTGGTGCAACTATGATACAAGTACATTCTGAATGCACAGACATGACATCCTTTATAAAAGACTCCATATTATTTGCAACTTCAACCGGATCAGGATAAGGCTGATTCAACAGATCATTTGTTCCAAGCATGACCATAAAGTAATCCAGCGTGTCATATCGCCTTAACGATAACCGGAACCGTTCATACTCAGCTTCACCACATGGTAAACATCGCCCATTTTGCCCGTCATCGATTACTGTTACAGATTTCAAATTTCTCTGTAATATTACAGGCCAACGTATTGCCGCCGGCAGCCTGTCATCTTCGTAGCATGATGCAAGTGGATTATAACCGTATGTATTTGAATCCCCATAAATATATAGTGTTTTTTTCATCATTTATTCACTTACCAATGTCAGCCTTATAATCTGTTGAAAGAAGTATGTGAGACCTTCCACTTTATAAGCTTTATGCCTAAACTTATTATAGCCACTTTTTACGTTTAAAAAATACAAGACTGATAACAACAATCAACACAGATACTCCGATAACGACCGGATATCCCCACACAGTATTCAATTCCGGCATATATTTGAAATTCATGCCATACCACCCGACGATAAGTGTAAGTGGCATAAAAACAGTAGTTACAACCGTAAGCACGGTCATAATGTGATTCTGTTTTACATCAAGCCTCGACTGATATGTGTCGCGTATCTGGTTCGAATAATCCAAAAGAGAGCTCACAATGTCATGCATTCTCAATACCCTGTTGGAAAAAAGCCGGAAAAAACGAAGATTATCCTCATGGAAAAAACTGTTCTCGTTCTCTTCGAATTCCTGAGCCAGATCGATCAGTTGATTGTAATGTATCCTCATATCCCTGAGCTCTCCACGTATATCATTTAAAGCATCAAGATTGCCTTCTTTGCCACAGTCAATATCATAATCTATGGCATCAAGTCTTTTTTCATAGTTCTCCAGTATTCGCGGATCCTCATGTACTATCTGTTCAAGGAAATCATAGATGAATCTTTCAAGGCTCGGTCTTCGCCATTTTTTTGTTTTCATTATCCTGTTGATTATACCTGATACAGTGTCGCCGGAATCAATGAATACGATTCCTTTCTCATCAAGAGCAAAGGCGAACTTGTGGGAGCACCCGGATATATTGCTACGGTCAGGGATTGCAAACGAACCGGTAACAGAATCATAGTTTACCTCAGCATTCGTTGTGTATATCTCACGTATATCGGGTTCCAAATCTATACCCATTTCGAAGGAATCTCGTTCTGCATTCCACTCTTCAGGCGACAAAACCGCCACATATTGAAATTCACCACCATGGCACTCTTCTGCTGAACAATTTCGAAGCATAGTGTCAATCAAATAATACATTTTCATTTCCTCTTATGACGTAACTTAAAGTTTTTACTGAGCTGTTCGTCCGGTGCTCATTGATATGACAACATCTATTATAAATAATCCGAAAATGAGAACAAATATAAGATTATGCAATTTACTCTCACCGTATTTATCCCTCAAAATTTCTATAGCCGGCACAACCTGTTTCATTCCGTATAGTGATAGTAATCCGAACATGATATCAGGTTTCAAAGCGATGCGTCCTTCATAATTTAAGAAGAATGAGGAATAATCCCATGAAAAAGAACCCGTTAATGCTTCTTGCAGATAACTACCAAGAAGTTCTATCCCGGTCGCTATAACAGTTGCTGCAATAAAGATCAGATATCCGTTTTTTATATTGAAATGCTTGAGTATAGAAATGATTACCAATATCCCGAAACCATATATTATGAGCCATGGTCCAAAAAGCGTTCCTCTGTTCACGAACCCTATCTGATTTTCCACCATGCTGTACCAAACAGATTCATAGATCCACCCCATGAATGATGCAATTAAAAATATTTCAGCTATGTATCTGAATTTTAAATAATATCTATTCATCAAAAATCTCCTCAAATAAACTCATAATGTAAACATAGTATTATGACTTATTTACATGGTAAGCTTTTAAGATAAACAATCAAAATCAATTGAGCAATCAGCATCAGAGGAAGACCAATTGAAAAACACAGCTTTTGGGTTTTGTGATGAAATATACGCATTGCTATCAATCCTCCGATTGAACCTCCGATGAACGATAGGGACAAAAGCGTCACTTCGCGTATCCTCCATTTCCCATGAACAGCTTTCCATTTATCAAGTCCAAACATCATGAAAGTAACTAAGTTTATGATGAGCAGATATTTAAGCAGGATTTCCAGAAACATTAGGTTTATTCTCTCCACTTCTATATATTGATATATTTTACTGATTATATATTATATCCATAAGGATCATCACTTCGTCTTTCTGTCATCTGTTCTGCTTCTCTTCTCGAAGTCTCGGTCAATGTCTTTCTTCCATTACATGAGTAATCTATTCATAAATTTGATATGCTTATCTCAGCTTAAAATTTTCACCTTCATATATCCGCACAGGGTTACCTCGTACTATCTGTGTATGTCTGCTCCAGGCATTATTTTTCTGCTTATCCTTATTAGCCTTGTTCATCTCTCGAAGTATGGATGTAAGCTTCTTTAATGCATCCTGGATATTGGCATGCTGTGAACGTTCCCTTGTTGATGATACTGTTATCCCCGTAGGAAGATGTGTTACACGGACTCCTGTCTCAACTTTATTGACATTCTGGCCTCCGGGTCCTCCGCTATGGAACTTCTCTATCTTTATCTTTTCTTTCATGAACTCGGCATCCACTTCCTCTGCTTCCGGAATAATGCTTACATCCACGAACCAGTTCTTTCTTTTATGCCCGGGTCTGTAGCTGCTCTTACAGATCCATTGCATTGTGCCTTCAAGCTCCGACACATCCTGTTCGGAACTAAAAATTATCGATGAAAAAGCTCCTTCTACTTCACCCCTAACCGAAGTGATCATAGCTATATCAGGGAACTCTTTTTCAAGTTCCCTGTATATTCCACCAACAGCCACCCTGCATTCTACCGGACCCATCCCGGAACTTATCTGCATTATCATATCACATTGCCTCCCTTATAGTTATATACAGGCTTCAGGATCTTTGTGATCTCAACACTGTCACCGACAGCATTTCTGATATAATCCATGTCTCTGTATGCAAAAGGAGCTTCATCAAGAGTCTCTTTTCCTATGCAGCTTGTATATATTCCTTTCATGGAAGCCTTAAATTCAGACACCGTATGTACTGACGAAACTGCATCCCTTGACATAATCCTTCCGGCACCATGAGGAGCGGAACAGTTCCATTCAGTATTACCTTTTCCTCTACCGAGTATCACCCCATCCCGCATATTTATGGGAATGATGACGTCCTCATTTGATTTTGCAGAAATGGCACCCTTTCTCAGCATCACATAATCGGATGTCTCTTCAATGTAATTATGGATACAGTACTTTCTATCACCTATTTTCCATTTCATTCCCTTACAGATCTCTTTTATCATGATGCTTCTGTTCAGCTCTGCGTATTCCTGTACTATTGCAACATCATGTATATAGTCTGAAAGCAGCTCATCCGTAAGATAGGTCAGCTCATAGGGAACATCTTTCCCCCGTTCCTTCAAAAGCTTATGGCCTTTGTCCATATAGTACTCAGCTACTTCCTTACCAAGATGACGACTTCCGCTGTGAACGATGAGATATCCATCACCCTTGTCATCCTTATCGATCTCTATAAAATGATTTCCGCCGCCCAGAGTCCCGAGACTTTGAAGAACCTTTACTTCTCTTATATGCTTTCCACATATGAGTCTGCCAATGTCAAACTCCTCCGCGTCTCTGTGAGCTATATTCCGAATCTTAAATCCGGCAGGTACATTGTCCCTGATTACTGTGTCAAGCTTCTGGAAATCCTTTCGTATCTTTCCTATGGACACCATGCTCATACCGCACCCGATATCTATACCGATAAGAGCCGGAACGATAACATCTTTCACTGTCATTGTGAGCCCGATAGGGCCTACTTTCCCTGGATGGACATCCGGCATGACACGAATCGAGCTTCCTTTTGAAGCCTCCAAATCTGCTATTATCCTTATCTGTTCTATGGCATACTGCTCTACGTTATTGTCTTCTGAATCTCCGATGCACATTATCTTAGCATCAGCATATTTTCCTTTTATTTGTATCAAAATAAAACCTCCGTTGTTCAGAGGCTATCTATAACCGTCCGTTAAAAAATGGATAAACTGATAGAATTATCAGCCAAAAAGACAGCGGACAACCATGCCTCTGTTGTTTTCAATTACAAAATATAAATCATTCATCATCTGCTTCATGATTGTCCTCCTTCCTGCTCCCCAGGAGCAATAAAATCAAAAATTACTCGTTAAGTTTACAGCTCCTGTCAGCTAAGGTCAATGAAGTAATAGTTTAAGGATAATACCTTGATTTCCTGCTTCACAGGTTCCTACTATATTTTCTTCAAGCGCTTTTCTGCGATCTAACATCATCAACTACAACGATAATGTCATCCATGGATACTTCGAAAATCATTGCCAAAACAACCAGATTATCTACGGTAGGCAAAGCTGTTCCATGCTGCCACTTGTAAATTGCCTGAGGCGTTGCAAAACCAAAGATGTCTTGTAAATCCTTTACAGACAGTCCTGCTCTCTGTCTCATCAATGAGATATTTTTTCCTGTTGCCACCATATCGATGGCAGGTATAGCTAACATTTTTTCTCCTGTTCCGGCACTCTGACCGGAACAGATAGTTCCTTAGTCGGATGCCTTAAAATTGTAAATAGGTTTCATTACATCGATAACATTTACAGATTCCTTGATAACATCTATGATGTCCTCAAGTCTCTTATATGCCATCGGTGCCTCATCCAATGTATTTTCATTTATTGAAGTGGTATAAATACCCTTCATCGTCTCTTTGTATTCGTCCATATTCAAAGTGTTCTTTGCCTTTGTTCTGGACATGATTCTTCCTGCACCGTGAGGAGCTGAATAGTTCCACTCAGGATTTCCTTTTCCCACTGCGAGCACGCTTCCATCTCTCATATTTATCGGAATCAGCACTTTCTCACCACTGTGGGCCGCTATTGCACCTTTTCTCAAGATCATTTTATCTGTATCGATATAATTATGAATAGTGTGGAAGCTCTCCCCACCTGTCATTCCTGTTCTTTCAAGCAGGATCTCAGCCATCTTTTCACGGCTTCGTCTTGCAAATGCCTGGCATATCTCAACATCATGCAGATAATCCTCAAGATACTTCCCTGACAGATAGCAAAGATCCTCAGGCATGCTTGTTTCACTCTCGTAAACCTGGAATTTAAGCTGCTTTAATGCCTCCTGTATTTCATTCTTACGCCCCTGCTCTTTGTAGGTTCTGATAATCTCATCACGTTTCTCCAAATAATCGCCATATCCCCGGTTCAGGTTGATCGCAAGTTTCTGATATAACTCTGCCACTTGTTTTCCAAGGTTACGTGAACCCGAGTGAATCACGAGATATTTTGTACCATCAGCCGCCTCATCGATCTCAATGAAGTGATTTCCTCCACCCAATGTACCAAGTGATCTTTCCAGTCTCTTTGTCTCTTTAAGTTCTCTATAGCATGCAAGTCCTGTAAGATCGAAGCGCTCCTGTCTGCCTTCCCATACATTCATTCCTGAAGGAATAAAATGAGCCGCCTCATCAACCTTTTCAAAGTCAATGTCCGATTTTCCGAGATTGACTGTATACATACCGCATCCAATATCTACGCCAACCACATTAGGCACTGCTTTATCTGTTATAGTCATTGTGGTTCCTATGGTGCATCCTTTGCCGGCGTGGACGTCAGGCATGATTCTTATCCTGGATCCCTCGGTCATCGGATAGTCGCACATACGTCTGATCTGCTCTATAGCTTCGTCTTCAACTACCCTTGCATAGCAGATCGCTGTATTAACTTTTCCTTTGATTTCTAAAACGTCCATTATATTTTTCCCTTTCTAAAATATATAGTGCCCCGCAGGGCGCATGAGGTCCGGTGAACCTCAGCTTTGCGCCGACCGGCGTGGAATGGAGAATTCGAACTCCAGACCGCCTGATTAAAAGTCAGATGCTCAACCAGCTGCGCTAACAGAGTAATAAAAAACCGCCTGCCTCATACAAGGTAAGCGGTTTGAAAACATGTTCATATATCTGCGACGACCTATAATTCTATATACCCTTCGCCAAAATAACATTTTCTCGTATATGCTTAATCTCATATAAGTGCACTAAAACAATTCCACTCTCGCTTGTTTTTACGAGTGTAGATTCAAGGCGATCATTATACAGACTATATATACGATTCGTTGTTATCATCTTTGTTTTCCTTTCCAAGAGTATCCTGTTTTGCTCCGCTGATCTCGTTATACCCGTATAATAACATTGATAACTTATGTTGTCATTATACCCATAGTATAAAATTCGCAGTACATGGTTACATTCTTTTTTCACCTATATCCACTCGGCAGGTACACTTTTTAGCCGGCATCTCTTCCGTGCTTATCTCTCTACCTTAATCTGGCAGACTTCCATAGCTTGTAGAGCATTTTCATGAGATTGTGGTGTCACTCCGGCACAGCATTTTGCATCCACAATGATCGGAACCTCAGGGCAAAATGCCTTTGCGATCATGGCATTGCTGATCACGCAGATATCCGTGCAAAGTCCAATTATCGTGATAGATTCCAGCGGATCCTCAGCATTCATCTGTGCAAGCATCAGCCCTAATTCTGATGAGCCGAAAGTCACCTTGTCGATAGCCTCATTCGTCCGAAGCTCATCCAACTCCGAACGAATCTTCCAGCCGTCTGTTCCCTTGATGCAATGAGTAACCGGAAGATTACTCCCTTCCTGCGTCTCCAAATAGTTTTCAAAATGGGTGTCACGGGTAAAAAGAATCGTCCCATCAAAGCTTTCAATTTTCTTTTTCACTGCAGGAACGATTGCAACGGCTTCCTTTGTGCCAAGAGCGCCATCAATAAAATCATTCTGCATATCGATTACAAGTAATAGTTTCTGCATAATATCTGCTCCTTTATATTTCGTGTACTCAGTTATTAACGTGTATCCCATACTCAGCACACAAATTATCGTATAATCTTACTCATATTTCACTCATTTTTAAATTTGTTTAAACTCATAGACATATTTATTATATCCTAAAGCTCAAACAAAATATAATTGAACCTTAAAGATTAAGGTATGCAGATCTGTTTGGAGATATACTACATCATGATCTGTACATTAAAAACAACAATTCTTTCGTTCTTTTCGTGAATATACTTGAATCCTGTTTTTAAAAGTCCGTTTTTATCAATTAATCCGACTATGGTCTTATACGAATGACAGTTTCATCTGCCCATCGACCCATGATTTTTGCTGTACATCATGTATTTTGTCTCCGACAGAATAATTCCCTATCAAAAATGGTGACTTTGGATCATGTAATTTGCTTCGCGATAGAACTATTTCCGGTTCTGCATTGGCATAGCAGTATTTACATAGATGCCTGCAGGTATTATAAGCACCTATATCGCATGTGAGGTAACAATCACATTCCGCCCTTGCACCCTTTTTCTTAGGCGCGTCAAGCCGCTTTCCGATAGCTTTCTCATAATCACTTATCCTCATGCACCCCCCGCAATCGGCACCATATTTTGATAGTTCATCACCTTCAGCACATGGCTTTACCTTCATTCCGTGTAAGGACGCAATCTTTATCATTTCTTTTCCAAGTCTTAGCATCTGTTCCTTGGTCACTTCTCTTGCTTCAGGGAAATTTCGCCTTACTTTTGGAAAAAGGTCAATGAAGCTGATGACAACCGTTTCTGTACATCCTTCAAGGGATGCTGCTATCTGTTCAAATGCATGTATATGATACTCTTCTGTATATCTGTCAGAAATGAAGATCGGATCATAGCGCCATCCCATGGAATTCTTTCCAATCATTTGAGACAGATTTTTGAAATCTTCTATCAGCTTATGCTTATCCGGTACATTAGGTTCGATATCTCTGCCATATGGAGTTATCGTCACGAACCAGTACTGACCATATTCTTTAAGAAGGTTCATGTATTTAAACATTGGTGACGGATTTTTTGTACAGAACCCAATTACATCAACAACATCAGGTGAAAGACGGTATCGGCTGACCTGCTCAGGATTATAAGGATTACGTACACATACAAATCCTTCTTTTAGTCTGTTGGAAAACCATTCCGAATAGAATGCAGGTATGTCCGTCCTCTGTCCTGTGTTTATAATCATTAAAACCACCGCCTTACAATACAATATGCTGCTGAATTTTATATCTACAGTATTTAGTATACCACCGCATCATCCCCAGTATAGCCACCAATCGAACCCGGCTTAATCTGTATACATGTATAGCCAAGTTTCATTTGTTTGCTATTTGTTTTTGTTTGATATATCATCATTTTATTCCCTGGAATCAATTCAACAAGTACGAACATTTATATAACATAGTCACATTTATGATACTATTGCAGAAAATCAAGAATAAAAATCCAAGAAGATATTAGATCAGATTGAATTATTCAGATTTGAATATATTGAAGCATTAAAGAAATGTAATTCTAAGACAAACGATAAACCGGAGGCTTCTCTGAGGAAGGTGAACGCATAGAGGAAACCGCTTCGTCTTAGACATGGCTTCGGCATCATTACCTTGCCCCTGCCACGCATAAATATTTCTTCTTCAACAGGATTCAATGCTTCCTGAAGCGCAAGGTTGAGATTGGTGGCCCCCACAACTCCTCTCTGCATCGGTGTCAGCACCTGAATCTGGGAAGGCTCCACATGATAGTATTTTGGCAGATTGTTCTGCACCAGTTTCACGATTTCTCCGGCAACAGCTTCCACATCCTCATTTTCCATAAAAAAGAAGTCAGTTCCTTTTCCATTACTGATATCCGGCATTTTCCCTTCATTGATCCTGTGGGCATTCATGACGATACGGCTGGTCTGAGCCTGTCGGAAAATCCTTGTGAGTCTTATCACCGGAAATGCCATCGAATCGATCATATCTCTGAGGACATTTCCTGCACCTACAGACGGCAGCTGGTCAATGTCTCCAACCATAATAAGTCTCATAGTTGGAGGTATTGCCTTAAGAAGTGAGTTCATAAGTATAATATTTATCATGGAGCATTCATCTATAATCAGCACATCACCCTCAAGAGGATTGTCTTCATTCTTCTGATTTTACCTTACACTTCATCACGGAGTAACCGTTCTCAGGATTCTGATATGTGATTCTCTCAACTACACAACGAATTTTCTGCATTAACTTTTATTTATCCACTGTATCTTCCTTAATACTGTACTTTATCAATGTATTCTTTTTCATCAAAAAGTATTCTGGTTAGTGTTTATATACCAACCAAGTACCATGAGAACCGGCTCACAGTATTCTGCAAGCCGGTTCTCATAGGAGAAACACTTAGTGTCCCTTGTGCTTCTCCTTCCTTTTTTGCTGCTTCAGATCAAATTGTTTCTGTCTTTCAGCTTCCCGCATCTCTTTCTTATTCTGTCTGCGTTCAACCATCATTTCTTCCCGTTGCTTCTGCAAAGCCTGCTGGGACTTGGTTCCAATGCCGGTATTTTGCATCTGCTTCACAGCATTTCGCTGTCTTCGCTTGGGATTATCAGCAGTCTTTTTAAATCTGACTTCCACAGCCGGACTGAATTTCAGCTCGCCATAGTATTTGAGTATAAAATCCCGGACTTCGTTATCCTTAGGTTCTGATCCAAATGTCATTTTGCTGACCGACAATCTGTCATCAGATACTTTTTCGAAAACACCAACCCAGAACGGATCCTCAAAAAATATCGTGAGCTTGCCACTCATTTTGTCCATAAAGTTCCCTCCTTAAAGCTTTTGGACAAAGAATGGACAACCCGGAGGGGCAGGTTACTTACCTCACTTCAAAAATGAGACGGCCGGGCTACCTACCGGCTCTGGTACATAAATAATGCACGTTGCGTTTTTATCTTTGTCTTTTCATATTTATATGAAGCGTCTTATGACGCAACATAAACATTTATATAATACTTTTCACCTTTCCTATAATGTCTTATACATGTAGATCACTTCCTGATACCCGCTTATTCTTGACTCAAACCCCCTGGGATTACGTCCGAATTCCACAAAACCCATAGCCCTGTACATTTCTACAGCCCATTTATTATCGGCAACGACATTTAGTTCAAGCTGAACAAATCCGGCATTCCGGGCACATTCAATAGATGCCTCCGTAATGGCTTTTCCGATGCCAAGTCCCCAGTATTCCTGCAATATACATACTCCGAAATCAGCACGGTGTCTCAGTTTATGTATTGTTCCTATTGCTTCAAAACCTCCTATCCCCACGATTTTGTCATCCACAATAGCAACAAGCTCCATTTCATTAGGACTCTTCGTCTTATCTGAAAGAAACTTAGCCTCCTTTTCAGGATCAAAACAGTTTTCATCAGGATATGCAAGTAAATAATCTGTCTCTGCATGGGTCCTGTTAAAAACATCATATACTTCCAGACCGTCCGGTTCATCACCATTCCTGAGAAGTGCCATTTTCCCATTTTTTAGAATAATGCTTTTTCTATAAATCATTTTCTGTTCTTTCCATTTTACTAATTAATTCAGTAACTTACATTACTTAATTCTTAATGTATTCCATCTACCCTATGCTGTCCAATCCCTGATTATCGTTTAAGACACTCAACTGTACGGATCGTACTCATTTCCCCATTCTTTTCTTTCCTGTCCGGAAGGGACACGATTATAGTATGTCTTGCTCCCGGTAGAGGTGGACTGTAACATTATTCGATCGTTACGCTTTAGTGTCACTATATAATCGAAGTCGACGTTCTTGAAGTGCAAGGTAAGGGTATCTCCATCCACTTTATAGGAATCATAGAACAGTTGATTCTCACCACTGTTAGGCAGTCTCATATATTTTTCCGTAATGATGATTCTCATATCCATAACGCGGTCGTAACTGTCAAGAACAACACCTTCCGTTTTATACTGGCCAAGGAATGGTGTAATGTCATCCTTCTCTTTCTCTGAGACATCAGATTTTGGCCCCGTATAGTCAGTCTCTCCGATCCGGAAGTATTCCTGAATAGTACACTGGAATTCCGGTAATTCTTTCTCATCCCAGTCTTCCAGATAGGGCATAATATCAAGTTCGGTTGTCTTTCCCTCCTTTTCTGGATTAAATCTCACCTCAAAGACTACTCCATCCTCCCGCTCCAATGTCATCAGTATCCCCATTTCATCAGCTATAGAGGCAAGGCTATTCATTGAAAAGAACTTATCCTGGTTCATTTTTGGAATAGTTACCTCCAGCTTCTTGCCGTCTTTTCCAGTCTTTAACTCCGGCTTTTCGGGAGCTAACATAGCACAGAGCTCAAATCCAGGCTTATTGCCGTTCGGAATGCGGAGCAGCTCAGAGATATAAACCAGACGCTCCCCCGGGTCATTTAGACTCTGTACCGGTAAAAAGAAGATATTGTGCTCTGGATCCACTTCCTGAATCGGTTTTTGATGTGTCATATCAAAGGTGACCCGAATCTCATACAAGCCTCTGCCGGGATTCCCGGAACTTGAATAAGTACCTGAATGACCTGTGTCAAGCCCTGAAATAACCAGAGCATAATCCTTATATTGGGGAATTGCAATCTGGAGACGGTTATAGCACAGATTCGGTGCATCTGTATAAACCATATCATTTCGACTGAAATACAGACCGCCCTTTTGTGAAACAGGCTCATTCGCACCGTATATGCTGGCATTAACTTTAGACGGGGGAAGTTTTCCATCCCTGAGCTCACAAAGGAATGCGTCATAGGAATTCTTCTGCTCCTCGTCAGTCATGTTCCAGGCCAGTGCCACTGTACGCGAAAAGGACTGTCCGGCGCTGAAAGACTCCATTAATTTGCCCATGGTGATATTTCCGTGTTTTTTGCACATGTATTCCAGATAATTAGCCTCATTGTATCCTGAATCGTTGTACTGTGACTTATTATCCGGCAGTTTATCCAGAGGTACCGCCATATATTCCCACTGATTCCATAAGGTCAGCACATGACTCTGAATTTGTGTTTCATCTTCGACGGTAAATCCGGATGCCGCGCAGTGTGGAAGAAGTCCCCGGTCAAGAAAGCTTGTAAATGCCTGAGCTTCCACTACATTTGCCTGGGCCTCAAACAGCCGTACATTGGAAGTGTAAGCCGATCCTATAGCTGAACTGTAATACATGAACTGAGATACATGAAACAGTTCGTGGACCATGGTCAGAAGCATGTTTTCCATACCTACACGGTCATAGTCCTGAGGCTCAATCATTTCTCCCAAATCATGATCCAGTATCTGCGAATCTCCGGAAACACCATAATCCGGTCGGAAAGAAGCATCCGGAAAAGAAAGGGGGTTCACGCTATCGCCGGAAGAAACAGTTTTCTTCCCGCTTTTTGGATAAAGCACTTCCTCGAAACCAAGATTTACTGTAATGCCTTTATATAACAGCTTATGGGTATCGGCCTCTGTATCCTCCAGTTTTCTTTTCAGCAGAATTTCCACCTGGTAGGAAGGCATCTTTGCACTCTGCTCCGGTCCTGTAAGATAATCCCAGGCAAGCTCCGCCGAGTGATAAAGTTCTTTGATCACATCGGGATAACTTTCAGCCAGTTCGTTTTTCAGTTCCTGATATTGCGAATCCCTGTCACACAGCTCCTTCCAGGTTTTTAACACATCACTTCTACGTGCTGTGTCGGCTTGTGCTGTAAGAACCACCTGTCCGTTGGAAGTTGTCCGATACATCTCTTCGGGGATCGCCTTAAGCGCTTCTTCGTACAGTTCCCTGGAACGGACGGTAAGCGCTTTGTCAAGCTCCACACTGCGGTCAGAAAACTCTCCGAAATGTTCAAAGTCTTCCACGGCCCATTCCAGAATAAAGTGCTGGTTTCCGATGCCGGTCCGCGTTTTATTTTTATAATAACTATAGTCATAATTCTCCACATAGACGGGAACTCCGATCATCGTAAGGACCGCTGCAGTTCCTACAATTATGGCACTTACACTGTTCTGCTTGCTTGAATAGCGGATCTTACGCCCGTCGCATTCTGTAGAATATGGAAAGATACTTCCGTTTTCATCCATTCGGACCACCATGACCTGATCCATGAGAGATTCCGGGATTCCGAGTGTCTCCATGTCGAGCTCTACCTCATAGGTGCCAGGGAGATACTCCTCGGACCTAAGTCCCGCATCCACGTCAAATGCGGCAACCACCAGGGCATGATCATCCAGTCGATCGGCTGTTTTTTCGATTTCCTCATCTGTCGCCTGACGCACCTTGAATTCCCGGTTCTTATCGAGGGCATTCCTGCCTGCTGTGATCCTCATTCCCTCAATAGGCGTGATATCCAGAGGATCGCTGTTCCCTCCGCCGGTATGGTTAACTGTATCCGTTATGCTTTCTGTCACTATCACTCCCGGTTTTGTATCTGAGCTCTTGGCCCGCAGATAGCCCGGCTGCCAAAAGCTTACGAGTATAGCTTCGACCGCCAGAACAACCGAAAGGATGATGTTGATCAACATTATAATGTGGAAGCGGTCTTCCTTCTTTACATAAGGTGGGATACCTGTATTATTATTTGGGGGGAGCGGCATCTGAGAGACCGGGTGTCCGCAGTTTCGACAGAATTTTGTCCCGGGGGTCAGCTTTGTACCGCAGTTCCTGCAGAAGTTTGCCATACCATTTCCTCCTTATGGTCTTACCAGAAACAAATATCCCACGATCCCGTCAGGCCAGTAAAGTTTCCCATGCGCATACATACGATCACCGATCGTATAGATATCCGTCACCTGAATCCTGCCGGTACCTTCTGCTTCGATATCACCGGCCTCATTGACAAAACCGTGGAAGACAGAATCCTGTGTATTATCTTCAGAGGCTTCTCCGCTTTTGCCTCCACTCCTCGTATAATACCAGTCGATGTGCAGTTCAAGTTCATCCATCGTGCCTTCGATCTCCATATTGGCCAGCCTTTCCATCGCGATAGCGTCATCCAAGATATAGCATTTCCAGCCACCGAGTGCTTCTTCAAAGCCAATCGATTCTGCTTCTTTAGGAAGATTTCCTGTTAGTATCTCCGTCGTGACCCATTTGAAATCTTTAATATTTGGCAGCTCATTGGTATCATAGGCAGAAATATCACGGAGACTTTCTTCCTTTTTGTCGATACCGGGATGAAGCCACTTATCTGCTTCTGAGACCAGCCATGTGCTTTCCGACTCTAAAGGCAGTGACCCTTCTTTGATTGTTCCAGAATCAGGTTTCGTTTCCTGCGTGCTTTCAGAGTGTTCAGTCCGGGCATACACGTCAGTGGTCTCGGTAGATAAAGACGTTACCGCCATGGTTGTTTCTGTTTCTTTTTCTGTATAGGTTTCCACAGCTGTTGCGGGGATGTTCTCCGGATCGGTTCCCGCAGACATTACTGAAACGATGATCATGATAAGCAGTACGATATCAGCCACGGCAAGTATAGGAGTGAAAATGAATTTTTTCATAACTTGTCCATCCTGTAAATAACACGAATACACAATACGTTAATTACATCTTACTATATATATCTGACGTTAGCCATGGTAGTATAAATAGGTAAGATCAAAATAGATGTAGATATTGAAAAAGCTGTTGAATTCTCAAAAGTCATTGAAAAATATAGATAAGTTAAAGAAATTTAATTCTAATACAAGCAATCAACCGGAGGCTGACAATGAGTGAATTAAGAGACAGGAACGGACTCACTGAAGAAGAATATTTAAAATCATATGATCCGGATAAATGGAAAAAGCCGTCGTTAACAGCGGATATCTGCATCATTTCAAAAAAAGGCTCAGAAAAAAAGGTACTCCTTATCAAGAGAGGAAATCATCCCTGTCTTGGCAAATGGGCATTTCCCGGAGGCTTCTCTGAGGAAGGTGAACGCATAGAGGAAACCGCTGCGAGAGAGCTTTTGGAAGAGACCGGTATTGCAATGACACCTAAAGAACTTACTTTGGTAGGTGTTTACAGTAAGCCGGGAAGAGATCCCCGTGGATGGACAGTTTCGGCAGCATATTTAGCTGTAGTTGATCCTGATAAGGTAAGACCTATTGCCGCAGATGATGCAGCAGATGCAGGATGGTTTACTGTTATAGATGAAGACGGAAATATTCGATTCATTAATGCAGAGACAGAACTTACACTTAAAGACCTTGCATTTGACCATGATGATATAATGATGGATGCATTAAAGAAATCCTGAGAAAAAAACTCATATATGAAACAGGCACCTGTCATTCCGAAAATATGACCCGGTGCCTTCACTTTAATTGATTTTTTCAAGAAAAGCCTTCCTATAATCCTTACGTTCTTCTACACCGTCATACATCTGGAAGATTTCATTTATGGAATAAAAAATTATCTTCTCACTAATGCACGGTCAGAGGAAGACCTGGAATTTTTATGATTCATAGTCCAGGCAGCTTCTAAGCTTTGTAAAAGGTCTAACCTTAGAATCTGCAACAGCCACATGCAGAGGATTAACTGCATAAGCTTTTAATGCTTCTTCACTCTCAAATGTGGAATCCAGCATAAGATCCGCATTTGAAGATGCCAGGCCGTTTATATTCACTTTGATATCTACAATACCCGGGACCTTGCCCTTCAATCCTTCAAGGCCTTCTTTAATCTCTTTTTTTATCTTTTCCTTTTCTTCTGCTGTAATCTCATCCCTAAGTGTCCAAAGTATCACATGCTTAATCATTTCCTATGTTCCTCCAAAATAAAATATTTTTATGTGCAACTATAATCTATAACAAATTTTAGAATTTAAAAACCCATTTCTCTAACCATTATCTCTACACATCATAATGCTGTCTGCTACTCAGATCTTCCTTTTTCAAATCCGAGTCAAGGTAATCGAAAGACTGCGGCACAACACTGATCAGATTCATGGAATGTGGAAGTTTTTTTAATGCATCCACCGGAATCTTTTTATACTCCAAAAGTTTCAAATACTCATCGCTTAACGGCTCAATAAGCTTTGCGGTGCCTTCGATCTGTAAACTCTTCAGATTTCCAAATCCATTGTAATTCTCATAGATAGCCACGCCAACATGCTTATTATTCTTTAGACCCCTGAATTTCAAACCACCTTCTGAAAAGAAATACAGCTTATTGTCTACAAAATTGTACTCAATTGGTGTACATCTGACATGTCCTTCTGAAGCAGTACCTAATGTACAGGTATTATGAATTTCAATGAACTTAGAGATTCTATCAAACAACTTATCTCGATCCATCTTCTTAGACTGATCATCTTTATTGATCCAAAAATTTGCTGCTGTATCGTAATCAAATACTTCGTTCATTTCCATTATCTCCATAAGCTTTTATATATTGATTATATCTGGCGTTTGCTCCTTCAGTTGCTTTTTTTCTCCCGCCATAGTTCGATTTCACTGGAACGGTTTATATCCTTCATCCATTATCCCATCCCTTGACTGATTTGAGTACTCTTTATTTTTTTCTTTCATATCCTTCACTGCATAGGATTCACTACTATTTTTCATGACCCACAGAAACCCTTTTGCAGTTCTCAAATCAGCATCTTTGAAATGGTTTCCTTTATTCCATTCAAGGGTACAATTTATGCCCTTGTCTTTTAATAGTCCATATGCTTCACAGAGTTTATTGCCCACTTCCGCCATAACAGGATTTCTGGTTTTTTCTTCTTTATCACCAAGACTTAGGTATACGTTACTGCTTTTTATATTATGGTCCTTCATATAATCTGTAAATCCCGGAAACCACATGGACGGAGAAGCTGCAGCGATACCTCGGAACATATCTGTCTGATATGAAGCCCAAAGCGCAAAAAGGCCTGCCAGCGAATAGCCGCCTATATAATATATTTTTTTCTCGTCCTTGCAATACTTCATGATTTCATTCAGCGTAGAGGCAGCATTATCTCCAAAGTTATCCTTACCAAACACCGCCGGCGCATTCCATGGTGATAATTCTCTGTTCCAATCATTGATTTTAAAAGCAGCTAACTTAAAGCTGATCTCAGTATCACCTCTGATCAGATCTATTTCATTTTCTATCAAATCTATTTCATGATCTCCAACCGGCTGAATTAAAACAACCTGACCACTTGCGTCTCCAAATTCATTTATCTCCATCACAGATTCCTTTACATATAATGCCGTCAGCAAATACTTTCATGATCAATATTATCCAACCTGTATTACGAGTTTTTCAATATGATATTCCATAGGATACATTTATCAACTAAGCGCCTTACAATCTCCAAGAATTTTTGCAACGCCAACATCATAAACATATATTGTCTTTCCAAATAATTCTGCCTCTGTCGGTGTTATCTCTCCTCTCTCAATACGAAGTGCTCCATCGATAAGTTTATCAACTATGGAAAAATCCAAAGGGATCGTCCCATGATTTGCATATATACCTTTGATCTCATTCTTATACTTTTCCAGTCTTCTTAGACTATGGATGTAGGCACTAAGATCTCTCATCTCTCCAAACATGAAAATCCGTCCATCTTGAATAGGATCTCCGCTGAAGAGCATTCCACTTTTTTTATCAAGAAGCGCTGTGCTTCCTGGTGTGTGTCCGGGAAGTGCGATTGCAAGCAGTTCCCGCCTTCCAAGATCTATAATATCACCGTCATAGACAGGAATGATCTTTTGTGATGGATGCGGAAGTTTATAGTTCACAAGCTCCGAAAGGTTCATCATAACTTCATCGAACTCATGATTGCTTCCGATATGGTCAATGTCAGTGTAAGTATTAAAGAACCTTACTCCGCCTTCATCATACTGGTATGTATCATCATTAATTTTTATCCAGTCCATATCAATCCTCCCATATGGATACAGCTCGTTCATAACAAATTCGACGATCAGGGATGTGCTTTTATTCCCTACTATCATAACCTGAATCCATGATAACCTACTATATCTGATTCCGGTATGTTTAGTTTTCTTACGCGTATAAGAAGAATGGCTGGTGACAAGTATGATCTGATTTTACGAAAGAAAAAAGTCACCCGAAGGTGACTTTTCAAAACAGGCCTTTTAATCAGAGCCCCATATTTCTATATATTTGTCAAATCTCGGCAATCTTACTTTTAGTATACCTCTAGTATCTCCGTCTAATATATGTTTGTTTATGAGCCTTTCTCTTATTACAGGATAATTCTTTGCATTTTTTATAAGTGCTTTAATATCACTCGCTTTTCCAGTTTTCGAGGCATATATTGCTTTTAAAAAGTCTTTTTCACCTGCACTGATGCTTTTCCAAACAAGATCATACGAATCCTTGAAGAGTATTCTTTCAAATTCCGGCATCAGATCTTCCAAAGTTTCCGACTCATTTTTCTTATAATACAGTGAGCCTAGTACCTGGTATGCATAGGCATATCCAAGAGTGATGTCTTCCATTGCTTTTGCCACATCAGTTTTTACTCCTAACAACTTCTCATACATAAATGTTACATCGTATTTGTTAAGGTTCTTTAATTCATATGAATCAGCTCTTTTGAAGAACGACAAATTTTTTTCGTTTGAGAAGTCTTCTATATTTTCAGAAAGGCCTGTCACTACCAAATATACCTTAAGCCCTTCTAAAATCATTGATGATAAAATTGAAAGCAGCTCTACCATGGACGGTGTCTTTGATATATCATCTATTCCTATGAGGATTTTATAACCATCCTCATTCGCGATTTTGATTAATCTTACCAGCAAAGCTTCTATATCTGTATCGTCTTTTTCTGTTGTGGTTTTTGAAAAATCAATACTTCCTTTTCCCGCCATTGCTATCAGCTTACCTTCCGCAGCCACACTGGTCTTTATTGTATAAGAGTTTTTTTTATTATTTACAAACTTTTCTTCACTTATTTTTGCAAGTAGTGTCCGTATACCATTTCCGGAAGATGATAATGGATATACAAGCCAGTCATTTTTTTCTTTTAACGTTCTGATTATTCTTCCATATTCTACAGATTTCCCTGAACCTCTGAGCCCGGTTATTTTGAAGATGTATTTTGAGGATTCTTCATCACCCAGACTTTTTATAATTTCATCTGCAATTCCGTTGTCTATATATGCTTTTCCTGCTATACCAGGTGTTCTTGTAAATGGGTCTGTACTCATGATTTCAGTTCTCCTGTTATCATTCTGTCACCGCTGTTATCATTTGTTATATTTAGTTATTATTTGTTATTATTATAATCGCCATGTTATTGATTTACAAGTAGCAATATATATCCTCAAAAAAGAGCAGTGCAAGGGAAAGGAATAACATTCTCAGGTGAATGCTTTTCCGCTTCCCACAAAGTGATCTCACAGTTTTACCAAAAAGTGCAACGGTATGAGATTCCACTGACACTGAAGAAACTATGTAGTTGCAAATGTGAATCAATTATCATTTTCCACTTAAACCGGGGCTTTCTTGCAACTCTTGCAGTATCATAATTCGTTACCAAAGTGAATCAAACTTCTTGATATATAAACGTGAATCCGATCCTAAAAAAATTGCCTTTGAGCCATATGTTGAAAATATGACCAAATCTTTCAAAACACCTTTGAATTCAAAGGATATTCTCTCAGTCTTTGTAATGGCGTCATTTTTAATTTGAAATGCCAGAAACTCACTATGGTTATCGTAACCTGAATCCATGATAAATCCGAGACCATCATCTGTCAGAATAAATTCATCTGCGCCACTGATTTTCGGATCATACTCGATCTCTTTCTGCCTATCGGTACATATCAATTTGAACTTATTGTAATAATAATACCAAATATTACCATTTCTCCCGATGTTCATAGCATAACAGTCATAGATATCCCGGTCAGATTCCCATATACCGTTTTTCCCATCTGCGCTCCATATCTTCAGGCCACATGCTCCTAAAGGCTCGTTCCAACCATAATTTCCAAATATTCCTTCGTCAAAATAAGCTGTAACTATAGAGTTATCCTTATGGACGAGACATTTATTGATTCCATCACCAAGACAGAACTCGCTTACAATATTACCCTGTAAGTCTGTTATGACAGCATTCTTGTCAGGATCACCGTTATTAAAACTGCATCGAGAAGCAACAAGTAAGAGCTTATCTTCAATAGACTGTATAAAATGATAATTCATCTTCATCGTGCCCAAGGGAAAGCACCTTTCATTGATGATTTTTTCAGTGTTCCAATCAACATCAAGGATAAGTACTATATATGCACTGTTCGACTCCGTTGGAACAAACATTCCGTCAATCCTTTCGGGAATGTTACTGTTAAAAAGAAAATAGATCTTTTCATCATATCCAATCTGAATGGTGACAAGCATATTGGTTTCAAGATTGTGCCGTCTACATATTTCATGAAAATCCACATAGTTGTTAAATGAAATTATCATAATCATTAGTCCTCAATGTCACGCATTATCGTACACCAACTTGATCTATATCGTGATGATAGATTGCAGAGCATATCATATATGTTTCTGATTCATCAGCAAGCTCAAGCACTGAAAGTATCTTTCTGGAAAGTCAGCTCCTTTATATGCGTGATCATCATATAAGCCCATCTTGTAGGCATACAGGTAGTGCAGCATTGCTGCTATGGAAGCAATTTCCGGATCCAAGCCCCGTTTCTTTGCAATCATTGTGGCCGCCAATGATACACCTTACAGATGTGCTATGTCACTGGAGCGCTTTTCAGCATCCTTAATCTTGTTTATTTCGTTATCGGCTCCAAACGTTGGATAATCAGGTTCAACCACTTCTCATCCTCTCTTCCCGGACGTGCATCACCGGTCACCCATTCTTCGATGATTTTTATATCCGGATATTCATTGATAAAATCCCGGTATGTTTTTTCAGTGAAATCAGTAAAATATCTGTCATTACGAAATCCTTCAAACTCACCGTATTTAAAGGATGTGTAAATGTATCCACCCTGCTTAACAGCTTTTATCATCTTAGCCATTACAGGTTCAAGTTCTTTTCTGGTTAGATGTAAAATAGATGCACATGCCCAAATCCCGTCATATTTGGAATTTTCAGCAAGTTCCGAAAACAGCATTTGCCTAACTTTAATCCCCGTATTTATGCTTGCTATCTCGCACAGCTTCTCAGATCCATCTATGGCATCCACATCATATCCCCTGCTCAGAAAATATTTCGTGTCTCGACCGGAACCACATCCAAAATCAAGAATATATCCTCTTTCCGGAAGAAGAGACAGGAATCTATTCTGAATTATACCGAATTCTACATCTAGTGTTCCGGCCACAAATATTTCTGCATTGTTATCATAATAATTAATAGTCTCATTCATATTTCACTCATTTTTTAAATATTTGTTTAACCTGATAGATATGTTTATTATAACCCAAAGCTCAGCCAAAATATAATTGAACCTTAAAGATTAAGGTAACACATCATCACCTCTACATTCCACAAACCTGTTTCTCAATATTTATCTGTGTTTCTACGATAGTCTCTTCGCTATAAGCTGCATTCCAATTGCTGACCCCATAGTCGCAAAAATTCCCACAAGACCAAGTATTTCCCCAAAGAACATAAATCCCATCATAATTCCAATATAACTCTTAAAATCAACCGATACATGTTATGTAAACATGGAAATGAATAGTCTTGAGGTTCTGATATCATAACCGTGAAAGATATCCTTGATTTCCTGGATTCTCAAAAGAACTTTAGCAAGCTGAAGGGAATAAATGGCGACGTAGAAAATGAGATTCTGTAAAATCTGAAATCCATAGGGTTCACTCCTCCTGAACAAAATAATTAAATCCGAGAATAAAACAGGCACCTGATCATACCGAATGGAATGACCGGGTGCCTTCGTTTTAATTCATATTATCCAAAAAAGCCTTTCCATCCTGCTCCTCCCCCTTATGTCCATGATTCTCCTACTTGTAATGCTTTCATTATTACTTCAAAATCACTCAAATGAATATAATGTCCACTATTGTCTGCTCTTAACAAGATTGATTTTTCTGAAAAAGTAAGGTATTCCTGCATCAAAGACTGCCACAGCTCTTCAACTTTTTCTGCAAATTCTTTTGTGGTTTGTCCAAATTCCATGATTTCTTTTATTTCAAATTCACTTCCATGGGTTATAAGTACGATAGGAATCTGCGGAAAGTTTCCTCTTTCTTTTAATTGACAAATTTCCTTTTCCTCATGTGCCAGGCGATATTCCTCTAAGGCGGAATCATGAAGTTCTACCTTTGTTAATTCATCT
>ALYD01000030.1 GCA_000513555.1 Lachnospiraceae bacterium JC7
TTATTTTATTATTTTTAAAATGTTATTTCAGAAGCGCTCTTACTGCATTTCTCACACAGTCATCACACTCGCAAAGAACTTTTCCTGTTCCAATGCCCTTTAATTCCTTACATATAGTTGCTCCGCATGCAGCTTCGAAATCATTCAGAAGCTGTCTCGACTGAGGCGTTGTAGGCTTGCCGGTCTCATTCTTCATTCCAAGTACCATATTGGCTCCAACCAAAGCTCCGCATGTCGCTTCCATGCAGCCCATGCCTCCGCCGAAACCGGATCCCAAAGCCTTTAACTGCTCACCGCCCAGCTCAAGCTCATCCTCAAAAGCCATTAAAACAGCCTGACAACAGTTACATCCACTGTGCTTATATTCTACAGCCTTTTCAACTCTTTCCATGTTAATGCTCCTATTCAAAAAAATGCTTCGTCATTGTACATCACAATATTACCGATTGCAAAATATAATTTTATAAAATTTCTCTATTTTCCAAATAAACACATATTTTTAATTATACTGCACTTATCATGTATGAAACATTTTAAATTGGTGCTAAAATGTAGCATTGTCGTCTACGGACAACAGAGCACCGCTCTGCATTTTTTGTATTTTATCTTTCGTGAATCATCAGGAGAAATTATGAAATTACTGTCACTCGTTAAAGAACTTTTCATTTTAACCGTCGCTACATTTATCATCGCGGTTGCCGTTTATTTTTTTCAGGTGCCAAACCACGTATCTATAAGCAGCATATCCGGTCTGTCCATAGTCCTTATAAAGTTTTTGCCCTTTACCATGTCTCAGATCACAATGTTTCTAAATACAGTCCTTCTAATCATCGGGTTTTTTACATGCGGAAGTGAATTTGGTTATAAGACCGTTTATACCTCCATACTTCTTCCTGTATTCCTGGGTCTGTTCGAGAATGTTTTTCCCGACATTGTATCTCCAACCGGTGACGCATTCTTAGACGTAGTGTGCTACACCTTCGTTGTAAGCATTGGACTCGCTATCCTTTTCAACAGAAACGCTTCTTCCGGAGGGCTGGACATCGTTGCCAAGATCATCAACAAGTATTTCCGTATAGAGTTAGGAAAAGCTTTGTCTGTAGCCGGTATGTGCATCGCGCTGTCATCATTTCTTGCATACGACATCAAAACCGTTGTTCTCAGCGTTCTCGGAACCTATCTCAACGGAATCGTCCTCGACCATTTTATATTTGATCAGAATTTGAAGCGAAGAGTATGTATCGTTTCTCCAAAGAAAGATGAGATCAGGAACTTCATATTAAACGATCTCCACAGTGGCGCTACGATATACAAGGCAATCGGAGCCTACCATCTGGAAGAGCGCGAAGAGATCATTACCATTGTAGATAAACACGAATTCCAGAAGCTCATGTCTTTCATCGATGTTGTAGATCCTCAGGCATTCATCACTGTATATCAGGTCAGCAACATCCAGTACAGACCGAAATCACTGCCCGAAAGAAAATTCGACTGATCTCCATATCACCACTCGTTTCCTATAGTAACGATTAGCGAAATCAAAAAATCAGGCGGTGATGCATGGCACTATATATTATGAGAAAGCCCCACGTTCCAGAAACGCGGGGCTTAATTTTACGGCTACGCAAACAAGAAAATACCTAAGTCAAAAAACGCGGGATATATCAAAGCCAGCCTTTATTCTTCTTTTTATAGATCTTTATATTCATGACATGATAGTTCCTGACCTCCAGGTCAGCGAATCTTTCGTCCTCTACTCTCAGGCTGTACGTACCGAACTCGACCCTCATATCCACGATCTTGCCGTTTCTGAGATGGAACAATATGGGGATGGTCACGTCCGATCTTTTATTTGAATTCCTGATCATGTCCGCATATGCCAGCGCTTCATCAGCATAAAACGAATCCTCACGGAATGCACACAATGCATGTATGTACTTGTTCCAGCCGATAACGTCTTCGCCATAAATCTCCGCAACTATATGGCCGCTCTCTATATCACTTTCATCCTGAACGAAATTCACTGCCATCTCGCAGCTTCGATATTCTGTCTTTCCAAAAAACTGTAATATATTCAACGATGGCCTCCTAAATCAAAACTTTTTCAAATTTTTTTAAAAAAGCTGTTGACAATAATACGAATAATTTGTATATTGTACAGGCGTTGCGAGAGAGCAACGGAATGCACCTTTAGCTCAGTTGGTAGAGCAGCGGACTCTTAATCCGTTTGTCCAGGGTTCAAGTCCCTGAAGGTGCACTTTTTTATTTTCAGGCTCAAAACCACGGCAGCCATAAGGCTCCGTCGGTTTTGAGTCTTTTTCTTTTTCTCATATCCCATATATCAACCCCATCCTAAACATCTATTCTCTTCCCAAAGAATACCGCAATGTTTGTTACAGACCAAACAGGAATACATTTATATTACCACCAAACTCCGGGAAACCCCCGATATCCTCACGAATTTTTTATGATTTTATATTCCGAGAATCAAAATTCAATTTTTATTTTATCTTCAGCTTCTTTTAAGCTTCATGAGTTATTATGTGCTCGTCGAATAGAAAACACTCTATATCGACTTGAAGTTTTTTCATACTACTCCGCCGGAAGGTACCCCTAAGCCTTCCGGCACCCCTCATCAGTCAAGGAGTCACCCTTTATTATATACATTCTGCCGGGATGGGACCAATTCAATGGACATCCGGTCAAATAACCACCAGCCAGGCAAGAGAGACCACCCGTTCACTCACCGGGCGGTCGCGCCGCAAGCGTACGGCTACACTGTAACGGATTCCTACTCGTCCGCGAACAGCCGGAAATACACCTGGCATCTTACGGTGACTATCCGATACAAAGCCAAAAGGAGCTGTAACACCAACAGGTGTACAGCTCCTTTTGCAACATCATTCAGTTAGAGGTTTGACAGAATGAAAAAAACAGTTCACACACATCCTTTTTGAAGCATGATATTGGCATACAGTGCCTTCTCGGAAGAAGCAACTATACAGAAGGCTTTTCCTGCCTCTTCGATAAATTCCTTTTTCGAAATAACCGTAAGTCTCTCCAGATCCTCATACTTCTCTATGGTTTTCCTATAGCTCTCCCATATGGGAGGTTCTTCCGCCCCCTCCTCCGGCGGCTGCATAAGAAAAGCCGCCTTGGCCACGAAAGAATCCAAAGGAAAAACAGACAGCACCGCATCAAGTATCTCATCAACGCCATGACCATCACACCGGATCACAACAGCATCTCTCCCCACACTTTCACAGGGGAAATTTCCATCCGCTATAACAATGCGGTCACCATGGCCCATTTCGCACAGCACCTTCAGAAATGAAGGCGACAAAAGTGCCGGAACTCCTTTTAGCATATGAGCCTCCTTTACTGTACCGGATGAATAGCATCCTCATAGAAAGCATATGCTTCTTCTGCGGTAGCTCCCTCATGAACGATCTTGCGCACTGCTGCGCTCATCTCAAACGGATGCAGAGACTGGAAGATATTGCGTCCCATATCCACTCCGTTGGCGCCCTTTGAAATAACATCATAGGCAAGCTGCAATGCATCCCTTTCAGGAATCTTCTTTCCTCCGGCAACAACTATAGGAACCGGGCAGGCCGCTACAACTTCTTCAAAATTCTCACAGTTGTATGTCTTTACGATATTGGCACCAAGCTCCGCAAGGATCCTTGTGGCAAGCTTGAAGAACTTTGGTGTACGTTCCATCTGCTTTCCTACCGCAACAACGCCAAGAACCGGAATAGAATACTGCTGAGCCATATTAACAGCCTTCGAAAGATTCTCCAGAGACGATAACTGACCATCCCCACCGATAAATGTCTGGATAGCGATACAGTCCGCATTCATTTTTACAGCCTCCTGCGCATCCACAGCCAGGATCTCATGGGACAGATCTTCATCCAGCATCGAAGAACCGGATGTAGCTCTGAGGGCAATGCCTTTATTTCCGATCAGTGCCGGATCTATACAGTCTCTGAGCCCGCCGCGTGTCGCCATGAGTACATCTACATTCGGAATCAGTTTCGGAATCTCGATGTCGAGTCGCTCAAGACCGGACGTTGACCCCATAAAATATCCGTGGTCAAATGCAAGCATCACAGTATTTCCGCTTTTCGCATCGAAAATCCGGGAAAGATGCTTCTTCATTCCCCAATCAAGGGCATTGGCGCCCTTTACATAGAACCCGTTGCTATTCTGAAACGGGGTATCCAGATAATAGTTTTTTGCAACCTTCAAACCTTCGAGATCAGCCATTTTCTACTCCTTATCACCATCTAAATCGAATTTAGAAATCGTAGTCGTTTACATTTTCCTTAGTGAATACAAGTCGCTCAGGAAGAAGTACAACACCGTTGTTCACATCGCCTGTTGTTGCGCCTTCTGCAATAGAATCATTTGCAAGAAGCTCAACTTCGCCGATTTCCGGAATATTGATCTTGTCGCCCACATGAACTTCATTACCTGCTGCAACATAAGCTGTAAGATAGCAGCCCATTGCGCCCTGAAGTCCGCAGTCCCAGAGTCCCCACTCCTCGAGGATATCAGCCTCTGCGTACTCCTTCATTGACTGAGGAGATGCAAAACCTGTGATGGAAACGTCATTCTTTGTAAGGCCTGCATTCTGAGCAGCCTTTGCCTGTCCCGGAAGTGCAGTAGAGTCGTTACAGATAATAAGATCAACATCTGAATGTGCCTGAAGTACAGAAGCACCGATACTTACGGCCTTCTCTGCATCCTGCTCTGAATAATAGTTATCCGGCGCAACATTCTCCCAGTTCGGATATGTTTCCTTTATATACTTCTCACCGGCAACCTGCCATGAGTTCTGATCTGTTACAGTTGCATTTGAATAGTGCCAGCAGTACTTGATGGCATCCTTGGAGATATCCTTGCCTCTCTTTGTAAGCTCATCAGCACCCATATCAACCAGCATCTTGCCGAGGATCTCCGGAGTACCCTGAGATACCATGATGGTTCTCGCATCAGTAGAAACATCGGAATCCCATGTTCCTACAGTAACACCTGCATCCATAGCGCTCTTCAGTGCATCATCGAGACCTGTAGCATCAACCGATGAAAGACAGATTCCATCTGCTCCTGATGCTGCAGCCTGGTTTACTACCTGAACCTCATCCGCAACAGCAGCGTTTGGAGAACCTGTGTAGTTTACTGTGATGCCCCACTTCTTTGCATACTCCTGAGCGCCCTTGTTTGCTGACTCAAAGAATGCATTACCGGTAAGCTTCGGAACGAAAGCGATGGTAAGTCCCTCTATGGACTTTTCTCCACCCTCAGCCTGAGGAGCTGCTGCTTCTGTCGCTGCTTCTTTTTTCTCTTCAGCCTTTGCAGCAGTTGTCTCAGCCTTAGTCTCCTGTGCAGGAGCAGCCGATTCAGCACCGCCTGAACTTGATCCGCAAGCTGCCAATGAACTTATCATGGTGACAGCCATAGCCATTGCTAAGATTCTTCTTCTCATAAGAAATCCTCCTTTTATGCTGCGATGTTTTTATCGCAATTTAAATTGTTTACAACGCCTTTAAACTTTCTTTTACACTGCCCTTCTTTATCGCTGCCTTTTGTGTTTTGTGTGTCAATGCCACTACCTTCGGATTTGTGGCCAGAGATCTGCATATGACTACAATAAGAAGGAGTGCACCTACAGGAATATCCATATACTGCTGATTCACCCCAAAGGATAAGGGGAGTCCGAACTTCAGGACGCCGATGACTACAGCCGCAAGTCCTGTGCCTATGGCCGAACCCTTGCCTCCTGTAGAAAGTGTTCCTCCGAGAACACAGGCAGTTATTATCTGCAGTGTAAATGTTGCACCAAGATCCGATTTCGCCGTACCGAGATAGGATGTAAGTATGATTCCGGCTATAGATGCGCTGATAGCCGACAGGATATACGCAGACATCATTACAAGCTTCGAATTAATACCTGAATACTCAGCTGCATTTTTGTTGATGCCTACAAGAAAGATCATTCTTCCGTATTTCGTTTTCTTAAGCAGAATATGGGCAATGACCGTAAGTACCAGGAATATGACTACCTGAAGCGGAAGCACATCGCCGAAACGATACTTGGAAATGAACTTAAAGCTATCAGGAAAACCACTGATTCCTTTATAGCTGGCCGTAGCCGAAAGATTGGAAATCAGAAGCGCTATACCCGCATAGAGGAAGCTTCCTCCGAGGGTCACCACCATGGGCTGAACGTCACAATATGCAACAAAGTAGCCCGACAGAGCCCCGCATACTGCTGCGATCAGAACACTCAGAATAACCGCAGTCCAGATATTGAATCCGAAATCCTGCCACGAAACACCGATAATGATAGAGGTCAGTCCCACTATGGAACCCGCCTGTATATCTATTCCGCCTGTGATCATACAAAATGTCACGAACAGAGAAATGATACAGATGGAAATGATATCGTTAAGACTTCCCAGCAGCACTGCCGGTTTCAGGAACTTGGGATTCTTTGTGGCAAATACAACTATTTCCAGACAAAGGATAACCAGCAGTACGAATTCCCAACTCTTGAAGAATGCTTTACTTTTTTCTGCCAAGGATCTATTCATGTTATGCTCCTTCTTGTACTGTCTTCAATTCTTCGCTTGTTCTTGCAAGCAATATCTCATGATGATTGCGAATGATCTCACGGTTCTGCATCACTGTCGTTACTACAACAATAACGATAAGCATGATACCTGTAAGCGTATTATCGTAATCCGATGAAAATCCCATGAAGACGAGAATTCTGGAAATGGAAGACATGATAATGGCTCCGATCGCCGCACCAAGCAATGTGCCCTGTCCACCGGTAAGAGCAACTCCTCCAAGAACGCAGGCTGCTATGGCTTTCATTTCATATCCGTTTCCGGCAGTAGGTGTGACAAATCCGATTCTCGAGGTATAAGCCATACCCGCCAATGCCGCGAATATTCCGCAAAGCACATAAGCCGTGATCTTCGTTCCCGTTGTGGGTATACCAACCAGTGCAGCGCCCGAAATATTGTCACCCACGGCTGTAAAATATCGTCCGTGTTTCGTGTGATTGGTCACATAATTTGCAGCAAGCACACCTGTAAAGGTCACAGCGTAGAATACTGTCAGATGCCCGATGAGCTTAACATTGGCAAGCTTCGTAAAACTTCCCGGAAGATTCTCTACCCATGCACCTGTGGTATAAACATAGATCATTCCACGGGTAAGACCGTTCACGCCCAACGTAAAGATCAGCGACGGGATCCTCATTATGGAAACGCCCCATCCGTTGATGAGTCCTACAACAGCGCCCACGATTATGGCCATAACAAACGCCGTCATCCAGCTGCCGCCGTCTCTCAGTATGGTCGCAGCCACCGCTGCACTCATTCCCATGGTAGCTCCTATGGAAACGTCTATTTCACCGGTCAGTATTACAAAGGCAATGCCTACTGCCAGCAGAGTGAATACAACAGAATCATTAAGACAGCTCAGCAGGCTCGCCGGTGCAAGAAATGCCGGGTTCAAAGCGCCAACCAGCAGGACCAGAAGAACCAGAAAAATGATACTTCCTGCCTCGCGGGCTTTTGTAAATCTCTTCAGTGCCTTCATTTATGCCTCCTCTGCCTGTGTAACTTCAATGTTAAAGGATCTGTTCATCAGAGAAGTCTGGCAGATCTCCTGCTTTGCAAGTTCACCTTTCTTATATCCCTGATACATGACCACCGCTCTGTCTGAAAGCTGAATGATCTCCTCCATGTCCGAAGAGATCAGCACGATAGCTACTCCCTGCTGCTTCAGCTTAAGAATGATCGAATATACGTCACCTCTTGCCGCCGCATCGATGCCTCGCGTGGGTTCATCAAGGATCACTACCTTCGGATGTGTGGCAAGGCATCTTCCGATCACTATCTTCTGCTGATTACCGCCGGAGAGGCTTCCTGCCTCCTGATCCTGTCCTGTGACTTTTGTTCTGAAATCATCGATATACTTTTGGGTAATTTCAAATTCCTTCTGATCCTTCAGGAAGAATCTGCCTAATGACGAATTATGTAAGTAAGAAGAAGTCGTATTGGATGCTACAGATGCTATACCGAACAGTCCGTTAAGGTGTCTGTCTTCAGGTACATAATTAATGCCTGCATCGATAGCCTGTTTTGTGGATATACCTGTAACGTCCTTTCCATTAAGAAGCACCTTGCCTCCCAGTGGTTTCTCTCTTCCGAAGATAGTTGTGGCAAGCTCTGTACGTCCTGCTCCCACAAGTCCTGCTACGCCAAGTATCTCTCCCGGATATACCTTGAGACTGACATCCTTGAAGCCGTAGCCCGAAAAGTCCTCCAGCTCAAGTACCGGTTCAAGATGTGCATAATCAACTTCCTCAAATGCAGTCTCTTCCTTTTCAATCTCCTCTACATTCTTGGGAAGAAGTCCCTTTACCAGCATCTCTCTGGTGAAATCCCTGATAGGTCCGTGAAGTGTGATGAGACCGTCTCTCATGATGGCCACATGTGTACCTATCTCAAATACCTCACCAAGTCTGTGGGTGATATAAATGATTCCGATCCCCTTTTTCTTCAGGCCGTCCACCACCTCGAAAAGAGACTCAACCTCATCGAATGTCAGGGAAGAAGTAGGCTCATCAAGGATCAAAAGCCGTGCATCACGCATCAGTCCGCGCAGAAGTTCAACTATCTGCTGTTCCGCGATGGTCAGGCTCAATGCTTTTCTCGTGAGATCCAGGTTCCACCCGATATCCTTCATTATCTTCAAAAGACGGCTTCGAAGCTCCGAATGTTTTTCTCTGAAACCGATGAGAATATTTTCTTCAACAGTCATATTGGGAAACAGCATGGGTTCCTGAGGCACCATATAAATGCCCTTCTGCAGGGAAACCGCCGGTCGGAATGAAGTGATACGGTCTTCTCCTATATATACTTCACCTGCATCCGGCTGATATATGCCCATGATGATCTTCATGAGTGTTGACTTTCCGGCACCGTTTCCTCCGATCAGCGCCAGCACCTCTCCGGAGCGTACCGTCAAGTCTATACCTTTCAATACAACATTTAGCCCAAACTGTTTGGTTATCCCTCTGACCTTTAACAGCTCCGACTGAGCAACTCCCTCTGTGTTCTGGTTCATGTGTTGCTCCTTTCCTCTATACATATTGCTATATTTGTTCTGTTGCTATTCTTTTTGTTCTATCGCTATTCGATTGTTCTGTTTTTGCTTTTTCCGTTTTTACCGATTCTGTTTTCCGTTCCCTGAGGTCCCGGTCTTTTGTTCATCAACCGTACATCGCGAACCGGCATCTTGGTCATTATTTATGAATTTTTGTTTTTCTCACGAACATTATTATCGATTTTTAGTATACCATACGGGTAAGTGCTGTCAAGCCGATTTGATAATTTGTATTATTTTCTCGCAATATTTAACATCTTTTTAGTTATTGTGCATTATTTATGTGCCATATCATATTGATTTTTCATTTTTTCTGGTATATAGTCAATTCAGTAGCTTTTTGAACATTTTTAGTATAGCGTGAACAAATGCTCATTTTTCACTGTGCAGAACTTTTGCACCTGTGATATACTCGTGATGCTGATGTTTATTCAAGGAGCATGGAAAGAATGAAATACGAAGACGAACTGATCTACAAAGCTGCATGGTACTATTACGTTGAGAACATGACACAGCAGGAAATTTCCGAAAAACTGGGACTTTCACGCATGAAGGTGGTGCGCCTGTTAGACGCAGCCAAGGAAACCGGTGCGGTCCAGTTCAGGATCCTGACGTCAAACGGCATGAATTTTGATCTTGAAGAAAAACTGACGGGCAGCTGGAATTTAAGTAAGGCCATCGTCATACCCACTCCGCAGGATCTTAAAAATCTCAATGAGAATCTCGCGGTTGCCGCAGCCAACTATATAGCCACCATCATCAGTGACCAGTCCTTCATCAACATGGGTTATGGGGATACTCCGTCAAGAGTACTGAACCACCTTGCAGCCATTGCGGAAAGTCCTGTTTCCGTGGTGTCTCTTACCGGTGGTGTCAATTACTACCTTCCGAACGCCGTGTCATCCATCTTCAAGGCCAAGCTTCATCTGTATCCTACGCCACTTCTTATTTCTTCCCCTGAAGCCTGCAGGGCCATCCTTCAGGAGCCAGGAGTTCAGGAGATCAGACGTATGACGAAGCTCGCCTCCTTATCCATAGTGGGAATAGGCGGCATGAACAGTGATGCCACCGTACTCTCAAACAGTATTCTGAACAGCAACGACTTTACTTATCTTTCCATGCAAGGTGCGGTAGGGGATATTCTGACCCATTTCATCGACAAGGATGGAAATCAGATACACACCTCTTTCGATGATCGTTTAGTAAGCACACCCCTTGATACCCTGAGAGAACTCAACAACGTGATAGGCATCGCAGGCGGTCCGCAGAAAATTGCAGTTATCAAAGCCGCTTTACGCGGGCACTATCTCAACACCCTCATCACAGACGAAAATACAGCCAGACATTTGCTCACGCCTTAATCACAGGAGCAATCCTGAAGGAGGCGTTATGGAAAAATATCTCATGGCCATTGATGCCGGCACCGGGAGCATCCGCGCGGTCATTTTTGATCTGGACGGAAATCAGATATCCTGCTGCCAGCATGAATGGGATCATATAGAGGACCCGAAATACCCGGGAAGTATGAATTTTGACTGGGTGAACGGATGGGTCCTTGCGAAGCAATGCATTGAAGGAGCGATCAAAGATGCAGGTATCGGCAGCAGCGAGATTGCAGCAATCTCCACTACCTGTATGCGCGAAGGTATCGTCCTTTACGATGCATCGGGACAGGAGATCTGGGCCTGTGCCAATGTTGATGCCCGTTCCACAGATGAAGTGGTGGAGCTGATACGCAGCTATCCGGGGCTTGAAAAGGAACTTTACCTCGAAAGCGGACAGTCCTTTGCATTAGACGCATTGCCTCGCCTTCTCTGGGTAAAAAACAAATTACCTGATATTTATGAAAAAGTCGCAAAGATCGGTATGTTCAACGACTGGCTTATCTATAAACTCACCGGTTCCATGATAGTGGAGCCTTCCAACGGATCCACCTCCGGTCTCATGGACCTTCGGACCAGAAACTGGGATCCTTCCATTCTCGAACGCTGCGGACTTAAGGCAGATATTTTCCCTGAAGTAAGGGAATCAGGAACCATTGCGGGAGAAGTATCGGAAAAGGCTGCATCGGAAACCGGGCTAAGTGCCGGAACAAAAGTTGTTGTGGGAGGCGGTGACGCACAGCTCGGATGCATTGGCGTCGGCGTAGTAGATCCTAACGAAGCCGCCATCTTCGGTGGAAGCTTCTGGCAGTACGAATACAATACAGGCGAAGCAAAAACAGACCCGCAGTGCCGTGTCCGCGTGAACTGCCATGCGGTTCCGGATGTCTGGCAGTATGAAGCTCTGGCTTTTAAGCCGGGTCTCGTGATGCGCTGGTTCAGAGACGGATTCTGCCAGCTGGAAAAAAAGCTTTCCGAAGAGACCGGCCGTGATCCTTATGACCTCATGAATGAAGAGGCCGCAAAGATACCTGCGGGCTGCTATGGAATGATGTGTACCTTCTCAGATGTCATGAATTTCATTTCATGGAAGCATGCCGCACCTACCTTTACAAATTTCGAGCTGGATCCCGAGAAGTTCTCACGATACACCTTCTATCGTGCTATCCTGGAAAATACCGCACTGGTTACCAGGGGACATATGGATCTGGTACGTGAATCCACAGGCAACATGCCATCCGAAGTTCTTTTCGCTTCCGGGGCATCAAAAAGCCCACTGTGGAGTCAGATCCTCGCCGATGTTCTGGGCCTCCCCGTGAAGGTTCCTTCTGTTAAAGAGGCTACAGCGCTGGGCGCTGCCATAATCGCAGGATACGGCGTCGGGCTTTACAGTGACATATCAGAAACTTCCAAGCGGCTCGTCCATATCGCAGCCACTTATGAACCGAATATGGAAAATCACAAAGTCTATAATGAAATGTATGAAACCTGGCGCAAGGTATATGCCGCACAACTGGATCTTGCAAATTCAGGATCAACCAGACATATGTGGGCAGCTCCCGGCGTATGATAAAGGAGGTACCAAATGTTTGTCATAAATGAAAATGAACGTGAATACCGTTACGGAGACAACGGCCCAAAATATCTTATGAAGGGCCCTCGTATGAATTTCGCCCTTGTACAGTTCATGCCGGGGCAGAGCTTCAAGGCTCATTATCACAACATAATGGAGGAGGACTTCTACATCATAGAAGGAAAGATCGATATAGTTGTTGACGGTGTAGTACATTCCCTTGCAAAGGGCGATCTCATTCATATCGAGCCGAAGGAGATTCATTTCTGCATCAACAATTATGATGTTCCGGTAAAGATGGTCTCAACCCTCGCGCCTCATCAGGAGGTAGATAAAGTAGAGGTAGACGACTACAGCTACGACCCGAACAACAGAGCCTGAGTAACCGTTTGAAATTTTGCTGCGCCCTTCATTCGTCGCAGCAAACAATCATAACTATTCATTTAACTTATCCTAAAACAAAACCGTGCAGGGAAATCCCCCTGCACGGTTTTGTTTCGTCTTTATATCCCTGTAAAAGCCGCTATTTGATCTCATCATCCTCTGCGATGCCTATACAGCTCTGTCGCCATAAGTGAAACGAATATGGCATCCACCCTCGAAAAATCTATTCCGAAGATCTTTTCAAGCTGTGAGATCCTGTATTTCACCGTATTAAGATGTATCCCCATTTCATCCGCTGTTTTCTGTTTCGAACACATCAGGTGGAAATAACATTTAAGCGTTTCAAAATACTCCGTTTTATAAGCATTGTCATAATCAATAACATGACGTATCTCAGGCATGATAAAAGCTTCTGCGTGATTCATATCGGAGCCGATACATTCCCTTATATAATCACCATAATGATCCTCAAAATGTTCTTCCTGCTCCCGTCCGAGCCGAAGAGCCATCTCCGCCTGAAGGGCATATGTCTTCACAAACTGAAGCTCCTCAAATGGAAGGCTGTAGCCTATACGGATATTCTTCTTCAGAAGCCTCTTAGGTATTTCATGTCCGTCGCAGACAAGTATATACCCCCGGTTACTGATTATTCCGCAAATGATCATGGGGTCCGTATTCCTAAGATCTGCCATAAAGGCGTTTAGGATGGCGGTCCTGCCTTTGGCCTCTGTATCAACTATCAGCAGACTGTATGGAGGCTTTCCTGCGTATCCAGCCGATTTCAATATCTTTCTTCCGGTGCTCTCCGCTTCTGCAGTGTCCTGCAAAAGAAGCGCGAGGCCCTGTTCCAGAGTCGATCCCGATGTCGGATTCTGTGCCCTAAGATAGATCGCGACTGCGTTGCTGATTCCTATGACCTCATCATCCGTAAGCTGTTCATGAAGGACTATGGTCAGTTTTCCTATGGGCCTTCTGTCGGAAAAAACATCCATGATCACGATGTCTTCATCATAGAACGCATCCCTGAGTCTAACAGGCTTCGGGTTTCCGCTGACCTTGTTGAGAAGTCCGCTGTCCACCCAGCGGTCCACCCTCTCCATGGTCTTTCCGTCATTAAAATCCTCGAGATACTTTTCCGATGACGGACTATGTGACTGGGCGATGATCCTGTATGCCCCGTCCATGATCCAGAAGGGATCATTTATCTTTTTTCCGCAGGCATCCACAAACTCCTGTATCGTTTTCGATCTTACTATAATTTCAAACAGTTCATGTTTTTCCATAAAACACCCGGTCCCATTCCTGTATTATGTCTCATTATACAAGAATAGAACCGGGTGTCAAAATTTCCCTTTAAATTATATATTCAGATTATCCCTTGACGTACTTTGCAGCTTCCTCACCGCAGATCCTTCCGCCTGTAAGTGCATTCATCATGGATACACCCTCAACGAGAGGATAAGAGTTGTTGTACATTTCCGCAACATCATTTCCTGCTGCGAAGAGGCCCTTGATAACTGTTCCGTCATCCTTGATTACCTGAAGGTTTGAGTTTACGAGAACTCCGCCGATTCCTCCGAGAGAAACAGGTCTTGCCTTTACTGCGTAAAGTGTGCCCTCGCCGAGGCTCTTCATGTATCTGGAAGCCTTTCCGTATACAGGGTCTACACCGTTTTCGCATGAAGCATTGTAGTCTGCCAATGTCTTCTCCAGAGTGTCTGCATCTACGCCCATATTCTGTGCAAGCTCGGCAACAGAATCGCCCTTGAATACGATTCCCTTAGAAACTCCGTCCTCAAGTGCGGCGCGGAATTCTGTCCAGCCCTCATCGATAGAGAACATAGGAATAGTCGGCTCATAAGCTACGGCTGTTTCAACATCAAGCGCCTTGGCACCGCCCTCTTCCAGAGCCTTCACCATATCTTCGGAAATGATGGAGAAATAATATTCGCCCTGAGTTGCTGCTGCATTTGAACAAAGAGCTGTATCGTAATTGAGATCCTCAGGACAGAATCTTGCGGCTCTCTTGTTTACCCATACACTGGTAGGCATATAGATAGCCTTTGCGATCTCATCCTTGCCCTGTCCTGTCTGGATACCTGAATATGAAGTAACTCCGTGATACTGCTGTATGGTCTTACCCTTACCTGCACCGATGGCACGTGACATGGTTGCACCGTCTCCGGTCTGTGTACCTGTTGTAAATGTCTCGAGAGGGAAACCTACCTCTTCTTCGATCATGTCAGCATTGGCACCGAATCCGCCTGTTCCGAGAACAACGGCATCACATGAGATCTCATAGGTTGTTCCATCCTTGGCAACAGCAACAACACCTGTGATCCTGTCATCCTCTGCCTTAAGCTCTGTGGCAGGTGTCTCGAAGTAAACCTCACCGCCGTCAGCCTTGAACTTATCTACCAGCTTTGCATAGTATCCGAACTTATTCTCCTGATCCTTATAGATATGGTAGGTCTGGAATCCGTCTGCATGGGCGGCCTGCTCTATACCCATAAATGTGAACTCCATGCCGTTCTCTTCAAGCCAGTCTATAGTCTCACCTGAGCGGTTTGCGATGTTGTAGAAAAGCTGTCCGTCATCCATCCAGCAGTTATAATCCTGCCAATATTTAAGTACATCCGCTGTGGTGAAGGTTCCTGCAACTCCTGCTTCCTTCTGATCCTTGGAATCTATACCCATAGGTCCGCCGGCGATGATTGATACACCACCCGGGGTCGCTGCCTTCTCAAGAAGGATCACATCAGCACCGTTCTGCTGTGCTGTAAGAGCTGCGGAAACGCCGGCCGCTCCTGCACCTACAACTACGACATCAGCCTTAAGTTCCTTCACCTCTGTTGACTTTTCCTTAACTTCTCCTTCGAGCTCATCAGGATTTCCGCCTGCTGCTATTACAGCCTGCTTTACAGCCTCTATGATAGCATCGGAAGTGATGGTGGCACCTGTCACGCCATCCACAACAGGTCTTCCTGCTGCAACGATGTCCTTAGGTACCTGCTCAAGAGCCGCTGCTGCAACTTCAGGAGTCTCGCTGTTGTCACCGACCTTTACAGAAGCGATCTTTCCATCCTTGATCTCTGTCGTTACTGTCATCTTACCGTTTCGACCATCAACGGTTATATCATATGTTCCGTCTGTAAGACCGGAACCTGACTCTGCTTTTGATCCTTCTTTGCTTTCTTCTGCCTTCTCTGTGGCAGCCTCACTTGTTTCCTCTGCAGTAGTTTCAGCTGCTGTTGTCTCCGTCTTTGATGCAGCCGTTGTAGCTTCCGGTGTGGCATTGGTACCGCAGCCTGTCATGACCATTCCGGCAATAAGTGCCGCTGATATAAGTTCTCTCTTCATAAATCTCCTCTCCCTCTTTTCGGGAATTTGGTTCATTTTCATGAACTGCTGTTTTTGGGGTAATGTTATTTATTTAACATTGATATATAACTATAATTACACATCATCGCCGGAAGCTGTATGTCTGTTTCGGACAAACAGACACCTGAATTACGCGCAGATTCCACAACAGGAGAGACTAAAAGAGGATGCCTCCCGCAAAACGCAGAAGACATCCTCTATCGATCTATTTATTTTTCGTTGCACTGAGAAAATTTCGTGTCCTCTCACTTACAGGATGCTCGAAAAGCTGCTCAGGTGTTCCCTGCTCCTCGATCCTTCCCTGATCCATGAAGACAACTCTGTCCGCAACCTCTCTCGCAAAACCCATCTCATGGGTAACGATAATCATAGTGAGACCTTCCTCTGCCAGATCCTTCATTACATTGAGAACTTCTCCTACCATCTCAGGGTCAAGAGCCGAAGTAGGCTCATCGAAAAGCATGAGTTTCGGCTTCATGCACAGCGCCCTTGCGATAGCCACACGCTGCTTCTGTCCGCCTGAAATTCTGGAGACATTGGCACCCGCAAACTCCTTCATGCCAACCTTATCAAGGAAATGAAGCGCCCTCTCCGTTGCCTCTTCCCCGGAAAGCTTCAGCACCTTCCTCTGAGGATAAACACAGTTCTCGACAACATTCATGTTGTTGAAAAGATTGAACTGCTGGAAACACATGCCGACCTTCGCGCGGTAGGCATTGATATCCTTTGTATGAAGGATATCCTCGCCGAAGACTGTAATGACGCCTCCGTCCGCCTTTTCAAGGAGATTTATGCAACGGAGCAGGGTCGACTTTCCAGAACCCGAGCGGCCGATGAGACAAACGACCTCTCCCTCATTTACGGAAAAATCCACCCCTTTGAGCACTTCAAGCTCACCGTATTTTTTTCTAATGTTTCTTATCTCTACTACAGGTGATGCCATAGCGCTCACTTTGCCTCCAACTTTTTCTTTGTATATCCGATACTTTTGGGATCCGTATCACTCATAGGAAGTGAGTACTGACTGTCCGAGTTCATCCTCTTCTCTATGTAATTCAGGATGAGACTTGCGATGGAGGTGAGTATCAGATAGATAACCGCCTCGAGGAAATAAGTCTCAGTGAAATGAAAGGTGGATCCGGCGATGCTTTTCGCCTGGAACATCAACTCTGTGATAGACACGATCATGAGTACCGAAGAATCCTTGATGTTTACGATAAACTCGTTTCCTATGGCCGGGAAGGCATTCTTCACCGCCTGGGGAAGGACCACTCCCAGCATGGTCTGGGCATTTGACATACCGAGTGATCTTGCCGCCTCTGTCTGTCCGCTGTCCACAGCCTGGATGCCGGAACGGATGATCTCAGCCATGTACGCACCTGTGTTTACACTTATTACAAAGATTGCAGCAACCGTCGGCGTCCAGTGAATGATGTTCAGAAGAGCGTAGTAGATGAATACCGCCTGAACCATCATAGGAGTTCCGCGAAAAACCGTGATGTAGGCATTGGCAATGATATCAAAGAATTTCTTTATGAATATTGCCGTGTCGCTTGCTGTGTGATCCAGTCTCACAGCTCTGAAGCCGCCAACCAGAAGTCCGAGGATGAGGCCGAAGCAGGTTCCTGTGAGCGCCACCAAAAGTGTTGTGCGGACTCCCAGAAGAAGACTTGCGTGATATTTACTTATTATTTCTATACAATTCTCAATGAACATTATCTATTAACCATTAGCCGGCTGACGCTCAACCGCTGCCTCCATAAGTGAATTTCTCTCGTCTATAGAAATTTCAGAAAGAGCCTTCTCAAGCTGATCCTTTAATTCTGTGTCTTCCTTTCTTACTGCCACGGAAACAGTTGTGTCCGCTGTGAAGCCCTTGCCCTCTTCGAATCTTACGATAGCGAGATCCGAATTTGCAGCTACAACACCGTTTGCAACAGGAAGCTCTGATACAACTGCATCGATGGCACCTGCCTGAAGCGCCTGTATGGATGCCGGGAATGTCTCTGCCGCAGGCTGGTGAACCACACCCTCGATCTGATCGATAACTTCATCATAAACCGTGTTCATCTGGCCCTGTACTGTTGCACCGGAAAAATCCTGAATACCTGAAGCCCCTGCATACTGGCTGTCAGCCTTTACGATCATAACCTCCTCAGACTCATAGTAAGGAGAAGTAAAGGCTACTTCCTTTTCTCTCTCAGGAGTATCTGTCATACCTGCGATGATGGCATCGATCTGGTCATTCTGAAGTGAAAGGATGAGATTGTCCCAGTCAAGCTTAACGATCTGAACATCTCTTCCGATGGAATCTGCAAGTCTTGTAGCCATGACTACATCATAACCGTCTGCATAATCAACGCCTGTGATAGGCTGAGTGAAATCATTGGTCTCTGTTGTTGTCCAGTTGAACGGAGCGTAGTTGCACTCCATTCCTACTCTCAGAACTTCCTTGCCGGATGCTGCTGCCTCTGTTCCCTGTGCCTTTGTTGTCTCTGCCGCAGGTGTGCTGCTTCCGCATCCCGCGAGAAGTGCCGCACTTGCGAAAATAACTGCTGCCGAAATGATTGATCTCTTCATATTTTTCTCCTTTGCAATAAAAAAGACCATATGTGCTATCACATACGGTCTAAATCTCGAAAAATATGAATCAGATCCCATAAGTAATAGCGCCTCTCCGAAACCGGAGGAGTGATACAGATATTCTCTGTACCCCCACAGAACACGCTTGCGACAATGTTCCGTTCGGCGGTGGTTACCTTTCCTTCACTTCTCAGCCCGCCGGCTCAGTGGAGTACTCATTTACACCGCTACCTCTATATACATAAGTCTTTTATGTTTTGCCTTAATATAGTATTCAGGGAATATTATGTCAAGGGAATCCGATATTCAATGTGGTTATATCTGATATTCCGAAATAATCAGGACGCTCTTCTTGCCTTTTTCTTTCCGCCGAAAGCATTGTCCTGCTTACCGGCTTTAAATGAATGATCCTGCTTTTTACCACGGCTCATATCACTTCGGCTGTCAACCTTCCTGAAGGAGCTTCTTTCCTTTGTCTTTCTGCCGGACTCTTCTGCCTGATTCTTCTTAAAGCTGTCTTTATACTCTCTGCTCTTCTTTTCCCTCTTTTCGAAGCTTGCAGTTGCCTCAGCAAAGATCTCGGCGCTCTTCTTGTAGAACTTTTCAAATCCGGTCTTCTTCGGCTTCTCTGAGCGTGTATCACTCTTCCCAGAGTTTCTTTTTCTCTCAGGCTTAAATCTGTTTCTATCCTCGCGAGACTTTTCGCTGTTCTTGTCCTCATTTAAAGAACCTGATGCAAGCTTGGCCTTTGCCACTGCTGCCACAGCCTCTTCAACAGAAAGTCCCTCCAGACGAAGCTTTCTTCTCTCCAGTCTTTCCTTCTTCTCGGCACGGACCATGGCGATACGTGAATCCTTATCCTCCTTGCGGACACGAACCTTGCGGCTGCCTGCTCTGTCGGAACGGCTCTTTCTCTCGGTATCATCCTTTTCAGTCCTTGGCTTTCCGAATCTTCTTCGCTCACCGCGCTTTACACGCTCGATGACGATGGACTGCTCAGTCTCTATCTCCGGGATCTCCTTATCCATCATTTTCTCGATGTCATAGAGAAGTCCCATCTCTTCCTTACTGCAAAGAGTTATAGCCTCACCTGTCTGTCCGGCTCTGCCTACACGACCGATCCTGTGGATATAGGACTCAGTCTCCTCAGGAAGCTCATAATTGAATACGTGGCTTATCTTTGGGATGTCAATGCCTCTGGATGCCACATCTGTAGCAACCAGAACCTTGATATTACCTGAACGGAATCTTTCGAGAGCATTCTGACGCTGTCCCTGTGTCTTGTTTCCGTGTATAGCCATGGAAACGATACCGAGCTTTCCGAGATCTCTTACGAGATGGTCTGCTCCATGCTTCGTTCTGGTAAATACGATAGACTTCTTAACCCCTTCCTTCTTAAGGAAATCTCCGAGAACGGTCTTCTTATCTTCCTTTTCCATGAAACAGATCTTCTGGTCAACTGTTTCTGCAGGACTTGTAGTAGATGCGATCTTGATAGTCTCAGGCTCCTGAAGGATGTCTCTTGCCAGAGCTTCGATCTCCTTAGGCATGGTGGCAGAAAACATTACAGTCTGTCTGTCCTCCGGAACCTCACTGACAACTCTTCTTATGTCATGGATAAATCCCATGTCGAGCATACGGTCAGCCTCATCCAGAATGAGGACCTCTATATCCTTGAGACTTACGATGCCCTGATTCATATAGTCTATAAGACGTCCCGGTGTAGCCACCAGAATGTCGCAGCCTCTTTCATAGGCTCTAACCTGAGGCCCCTGCTTGGCTCCTCCATAGAAGCATACTGTTCGGAGACGCATATATCTGCTGTACTTTTTGAAATTCTCAAGTATCTGTATGGCAAGCTCTCTTGTGGGAGTAAGCACGATGGCACGTGGATGTTCTCTGGACTCATCATCGAGCATATTGAGAACGGGAAGTGCAAAAGCCGCTGTCTTTCCTGTTCCTGTCTGGGCACAGGCGATCATATCCTTTCCCTCCATCATAAGAGGGATGGCCTGCTCCTGAATAGGTGACGGCTCCTTATATCCTGCCTTTGTGATAGCATCAACGATACGGTGGTTTAAATTTAATTCATTAAATATCATTTATTTTTCCTTTAATTTATGAATATAAGCGGTGTTGCGCTTCATGACCTGCACTCCGTACACTATCGCCTATACAGAAAAACTGACCGGGCACGCCCGATCAGTAAAGTAATTTGTTTTATAGATAAGACTGAGGGAGTTTAACACACCTAAAATAATATTGCAAGTTGCTTTTCATTTTGTACTCTCCAAATGCATTTTCTTTTGGCAAAAAAAATTCACTTTGAAAAGTGACCCCGAATGAAACACAAATGAAACGGGAGCTATCCTGAGATAGCTCCCGCTTCATTCTGTAAGGAGATAAAAAAACAATGTATTATTGGCTTGTATGTAATGTCGGCTTGTTTCTCACTCATATAAGCATTTTTTCAAAAAAATATTTTCTTATTCCCGTATCGGTCGTTTTTTTCAAATATCCTGAACCGATCCCATAATCCCTGTTTTTAACCTATACTTTTACCATAATGTATATCATCGACCTGAAAAACAAATGGTTACCGTTTTTTTATTTTTTTGTGACACTTTTGTGACATAGGTAATGCTATCCTTTAGACATACCAAAAAGGTTACTTACTATACCCACCATATAGTCAGTCGGTACAAAAGGTTAGCGGAGCCCACACCCCTTCCATCCCCACCGCGACCTTTTTTACTCAGATAGAAAAAGCCGGTATCTTAACGTCTCGTCTAGTTAAGGTATCGGCTCTTCTTTTTTTATTACAAAATCATACAAATCTTATCTTCCTGAATCTTATTAACACCCATGAGTTTGCCGAAGAAAATCTAAAGCATGCCCGTTAATAACATTCACAGAAGGGAGATTCAATAATGATCGAAACCTACAAATCCATTCCCAAACCGGAATCTGATGAGATAAAACAGCGTCTGGACATCGCCCATCAGCGTCTTATGGAGCAGCAGCTACAGATGAAAGAAAACCAGCTTCCTGTATTCATTCTTTTTGAAGGATGGGGCGCTGCCGGAAAAGGAACCGTTCTCGGAAAAGTCATAAAAAATCTGGATCCCCGATTTTTCTCAGCCATTTCCATGCATGACCCTTCTCCCGACGAAAAGAGAAAACCTTTTCTTGCCAGATATTTTGCCGAAATACCTGAAGCAGGTCAATTCAAGTTCCTGGATGCCGGATGGATGACAGAAATAACAAAAGACGTTCTGTTCGACCGAATCAACAAACAGACCTACAAAAATCGTGTGAACAGCGCCATCCGTTTTGAGCGTTCTCTTACCGATAACGGCTATCTGGTGCTGAAGTTCTTCTTCCATATAAGCCATAAGGAACAGTCTGAAAGAATAAAAATCCTTCAGGACAACAAGGACAGATCATGGCAGGTAGACGATTACGATGTCTGGGAAAATGACCATTACGACGAGTGCTATAAGGTTTTCGACAAATACATGGAGGATACGAATTCATCCACTGTTCCATGGAACGTCATCGATGCCAAATCCAGAAAATGGGCAGAGCTCCAGGTCATGGAGACCATAGTTGCCGGTATCGATGTTGCATTGAAAAACCACACACTTACAGTTCCGCTGATCCAGAATGTTTTCCCTCTGAACCGCACACAAAAACTGAAGGATATCAAACTCAACAAGACCATTTCAGATGAAGAATACAAAACCCAGCTTAAAGATCTTCAGGTCAGACTCAAAGCCCTTCATAACCAGGCATACTTAAAGGGCATCCCCATCATCGTTGCCTATGAGGGCTGGGACGCTGCCGGAAAGGGCGGAAACATTAAGCGACTTACCAGTGCTCTGGATGCAAGAGGTTACATAGTTCATCCCATAGCAAGTCCGAAGCCTTTCGAAAAGAGCCGCCATCACCTGTGGCGTTTCTGGACCAGACTACCTAAAACAGGACATTTTGCCATCTTTGACAGAACCTGGTACGGCCGCGTCATGGTGGAACGTCTGGAGGGATTCTGCTCTGAGAATGACTGGCAGAGAGCTTACAATGAGATAAATGAGTTTGAAAAAGAGCTAAGTGACTGGGGCGCAGTTATAGTCAAGTTCTGGGTACACATCGACAAGGATACCCAGCTGGCCCGCTTCACCGACAGACAGAATACTCCTGAAAAGCAGTGGAAGATCACTGATGAGGACTGGAGAAACAGAGACAAATGGGATCTGTACGAGCAGGCAGTGGATGAGATGATCGCAAAAACAAGTACAACTTACGCTCCGTGGTATATCCTCGAATCCAATGATAAAAAATATGCCCGTATCAAGGCTTTGAAGATACTCATTTCCTCTCTTGAAAAAGCATTGAAATCCAAAAAATAATAAGTCCAAAAAGGGATAACTTCTATAGCAAAGACTTAATGATACTATAAACCATCCTAAACCTGAAAATGGTGAGCACCTCTGAACGAAGAAGTGTTCACCATTTTCCTTTCCCTATTATGATTTACCTGTCAAGCATTGATATCTAACCGTTTCACCCTACCGGGTTCTCCTGCATTCCCAACTTCAAGTCCTCAAAATGAATACGTGTCAGATCCATCTTGGGTTACTTTTCAGCCTCTGCTTCTCCATGAGCCTTTGAAGGATTTACTTTTTTCGCATGCTCCTGAAGCTCTTTCTTCTCGTTCTCGATCTCCCAGTGAATAAGGAAGGTAAGTAATCCTCTGAGAAGAATGATGGCTCCAAGTATACCGAGCTCTCTCCACTCTCTTACTACTACGGTACGAAGAACCTCTCCGCCCATCTTGAACTCAAGTGCCAGTGCTATTCCCTGGGCGAGATCAAGTCGCACATGCTGATCCTTGTGTATCCATCCGAAGAAACAACGGATAGCACTCCATACAAGAACCGTAATTCCTACCATCTCAAGCATGATGGTACAGAACGTTACGACATACTCAAGCACCATCTCAAGATTTTCAATTAAAATAGCCATAAATACCCCTTTTCAGCCATAAAATTATGTATTTATCATTATACAATCAATAACGCCCTATTACTATATGTATATTTTCATTGTCGGAGATACGTTTTATACTATATTTATCAGAAGTATTACTGCAATTCACCATCTGGAGGGGAATATGGATTACAATTACAACATGATGAATAACCAGCAATTCTACAACCAGCCGCCCGTATACAACCCACCCGAGCTGGAGCAACCCTGCGGTGTAGGTGACTGGATGCTGACATTGTTTTTAAGCTGCATACCTGTTATCGGTTTTATTCTGCTTCTTATCTGGGCCTTCGGAGGAGGAAATAAGTCAAAGGCAAACTGGGCCAAGGCAACACTTATCTGGATGGTCATAGGAATAGTATTCAGCATTATCTTCTTTTCTGTCGTTGGCACCGCTATGTTTCAGATTGCCAGACAGTACAGATAAAAATCCGGACATTTAAGTAAAGACTGTCCCGAAAAAAATTCGTACTCCATGAACCGGAAAGCTCCGGTACAGAAGTACGACATCAGTACTATTACATTATAGAGAAGCGCGGCAGCCATGGTGACATATCACCGCTGCTGCGCTTTTTAAAAAACTTTAATCTGCCCCTTCAGGAGATCCCGCAGTATTCCGAAAGTTTCACGGACCATGTTGTTCGGAATGTACTGCGGCTGCATATATGCCGCTATTCCGCAGATCTCTGCATCCGTCATCCTCTTTGCGATATGCACTCCTCGAAAGACATGGAATCCGTTTGTGACGATTCCGATCTTCAGACCATCCGTGCATCCCTTTTCTTTCTCAATTATCTCCAATGCATTCTTTATATTTTGAGGCGTATCCATGGATAATGTTTCTGCCTGAATTCTGGAAGCCGGTATACCGAGAGAGATAAGATACTGCTCTCCGCCGTCACCTTCCGAAACAGACTCATTACTTCCCTTTCCGCCGGTGGTGATGCATTTTGTTTCTGTATTCTCTTCCAGATATTCTGCGGCCTTCTCCAGCCTGTAACGGTATATCACGCTTGGCTGGCCGTTTTTCATCTGCGCTCCAAGCACGACTACATAATCAAGATCCCTCTCACCCTTATCAAAGAAATGACTCAGGATCATGACCTGACAGCTCAGAAACACCACTGCCGAAATCGAAAGAAGTGCATATGTCAGAACTCTGATGCTTGCAGGTACCGCTCCCCATCTGCCATTTCTTGAGAAAAAGAAGCACAGACCGAAAAACATAGCTCCCGCAAGCCATATCACAAAGGAATATGTGCCGCTGCCCACCAGATAGACCATAAGCGCATATACGATGCACAATGCAGCAAGAATAATCCATATTATTTCATATTTAAACATCGTCATCTGATTCCCCTGCTGCTTTAAAATACAAGTCAGCCTCAAATATATAATCTGAATTTTCTTTCATAAACTTATGTATAAATCACATCCGGATAAAGCTTTATCTGCTTAACTGTTGATTGCATCTATTATTTCTGCCAATGTTTCTACCTGTTCTTTTGTGGTAGCCCATGAGGTACAGAATCTGACCACCATGTTTTCCTCATCATAAGGCTCCCAGTTCGTGTAGATCACGCCTTTTCCTTCAAGTGCTGCAAGAGTCTTTTTAGGCATGATAATGAATTGCTGATTGGTGGGGGAGTTAATGAAAAATCTGTATCCGCGGTCACTAAAAAGCTTTTTCAGTTCTTCTGCTCTGTCTATGGCATTTTTTGCTATTTCCGTATAAAGACCGTCTGTAAACAGCGCATCGAACTGAACACCGTTCAAACGTCCCTTTGCCACTAAAGCTCCATGCTGCTTTATCATGGTTACCATCTGTTTAGGCGCATCCCCCTTAGGATAGACCACAGCTTCTCCGCAGAGAGCTCCGACTTTTGTCCCGCCAATGTAGAAGACGTCGGTAAGTTCTGCGATATCTTTGATGGTGACATCGGTGGTTTTGCTCATAAGTCCATAACCGAGTCTTGCTCCATCAAGGAATAAGGGAAGCTTCCATTTTCTGCAGACCTCCGAAATGTCCGTCAGCTCAGATTTACTGTAAAGTGTTCCGTATTCAGTCGGGTGGCTTATATAAACCATACCGGGGAAAACCATGTGATCATGATCTGAATCTTCGTAAAAGCTTTTCACGAAGTGATCCAGCTCTTCGGCATCAATCTTACCCTCATGACCCGGCAGCGCCATGACCTTGTGTCCCGTGTACTCTATGGCACCCGCCTCATGACAGTTCACATGACCGGACTGTGCGGACACCACACCTTCATACATTCTGAGAGTCGTATCTATTACAGTCTGGTTTGTCTGAGTTCCGCCGGTCAAAAAGAACACATCGGCATCAGGGCATCCGATAAAATCCCTTATTCTTCTTTTGGCACTCTCTGTATAGGCATCAGTTCCATAACCTGTCAGCTGTTCCATGTTCGATCTCATAAGAGCTTCAAGTACCCTGGGATGGCATCCCTCTGTGTAATCACTTGCAAAGTTAAGCATTTGTCACCTCGTCTGGTTTTCTGTCATGATGTCGTATTAAATTCATAAACAGGCCTTTTTTAATTTTGCCTTTGCAGCATATTGTAACTCATACCGACGCAATAATGAATTATGTTTTTTAATAATGTTATAAGCCTGAAAGACTTTCTGAAGATTATGTCTACGAGATAACGGATGTCCGTGATGTATGTCAAAAACAGAATCATTGAATGCTCTCCTGACAGCTGAGTAAAAAAATACCGAAAGGCTAAATATTGACATATCCATCAATATTTAGCCTCCCGGCTTCATTTTTTTACCTTCAAATATTCTGAACTGATTTTTTCTTACGTTCCAATGAGTCACGAATAAAAGTCTCCGGAACAGTAAGTGGGCTGTCGCACTAAATCATTTTAATATTCAAAAGCTTTCTTCAGGAAGATTTTCGTCCATGAAATTTATGATTCCGTCTTCAACATCTTCTTTGATGTCACTGTAGTTATGAATCTCATGGCGATATCCCGGATACAGTTCGGTCCATACATCCTTGAGACCGGCATCTATAAGCCAGTTAGCTGTCTGAAGAACTCCAGTACCATACTGACCAACAGGATCCTGATCTCCGGCTATATTATATACAGGAAGATCCTTAGGTACTTTTTCTGCCCATTCAGGTCCGGTGATGTACTCCATCATCTGGGTGAAATACAGATATGACTGATTTGTGCATGCCTTTGTAAATGCATCAAACGGATCCTCTGCATGATCACGCTGAACTTCGGGATCGTCGCATATCCATTCGTTTCCACGGGTCACTCCCTCGCTGCAACGACCATACATCCATCCCATGAGTTTTTGAGGAACTTCAGGATCTGATTCTTTGCCCTTTCCGGAATTAACAAGAGATTCGATATAATCCTTGGCATCCTTAAGTCCCGGCCAGATACCCATGGTACCACAGATGGTAACTCCACTAAGTTCCTCACCGTACTTGGAAATATAATCTCTTACGATGAAGGATCCCATGCTGTGTCCATAAAGGAAATATGGAAGGTTTGGATACTTTTCAACAGTGAGGTCATGAAGCTTATGCTCATCCTCCATCATGGTATGAAAACCTTTATCTCCCCAGTCACCCCAGGTATCGTTCTCTATCGCAGTCTTTCCATGGCCCACATGGTCATCCGCACTTACGATGTATCCTGCCTCAACAAAAGCAGCTATCATATGAAGATATCTGCGGGAATGTTCTCCGAAGCCATGAATCAGCTGTACGATTCCTATCGGCTTTGCAGCAGGTACATAGATCCATCCGTATACAGTGTCACGTTCATTAAAGGATGGAAAAGTAATTTCATGTAACATAGATTCGCCTCCGTATTCAATTTTTTGTGATAATGCTTATGATTCTGAATTATCACTGTTCCACGATCGATTCGTATAGAAACATTATAAATCATTTCGTAAATATTATCATCAAAGAAGCGAATTTTAAGTCATGTTGTCTTACTTCAGCTTCTTCTTATTCACATTATCTGTAATGAATACGATAACGATACCGTCGATATCAAGCTTCAGTATTCCGTCTTTCAAAGAGCAGCCATCGGTGAAATCCGATATTCCGGCCTGCATGGAAAAATCATCCCCCGAGCCTTTCCAGTACTCGATATCTCCCTTGTTATCATCGCCCCAGTAAAGGTATCCGCTGCCGTCATCCTTGAGAGTCACATACCACTCGAGCATATCCTTCTCGTCTTCTTCAGGATAATATTTCCCTCCGAAACAGTAGCCGTAGAACCAGAACTTTTCTTCACCATCTACCTCCGAATGGTCATCCTCAGACTTACTTCCCTTGGAGGTTTTAGCGTCAGAATTCTCCTTCTTACCGTTTTTGGCATCACTTGATTTTTCTGACTTACTGCTTTTACTGTCCTTCTTATCCCCGGTTTTCGCATCCTTAGACACCGTTCCCACATCCAGATGCAGAAGGTCTGTTTCAAAAACAGTCTTATACTTACCGTCGTATCCCTTCAGGTCAAAATCCATTTTTTCGATCTTATCTATCTTCTTTTTCTCCAGTTCTTCTCCCTTGACGAGAGACACATGGTATTCGGTTTCTCCGGCCTCTGCCCCGACATAGATAGACGAATCAACATAGATATCATTTATGTACATGGTTTTTCCGATCACCTGAAGCTCATCGTCCGTTCCGTTTTTCAATTTAAGCCACAGTGCAACATTGCCGGTACCCTCTTCAACCAGGATACTGACTGCTGAGATCTCGATGTCATCCTTTGAGTATACGACCTGCTCTTCTATCTGTGGATCTCCCACTGAACCTGTCGCATTCATGTTACTCTTAAACCACGGATTCTTTACTCCTGCCAATGCTTCTGCCCCCATGACAGCAACAAGCATCACAGTAAGCAGGATCCCCCATGCTCTTTTCACTGATCTTTTCATTGCTATATCCTCCTTGCATGAATACACAGTAAATTCCGACTTATCGCTACTATATATATCGTCAGAATTCAGCGCAAAGATAAAGGCATGAAACATTTTCCGGTTCCATGCCCCCACTGTAAATAATATTTCTTCACAAAAAAAGCGCTCCCCTGCCAAAGATAAACCTCCGGCAGTAGAGCGCTTATTGTTTCTATGATCTTTTTATATCTGCATCGCGATGAAGTATACCGTTACTTCACTGAGTCTATCACGATAACATTGTCACGCCCCTTATAGCGGGCATCCAACTGTCCGTCTGTGATCAGTATCACATCATGGAAATTGGCGAATCGTATAGGATATATCTTCTGGAACTTGCTTGCATCACAGAGGACATAGCAGTTCTTGGAATGTCTCATGGCTTCCTGCTTCACCAGCGCCTCGTTAAGCTCGGGAGTCGTACAACCCGCTATAAGCTCCACTCCGTTGGTACCCATGAAACACTTGGTGAAATTATACTTCTGTATAGAAACTATGGTCTCATTTCCGACCAGAGCCTCGGTGGAATTTTTCAGTTCACCTCCAACCAGGATCACTCTACAGCCTCTGCGGGCCAGCATAAGTGCATGGCCGACAGCATTGGTCACATATCCCATGGCGTCCTTCGTAAGGTACGGGATCATGGCTTCTGTAGTGGTACCTGCATCGAGATATACGAAATCATCAGGCCCTACCAGAGATGCTGCGTACTGTCCAACCTGCTGCTTCTGTTCTACAGCCTGACCAGACTTATCCGAAAACTCTTCTTCCTTAACATTTACACTGAAATCATTGCTTACAGCGCCGCCGAAAACTTTTGTCAGGGCTCCTTTTTGATCCAGAACCGTAAGGTCCCTCCTGATGGTGGATTCGGAAGCGTCAAATGCCTCCGTCAGTTCCTGTAAGGTGACGCTGCCTTTATGCTGTAATAATTCCAGGATCTCCGTTTGTCTTTTTTTAGCTAACATAAGCCAAAATTATACCACTTTCTTCTTAAGAACTCCAAGTAAAAATGCTCCGACAACAGTACCTGCAACGAGTGATGCCAGATAGAGAACGGCATTTCCAACTACAGGGAATACGAAGATTCCGCCATGAGGTGCCATAAGAGTACATCCGAAGGCTACTGAAAGGGCTCCGGCGATGGCTGAACCTGCGATACATGATGGCAGTACATGGATAGGATCTGAAGCTGCAAACGGGATAGCACCCTCTGTGATGAATGCGAGACCCATGATGAAGTTTACAGGACCGCTCTCACGCTCTTCCTTGGTGAACTTGTTCTTGAAGAGGATAGTTGCAAGGGCGATGGCACATGGTGGAACCATACCGCCGATCATAACTGCTGCCATAACGTCATAGTTGCCTGCTGCGATGGATGCAACACCAAATACATAAGCTGCCTTGTTGAAAGGACCACCCATATCGATAGCCATCATACCTGCTACGATGATTCCGAGAAGTACCTTTGATGTGCCTGACATTCCTGCGAGACCGTCATTAAGAGCAGTATTGAGCATACCGATAGGCGGCTCAATGATAAAGTTCATAGCCAGACCGATGATCAGGATACCGAAAAGCGGATAGATAAGAACCGGTGCGATCTTCTCAAGTGACTTAGGAAGAGATGCACACATCTTCTTTAGGTAGTTCACAACATATCCTGCCACGAAACCTGCAAGGAGGGCGCCAAGGAATCCTGACTTTCCATTGGCAGCGATCATACCGCCAACGAAACCTACAGCAAGACCCGGACGGTCAGCGATACTTTCTGAGATGTAACCTGCAAGAACCGGAAGCATGAAACCAAACGCAACGCCTCCGATACCCTTAAGTGTTGCAGCAAAAGGAGTGATGGAACCGAAGTTGGAACGATCTGCCTCTGCCAGAGAATTGAGGTCGATGGAAAGACCATCGATAAGGAATGCAAGAGCGATAAGGATACCTCCGCCAACTACGAACGGGAGCATATGTGAAACACCGTTCATGAGGTGAACATAGATCTTATGTCCTGCGTTTCCGCCGCTTGTAACCGCTTCCTTACTTACCTTACCCTGTGCCTTGTAAACAGGGGCATCACCCTTCATGGCTCTTTCGATAAGCTGAGGTGCCTTGCTGATTCCGTCTGAAACAGGAACCTCGATAAGCTTCTTTCCATCGAAACGATCCATAGGAACCTGAGCATCTGCTGCAACGATAATGCAGTCAGCTTCAGCGATCTCCTGTTCGGTAAGGACATTGTCAGCACCTGCTGAACCTCTGGTCTCAACCTTTATGAAGCAGCCTGCTGCCTTCGCAGCTTTCTCGATTCCCTCTGCTGCCATAAATGTATGAGCGATACCTGTCGGACATGATGTGACCGCAAGGATCTTCTTCTGAGCGGCAGCTGCTGTGCCCTCTTCCTTCTCTGCATCCTTTGCATCTGCTTCATCGATGATCTTCAGGAACTCATCTTCATCCTTGGCATTTCTGAGCGCCATAACGAAGTCCTCGTCCATAAGAAGTCTGGAAAGCTTTGAAAGAACTGTCAGGTGAACATTGTCCTTTGTCTCAGGTGCCGCGATAAGGAACAAAAGATGTACAGGCTCGTCGTCCAATGCTTCATAATCAACTCCATCAGGAATGACCATAGCAGCGAGACCTGCTGACTTAACTGATTCTCCCTTTCCGTGTGGAATGGCAAGTCCGTCACCGATTCCGGTGGTTGACTCCTCTTCTCTTGCAAAAACCTTCTTCTTGTAAGCTTCAGGATCGATGATGTTTCCGCTCTTAACCATGAGCTCAACTGCCTGCTCGATGGTCTCCTGTTTGCTTCCCGGTGCAGCTTTAAGATTAATGCTGCGCTTGTCAAGTAAATCTGTAATCCTCATAGTTTTCCCCTTTTATTAAAAATAAATTTTAACCCAGTTCGTTATACACCTTCATCACTTCTTCCTTAGTTGCCAGAAGCTCTGAAAATGCGCTTGCACTTCCTGCAGAAATACCCATTCTGAAGGCGTGCTCGTAATCCTTCTTTTCCTCATAACCGGCGATGAAACCGGCCACCATGGAGTCTCCGGCACCAACTGCATTAACAAGTTTTCCCTTTGCAGCTTCGTGCATGTGAACTTCACCGTTCTCATCCAGAAGAACCGCGCCCTCTCCGGCCATGGAAACAAGTACATTTACCGCACCCTGCTCCTGCAGTTTCCTTGCATAAGGCACCACCGATTCTCTGGTCTTCAGTTCTACTCCGAAGATCTCTCCAAGCTCATGATTGTTTGGTTTAATCAGGAACGGATGGAACGGAAGTACGTTCATGAGCAGATTTCTGGTGGCATCTACTACAAATCGTATCCCTCTGCCCTGAAGCTTTTCCATGATGTCGTGGTAAATGGTAGAAGGCATGCTTTCGGGAATGCTTCCCGCCAGCACCAGCGTGTCACCTTCCTTCATAGAATGGAGCTGATCCATCAGCTTCTTCTGTGAAGTTTCATCGATGACCGGTCCCATACCGTTTATTTCAGTTCCATCATAATCCTTCAGTTTTACATTAATTCTGGAGAAGCCGTTGTCTATCCTGATGAAATCATTTCTGAGCTTCATTTCCTCAAGCCTTCTGATGATCTCATCCCCCGTAAATCCTGCCACAAAACCAAGTGCTGTATTTTCATGTCCGAGATTAGTCAAAACCGTGGAAACATTGATTCCCTTTCCACCCGGAAGCATCTGCTCCTGTGTGGTACGATTGGTCATACCCATGTCAAAAGACTTCATGGAAACGATATAATCAAGGGAAGGATTGAAAGTTACTGTATAGATCATTGCCGACCTCCTTATCTATACCATCATAATACGTTCATAATCGGTCATAATCAATCGCTTTTGTTCACAATATTTACACATATATTTGTGCATAATGCTTACATGCTTTTTGATTAATACATCATTTTGCACCCGATTGCATATACGTTAATTAAATATCAGCCATATACTTCCAAATTAAATCAAAATTCACAACAAATTAATGCTTATACATTTTCTCTGTACAGATACCTATTTCGACATAAAAAAAGGACGGGATAACCCGTCCTTTAACTTTAATAAAGCATTACTCTTCCGATTTCATCCTCTCCTTTTACCACGCAACTGATTTCGTGTTGTTCTCTTCCTCTGTTTCGACAGGAGCTTCAAACACTGCCTTTCTTCCGTCCCATGTGAAGTTTACAAATTCGGTCGTGTAGGTTCTGTCCAGCATGTCAGACATGGAGTAGCGCATTCTGTACTTTCCTGCAGGAAGTGTCGTATCCTTAACATCAAGGCTCAGATCTACCGTCATCGGATCGGCATATCTCATGTCACCTATCTTCTTCAGATAATTACTGTATACTGGAGTACATATTTCCATTTGCAAACCTGAAATATCAGTCATGGAATAAGTATTCCTGTCTGAAAGACCGGTTGAAGAGTCATAACCATCCCAAAGTCCTGCCAGCTGATACTGTACTATATGTTCTCCCTCTGTTTCGGCTTCAGTTTCCTCCTGAATCTGATTTGACAGACCTTCAGGGTAATCTGCCAGGATCCTGAGCTTCATTATCTTTTCAGTATTGATCTCAGGGAGCCTTACTGATGCCTGCATGAGAACCGTATTCCCCTGAATATCCTTGGTGGTCACATGAAGGAATCTGTCACCTATAGCCGGCCATTTACCTGTGAAATCAGCAGAATATGTAAGAGTGTTGTCGCTATAATCCAAAAGCTTCAGATCTTCGCATTGTCCGAGATCATGCCACTCCTGATATTTTTCATCAAACTTCTGGATCTCGTAACATATGGATCCGCCGCTTTCAACGCCGGAATAAATATGAATGTACTGCTGGCTGTTATCTTCGGAATTTTCAGTTTCAAATTTTACAGTATATAATTCCGGCATAAGCTGCGGTATCTCTCCGGCAACTTCACAAGCCCATTCCGGAGCATCCCATTTCAGACTTACTGCATCCAGGAAAGCAAGCTGCCATGGATTCTTACAGGTTCTGGCAAAACGATCCAGCTTTTCTGTAGTTCCGTTGTAGGTAATAAATGCAGATAAACCGTGAGAATATGGGTGGTAGGAACCACGGACAGAGGTGACTACCGCTTCATCAACTGCATTCTCCAGCTTAAGCACTGTTTCCTTTGATATGCCGCCGTTTCTTCCTCTTCGTGCCAGATCATAAAGATCCCACATATCATGCTCCTGATATCTGTCGGTATTACTTACCGCGTTAAGATATTTTCCGAAAGCGATGGGGTCAGGGATCAGCGCGATAGCTTCTGCCATGTAAGCCTCAAAAGCTTCTGCTACAGGAGCTATCTTACTCAGATTTATGGTAGAGAATGTAAGACCTTTCAGGCTACCGTCATCCGCCATTTCTGCGTACATGATCTGAGTCGCATTACAGATGTTGGAACCGAGACGCGCAGCTCCGCACTCCGGTTCTTCATAGAGCGACTGGAGCCACTCTGCATAGTTGCTGCCGAGTCCCGGAAGCACTTCTTCTGATGCGATCAGATAATCTGCATAAGGCTGAATTGCCTGCGCCGTCTCAAGTGAAGCCATAAGGCAGGCATCCGTCATGACTAGATCAAAATGAACGCCTGAATCCTTTAATGCTCTTTCAAGTCCTTCCAGACCCATTATCGCATTGTCATGTAATTCATCAACTATCAGACCTTTCGAGCTTCCTCCACCATGATCCCAGATGATGAGAAGATGCTTTCTGGCAGGGAAATTCTCATTACTCCAGATGATAAAGTCAGACAAAGTGGTGTACTTGGCCATGGAGGCATTTTCCAGTTCGTCTTCAAGTATGAACCCATCTTCACCATAGCTCCAGCGCTGTATTTTGTCTGTGGCGATGTCTATTCCGATGCGTTCCTTTGTGTCCCATTTCTTTGTACCGCCTGTCTGGATCAGAACATTGACTCTATCGTCCGGAATGGTTTTTTTGATCATTTCGAGATTGTTGGAGGCCATTCCTCCATCAGACTCCAGATCAGTTCCACAGAGATAGATCATTACGTCCCACTCAGCCGGCACCTTGGGCAGTTCATTAGGCGATGCCTTTTTCTCAGCAGAGACTTTCGGCTTCTTCACTTCTGTTACTTCTGCAACTTCCGCCTTTGTTTCTTCCGTCTGTGTCGTTTCTTTCTTTTTCTCATTATTTGCATACGCAAAAAACAGTGAGATACTGCTTATGACACACAGTATAAGAATGAGACATAAGACTTTTGGAAATTTTTTCATTTACGCTCCTTTCCTGTGAAATATCAAGATTTTCCCGACCTAATGGACAAAACTAATAAGGAGTGAATGTGGAAATTTCTATTTATACAGCCAATATCCCTCTTTCGTTTACGTCCGATACTAAGCCTATCGGCAGGAACAGAAGCAGATATTAATTAATTTTACACTATCGGAATATTTTTTCTTCAATCACTGTATCTATTAAAATGTTTTCTATAATCCGATTTTCAAATCCCGGATAAAAAAATCAGAGGATATAAAATCCTCTGATCATAACTTTTAATATGTATGTCTCTGAATGTACTTGGCCTTTCGTTCCTCTCTCTTGGCTGCTCTGCCCTTTTCATCAAGCTGTGGCAATGAACCGGACTTGTTTGCATAACGCCATGCCTTGAAACTTTCGGTCAGTGCTTCAAAAAATGTCAGTAATTCAACACCCTTTTCTCTGTCTATCATAGTAGGACGCATCATGGTGAGTGCGAGACTGATAAGAACACCCACTCCTGTGTCAATGATCCTGGCGATAGTGTATGATACATATCCTGCCTCAGGCTGAGTGAACAATACTACGAAATATACTACTGTACCCGGCTGGATGGCATTGTTCGCACCGAGTATAAAATTGATATACATTACGAAGAAAAGTCCCAGACAGAGATATAGTTCCTTCGGAACACCGAGCGGATCATACAGATACAGCCAGTATGAAGGGATAACTACCAGACCTCCTATAAAGGTGCCTACGAATCTGTTAAATCCGTTATGAAAACCTTCCTGAAACTGGCTTCCGGTACCGTATACCGCACCTATAAGTGCGAAGCAGGGATTACGATCACTCAGAAAATATCTGTATATGATCGCAGTCACGAGACAGGCAATTACCGTACGTACTATTCTGTTGCCGAACTTAGGTCTCAGAAAGCTGTATTTCTTTTCAGTCTTTACTTCAGAAACCCGTTCTGTCTCCACTTTTTTCTCAGCTTCACCTTCCATGGTTACAGCTTCTTCTATTTTGGATGATTCTCCAAGGGTTGATGCGTCCTTCATAGACGTAGTCTCCATTTCTTCACGCTCACGTCTTAATAAATCTATAAAGATTTTAGTCAGATTCTGTTTTTTTTCAAGTACTTTCAAAAGTATTTAATTGAAAGTTTTTAAATAGGTACAATTTATATTTCCTACTAAAATACTAGATTTTTTTAAATCTCTACTTGACACATAGGAAATTATAGTTTATATTGTATACATCAGTTAGTTAAGACTAATTGATACGTACTCCGTAGTACACGTCCTCCTGACCATAAGCGTGTATCTATGGAAATCTCCTGAAATAATAGACTCAACAAAACTTAGTGTTCACAAAAGTACCTGCCGGGCAAAACCGCGCAGGTACTTTTGTTTCTGCATATTTTTTACGGGATCATGAATCATGAAACCAGCGGAAGGATATATGTTGTCCATACATGGCTTATGGGCATGGCGATGATCATAGCCGGTATCATATCCGCAACAGGAAAATCCTTTACTCTTATCATTCTGAAACCTGTTGCTATAAGGAGCACTCCCCCGCAGGCCTTGAAATCATTTATCATTGATGGACTGCAGTAGGGGTAGATTACATTGGCAAAAACAAAGAGCAGCATAAAAATTACGAACTGCGGAATGGCGATAAAACTTGTCACCAGCCCGAGACTGCATGCAAATATAAGAGCCGTCGCTATATCCAATATCGATTTTGCCAGCAGTATGCTGTGCTCTCCTGTCATTCCCGAAACTATACTTCCGTATATACCTGTTCCGCTCGCACAGAAAAGAACGATAGCCGTTACAAGCTGCTTCTTATACTCCTCATCATTTCCTGACTTTCCCTTATAGATCTTTGAGATAGCCTTTCCCATCAGAAGCCCTCCGGCCGTGATCTTATCTCCTAGATGTATCGTAAGACCGATGGCTGTACCGAGTATAACAGAAAGCATGACCGCCGGCATGTTTGACATAAGAACGATGGAACTTATTCCCATAGCCATGGCACAGGCTCCGAAAACAGTATTCATACTCTCGATCACCCTTGATGAAAGCTTCGAACCGACAACATTACCGATTATTCCTCCGATCACTACTGATGCTGCATTGACAATGATTCCGATTGGCATAGATCCTCCTTGATTCACACGTTTTTTAATGGTTTACGGTTTAAACCCCGGCTGATATCGAACTATTCCATTCAACTATTTTACTGTAACGTTCCCCCCCGACACTGCAAAAAAACAGTGCGCACGCATACGGATGATCATATACTCCAATGCGCCGCACCTTGCAATCATAACACGTTATGTCTTAAAATTCTATTATTTACTCCGGGTTTTCAATGAAATAAAGTTATGTTTCCATTAGAAAAAGTTATTTATTCATAGGCTTCAGAATGCAGACAAAGGAAATGACTCCATCCTTCCAATAGGCGCCAATGCTTCCCTTATACTGCTTCACTATACTTTCTGCAATCGAAAGTCCTATGCCATAGCCCCCTCTGTCTGTATTATGGGACTTATCTTCACGATAAAATCTTTCAAAAAACCTCTTGTAGTCTATATTGGCTCCATCCTTGAAGTCATTGGCAACCACCAGCTGTACTGCCTTTCCCTTTTGAGAAAGTGAGACTGTTATAGTCCCCTTATCATCACAGTATTTTATCGCATTATCAACAAGAAGCGAGGTGAGCTGCCGTAATGAGCCGTCCGATGCTGTCAGTTTTACATCCTCCTTTATCTTCTCCACCAGCTTTTTTTCATCAGTTTCTGCGATCGCCACAAAAGTCTGAACCGTTTCTCTCACAGATTTCGTCACGTCACATTCCGAAGTTACAACAGAATTTTCATTCTCATCAGCTCTTGCTATCATGACGAGATTCTTGATGAGACCGTTAAGTCTGTCCACCTGTCTCATGGTGGAGCTGGTCCACTCACTCTCTCCTCCGAGCATTTCCATCATTTCTGTGTTGGCCCTTATCACAGCCAAAGGAGTTTTCAGCTCATGACTTGCATTGGTTATGAACCTCTTTTGGAGCTCCATGTTTCGAACCTCCGATGCTATAGCCCACTTTGAAAAAATGCCGGTGATTATGGCCGCAATTATTATCCCCACAAGAATCAGGCTCATGGCAAGATACAGGATCCTCGAGCTGCCAAGTATCATATCCGAACTATCCAGATATACAACTATGACCCCACCGGTGGAAAGATCTGCAACTGTATAATAATAATCTCCGTATCTTCCGAAGCTGACAGGTTCTTCCAATGCCTTCATCCCGTAGATCTCTGCTTCCGCGGGAGTCACGGCCGCGATATGATTGGTTATTACTTTCGAAATTCTGTAATCCCCATCGTAGATAATGGCAAAATATCTGGTGGTGTAATAAAACTCCGGATTAGAGGTATTTTCATAGGTCTCAACATTGAATATCTCATTCAGAAACCTGATGACATCATAGTCCGAATGTTTCTCCCTGTCCCTTTCGGCATTTGTCTCGGCTCCCGGCAGATAACCTCCATTATTAACTATGTATTGCAGCGTGTTTCGGATATTTTTCCTTGCAAGATAATAGTTCGTTCCTGACAGAAGACCCGCGATCAAAAGCATTGTGATGAATAGCGAGCAGAAGGAAACAAGCACGAATTTCCATCTCAATTTTTTTATTCTGACTTCATTCATCAAAAACCTTCCTCTATCTCCAAGCTGACAATTTTTTCATTACTTTATATTCCCTGACATATAGCCGATACTCCTGCATAACATACACGGTTTTATCGAAGGTAAACTTATTGCAGAGTTACGCACTTACCTGTTTACCAGCCTGTATCCTTCTTCGCTTTCCTCAATGAAAACCTCTGATGACACCGCATCCAGCTTGCTTTTCAGATACTCGATATAAAGCAGCACAGTCTGATCCGTAGCATCCTTATCATTTTCCCAGACATGAGTGAGCAGAAATTCACCGTTCACTGAATGTTCCGTATTAAGCATAAGCATCTGAAGCAGTTCAAATTCCTTTACGGAAAGTCGTATGGAATTAACAGATCTTAATTCAAATGTTTCTCCGTCCAGTGTCAGATCTCCAAATGAGATCTGTTCGCTTGTGTAATCCTTTTTCCTTCTTGTTATGGCTCTGACTCTGGCTAAAAGCTCCTTCATGGCAAAGGGCTTCGTCAGATAATCATCGGCACCGGCATCCAGCCCCTCGACCCTGTCATCAATATCAGATTTTGCTGTAAGAAGCAGAACCGGCGTCATTATATTTTTCTGACGCATATTTTTCAAAACCTGAATCCCGTCCATCTTCGGCATCATGATGTCCATAACGATTCCGTCGTAGCTGTTCTCAGTCGAATGTCTAAGTGCCTCTTCTCCGTCCAGACACGAATCAACTTCGTATCCTTCATGCTTAAGTGCCATAGACAGGACTCTGTTCAGATCGTAAGTATCTTCTGCAAGTAATAATCTCAATTCATTCTCTCCGTTTTTATCTTCAAACTACTCATCATCATATCTTTTATGGTCTGCATAGAAAGATCGGTAGATGCCAGCTCATCAGCGCATCGTTTCAGCTCGGCAATTATCAGATCATCATTCTGAGTCTTTATCTTCTTATAATGAATATGGTGCTCAAGAGCTGCCCATGTATCCTGAGATATAGTCCTCAGCTGTATTTCGGCATAGACCTTTCCTCCCATTTTCAAAATCAGATGATAGCTTCTGTATCCATTGGGCTTAGCCTGTTTTATATAGTCCTTTTCTTCGACCACCTCACAGTGCTCAAGATTCACCAGGTGATCTCTGATAGCATACACATCCTTTATAAAAGCGCAGACAACTCTCACTCCGACAGCATCGTGGATCAAATTAAGTGCAGATTCTTCCGTCTCAGGCAGTCCCTTTCGCTTGCATTTTTCCCTCATGCTCTCTTCGGACTTGATACGATAAATTAGATGCTCCACAGGGTCCATGCCGTCATCCTGTTTCATCCGTTCACGTACGATATTTATTTCATCCACCAGATACTGCATAGCCTTTTCAAGCTCAGGCAAATGCTCACCATATATACTATCCATATTGCCCCCGGGAATATCTCTTCTGCAGCAATCCCTAAACAAATCACTCATCATTGCCGCAATTATCATCAATATGATTTATTGCCACAGTATACATAAAAAGTATGTCCATTCTTTGAAATTGCTAATGTTCCTGCTTTTTTATCCTCTTGTTTCCCGGGTGTATCGCATTCTGCGGACACACAAGTATACACAAGTGACAGCCTACACAGCGGCTTCCATCAAGCTTTGGTTTTCTTCCTTCAAATTTGATTGCCTGATGCCCTCCATCATTGCAGGAGATAACACACCTTCCGCAACCGATACATCTTTCAGAAATAAAACTCGGAAATAAAACAGTATTCCTATCCAACACCTGCGTGGATTCACTGACTGAATTCAGACCTGAACCCATTATATCCTTAACAGAATCTATACCCATTTGCGCAAGATAATAATTAAGTCCCGCCTTCAGCTCACTTATGATCCGATATCCATACTGCATTACAGCAGTTGTCACCTGAATGGAATCTGCTCCCAGCAGCAGAAACTCAATAGCATCTTTCCATGTCTCAATGCCCCCCATCCCACTTACATGCATTCCCTTTAATTCAGGATTTTTCGAAAGCTCGGTAATAAACCTCAGGGCTATAGGCTTTACTGCATTTCCACTGTACCCTCCTACTGCAGACTGACCCTTAACAGAAGGATATGAGACCTGTGTGAAAAGATTTACTCCTGTGATGCTTTTGATCGTATTTATAGCCGCCAGTCCGTCTGCACCGCCTCTACGTGCCGCCTCCGCTGCAGGACTCATATTATCAACATTTGGCGTAAGCTTCGCTAAAACAGGTATAGTCGTGCGGCTCTTGGCAGCTCTGGTATATTTCTCAACCAGCGCCGGGATCTGTCCTATATCCGAGCCCAAACCTTCCTCTTGCATATTAGGGCAGGAGAAATTAAGCTCTATGGCATCTGCTCCGTTCTTTTCACACTCCTCTGCCAAACTCGCCCACTCTTCTTCATTCTGCCCCATGATGGACGCCAATATAAACTTATCTGGATAATTTGTTTTTAATCTCCTGAATATTTCCATGTTCTCAGTCACACTATGGTCAGAAAGCTGCTCAATATTTTTGAACCCTATTATGCTTCCGTTATCACCCTTTATGGCAGAAAACCGTGGCGAAGCTTCATGTATATCAAAATTACAGATAGTTTTGAAACAAACTCCTGCCCATCCGGCTTCAAATGCTCTTGCACACATATCATACGTTGAAGCCACAACCGATGATGATAACAAAAACGGATTTTCAATAGGTATTCCACATATATCACATCTTAAACGATCTTCTGTTTCCGGCAGAGGTATCTCTGCTTCCGGACGTATCACATCACTAAGCCTGGTCATGAGGCTCTTAATGCTTACCTTATCCGGACTTATGCAGGCTTTTTCGCAAGGCGCATCACAGTCAACGCAGGTATTCCCTTCAGATAACCTCAACGCAGCGACATCTGAATTTTCCATCCATATTCCAAAAAGTGCTTCCGCCGGATCCATCTTAGGACATGCCTGACTGCATGGTGCATCCTTACATAAAGCACACGAAATCATTTCCAAACGTGCGATCGAATCTTTTATAACCATACATCTGCTCCATTCTGCCTCCGTATTATGGCGACAAAACCCAAATCACATATTTTTGCTCTATATATTAATACGATACGATCTTTTAAATTAATAAGAGTTGACCTGAAAATGACAGACTCAATTTAATGCTGGTTTCTAGAACAAAAAAAGCTACAGATTCTATTGAATCTGTAGCTTTCATATAGCGACCCGGGACGGAATCGAACCGACGACCTCCGCCGTGACAGGGCGGCGCTCTAACCGACTGAGCCACCGGGCCAAAATATTTATCGTG
>ALYD01000031.1 GCA_000513555.1 Lachnospiraceae bacterium JC7
TATCCGATTGTCTGATGCTTCATCTGACTTCTGATATCATCAAGGTTGTTTGATGATGTAGCAAGTGCAGCTATACCGGAACCCGGGAAAGTGATCTTCGAGGTTGAAGCGAACTTATAAACCATATCAGGATTTCCTGCACGCTTACATTCAGCAAGAATCTCGATGAGATAATCCTGATCCCAGTCATAGAGATGGTGAATGCCGTAAGCATTGTCCCAGTATATACGGAAATCCTTTGCAGCAGGCTGAAGTCTTGCGAAACGGCGTACTGTCTCATCGTTATAACTGTATCCCTGAGGATTTGAATACTTGGGAACACACCAGATTCCCTTAATAGCCTCATCCTCTCTGACAAGCTTCTCAACCATATCCATATCAGGACCTGTCGGTGTCATGGGAACATTGATCATTTCGATACCGAAATACTCTGTGATTCCAAAATGTCTGTCATATCCCGGAACAGGACAGAGCCACTTAACCTTATCAAGCTTACTCCATGGTGTATTACCCATAACTCCATGTGTCATAGATCTCGAGATAGAGTCATACATAACATTAAGTGAAGAGTTACCGTAGATAATGATGTTATCCGGGTTGTTCTCCATCATGTCTGAAAGAAGGACCTTGGCCTCATCGATACCACCGAGAACACCGTAATTTCTACAGTCGGTTCCATCTTCACAGTACATATCGGCTCCACTTGTAAGCGCATCCATAAGTCCCATGCTGAGATCAAGCTGTTCCTTGCATGGCTTACCACGGCTCATGTCAAGGCTCATTTCCATAGCCTGATATCTTGCGTACTCTTTCTTAAGTTCCACAAGCTCCTTTTGAAGCTCTTCTTTTGTCATATCTGCGTAAGCTTTCATCAGTGGCCTCCTGCCTGTTTTTTCTGAATTTTCTATCCGAGTATAATCAAAAAGCCCGGCGCATGCAAGCACCGGGCGATAAAAATACTTCTTTAAGGATATATCAGATATAACCGCTTTGTTATATGATTAACAGTTTTCCCACGTTTCTAAGACCTTTTTCCCTTAAAAAATGTATGGGTTCAATGTTTCAGCCTGATATCATGGCTTCATTGTTTTTCAATGCGGCCACTCTTGTGGCGAGAAACTTTTCTTCTCTTTCCGCCTTCTTGTCATTCGGATACTGGGTGAGATATGCCTTTACTTCATTGTAGGCCTCTTCCCACTGAGCTGTCTTTTCGAGATAAACTATCTCATCGAACTGGAGATCCCTGTCATTTCTTATACCGAGAGCCTCTGCTTCATCAAGCTTTGCTCTGGCTGTCTCGATATCTCCGGCATCAAGAGCTTCTCCGGCTTCCTCCACCAGTCTCTTGGCATCAAGCTGTGACTGGAATCTTATATACTCATCCTTATCCCCGTTCACCTGTCTCAGGGTGTCTATGGTCTTTGCGGCAGCTTCCAGATCTCCGCTCATGTATTCAGCTTCCGCTCTGTACATAAGTATATCAAACTGAAGTTCACCTACTTTTCCGTCACTCTGCTCCATGGCCTCGTTAAAGGTCTCGATGGCTTTTCCGTACTTCGCCTTCTGAAGCTCCTCTATCCCCTGAAGCCTGAGCTCGTCTGCCTTCTTTGAAGAACATGCCGTAAGGAGCAGTACAATCATCAGCACGCTTACTGTCTTTATGTATTTTTTCATAATGTTAAGATCCGACATGGTATGGTTATCCCTGACTTAAATTATTCTGTCCTGATCAAACTGTCTGGCGAACCATATGATCAATCACATGGCATGCAAACAGCGGTAATATACTATGATCAGTTCTTTCCTGTAGAACCAAAACCGCCTCTGTCCTGATTTCCGAGAGATTCAACCTCATCAAATACTATATGAGGCTGATGCTCAATGATCCTGAACTGACAGATACGGTCATTTACATGAAGCTCTGTATCCCTTGTGGCATACACAGGCATACGTATTATGTCATTATCGCCGCAGTATGTCTCATCGATAACTCCAAGAGAGTTTGTCTGTATAAGTCCGAAATTCTTGAAAGTTGAACTTCTCGGAGCAAGAAGCATCTCATATCCTTCGGGCACCTGAAGAGAGATACCCATGCTTATAAGCTTGAAATCCCCCTTCTTGAGACTCACATTCTCAGCGACTCTCAGATCGATCCAATCACTCTTACCCGCGATGTACTCAAGCTTTTCGATCTCCTGTGAATGATACTTTATCTTAATCGTCTTCTCCATAATTCTCCTTATTTTCTTCCTTTTCTGTAGTCTCGTCTTTTACTTCCGACCCGTTATTCTCATCTTCCTGTGTCAATGCCTCCTGATCAACATCAGACTCTTCCTCTTCAGGCTGCGCCGCTCCCATGATATCAACGACCTCATCGTTGACCTCCTTCTTGATCTCCTCCTCCATCTCAGGATTGAGATTAGGAAGATTATCGAGAGAGCTTATTCCGAATCTTCTCAGGAACTCCTCTGTGGTGGCGAACAGCGCCGGTCTTCCGGGTGCGTTGAGACGGCCAACCTCATAGGCAAGTCCGTACTCCACAAGTTTATTTACCGCATGATCCGAAGAAACACCTCTGACTCTTTCGATCTCAGCCTTGGTGACAGGCTGCTTGTAGGCGATGATGGCCAGAGTCTCCATGATGATATCTGTGAGTACAGGCTTCTTCGGATGCTTGGCAACTCTTATAAGGGCATCAAAGCACTCGGGATTGGTAGCCATCTGATAATGATTCGCCACCATCTGTATGATGATACCGCCCTTCCTCTCCTCATATTTCTTCATAAGTCTTTCGATAGCCTTCTTTGCAGGTCTTTCACCGCAGTCAAGAGCGGTCTTTATCTCTTCAAGACTTACCGAATTACCCTTTGTATATAAAAGAGCCTCGATTATATTCTCTTCCTGTGTTAGCTCGTCGGTGAACTCTCTGTCTATCTCCATGGCGAGCTTTTTTTCTATAGAATCAAGATCATCCTCATCAATCGGCAATCTCAACTGTTCGTTATTACTCATTGATTACAAGTCCTCCAGATTTGTAAGATCAAGTTCATCATCCTTCATATCAGGATCCATAACTTCGGTTATATCCATGTCTCCAAAAGGCGTCTCCTGAACAAGTGTTATACGTCCCATCTTCATAAGCTCAAGGATGGCAAGAAAGCTTACCACCACATCCATCTTATCCTTTTTCTTACGGATCATATGACGGAATGAAAATTTATGATGTCCTCTGACATACTTGAGTACATCTCTGATACGTCCTTCAAGAGATATTTTCTCTTTCTTGATCACACCGAACTTTGAACGTACCTTATCTATGGAATCTTCCTTACGTCTCATGACATCTTCAAAAACTGTTTTGAGACTTTCAAGTGTGACCTTTTTCAAAAGATCATCAAGATCTATAGGCGGAACATACTTCTCCACTTCCTTAGGGATAGTAGGTCCCTTATAGAAATATCTGTCAGCCAGATCCTCCCTCTCCTGAAGGATCTGTCCCATAAGCTTATACTTTCTGTACTCAAGAAGACGTGCAACAAGTTCAGCTCTCGGATCCACCTCTTCTCCCGTTTCCTCATCTACTTCTCTGGGCAGAAGCATCCTTGATTTTATTTCAAGAAGTGTTGCCGCCATTACAAGGAAATCAGAAACTATATCCAGATTCTCCTCTTCCATATGACTGACATAATCAAGATATTCTGCTGTGATCTGGACTATAGGTATATCGAAGATATCGATCTTGTCTCTTTCGATCAAGTGAAGGAGAAGATCGAGAGGACCTTCAAATTTATCAAGTTTATATGTTATTTCAGACATACTGCTCTTCCCTGGGTTTTATAGTTATCAAACTTATCTCCGGCCTGTTATTTATCCTTATGTTTACGGAATGTGTCCCCAGTCCGCGGTTCACAATGAGATCTCCGTCTTTATACTTGAGCCTGCCGGCACACTCTTTCACGAAAAACTGGAACTGTGGTGTCATCAATGCTCCGAAATACGGAATATAGATGGTTCCTCCATGGTAGTGTCCGGACAATACCAGATCCGCCCCATGCTCTATCACTTTTTTATAATGCATAGGTGTGTGGATCATCATGATATGGAACTTATCCTTTTCCGGAGTACCGACCAATTCCTTTAATTCATTTTCCTGAAGCTCTTCACCCTTACGAAATAAAAGCGGAGCATAATACTTCATCGGCAGTATGATGCCGGTGATGTCAAAATCCTCAAAAGAAACAGAGCTGTTATCCAGTACACATACTTTCGTCAATGCACTTTTCAGCTCTTCTGCCCGTTCTTTTGAAATATCCTGTATATATTTATCATATTTTACAGCATCTTTGCAATCATCGAAACCCGCTTTCTGAAACAGACGCTGTTCGTGATTTCCGTAAGAAAAGTATATTTTATACTTTTTACTCAACTTTTCAAGTAAAGATACACTTACGCTTACCGAATCTTTATCCTTGTATTTCCTGTTTTTATGAATCTTGTGTGACTTTATGAGATCCCCGCCTATAAGGATGAATTCAGGATCAAGTTCGTCGATTTTTTCGATCAGTTCCCGGTTATCCTTTCCGAATTCTTTTTCATGAAGATCCGATAAAAAAACAAATCTGTGCTCCTTTTTGAGCTTATCCGAAACAATATTATATTTAAAAATTTTGAGTTTATTTCTTTCCCACTCAGATATACATATGGTCATTGTGCAACACAAAAATAAAATTATTATAAAAATTTTAGCTATAGATAACATGATATGTACCCTTTTATAATAACTCCCGTGCATCATGCGCTTTACTTTGATAAACCGCAGATATGACGTACGGGGGAGCATAACGTCATTGAACAAATATCTATAATTCCGTATTCAGGAATCCAATCAAGTGATATGAGTTTCAAAAGGATTTGTAACTCATAAATGATGCAAATGTAACTCTATGATATTGATAAACAAATGATTTTCAATATCCAAACCCGTAAGTTTTTAAATAAAAACTTGTCCATTAGTTAAAAGGAAGTAATTATGGATTTCAATTTCTTTCCACCTACATCTTATGAAGACCTGATATCTTATGCTCCGTTCTGGCGTACTCTGAAAAAGAAAAAAATATCTCAATACGATCTCGTAAACAAATTGGAAATCTCTTCCAGTATGGTCCAAAAGCTCAGAAAAGATAAACCACTCACTTTGAAATCAATAGCCATGATCTGCGCAAGACTCGGTGTACCGCCAACGGATGTTTTTGAGTTCTGCATCGATGATGATAAACATGGTTCATTATATCATAGATGATACTCGTTTGTGAGAGCTTCAATTACTGCTCCGAAGCCTCGGTACTCTCCCGCAGAGTATTCTGATGCCATATATCCGATCAATTATCTATTAAAAAAGTGTCAGGATCATGGATCCTGACACTTTTACTTTTTATACGATTCTGATTCAATCCTCAGAATTCTCACTCTTTTCTGCCTGCTCAGTAACTTCCTGCGCCGCATACATGGCTCTCACTTCTTCAAAGGGAGTCTTTCCACCCTCTGTTGCAGATACATTTGTCTCAGCCGATACAGCTCCTTCACTTCCAAAATCCTGAACAGAAGAAACTGCCTCATCTGTTTCTGTACCTGACTCTGCGCTCTCAGAAGCATATTTCTCAGGATGAAGCTTCATATCCTCTTCCTTCTGCACATCATGAAGAATATGAAGGAATTCCTTTCCTGTAATGGTTTCTCTCTCGATAAGATACTCTGCAATACGATCAAGGGCAAATCTGTTCCTGCTGAGGATATCCTTGGCCTCCTCGTAGCAGTCCTTAAGGATGCGCATTACTTCGATGTCGACCTGAGTCGCTGTATCATCACCGCAGTTCATAACAGAACGTCCTGTATTGAGATACAGAGATTCCTGGGTTGCAAGTCCCATAAGTCCGAACTTTTCACTCATACCATACTGGGTGACCATGGCTCTTGCAAGCTTGGTTGCCTTCTCGATATCGTTTGATGCTCCCGTGGTAACAGTATCAAATACTATCTCCTCGGCAGCTCTTCCACCGAGATATCCCACAAGCATGGCATGGAGCTCAGCCTTGGTATTGAGATACTTCTCTTCTTCAGGAACCTGCATTACATATCCGAGGGCTCCCATGGTTCTCGGAACGATGGTGATCTTCTGAACAGGCTCTGCATCCTTCTGAATAGCAGAAACAAGAGCATGTCCGACCTCATGATAGGAAACGATCCTTCTCTCCTCCTGTGAAAGGATACGGTCTTTCTTTTCCTTACCCACCAGAACAACTTCAACCGCCTCAAAAAGATCAGCCTGTGATACTTTCTTTCGGCCGTTCTTAACAGCTGTAATGGCAGCCTCATTCATCATATTGGCAAGATCCGCACCAACCGCACCTGAGGTGGCAAGGGCGATCTCATTGAAATCAACTGTCTCATCCAGCTGAACATCCTTTGCATGAACCTTCAGGATGTTCACACGTCCCTTGAGATCAGGCTTTTCAACAACAATACGTCTGTCGAAACGGCCGGGACGAAGAAGGGCCGGATCAAGGATCTCAGGTCTGTTGGTTGCACCCATTACCATGATTCCCTTTGATGCATCGAAACCGTCCATCTCCGAAAGGAGCTGATTCAGTGTCTGTTCACGTTCATCATTTCCACCGTAACGGGTATCTCTCGTCTTTCCTATGGCATCGATCTCATCGATAAAAATAATACAGGGGGCAGACTGTGTCGCGTTCTTGAAAAGGTCTCTTACTCGGCTTGCACCTACACCGACGAACATCTCTACGAAATCAGAACCCGAGAGACTGTAGAAAGGCACCTGTGCTTCTCCGGCAACAGCCTTTGCAAGAAGTGTCTTACCTGTTCCGGGAGGACCCACCAGAAGAGCACCCTTCGGAAGCTTCGCACCGATAGCTGTATACTTTGTGGGATTATGAAGAAAGTCTACTATCTCCACAAGAGATTCCTTGGCTTCATCCTCACCTGCAACATCCTTGAAGGTAACTCCCGTTTCCTTCTGCATATACATCTTGGCTGTGGACTTTCCGACTCCCATGATTCCGCCACCGCCGTTACCCATACGACGCATGGTCATATTCATGATGATAAAGATAAGTACAAATGGAATCACGATGCTTATCATCGCTTCCATGATGTATCCGGAGTTATCCGGCTTTGACTTATAAATATCGATGTTATGACGAAGCATACGATCCACAAGATTCTCGGCGTCTGCATTGATCGGTACAACGAAATATCTGATGTTCATCTGATTGATGTACTGGCTGTACTGATCCATATTAGGAGCATCACCTATGCTTGATTTATCAACGTTCGCCTTTGGAAAGATCGTGATGTCGGAATCTCTCCACTCTACTCTCGAAATCTGATTTCCGTCTATCATGGAAATAAATTCCGTATAGCTTACCTCCTGTGTCACACCGGATACAAAAAATCCTCTGATCAATGTGTATACAAAGAAAGTAATAACTGCCGCGATGATCAAAATGATAAATGTCTGGCTGGAATGATTAAATCTCTTCCCGTCATTACCCTTGCTGTTATTATTATCCATCTAATTCTCCATCCCCTGATATGAAGTTATACTTACTGCTTTTAACAGTTATTTTAATTATAAAGAAGCTATGAAGTAAAATCAAGGAAATGGATGTGAAGCATAGCTTCACAAAAAAAGTATTTTTCTTCTTATTTTTTTCAAAAATTATCCGAGGGTATTTCCCTAAGAAATCACCCCCGGCTTTGCCCTTTTATCTTTCAAATTCATGTATAAATATGCCTGAACGGAGCTTGGGCTCGAACCATGTGGACTTAGGCGGCATAAGAAGCTGATGATCTGCCACGTTGATGAGTTCGTCGATTCCCGTCGGATGCATCAGAAATGCAACTGCAGGTCCGGTCTCCTCGATACTTCCGTCCATCACATGTCCGTATGTATACTGACTCACCTTCTTCTCAAGTTCCTTGATACCGCGTATTCCGCCCACAAACTCTATACGCTTGTCTGTTCTCGGATCTTTGATTCCAAGAAGCGGTGACAGTACGAGATCCTGAAGTATGGAAACATCCAGTGATCTCACAGGATCATTTTTTCTCTCCTCCACTACCTGTTCCTTGGCTCTCAAAAGGAACCATTCGCCGGAAATATACATCAGCATCTCACCCTTGACCTTAGGTACAAAAGCCTCCTTCACGTTAAATACCACGAAGTTCTCTTCGATGCTTATCATAAGGTCCTCAGGAGAAAGACCTCTTATATCCTTGACCACACGGTTATAATCCATGATCTTAAGTTCATTATCAGGGAAAAGAACTGAAAGGAAGAAGTTGAATTCCTCATTTCCTGTATGATCAGGATGCTCTTCTCTGCGTTTTAATCCCACCTTGACTGCACTTGCTGCACGATGATGTCCGTCTGCGATATAGGTTGCGGGAACCGATGCAAATTCCTTCAGGAGTGTCGAAACCGTTTCTTCCTCATCGATCTTCCATACCCTGTGGCGAATGCTGTCATCTGAGACAAAATCATACAGAGTTTCCTTCTTTTTCTCTTTATTTACTATATCTGTTATTTCTTTTCTTTCACGATATGCAAGAAATATGGGACCGGTCTGACAGGAGCAGCTGTCCACGTGTCTTATACGGTCAAGTTCCTTTTCCTCTACTGTGTTTTCGTGCTTTTTGCAGACATTGCCAAGATAATCGTCTATGGAGCTGAGTGCTGCTATACCTGTCTGGGTACGTCCGTCCATAGTGAGCTCATAGATATAATAACAGGGTACTTCATCCCTTACATATGTACCGTCCTCTATCTCTGATCTTAACATTTCCGAAGCCTTATTGTAGGCTTCATCACTGTACATATCGAAATCTTCAGGGAACTGTGTCTCAGGTCTGTCAATATTTAAAAAAGAAAGAGGGTGACCCTTAACCGCTTCTCTTGCCTCCTGTCTTGAATAAACATCATAGGGAAGTGCTGCCACCTCACTGACTGCTTCTCTGTTCGGACGTATCGCCTTAAAGGGTTTTACTACTGCCATGATCTATCTGTTCCTTTCTTAATTATCTGTTATTTGTTACAGGGTCCGCCTGAAAATAAAACAAAAATTCAACAGGACGAGCCAAAAAAATCAGCCGGAGGAAGACCCTCCGACTGATTATTGTATATCGTAAATATGAACTTATCAAATGATATAAATGTCATGGCCCGTGGCAGTTCCCGCAGGAAAATGCCATATCGCCTGTCACTCAGATCACAGTATTCCTCCTATGGATATGAACAGCGGCGCAAACACAAGGGATATTACTGTCATCAGCTTTATAAGGATATTGATGGAAGGTCCTGAAGTATCCTTGAAAGGATCTCCCACTGTATCACCAACAACTGCCGCCTTATGAGCTTCCGAGCCCTTTCCGCCGTTATTTCCGTCTTCTATGAACTTTTTTGCATTATCCCATGCTCCTCCGGAATTTGACATGAATATGGCGAGCATAACTCCTGATACCAGAGCACCTGCCAGAAGCCCTCCGAGGGCGTCAACTCCAAGTAATATTCCGGTAATGAGTGGCGCCGCGACTGCCAGAACACCGGGTATGATCATCTCTCTCAATGCAGCCGTTGTAGATATCCCTACACATGACTTATAGTCAGGGCGTGAAGTTCCCTCCATGATTCCCGGATCCTCATGAAACTGTCTTCTGACTTCCTCGATCATGGAATAGGCAGCCCTTGAAACGGAATTCATGGTAAAGGCACTGAAAATAAACGGAAGCATGCCTCCTATCAGAAGTCCTATGGTTACTCTGGTCTCCAGAATGTTGATACTGTCCAGCTCGACAGAATCCGCATAGGATACGAATAGTGCCAATGCTGTAAGCGCGGCAGATCCGATGGCGAAGCCTTTACCCATGGCTGCTGTTGTATTACCTACCGCATCAAGTTTATCCGTGATATTTCTGACTGACTCGTCAAGACCTGACATCTCTGCTATTCCGCCGGCATTATCAGCGATAGGACCATACGCATCAACTGCCACAGTCACACCTGTAGTACTGAGCATACCTACTGCTGCCAGTGCGATACCATAGAGCCCCATGGTCCTGTATGATATGAATATTCCTATACAGATAAGAAGAATGGGAACAGCTGTTGATCTCATTCCTACCCCTAGACCCGAAATAATATTTGTTCCTGCTCCGGTCTCAGACTCCTTTGCAATTTCCTTAACAGGCTTGTAATCACCGGAAGTATAATATTCCGTAACCATACCTATGAGCACACCAACAACAAGACCAGAGATCACAGGCACCGCCGCCATAATATCTCTAAAAACAAGTAAGCTTGATACCACTGCCACTACAAGGACAACTGCACTTGCAACATAACTCGCCTTGTTCAAGGCTTTATGAGGATTGGATTCATCTCCTCCCATGAACAGAGAACCTGCTATGGCTGCACATAGACCACAGCCTGAAATGATAAGAGGATATAATACTCCCTGTCCGCCCGCAAAGGCTGCTATTCCCAAAGTAAGTGCGGAAACCAGTGCTCCAACATAGGATTCGAAAAGATCGGCTCCCATACCTGCCACATCACCTACATTATCACCTACATTATCCGCGATCACTGCAGGATTTCTGGGATCATCCTCAGGAATGCCGGCTTCAACCTTACCGACGAGATCCGCACCTACATCTGCTGCCTTAGTGTAGATTCCACCGCCTACACGGGCAAAAAGTGCTATGGAGCTTGCTCCGAGAGAAAAACCCGAAAGTACTCCCACATCCTTAGTAAAAATGTAAATGGTCGAGACTCCCAGAACCCCGAATCCCGCAACACACATACCCATTACAGATCCTCCGGCAAATGCCACCTGAAGAGCCTGGTTCATGCCCCTGGTCATGGCTGCATTGGCCGTGCGGACATTGGCCTTTGTTGCTATGGTCATTCCGAAATAACCTGCAAGAGTAGAAAAAAGGGCCCCTGCAAGAAAACAAATTGCAGTGGTCCATGAGCCGATGCCTACTCCTATGAGTACGAACAGAACCGCTACGAATACGATAAGTATCCTGTACTCCGCAAGTAAAAATGCATGTGCCCCTTCAGAGATCGCCCCTGCGATCTCCTTCATCCTGTCATTGCCTTCTTCCGCCCCGGCAACACGTCCTGACTGAAAACCGGCAAATATCAATGCACAGAAGCCAAGAACCGGGACAAGATAAAGTAATGCGTCAAATGTTATCATCTTTGATCCTCCCTATTACTGATGATCCATAATGCGCTGTCCTGCATCCTATAGATCATCCGCGTAAAAATGCTGATAAAATTATATTTTTGGCTACATGAAACATCAATGATATATAAAAAATCACTCATATCAATTATAAATAAATAATCTGCTTATATCACTTTTTTAAATAATTTTAATAAATAAAAGGAACTGCATCGATACTTACCGATGCAGTCCCTTTCCTATAACATACTATCCTATATCTCTTCTATTCTACTCTTACTATCAGGCATCCTGATATGATCACTTGACCTTACGTACTCTCAGTATTCCCTCAATTTTACCGAGATTCTCAAGTCCGTCATCAGTGAGATGCTGATCTATGTCCATAAGTGTATAAGCGTAATTTCCCTTTGACTTATTCTGAAGTCCGTCAATGTTTATACCCGCATCACCCAGCGCCTTTGTGATCTGACCGAGCATATTCGGAATGTTTCTGTGCAGGATTCCGATTCTTCCTCCACTCTGGCAGACTCCCATATCTGTATCAGGGAAGTTCACTGAATGATGGATATTACCGTTATCGAGATAATCCTGAACTTCTTCTACAGCCATGACCGCACAGTTATCCTCTGCCTCCTCCGTAGATGCACCAAGATGAGGAAGAACTACAGCTCCATGCATGTTGACTGACTTCGCATTCGGGAAATCAGTAACATAGGTCTTTACCTTTCCCTTATTGAGAGCCTTTGCCATATCATCATCATTTACCAGAGTGTCACGGGCGAAATTAAGGATATGAACTCCGTCCTTCATTCTACTGATTGAGTCTGCATTGATCATTCCCTTTGTTGAATCAAGTGCAGGAACATGTATGGTGATGTAATCGCACTTCTCATATATCTCGTCCACAACGGCGGCATGATGTACCTTCTGGCTGAGATTCCATGCAGATACAACAGAAAGATAAGGATCGTATCCGTATACATCCATTCCGAGGTCTACTGCAGCATTGGCAACCAGAACTCCTATGGCACCGAGACCGATAACACCGAGCTTTTTACCCTTGATCTCGGTTCCTGCAAAGTTCTTCTTTGCCTTCTCGGCATTCTTTGCTATATCAGGATCTTCAGCATTGGCCTTGATCCAGTCGGCACCTCCGATGACATCACGGCTTGCCAGCATAAGACCTGCCACCACCAGCTCCTTAACGGCGTTAGCATTGGCACCCGGTGTGTTAAATACTACGATGCCCTGCTCTGCGCACTTTTCAAGTGGAATGTTGTTTACTCCCGCTCCTGCACGTCCGATAGCACGAAGAGTGGGCGGGAAATCCATGGACTTCATATCTGCTGAACGGACCAGAACACCAGCCGCATTGTCTATCTGATCCACAAGTGTGTAGCCCTTACGGAACTTTGTGGTTCCTACTCGGCTTATATTGTTAAGACAAAATATTTCACGATCTTTCATTATGCTCACCTCACCTGTTGTTCTTCTCGAAGTTGTCCATGAACTCCACAAGCTTTACGACGCCTTCCTTTGGCATGGCGTTGTAGATGGAAGCTCTCATACCGCCGACTGTACGATGGCCCTTAAGGTTCTTGAAGCCTGCTGCAGATGCCTCGGCGATGAACTTTTTATCCAGCTCTTCATTTCCTGTTATGAAAGGAACATTCATGAGTGATCTGTCCTTCGGAACAACAGTGCCCTTGAACATGTTGGATGCATCAAGGAAATCGTAGAGAACCTTTGCCTTCTCTTCATTTCTCTCCTTCATCACGGAAAGACCGCCCATTTCCTTTAACCACTTGAACACGAGACCGCATACGTAAATGTTGTAGCATGGAGGTGTGTTGTAAAGTGACTTGTTGTCTGCATGTGTCTTGTAACGGAGCATGGTAGGTGTTCCCGGAAGAACATCTTCTGTGATGAGGTCTTCACGGATCACAACGATGGTCACACCTGCAGGTCCAACGTTCTTCTGAACTCCGCCCCAGAGAACTCCGTACTTTGAAACATCCATAGGCTCGCTGAGGAACATGGAAGAAACATCGGAAACAAGTGTCTTTCCCTTTGTGTTCGGAAGCTCCTTTATGGTTGTTCCGTAGATCGTGTTGTTCTGGCAAATGTATACGTAATCCGCATCATCATGGATATCAAGATCGCTTAAATCAGGAATGTAGGAAAAGGTCTTATCCTGAGAGCTTGCAACGATGTTTACCTTACCGTACATCTCGGCTTCCTTGGCAGCCTTCTTTGCCCACTGGCCTGTAACGATGTAATCCGCAACTCTGTTCTTCATCAGGTTCATGGGAACCATGGCAAACTGTGTGTTTCCGCCGCCCTGAAGGAAAAGTACCCTGTAATTGTCGGGAACAGAAAGGAGCTCACGAAAATCAGCTTCTGCTGTATCCAGAATGTTCTCATAATCCTTGGATCGATGGGACATCTCCATGACCGACATTCCCGATCCATGATAATCAAGCATCTCTGCTGCACAAGTTTTAAGAACTTCTTCCGGTAATACTGCAGGTCCTGCACTGAAATTGTAAACTCTGCTCATCTTCATAATCTCCTTTTTTAATAACAATAGGTTATATCTATTATTTATTATCTTTCCTCTCGGACATGACCATACTATAGCACCATTTTGCTTTATCTAGTATATAAAATATTTTTATGTATTTAAGCAGATACATTCTGCTCACTTTATCAGTTCCGCTATCTTATCTCCCATTTCATCAGTATGGAGTTTTTTGAGTCCTTCTACACTGTCATCCATGATGTCGCCTGTTCTGTATCCCTGTGCCAATGCCTCTGCCACTGCATCCTCGATGGAGTCAGCCTCCTTTGTAAGATTGAAGGAATATCTCAGCATCATAGCGGCACTCAGGATAGTGGCAAGGGGATTTGCGATGTTCATTCCTGCGATATCAGGTGCAGATCCTCCGGATGGCTCATAGAGGCCGAAGCTGTCCTCACGGAGAGATGCAGAAGGTAGCATGCCGAGGGATCCTGCGATTTCCGCCATTTCATCTGAAAGGATATCTCCGAACATATTCTCTGTTGCTACTACGTCAAACTGCGCCGGATCTCTCACCAGCTGCATGGCTGTAGAATCCACGAGAGCATTCTCAAGCTCCACCTCAGGATACTCTGCGGCGATCTCTGCAAAGATCCTACGCCACAATCTGGACGAATCGAGGACATTGGCCTTATCCACTGAAGTCAGCTTTTTGTTACGCTTCATCGCGATCTCGAAAGCCTTTTTTGCTATACGTCTTATTTCATAGTCGTGGTATTCCAATGTATCTATAGCGACTTCCTCACCATCCACTACCTCTGTTTTACGCTCACCGAAATAAAGACCTCCCGTAAGCTCTCTGACCATCATTACATCAAAGCCCCTGTCAGCAATGGACTCACGAAGAGGACATGCCTTCTTAAGCTCAGGATAGAGATGGGCAGGTCTCAGATTACAGAAAAGTCCGAGAGACTTGCGAAGCTTTAAAAGTCCTGCCTCCGGGCGCTTCTCAGGCGGCAGCTCATACCACTTTGACTGTCCGACCTTACCACCTATGGAACCCATAAGGACTGCATCCGCCGACTTGCACTTCTCTATGGTCTCGTCAGTAAGAGGTTCTCCGTAAGCATCGATGGAACAGCCTCCCATGAGAACCTTTTCAAAAGTAAAGCTGTGTCCGTATACCTCAGCCACCCTTTCAAGTACCTTCTGAGCCTCTGCTACGATCTCCGGTCCGATACCGTCTCCGGGTATTGTTGTTATCTTAAAATTCATAATTTTTTCTCCTATGTTTCGAGCGGTCATATATATTTATTCGTCATAACTCCTATGTATATTATATTACAGAGCTATTCTGATAGCACAAATATATTTCCGATATGACTGTTATCACCTTTCTAGCGAATATGATGAAAGCTTCTCCTATAGTGTATATATCAATCTGTATGTACCAACATATATATGCTATGATGTGTGTTACACAGATCCCGTTTCGCAGATCCGATCTCATGGTTTCTCTGTGAATACGGACTCCCTGGAAAAGCACGTATCATAAACCGTTTTTGATAAATCTATAAAAGGATGGAATCATGGAACATCACGACTTTAAATTACATTCAGACTACGCTCCCACAGGTGATCAGCCCCATGCCATAGACCTTCTGGTATCGGGCTTCAAGGAGGGAAACCAGTTCGAGACCCTCCTCGGTGTCACAGGTTCCGGTAAAACCTTCACCATGGCGAATGTCATTCAGGCTGTAAAAAAGCCTACACTCATTATTTCTCACAACAAAACTCTGGCAGCCCAGCTCTATTCGGAAATGAAGGAATTTTTCCCTGAAAACGCTGTCGAATATTTCGTTTCCTACTACGACTACTACCAGCCTGAGGCTTACGTTCCCTCAACTGATACATATATAGAGAAGGACTCAGACATTAACGATGAAATAGATAAACTCAGGAACTCAGCCATGGCTTCCCTTGCAGAACGTGACGACGTCATCGTTGTTTCCTCTGTTTCCTGTATTTACGGTCTCGGTGCACCTACCGAGTATCTCAACATGGCCATTTCCCTCCGTCCAGGTATGCAGAAGGACAGAGATCAGTTCATACGACAGCTCATCGATATCCAGTACAACCGTAACGACATGGACTTTAAGCGAGGCACCTTCCGTGTAATGGGTGATGTGGTCGACGTATTCCCTGCCAGCGAAGGTGAGGAGGCCTACAGAGTTGAGTTCTTCGGTGACGAAGTTGACCGTATAACCCGTATCAATGCTCTCACCGCGAAAGCAACAGCCACCATGGAGCACATCATGATCTTCCCTGCAAGCCCCTACGTCATCCCTCAGGAAAAGCTTAATCTTGCCTGTGAAAATATACTTTCAGAGCTGGAAGAAAGAGTTCAGTACTTTAAGGACAATGATAAGCTCATAGAGGCACAGCGCATTTCCGAAAGAACGAATTACGACGTTGAGATGCTTAAAGAGACAGGCTTCTGCTCCGGCATAGAGAACTACACGAGACACCTTAATTTTGCCCGGCCCGGGGAGCCGCCTTACACCCTGATGGATTATTTCCCGGATGATTACCTGATCATCATAGACGAGTCCCATGTCACTCTCCCTCAGGTGAGAGGTATGTACAACGGTAACCTTTCCAGAAAGACCACCCTTGTGGATTTCGGCTTCAGACTCCCTTCTGCTCTAGATAACAGACCATTGAATTTCGAAGAATTCGAACAGAAGGTGGATCAGATGCTCTTCGTGTCCGCAACACCGGGCGACTATGAAGGCGAACATGAGCTTATGAGAGCCGAACAGATCATCAGACCTACAGGCCTTCTGGATCCGGAGATCGATGTCCGCCCCACAAAGGGACAGATCGATGACCTTATTTCAGAGATCAAAAAGGAAACCAAAAAGAAAAACAAGATCCTCGTCACCACACTTACGAAGAGAATGGCCGAAGATCTCACCAAATACCTGAAGGACGCAGACATTCGCGTAAAGTATCTCCACTCTGATATAGATACTCTCGAGCGGGCTGCTATCATTCGTGATATGCGTCTCGATAAATTTGATGTACTGGTTGGCATCAACCTGTTAAGAGAAGGTCTCGATATCCCTGAGGTTGCACTGGTTGCGATCCTCGATGCTGATAAGGAAGGCTTCCTACGTTCAGAGACCTCACTTATTCAGACTGTCGGAAGAGCTGCCAGAAACTCCCAGGGACATGTCATCATGTACGCCGATAACATCACCGACTCCATGAAGCGCACTATCACAGAAACAGAACGCCGCAGAAAGGTACAGATGGAGTACAACAAGGAACACGGCATCACTCCGACAACCATCAAGAAGGCAGTTGCCGAACTTATCGCCATTTCCAAGGCGACCAACATCGACGATGACAAACATGGAATAAAGAAAGATATCGAATCCATGACTCATCAGGAACTTGACAAACTTATAAGAGAACTCTCTAAGAAGATGCGCGCAGCAGCAGCAGAACTGAACTTCGAAGACGCCGCAAAGTACCGTGACAAGATAGAAGAAATCAGAAAAACCATGAATAAAGAGGATTAATTAAAATAATGCGACGGGACATGCACCATGGCTGTACTTTCAAAAGAGTGAGCCGGGCGGTCCCGCCGCATTTTATATTATGTCATTTTAAATACTTATCTTTTTTACATATAATTCTTATCTTTTACCGCATCTCTGGTCTTGTCCCAGGTCGGCTTGCACTTCTTGTAATGTCTCCTGTAATACTCACTGTACATTACATCCACAAGGAACAGCTGTGAAATCTCCGCAGAGGTAGAACCGTCCTGAAGTGTACCCTCATTTGCGCCGCAAAGAAGAAGTATATCCGCATACTGCGTAAGCTGTGACTTGGTAAATCTAGTGATAACTATGGTCTTCGCTCCTGCCTTCTTTGCAGACTTTGCGATCTCAACAGTATCCTTTGTAGAACCTGAATATGAGAAAATAAGTGCAACATCGTTGCTTGTAAGCGTTGACGCCATGATCAGCTGCATGTGCGCATCCATATTACATGCGACCTTGGGCTCTATACGAAGGAACTTGTTCATGGCCTTCATCGCAGTGAGCATGGAGGTTCCCACTCCGAAAAATACGATTCTCTTGGCATCCGTAAGTGCATTCATGGCTTCAGTCATCTGCTTACTGTCGATAAGAGAATATGTTTCCTGAATTGCGGAAATATTTTCAGAAAGCACCTTTTTGGCAAGCTCCGCTATATCGTCTTCCAATGTTATAGTCTTGTCTTCAGTGACTGAAAGTGAAGAATCGTTGGACCTCATGCTCAGGGACAGCATCATTTTGAATTCCTGATAACCCTTGACATTCATGGTCTTGCAGAATCTGAAAACAGATGTATCACCTACATCACAGGCCTCGGCTAAATCAGATATAGACATGAACAGAACCTGTCTCGGATTTGCTAAAATATAATCTGCGACTTTTTTCTCAGCTTTGGTAAATTGATTATATGCTGAACGAATTTTAGTAATATAATCCTCCTGCATCGCTTTCTCCTCTCAAAGTGTCATACTATAAAAACACAACAAAAAAACGGATTCAATTCTTGATTTATCATAACATGCGCGAAAATTTATTTCAATTAAAAGAGTATTAAAAAATATCACTTTCATTTTGCTCTTTTAGCTCTGTTACGCCCTTTTCATACCTTCTTTCGTAAGACCGATAATACAGATCTGAAAATCCCTTTTCAAACTTACAACTATTCATACCTTGTGTTTTTTATGTTCATGCCTTATAATTATGCAGTTGATATTTCAATTTAATATTGTTTCTATAGCTTAACAGGATAGAGCGCAGGCCTCCGACGCCTGTAGTGACGGTTCGAGTCCGTCTAGGAACAGAAAGAACCCGGAATCATATGATTCCGGGTTCTTTATAATTAAAGTTATTATCATGGTCTCTTGGTGCCGCAGTTTGTACAGAAGTTTCCACTGTTCTCTGTTCCACACTCAGGGCAGAACCAGTTCGCAGGCTTCGGTCTCGGCTTTCCACAGTTCGTACAGAAGTTTCCACTGTTCTCACTTCCGCACTCACATGTCCAGCCTCCGGCCTGCATCTTTGGAGCCTCAGCTCCGGCTGCGCCTACTGCACCCACAACTCCCTGCGGTGCAGCCTGAGGTGCCTGACCCATAGGAGCACCCTGTGGCATCTGAGCCTGCTGCATCTGAGCCTGCTGAGCCATGCCGTAAAGATTGTTCACATTCATGCCGCCTGCCATGCTGGCCATATTCATGCCTGCAAAAGCCATCATAGGGCCTGTGCTTGTATTGTTTGCGGCATCCTTCATAGCCTGTGCCTGAGCGGCTGCGATGGTAGCACCGGCCATGCTAGGATCACGAAGTGTAGCATTGAGCTGAAGTGTCTGGATCTTCTGAGCATCCTCATCGGAGATGGTTGCAGAGCTAAGTCCGAAGGCAGAGATCTCAACACCGTAATTTTTTCCCCAGCTCTCTGAAAGATGTACATTGAGAGCCGCTGCTATGTCGTCTGCATGTGCAGGAAGCTCGGAATAGCGGATACCCTTTGCAGAAACATCAGCAAAGGCAGGCTGCAGAGCTGTAAGAAGCTCGGATTTAAGCTGTGAATCGATGCGATCACGAGTGAACTGGTCGGTAACATTACCGCAGACCTTCTTGTAGAAAAGAATAGGATCTGACAGTCTGTAGCTGTACTCACCATGGCAGCGTACACCGAATTCAACATCGAGATTGATGTTCTTATCGATCAGACGGAAAGGAATAGGATTCTGGGTTCCGTACTTGTTTCCCATGATATCCTTGGTATTGAAGAAATAGATTCTCTGATCTGTGGCTGTATCTCCACCGAAAGCGACACGCTTTTTCCACTGATTGAATGAATCGATGATTCCCTTTCCTAAGCCACCGTAAAAGATTGTAGGCTCCGTTGATGAATCCCATACAAACTGACCCGGCTCCGCACTGAATTCCACGATAGCGCCGTTATCAACGATGATCATACACTGGCCTTCATTTACTGCAATTACAGCTCCGTTCGTGATCAGGTTGTCTGATCCCTTTGTATTGTAATTGTTCTTGGCTTTTCGAGGTGTTCCCTTCTTCATCAGAACATTCTCACTAAGTGAGTCGCAATAGAAATATTCACGCCACTGATCGGCAAGAACAGTATCAAGCGCTCCCTTGGCAACCTGCAAAAGTCCCATAAAAATTCCTCCTCTAAACTATTAAAAAATCTAGTTTTCCTGAGGAATATTATAGACCAATTTTTATTTACTAACAATAAAAGATACTTTCAATATTGTTACTTTAGAATAAATCTTCTTTGTTCAGCATAAGAACGATCATATTTTCAGACCTCTATGCTATAATGTCAAAAGTAAAAGCGTAGAGCGCTGAACTTTTTGATTTTAACTTTCAGCCTTTCCACTGCACTCAGGCATGATTTATGTTCTTATGAACGTTATCATTTGAGTCTGCGGGGCTGATAATATTATTTTAAGGAGGATTAAAATGGATCTGATCCCAAGCTTTTCCGTTGATCACAGAAAAATCGTACCCGGTATCTTCACCAGCAGAGTGGATGACGTTGCCGGTTCAAAGATAACAACCTACGACATTAGAGTCACAAGACCCAATGTGGAGCCAGCAGTTGATGTTGCCGCCATGCACTCTCTTGAGCATATCATCGCAACTTACCTTCGTAACGATCCTGACTGGAAGGATGAAGTAATTTACTGGGGACCTATGGGATGTCTCACAGGTTTTTATCTTATTCTGAAGGGAGACCGCGCTCCGAAAGAGATCCACGATCTTATTTTCAGAGCCTTTGATTCAGTCAAGGATTCTGAGGATGTTCCCGGAACTTCTCCTGAAAACTGCGGAAACTATATCATGCACAATCTCGGCATGGCCAAGTGGTATGCCGAAAGATTTGCTAAGTATCTTGCAGAGAACAAGGACAATGCTTCCATCTTCGAGTATCCAAGGACCGAAAGACTCGTTACCGACAACGGACGTCAGTTCTTTGATTCCTGAAATCAGCAGATGATTCAATTAATAAAAAACTCTTCCGAAGGCAGACACTTACCTTCGGAAGAGTTTTCTTTTTTATATCAGTGAACTAATCATGATCCGACCTGCTGTTCCGCATTTCGCGATATAAAGTCACAGTGTACCGGCTTATAAATGGAATCCCGGTATAACATCCGACCAGTCATTTATTCCTATGACTGCCTTTGCAAACTCTGAGGCCTGAAGTGACTGTGCCGGATCATCGATATATTTAAATACTTCTCTTGCAGGCTTTGCCAGAAGCGAACCGTCTGAACCTGTTGTGGACAGTCCGAAATAAAGTCCGTCTTTGGTCTCTCCCGAATTATCCAGCTGACGTGAAAGCATGTACGCATCGATGTCAGGGTTGTTCTCAACTATATAGTGACCGTATGCAACTGCCGCCGCCTGTTCTGTCTGAGCCTCCTTACTGAGATTCTTAACTGAAGTGAATCCCTGCTCTGTCATGAAAATGTTTCTGACTGAACCGCTGTTATCAAGCATCTGACTGTTATGCATGTAATCAGTAAGCACCTTCAAATTTATGTAGCTTACAACAGGAGTAGTAACATCCTGTGTGACCTTGCCGGAGCTTTCATCATCCCAGAATACAGGATCCGTCAAAGGATAAGGGTACGGGTGTATGGCAAGGGCCCAGTTGGTCCTTCCCTCTTCCTCATCAAGAGAAGCAAAGGTATCCAGCACATCCTTGCCTGCATACTTTGCCACTGAGCCTGACTCCGTCGGGATGGTCCAGTAGTAGTCCAGTGAGAACATCACGTTATCATGGGCAGATACCGACTTAATGGCGTTGTAGAACACTCTGAAGGTCCTCTGGAAAATTCTCGTATATTCTTCAACTCCGTAGTTACCCACATAATTCCAGAACTGATTGTTGATCTCATTTCCGATGACCCAGTTGGTAACTTTGCCGTGGCTGTTGTGTCCGTTATATCTGTTTGCAAGGAAAGAAGCTATAGCCTTCACCATCTGGAAGCCTTCCTTTGTTTCAACATTGAAACCATAGTAGAGAGCAGCATCCTGTGACTGTACCGCAGTTCCCGGTCTGTAAAGATCCGGCTGCTGGGTGTTCCATCCGTTCACTATTCCTGCAGTTACAGCTATACCGCTGGCACTGAGTCTGTTGATCTCCTGATCAAGCTGATTTATGAGGCCGGAATCAAAGGAATAGGTCTTTCCCTCAAAATTATAATTGATTCCGTTTCCGAAAAGCTGGCTGGTGGTTATAGCTATAAATGCGTGTTTGATATTGAGATCGATGGCATCATCTATGATGTTCGGATCCACCATCAGTCCTTTTTTTCCGAGGTTAAGAGCCGGGCTCTGGTCTGCCGCGATAGCCTCCGGATTTGAAATATAGCAGCGGTTGGAAACGATATAGTATCCATCATTATATGGAACGGCAAGGACAAAAGCGTCAAAGAGTCTGTTGCTTCCATCCTCCTTAAAAAGATCCATGGTGACGGTTATCTTTCCATCGCCTATGTCTCTCGCCATGAGATAGTCACTTCTGCTTCCCAGGTCCATCTCATAAGGCTTCATGTCAAAGAGATATACTTCATTGACCTGCCCGACAAGTGCGGCGGCATCGATCGTTATATTTATTTTTGTTGGATCATAGGGATTGAGCTCGGCACGGCTCACTCTGGCATAGCCGGAAACTACAGTTGAAGCATTGAGAGAAGCCTTTGTAGTGTAATCAAGCCTGTAGGTATAGCTCGAAGAGGTTTTTGCTCCCGGTCCGAATCCGGTATTTACAGAAGCATTTGCTTCTGTTCCGACAGTCGGTCCCTTTACGGAATTCACATCCACACCTCTCCCCACAACTTCCGCAAAGGCGGTAGTCTCTGCAGCAGTCATGATGACACCGGTGAGAAGAAGGGTAATGATGCTTTTTTTATTTAATCTAAATGCCATTATCTTTTCCTTTCCATTCGGCTTTTAACACTTATGTCATTAAAAGCTTAAATATATAGATGAGTGCAACGCCCCGAAGACCGCATTCATCTTTTGAATAAGGATAGCATCATGATTTTTCTCATCCTATAGCTTTTTTCTTAAGCTTACCTAATTGTTGATTAAGATTATAAAAAAAGAACTACAAAAAAGGATATGCATCCTTAATTGTAGTTCGTATAGATCCTGTTAAATTATAAGTTTATATCCCCGGTACATAATATGGAATACGGGAATAAATGTCCTTTTCAGGACTCGACCGAGCTTGCGATCTTTTCGAAAGTCTCCTCATCCACAAGTCCGAAATAAAAATCCTCATAATTCTTATGATCGGTTCCGTAATATACTCTTACGTCATAGCAGCGGTCTGTGAATCTGTAAGCCGAACCGTCTTCCACATCTTCCCAGAATACATCTTCAGGAAGCATGGTGACCTGCTCGCCCATATTAACAACCTTTTTCAGGACTCTGTTGGACACTCCGGCGTCCTGCTCCTCCACATACTCATTGATGTAAAAAATCACATCGGCATCAGAATAATACTCTGAAACCAGATGGAACTCGGCGTTTTCAGATACGATATATGCAGGCTTATCCTTCTTTGTCACTGGGTCGTTTACCTTTGAAACGATATGTTCACTATCCACCACGATCTGAATGGGGCAGACAGCACCAACACCCTTGACACCGGTTTTGGCGAATGCTGTAAAACCGAGAGCCGTTATGATCCCTGCGGTAACAGTCATGCACCTTATGATATTTTTTAACAGCATGAATGTACAAAGCTCCTTCTTAAGTCTTCATGATAAAGTAAAAAACTACGAATCGTAGAATGATTTAATCTTTTGTACACTAGCATTATAAAATAAAAGACGGATTGAGACAACCCAATCCGTCTATATGTAAACTAAACTTAAGACAACGTATAATTTATGTATTTTATGAGAAGATCTTTACGAAGTTCTTCTTTCCACGCTGAACAACAACGCCGTCCCTGAAATCCTCAGCTGTGTATGATGCCTTAATATCTGTCACCTTCTCACCTGCGACCTGAACACCGCCCTGCTGAACATTCTGACGCGCCTCTGATCTTGACTTTGCAAGACCTGAAACAGCAAGGATTCCGCAGATGTCGATAGCACCGTCTCTGTAATCCTCTTCCTTAAGAGTGTACTTAGGCATATTCTCGCTGTCACCGCCGCCTACAAAGATAGCCTTTGCCGCTGAATCAGCCTTGTCTGCCTCTTCTTTACCGTGAACAAGCTCTGTGAGTGAGTATGCAAGTCTCTCCTTTGCCTTGTTAAGCTCTGCGCCTTCCCACTTCTCCATCTCCTCGATCTCCGAAAGAGGAATGAATGTAAGGAGCTTGAGACACTTGATAACGTCAGCATCATCAACATTTCTCCAATACTGATAGAACTCATAAGGAGATGTCTTCTCAGGATCGAGCCATACAGCACCGCTGGCTGTCTTACCCATCTTCTTTCCTTCCTTGTTTGTAAGAAGTGTGATGGTAAGAGCATGTGCGTCCTTTGCTTCCTTCTTACGGATAAGCTCAGTTCCGGCAAGCATGTTTGACCACTGGTCATCACCGCCGAACTCCATGTTACATCCGTAATCCTTGTACAGACGGTAGAAGTCATATCCCTGCATAAGCATGTATGAGAACTCAAGGAATGTAAGTCCCTGCTCCATACGATTCACGTAGCATCTTGCACGAAGCATATCATTGACTGAGAAGCATGGTCCGATCTCACGCATGAAATCAAGGAAGTTGAGATTTCTGAGCCAGTCGGCATTGTTTACCATGAGAGCCTTACCCTCACCGAACTCTATGAAACGGCTCATCTGCTTCTTGAAGCACTCACAGTTATGATCGATCTGCTCTATGGTCATCATGGAACGCATATCTGAACGTCCTGATGGATCACCGATCATTCCGGTACCGCCGCCTACAAGGGCGATAGGCTTATTTCCTGCATCCTGAAGTCTCTTCATAAGAGTCAGCGCCATAAAGTGTCCAACATGCAGAGAATCAGCAGTCGGATCAAAACCAATATAAAAAGTAGCCTTACCGTTATTAACGAGCTCTTTGATCTCTTTCTCATTTGTGACCTGAGCGATCAGGCCTCTGGCTACTAATTCTTCATAAACACCCATCGAATTGTTTCTCCTTATTATTTTTTCTTTCAGAGTGATCATCCTTGCTCAGTTACCGTTAACCGGCATAAGGATTTTTGCGGCAAAAGTGTCTACGGTTGACCTTTTGACCCTGGTTACATATTATACAATACCCCAAGCCAAATGCAACCATTCAACTTGGGGTATCACCTGTTTTATCTTTATGTTTTACATTTATGTTCTGTAAATGACGGTTTAAATTTCCGCTTTTTCCGTTCACTGAAAAAGAGACATCAGTCCTCAAATTTAGTGATCTGGATATAGTCATATACGTTGGAGATAAGTCTCTTGGTATCTTCCCAGCCGATACATGCATCCGTGATCGACTTACCGTATATATGATCCTCAACCTTACAGCTTCCTTCCTCGATATAGGATTCAACCATAAGTCCCTTTACGAAGTGAGCAAGCTCTGTAGAATACTTGCGTGAATGCATGACCTCCTGGGCTATACGAAGCTGCTCCTTGTACTTCTTTGCGGAGTTACAGTGATTTGTATCAACCACTACAGCGGGATACATAAGCTCCTTCTTTGTATAGAGATTGTAGAGAAGCTTGAGATCCTCGTAGTGATAGTTAGGCATCATCTGACCGTGCTTTGACTGTGAACCTCTGAGGATGGCATGGGTATAAGGATTTCCGTCTGACTTTACTTCCCACTCTCTGAAGATGAAATCATGAGGATGCTGACCTGCATAAATGGAATTAAGCATTACCCCGAAATCCCCTGATGTAGGATTCTTCATACCTGTAGGAACATCGATACCGGAAGCCACGAGTCTGTGCTGCTGGTTCTCAACAGATCTGGCACCTACAGCAACATAGCTCATGATATCGCTGAGATATCTTAAATTATCAGGATAAAGCATCTCATCGGCAGTTGACATACCTGTCTGTGAAAGAACCTCCATATGGAGCTTTCTGATGGCTGCTATACCGCCCAGGACATTGGCCTCCTTCTCAGGATCCGGCTGATGAAGCATGCCCTTATAGCCCTGACCTGTGGTACGAGGCTTGTTGGTATAGATACGGGGCACGATCATGATGCTGTCCTTTACCTGCTCCTGCACCTCTTTAAGACGGTTGCAGTAATCCAGCACAGGATCCGGATGATCCGCTGAACATGGTCCGATAATGAGAAGAAACTTCTTTGAATCTCCTCTGAAAATAGCCTTGATCTCCTCATCACGCTCTGCCTTGATCTTTGCAAGGTCAGCCGAAAGAGGGATCTGCTCTCTGATCTCCGCACTTGACGGAAGCTTTGTCCTGAATTCAAATCCCATAGTTACTCTCCTTTTTATGCGAGGGTCTTCATATCTACCCTTCCCTTGGACCTGTAATGCTCCGTATAAAAACGCTTGCTCTCATACGAAACTCCGCATCTACCGGCCGCATATTTTGAAGTATAGTCTCATGAAATCATAAAATCAAGTAATCAAAGGGCATATATATTATAACCTTAGACTCCCTGATAAATATGGAAAGCACCGTCTACAGGAAGGATCACGCCTGTTACGAAATTTGAGCCCTTAGGACTTACGAGATAAAGAAGTGCACCTACCAGATCCTCAGGATCACCGAACTTTTCCATAGGTGTTGCATCAACGATATGCTTTGCTCTCGGAGTAGGTGTTCCGTCCTCGTTGAACTGAAGAGCATGATTCTGTGTTGTATGGAAGAATCCCGGGGCTACTGCATTTACTCTTATGCCGCTCTTTGCGAAATAGATGGCACACCACTCGGTAAAGCTTGCCACACCTGCCTTGCCTGCCGAGTAACCCGGTATCCTTGTGAGCGGATGATACGCTGACATGGAAGAAATGTTAATGATGTTTGCATTGTCCTGACCTACCAGAACCTCACCGAAGACCTGGGTTGGAAGCATTGTTCCGTAGATGTTGAGATCAAGCTCCTTATGAACATTCTCAAGATCCTTTGTGAAGAAAGTCTCTGCTCCATCCTCTGCCTCATGGAAATGATCCTGAGGAACCTGTGCAGCCTTGACAGCACCTCCTGCGCAGTTAACAAGGATATTAATGTGTCCGTAGTTATCGAGGATCTCCTTACGGGCTGCAAGCAGGCTGTCTCTGTCAAGGACATTTGCAGATACAGCCATGGCCTCTCCGCCGTCAGCCACGATCTCTGAAACCACTTTATCACCATTCTCCCTGCTTCTTCCGAGAACAGCTACTTTTGCGCCGCAGGCAGCAAGAGCCTTTGCATACATTCCGCCGATAACTCCTGTTCCTCCTGTTACAACTGCCACTTCACCTGAAAGGTCGATCTTAAATGGTAAATTCATAATTCTTCTCCTCGTCTTATATGATTTTCTGCATTATAGCAGATAATTTTTTGAAATGTAAGCCCTTTCATTGGCTGAATTCCGCCATTTTTCGTTTGTTTTTTCACAAACAAAGAGTGGCCGAAAAACCGACCACTCTTCTTTCGAAAAATCACTGCCTGACCTCAGTGAGTATGCAAGCTTATCATATGTACTATACACAGGGATACAGCTTCATCCTGTCACTCAAGTGCGCCCTTACTGTACTCTGCCCAGCTGAACTGGTTCATGTACTCTCCGGTGTATCTGCTCCTTGCGTTCTTTCTGTCCTTCTTCCATTCGTACATGTCACATTCGATTTTATCCGGTACTATGGCTATGGTTCCTCTCTGTCTCACTACCACATCCGGAAACCCAGCCTCCGTAAGAGTTGAAATCATGTCTGCCCTGAGATTCTGAAGATATGATGATTTCCTTTCCGGATTCGCATCGTCCTCCCATAGAACGCCCAGTATCTCTCCGTTGCTTGTAAGTGCTCCGCATCTGTCCACCAGATAGGCAAAAAGCTCTTTAGTCTTGTTGTATTGAAAATGAAGGACCTGATTGTTCTTGAGGACCTCAAAGTTTCCAAAAGTCTGTACCCTGAGTACATCCTTCTTCTCCTCCGCTTTCTGCAGCGGATATCTCAGGTCGTCTATTTCCCGCTTCACCTTCTCAAGGGTCACCGGCTTCATGATATAGCCGCTGGCATGAAGGTCCATGGCTTCACCTACATATTCACTGTAGCCTGTTGTGAATATGACATTGATTTTGGGAAAACGTTCCTTCAGATGATCTGCAAACTGTAACCCGTTGATATCTCTCATTTCTATGTCCAGAAATGCGATATCGATATGTTTATCCTCCAGCTCCTCAATAGCCTTCAGAGCATTACGGTAAGGATAGACCTCAGCATCAGGCAATGCCTTCCTGATCACATCGGTGAGACCCTCCAATGCTATCTTCTCGTCATCAATAGCAAGTATCTGCATATACAACTCCTTATTCTGTGGATTCCATCCCACATAAATGCTGCTTTTTTATAAATTTATAAAGAATCAACACTGACAAAATGACCTGAAATATAAGTACCTGTCTGCTGCATATCCTGCCCACTTCAGCTTCATGGTAATTTATCAGAAGCCATCCGATCCCCAGCACCAGATGAAAGCCCACATTCATCAAAAAGCTATAGGTGATGTCCGGTTTGGCACCTTCAAGTCTTTCCGAACTAAAATCAGTTATATTGTATTCTTTATTTATATCCTGAATACTGCCCAGGTCGTTCACGGCTTCTGCCATATGAGTTTCCATGTCAATGTTTCCATCGATCATCATATCCTTCGGCTTCTCAAGGCTCAAAGTTTTATTGGCACTTTTCTCAGTGAATCTACGCTTTCTTCCCTTTCCGACCCTGTCCTTTATAGATATGATTTTATCCTTACCTTCGGTTCCGGTAAACAAGCTTTTTGAATATTTTCCTGCCACATAATCCGCGATGTTGCGGGTATTCTGGGTCCTGTCAAACACAAGGCTCATAAGAAATATGACCGGAATAAAAAGAAGTGTCAAAGTCTTCCCTGAATGGAACAAAATGTAAAGCACCGTAACCATACCTGAGGCTGTAAAGACTGTTACATCCTTTCTGAGCATGGTCATATTATGTGCATGATATATGAGCTCCTCTATGAAGGGAATAGCAAAAATAAATGTCATGAGCCCCAGAAGTTCATACTGTCCCTTCTGTATAAAGCCGGCATCATCGAAACAAAAGATGAAAGTATCTCTGTCAGACACCAGAAGGAAAAGTCCCAGAAACAGAAAGCCTGAAGTTATTCCCGCAAGTAAATGCAGAAAATACTGAGCGCCTACGCTTTTTGCCGTAACACCCTTTCTGAATATCTTTTTTCCCCTTTTCGCGAAACTGTTAAATTTCGCTTTCAGACTCTTACAGCCTTTATGAGACAGCAGTCTGTAATCTCTGAACAGACTGAACTCTGTACGAAGTGATCTTCCTGTCCTCCTCAGAAGAAGATCATAGACCAGAAGAAACAGTAGATTACCGAAAAGGAAATAAACATTTCCCATGCTTATGAGGAACTGTTCCTCTGTCACCCCCTGATTCAACAGGTATCCGATCTTACGCCCCCCATAGATACACACAAAATACACAAAAGGATATTTCATAATATCCAAAAATACCGACATGGAAACACTTATGTCCTTGGCCCTCAAGGTCTTTATATCGTCTGATGTATTCTTCTTTAATTTTTTCAGAGCATCATACGGGGTCTTTCTTTTTCTGAATTTTTGTAAATTTAAATTATTATCAAACTGCTCCAATGTTACACCCCTCATTTCCAACGTGAAAATACAAAAAGTACCGCTGTTCCATCAGCTATATCATCGAAGTATATACATTATTTTTCGTCAGAAAAACGTAACAGATAACAGTTATCTCTCATTCTTTATATTCACACTATATATTCACGGCATATCATCTTCTTATCTCTGTATTTTACAAATAAATTTTTTCACCCGGTAATCGGCACAGGATAATGTCTACACGGGATGAACATCATCAGTCTGTCACCTTTGGAATACTGATATAAACAGTGGTGCCTCTGCCTATTTCACTGTTTATCTTAAGAGTGCCCTTACACTGAATCCTGAGTCTCTCTCTTACATTCTGGATACCTATGTGGGACCGTCCGTCGTACTCCCGTTTCGACTCCGTGTATCCGCCCACTCCATCATCATCCACCACTATTTCATACCTGTCATCATATTCACGGCTGGAAATAGTGACTGTTCCTCCGTCCGGAGATTTTCCGACTCCGTATTTAACGGCGTTTTCCACTATAGGCTGTACTGTCAATGCAGGCAGCTTGAAATTTTTGGCCTGAATATCATAAACAACCATTAGATCATCATCAAATCTCATCTTCTCAAGTGCCAGATAATTCTTGATATGATCAAGCTCCTTTTCAAAAGGAACAGGCTCCTTTGTTCTTAATGAATCAAGATTACCTCTTAAATAATCCGAGAACTCTCCTATGGCCTCCTGAGCCTTCTCAGGATCCTTGGTACATAGATAATAAATGGCATTTAGGGAATTGTATAAGAAATGAGGCTGTATCTGACTCATCATGATATTGAGTCTCTCCTGAGTAAGAGCATTCTCTTTCTTCTTTAGTTCCATACTCTGCTGTACGTGGATAAACGTATAGACCATCAGAATACTGAGGGTAACTGAAAGGTAAATAAGGAGGGAACCCACCTGGGGAATGTTCATAGTCACTATAAGTGCCAAAAGAGGAAGCACCATATATGAAATGATGGCCACAAAGTCCGGTATCTCCAGTTTTCTTCTGTATTTTATGGTCAGTATAAAATCAAAAAATATAACACTTGCCCCCAAAAGCTGAGAAAAAGCGTACATGGGTCCATGAATATATACTCCGTCTCTTATATAGAAGACCATCTCATGAACCGGAGAAGTCACCCACATAAATATACCCGCTATACATATGGGAAGTCCGAAATGGCCGACCCAGACCGAAACATAGGTCTTTTCACATAGATAATAATAAATGTAGTAGTTAAAGGCTGTTATGGTGATATATAAGAGCGAAACAGAACTGATCGTAAAGATAATATAGAGAATGTTCACCATTCCGTTATATTCCAGAAGCCATGTTACCGCATCCAGAATGAGCATAAGGAAATTCGCGATCAGAATAACCATAAGGCAGTTGTTTTTTATATTTCTTTCAAATGTCGTAACTATGCCTGAAAACAGCACCAGAACTACCAATGCTGCAAAAAATTCAGAACCGATCTTAACTAATAACATAAGGTTACCTTTCCTTACGGTCAAATAATATTTCTAAAATAAATATAACATAAAAAATTATTATCTTTTCTAATTTCTTTCTAAAAAGAAAAAACCGCTCGAGCAAAGGATCCGAAAAACGGATCCGTTACTGCTTAAGCGGCTTTTTCCTTCTATTCTCTATTATCTATCAGTTAGTATCTTTTTACTCAGTTCTGCAAAAGCACTTATCGGTAAATATACATTTACGTATTTTTTTCCGATAGGCTGATATGTGACTATGATATGTTTATTTGATTTCTTTTTAAAGCTTTGCGCGATCTCTCCACGGCTTATGTTTTCGATCACCTCACATACAACTTCAAGAAAATTCATTTTGTTGATCTGATTGATGCCGAAATACTCGTGATAGGACCTTCCATTCACATAGATACGTTCCAGTATATCCCTGATGGCAGAAGGCGCTGTTACCAGATTTCTTCCCTTCTCGCCAAAACATTCCGTAAATCTTTTTGAATAAGTCTCTATAAGATTCTGAGGTCTTTCGATGGTATCACAGCCCCACCAGAATCCGTTGTCATCATTTCCGGCTCTGTCATATGGCTCATGCACCATCATGAGAAACTGCTCATGTTTGTCCGGTGACTGTTCTCCTCTCGACGCTTTTTTAATATACTCGCTGAATCTGAACCCGTTGGGAACCATGGAATGATTGACCGGCGGGACAAAAACGGTCTTAAGCTCAAGGCCCTCTTCCCTGAACTTTTCCGTATTCATAAAAAGGCTGCTGTCAGGAATGATCATATTCAATTCTCTGTGTCTTTCGATTGTATCCATAAAAAACTCCGATGATCAAAGATAATCCACTTCCTTGTAGCACATATGATACGACCTGAAGTATCACAAAACAGTCACACAATTTTTAAAATTTCATATCTTTGTGCTCAAATTTACAAAAAAAGGTTCGAATCCATCATTTTCATGGGGATTCGAACCTTTTATCTATTATATATTCTATAATTTATTCTTTTTCTTTACCTGTCATTCTCTGTAATGCGTAGAGAGTCAGTACCATAAGTGCAATGCCTACAACCAGTGAGATAAATACATTCTTTGTAAGTCCTGCAACAAGATATGTTATGGCAGAAAGTACTGCAGCTGTAAGTGCATAAGGGAGCTGTGTGGATACATGATTAAGATGTACGCACTGGGCTCCGGCACTGGACATGATGGTGGTATCGGATATAGGTGAACAGTGATCTCCGCAAACCGCACCTGCCATACATGCAGACATGGCAATGATCATCATAGTATGATCTGTGCCTTCAAAGCATGCAACAACTATAGGAATAAGTATTCCGAATGTTCCCCATGATGTACCTGATGCGAAGCTTAAACCGATGGCAATGAGGAAAATGATGAACGGAAGAAATGCCATGAAATCTGCCGCTGAACCCTGAACAACTCCTGCCACATACTCCTTTGCACCAAGGCTGTCTGTCATAGCCTTAAGTGACCAGGCAAATGTGAGGATCAGTATAGGTGAGATCATCTGCTTGAATCCGTCAGGAAGACAATCCATACATGCATTGAAAGGAAGTACATTTGCCACCATGTAATAAACCATGGTGATAACAAGTGCCGCAAATGAACCGAGAACAAGTCCGACAGAAGCATCTGATCCTGCAAAGGCGTCGATGAAGCTCTCTCCATCGAAGAATCCGCCGGAATAGATCATACCTATAACACAGCCTATGATAAGTGAAACAATAGGTACGAGCATGTTGAGTATGTGCCCGTCTTTTCTTTCATTAGCTTTCTCATCATTATCGAATGGTCTCTGACTTGTGGTGAAAAGATCGTTATACTCAATGGCATTAAGCTCATGTGTACGCATCGGGCCGTAATCAACCTTGAATACAACAAGGAATACCATCATTGCGATAGTGAGGATCGCATAGAAATTGTATGGGATGGTCTGAAGGAAAAGCTTCATTCCGTTCTCACCCTCAACGAATCCCGATACTGCCGCTGCCCATGATGAAATAGGGGCGATGATACATATAGGCGCTGCAGTTGCATCGATAAGATATGCAAGCTTTGCACGGCTGACCTTATGCTTATCCGTAACAGGACGCATAACAGAACCGACTGTAAGACAGTTGAAATAGTCATCAATGAAGATAAGACATCCGAAGGCAATAGTTGCAAGCTGGGCACCGGCTCTTGTCTTGATGTGGCTTGAGGCCCATCTTCCAAATGCAGCTGATCCTCCGCTTCTGTTCATAAGCTGAACCATGGCTCCCAGAATTACAAGGAAACACAGAATACCGACATTGTAGCTGTCTGAAAGAACTGATATGATTCCATCACTGAAAATATGGTTTATGGTGCCTTCAAAATCGTATCCTGAATAAAGAAGTGCGCCTGTAAGTATACCCATGAAAAGAGCACTGTAAACTTCCTTGGTGATAAGAGCAAGTCCTATAGCTATGAGCGGCGGTATAAGTGCCCAGAATGACTGCTGTACCGTCTCCGGAGTAGTTACAAATTTTGCGACAACCAAAAAAGCCACTACGATACCGAGGGCACCGTAGGTAAGAAAGCGGTTGCTTTTTTTATCCATATTAATCCCCTTTGTGTATTTTTTATTTCTAGACCCTAAACATGTTAATAATACTCTTGAACATTACTTCATTCAAGGGTTATATATTCACTGTTTTCATAATTATGCAGTTTTATTATCACCGGACTAAGGTGAAGCTGCCGGTACTGCAGGTCCAGCCGTAGGACCATTTTCAGATATTTCCGCAGCAGCCCCGGCCTTCGATTTATCCGCATTCTCCTGTTCATTAAGAATCTCTATCATTTCCCTGATCATATCTTCATCCTTCAGATTAAACAGGAACTCAACTCTTCTGGAAGCCTCCATATTTTCCGTACCGTCAGCATTAAGTATTGGGTCCGTATAGGATTTTCCGTTTGTGGAAACGAGATCTCTCATGGCTGTGAGCTGATCCCCTTTCAGTACCGCAGAGTCATCCCCCAGGCAGTACTCTGCAACAGAATAGGCTCTTTTCTGTGACAGATCAAGATTAAACAGGTAATTACCCTGAGTATCAGTATGTCCTTCTATGGATATGGAAGAAACATATTCCCTGTACTTGTCACTGAGAAGGATGTTTGCATATCTGGGAAGGAATTCCGCAAGAAAGGATTTACCTGTATCCTTCAGCTCATCCTTGTTGTATTCAAAAAGGATGCTGGAATCCATGGTGATGGCTCCCGTCTTTTCATTCACGGAGATATTCAGATTTGATCCCGAAAACTCTTCCTTCAGCTCCTCTATAAGCTCAGAACGTATACCTATTATCCTGTCCAGTTTTGCCTGCTGGGTCTTCATGATCTCTTCAAATTCAGCAAGCAGCTGTGACTGCTCATTCAGCGTCGCCTCCTGAGAATTCAGCATATCCTCCTGTGTGAGAAGAAGCTCTCTCTGCGCCGCAAGCTCAGCCTTCTGATCCTCCAGCTCCTCCTTCTGTGTCGCCACGACCTTTTTCTGCTCATCAAGCTCAGATGCCTGTACCACCAGCTCCTGTTCCTTACCGTTAAGTTCCAGTTCCTTCTGATCGAACTGCATCTGTGAATGTAATGTCGTAAGGGCTATGACCAGTACGAAGCAAAGCAGAAGACCTGCCATCATATCCGAATAAGACAGCCAATATGTTGTTTCACCATCCTGCTTTCGAGGACGTACATTTTTCTTTTTTAAATCAAACATGCTAAACGTCCTTATACTCTTCTTGAAATGTTACCGTTTCTTCTGGCATCCTCCATGGCAAGGGCGAGATTGGTGATCGCCGAAGAAGCACGCTCCACAGCATCCTGAAGATCTCTGTAGCTGTTATTCATAAGCTTAGGCAGCTGATCGTTGGCCTTCTTTATCTCTGCCACCTGCTGAACCAGATGTGACTCAACATTAACGAGGTTACTGTCAATGACCTTGAAGGTGTTGTCTATATTCTTAGGAAGCTGATTTACCGAAAGTCTGATGGAATCCAAAAGCTCCTTCTGAGCCTTGAGCTCGTTCTGGAATACCTGTACAGACTGGTTGAGCATATTTCTGTAATTCTCCAGATCTCTCAGGTACTGACGGTCGTCAGCTATAAGTTTCTGATTGGTACCGTTTGATACCCAGAGATCATTCATACTGCGCTTGATCTCCTGCTGGGTCTCAACCACACTTCCCGTAAATGCCGCAAGCTGCTCACCCAGAAGCTTGGCTTCTTCATTTATCTGATGGGCTATCTCTCTGGTACTGCCTGTTTCATCCAGTACATGATTCATAAGCTCTGCATTTTTATGCTGTATGTTATAGCACTCACTTATGGTCTCATTGAGACTTACGAAGGCACCGTTAAGGGCGTTGTTCATTTCCACGATGAAAGCATTGACAACTGCCTTAAGGGAATCCATCTGATTCTGGGTAGCGATATTGGCAAATTCAGTGATGGTCCTGTGCAAGCGATCAAACTGGGGATTAAGGATCCTTGCGATATTTTCGCCCAGCTTATCTCCCATTTCATCGATGGTATCAAGCTGCTTTTCCTGAAGCTCGATAAGTCTGTTCACACTGTCGAATTCGCTGTCCGGCAGTACATATTTTTTGTATGCCAATGCAAAATCCCGGACAGCAGTCTCTGCTTCATCAAGCTTACGCTTATAAACGTAGTTAAAGGTCAGTGAGAAGACCATTCCATAGATAGAGGTATGGAAGGCCACTTTAATTCCGTTCATAAGCGGAGTGATGCTGTTTGTGATGGCCTCGGTGGATCCGGTATTGAAGCCCTGAAGACCTATGGAAAGTCCAATGAAGGTCCCCAGGATACCGAGTCCTGTCATGACTCCCGGTACCTGATTCAGCTGATTCCTGTGCATGACCTTATCAACTATGTCATCATTGAAATAGTCCTGTATATCGCATTTATAGCTGTGCTCTTTCATTTCATTGATGCGTTCCAGCTCATACTGATAATCTTTATATATTTCCATGAGATGTCCGTCTTCAAAGAGCATATCCTGTATTTTCTTTGTATCTTTCATACAGAAAGGCATGGCTGTTCATGGCATCATCCCGTATCTTTGCGGTAACACGACAGAGATCCGAGATTATATCATTTATGGGAGCAAAACTGTTCCGGTCACAGCTTATCAGAATGATGGCAACGATAAGGAACATTGCCGCATTGACTGCGATATTTGAAACACCCTCTCCCTGTCCCGAAAAGACATTGAGATAAACACACAGCCCAACCATGGCGATGAAAACCAGCGCCACAAGCCATTCATACCACTTCTTTTTCTGCATAACTTTTCCTCCGAATACGGGAATGATATATGTCCGCTCCAAAAAGCTTTTCATCACGAGCTTTTATTAGGGCGATCATACTCATAATTATATCAATTTTTACTGAAATAAATCTTAAATTTAAGATTAGATATGGCTTATTTTTTTAATAATCTTTATTTCAGAGAAAATTATCAGTATTTATCGGAATTCAGTGACAAAAATGTCATTTCACTTTTTTTATTTTAAGTTATATTATTGAAGTACTGTGGTGATTTACCATCAGAATTTCATGCTGTATCCGGACAGATCCGGTGGAACATTATTCTTCACTGAATTTTATCCCGGAGAACAGCGGCGAAACGGAGATCATTATGAAAATTGAATCTGATAACATAGACCCATCAAAAGAAAAAGCGACTCCGGAAACATCTGTTGAGAAGACAAATATTCCCAGATCATCGCTGAAGACTCTGTTCTTTGATTTTATTAAATTCGGTCTCTTCACCTTCGGCGGCGGATGGAGTATCGTCGCGCAGATGCAGAAGATCTACGTGGAAGAACGTAAGGAGATCAGTTCCCAGGAACTTCTGGACCTCACCAGCGTAGGCCGCAGTCTTCCGGGAACCATGATAGGCAACATAGCCGTACTCTTCGGATATTCAAGACAGGGTGTACCCGGTTCTCTCATTTGCCTCTTCGGTATGGTGCTTCCGCCCTTTCTGGTACTTCTTGTAGTTGCGAGCTGCTATACAGCTTTCAGAAGCAATTATTGGGTCGCTTCTGCCATGAGCGGCATAAGATGCGCAGTTGTGCCCATTATCATTTCAGCTGCCTTCAATATGGTGAAAGGTGCCTTCAAGTTCAAGCCATGCTATCTCATAACTCTTGTTTGCGTCATCCTTTATCTCGTATTTGACGTAAATTGCGTTTATCTCGTAATACTCGGTGCGGTATGCGGTATCCTGATAAGCGAAATATACGAAAGAAGGAGAGGTGACTGACATGGACCAGTTTATTACTGTTTTACAGCTCTACTGGAGCTTTTTAAAAATAGGCTTTACAAGTTTCGGCGGTCTCTCCATGATCCCGCTCATCACCAGTGAGATGCTTGGGCATGGATGGATGGTGGCTTCTGAAATCTCTGACATAGTAGCCATTGCAGAAATGACCCCCGGTCCCCTCGGCCTTAACTGCGCTACATTTGCAGGATTAAAAGCAGCAGGGCTCATAGGTTCTGCCGCTGCCAATCTCGGAGCCCTTACTCCCTCCTTCACTCTTTGTCTTGTGGGAGCGGTCTTCTTCGAGAAATTCAAAAGATCCACCATCATGCAGAAGATACTGGTTGGCGTACGTCCCGCATGTATAGCCATGGTCATCGGAGTTATATGTACCCTGTCCATGTCAAACTATGTGACTGCTGCAGGCATTTCACCTGTAGCCATTATCATAAGCATAGTGGATATCACCCTTCTTCGCTTTGCAAAGCTGGGGATACCCACTGTTATAATCATTAGTGCAGTTATAGGAATACTTGTTTATGGTGTGCTCGGCATCTGACCCTCCACATTTCTCAATTCCTCATTAAACTCGAGGAAATAGGACGCATGTTCCAAAAGGAGCTTAACGTTCTTTTCTTCCTCAGGCTTGTAATTATCAACCCCTATGAATCCGAAGAGCTTTCCGTTTTTGTAGAACGGTATCTCGATGATGTTCCTGATACCCTGATGCAACATAAGGTCTGCCCTCTTCGGATTTATATATTTACAGTTTTCGATATTCTTGACAACTCTGCTGGTTCCCGGCAGAAATACTTCATTTCTTGATACATAGCTCGAATAATCTATATTCTGCCACTTATCCATTACAGATTCCACACCCTCAGCACACCACTCAAAGGTGTTGCTTATCTTGTCTCCGCTGATCTCCATTATGAAGATACGGTCTGCCTTGATGCTCTTCTTCAG
>ALYD01000032.1 GCA_000513555.1 Lachnospiraceae bacterium JC7
CTCCTCCACTCTTAAAATCTGTGGCCGCCGCCTCCGCCATGGTGGCCGCCGCCTCCGCCGCCGAATCCACCGCCACCACCGCTGTGATGGCTGCCGCCGCCGCATCCGCTTGATGAAGGCGGAATATACTTCTTTGTCTGTCTCAGGAAATGCTCCACACAGGCTCCCACTGCAAAAGTGTTCACCGCATGAACCAGAACCTCATCGCTCTTGATCTCCTTTGTGTAGCTTCTTCTTGAAAACGATAGAAGACCGTAATTTATAAGGAGAGCCAGAATGATGGCGAGAACAGCATTACTGGTGTACTTCATAGGCTGGGCTATACGTCCGCCCTCCAGTACCTTCTGGATCTGCTCAAATACAAGCGCCGCACAGGCATAGTACTCACCTCTTCCGGCGGCTCTGTAGGCATTGTCCGTAATAGTTTCTGCCTTGTCATCGGTGATGTGCTCGTACACTTCTCCGTCACTGTGAATAAAGATCTCTCTGTCAGCCATGTCGATCATGAACATGGTTCCGCTTTCCCAGCCAAAAAGCTCCTGATATTTTCCTTCCGTAAAATATGCTGTGGAATCGCTGTGGGACTCTTCGCTGGTCATAAAGGCCGCATTACCATATTCTGTAATGCCCTTCATTTTCGCAACCAGGCTCTCTTCCTCTTCATCGGTAATGAGATCCGCCCTGTCGTCCACGTAGACAACATAATTTGTTGATGGGTTTGTATATTTCACCTCATAGGCAAAGCTCTCTGAGGCACAAATGAACACGATCGCCACCAGGCCGAAGATCACTCTCATAAATGATGAGAATCTGTTGTTCCTTATCTCGTCCTTGTGGGCCTTATACTGCTTCATGATATTTTTCATGGTAAGGTCCGTCAGTAACATCCCTAAAAATCTCGTTCTCTTCTTAAGCATGAATGTTACCTCCTTCCCTGTCGAAGTACTCCGGTATCGGATGCGTAGACAGGATATTGTACTTCTTGATGATTCCCGTAATGGTATAAACTATTCCCGCAAATACCGCTGTACTTGCAACGTAGAAAATTATATCCTCAACAGGATTCCAGAATAGTACCACCAAAGATATCACAAGTCCCAGGATGACTCCCATCATCTCTGTATAGCTGTATTTTTTCACCGCTTTTTTATTGCCCTTGGCCCTTGCCTTCTCTGCATTCTTACTGTCAAGCATATAAATAACCAGCAGTATGATGGCTGCAATAAAAAGAACTCCAACGATGATCATCCAGTATTCCATGATGATAACGGCGGCTCCTATCACTATCTCCAGTCCCCAGTAAGCTATGAAAAGATAGCCTAAAATAGAACTGCAGCCCCCCACATGGAAATGTTTCTTTGACGCTGTATTCTCCTTGAAATCCTTGTAGGCATTGACCCTGACCTTTTCACCGCTCTTGAAGGTACCGTTGCATCGTGCGGCTACATAGCCCTGATCCTCCCTGGGATCCTCCTGCTTCTCGATCTTATCGATCTCAAACATATAGAGAATAGCCGTCATCAGTGCCATGATGAGAGAGAAGATAAGTACCGATTTCGGCTGAATGGTAAACTGCATATTCAGCATAATGAAAATTGGGATGGACATAAGGAAGGAAGCGATATAGAACTTCTTAAAATCCACCGGTATATCCGCTGAGATCTTTCCTGTAACACCGTTCATCACAGAATAGCAGACTCTGTCTCCCTTTCTGTAGGTCAGGAACCATACAGGAAGCATGGCCTCCTTCTCGCCTTCATACTTGAGATTCACCATACCCTCGGCACTTGATACACTGCCCAGACTGTCTCTGTCGAAGCCCTTCTTTTTACACTCCTTGTCAATGGATGCAAAGGTATGCTTAAGCACATAGATCTCTGCATCATCCCTATATGTATCAGAAGGAACATCCGGAATATCCGCATAAAATCCACAGAGGAAGGATGGTGTGAACTCGATCATATCCTTTGCATCATAGGGTGCTATGACCTCTGCGATGTGATCATTGAAAGAACTGGAAGCGTCAAATGCTATTCCGTCAAACTTTCCATCCAGATCCATGGTGAGATTATATTTATCTGTAATCTCATATCTTCCCTCCGTCTTGGTTCTGGAAACAGGCACGACCGCCTGAGGCCCTACATCAAAACCATACACCCAGTATGGCATGTAAATGCCTACAAATCCGGAAAGAGCTTCTGGATCTGTAAGCTCCTTGGGCGCATAGAGAGCCCCCTTCATCCTGCTGACGAACATTTCCTTGCAGGACGCCTTATCTATCTTAAATGGAATGATCTTCTCGGGACGTCTTTCATTACTTACTCTCGAAGAAAACACCGCCGGCTGTCCGCAGTAGCTGCAAAAACCTGCAGCACTTAAGTTCGTACTGGAAATTTCGGCTCCACAGCTCTTACAGGTAAATATGGTCATCTGCATGCTCTGCTTCGATCTGTCTTCCTCTGTACCTTCCGAAGCATCACCGCCTTTTGCCGAAGAAGTTTCGCTATCATTTCCGGATCCCGACTCCACGCCGGTCTCATCTCCCGGATGATCTCCAAAAACTTCCACCTTATGTTCTTCCGCATCCTTATCGACCACTACAGAATACGGATCAAAGGTAGTGTCGCAATGCTCACACCTTAACTTTTGTGACGGAATATCAAATCTCAGATCTCCACCACAATTCGGACACTCATACATAGCCTATCCCCTCTAGCTTTAATAGTAATATAGTAACTGCCAGAATATCTGCCGCCCCACCGGGACTGATATTCTTCTCAATACATTTTACATTAAGTTCCTCTATTGCCGAAAGTCCTTCTTCACTAAAAGCCGCACCGATCTCAACAATTTTCGCACTTTCCGCCTTAAGCCACTCCATTTCCCCGTATGAACTTCTGGTAAGAACATTGGTATCATTGAGCTCTGACATGATGGCCAGCAGGGTACTGATGTTCACAGCATTTTCAAAATGCTCATCCCTCATGTTTCCTTCAGCGTCAAGCAGGTCTTTTCTCAATGTAGCTCTCCTGCAGATCTCGCTCCTCAGAGCTTCATCCTCTGCTATGGAAAGATACTTCCTCATGGAGACAACACCCATCTCTTTTATTACAGGAAAACCCTCCATGGCCTGCCCACGGATACCCTTTTCGCCATAGTTATGGTAGAGCTTTTCGCCATGAGACTTCGGCTCCCTCTTTTCCATCTCTATAAAATCCTTCTCCAGTATCCGGGCAGACATGCGTCTTCCGGTCTCAAGGATCTCATTTATATCAAAAAAAACGTATTGTGTTTCTAATTTCGCTACTGATTTTTCACTGTTTGATCTTATATCCGACAGATTTCCGGCCCGATCATCATGCTGTTTTTTCAGTCTGTTTCCTGCGATCATTCCCGCCGCAGCAAGAAGTATCCCCATGGTAAATATCATTCCCTTATGGGTGTTGACATTATCCGTGGCGGCATACATGGCTTTTTCCGCTCCAATTCCGATATTTCTGATACCCAGAAATAATCTTTCTTCATCAGTCAGGCTATCAGAGCTTAAATTATCCTGTGCCGTTTTCTCATACTCAGCTCCGCTTCTCAGTCCCGCTTCGAACATATCCACAAGATATGGCGTGATAGCTTCCGTGCTGGCAAGAAAGGTCTCGTAGGACATGTCCTTATGAGAGCCTGTATCTCTCCTGTCCACAAGCCCCGGCTTAGGCGTCGCATACACCTCTCCCAAAAGGGCATTACGCACATTCCAGCCTACTGTTTCCACCAGCTCTTCGATACTATGAAATTCCACCCCTCTTCTATCCTGCATAAAACATCCCTTTACTTTTTCCATCCTTTTTGACCGGAAGACCGGTACTGATATGTTTATTTCATTTATATCAGCTCCAGTTTAATTCACATTCTCATCCGGCAAATGATACTCTGATTATTCTATGTATCTCCTCCACCATGGAGGCCACAGTATGAGTTCTGTTTCTCGCACATATATGTGCCTCCAGCTCACACATGAGACATTTTCTCGGGCCCATGCCGAACTCTTCACGGCTAACCTTGGAACCGTCAGTCCGAAGAACATCTATATCGAAGATTCTTCCTATCCTGTCCCTCTCCTCGATCTCACACATGGCTTTCTTAATGTCTACGGCGTCAGCTTCCACGGAAACATAGTAAATATATCCCGTCACGAAGGATTCTTCCTTCTCTGTATCCTTTTTCATCCCATACTTCCCGAGTACTTCATCGATACTTTGCACTCCATATCTGAAAGCCTTCTCAAAGTCTTCACCAACCTTGTGAGGGCCCGGGATATTAAGCATAAAACAAATGACCGGATGATGAAACTCAGCTATGAGATCTCTCTGCATCTCGACTCTGTGGTCTCTTGCCTCAAGCATCTCAGGTACAGTTACCTCATGTTCATAATCAAGCTTCATTTCCATTTTTTCTCCATAACTCTGTTTCAGATTTAATTCATACACTTTACAGCTTCGGCTATCGTCCTTTTAAGTCTGTCAAAAAGCTCCTGCCTGTAATTCAGTGAATTTTCTTTATCACTAATAAAATAGTCCGGTATGTCCTGCACCGGTATCAGATACCCGGGAAAAACATCTGTGTCCGGAGAGCCTGCATTGGCACACTTCTGAATTTCCCCGTTCAGAATTTCCTCACTTATCTTTTCCATCACCTCATGGTTTCTTTCCAATGCCTTTTCATCTATCATCCTGCCGGCCTTTTCTCTTAGCCTGTTCAGATACTTTGAAAATTCATCCTTGCGATTCTCGAGATAAACGATGTGTTCCGTTGAAACTATGGGGTAAAGACCCATATGATTAAATATAGGAAGGTTTTTTGGTTTGGTGAAGCCCACGAAATGAGAGGTTCCCTTGCTGACCATTATCTCATAGAGCTTAGACATGAGCTCATTCAAAAGTCCCTGACCATGATGCTTCTCTGAAACCGCTACGCATTTTAAAATTATACCGCTCAGCGAGCCTGTAGCAGCGATCTCCCCGGTATCTTCATCCATTATGCAGACTGTATGGGTTATCCTTTCGTCATAATCAAGGCCCCTTCCCATAAGAAAAGCCTTCAACCTGTCAAGCTCCCTCCCTGAAAAGGGCTGACCCTCGGCAAAATAATAATTCTCCGTCATATTACTCCATCTGATTTATTTCTTCATGTACACTACAGAATAATTTCGCTCTCATGATTCAAAAGTACTTTCCTGAACGGGAATTTCTTTTGGATCACGAAACCGTATTGTATATATTCTACACCATTTTATGGCAAAAAGAAGGCGTTGTGGCTTATCCCCCTGATCGTCCACAACGCCGTATTCTTTATATTATTAATCTAAACTATCAGTTATTGAACTCAAACTTCTTGATCTGACGAACAACGTCCATAATAGTTCCATCACGTCCCTCAATGATACCAACTACACGATCACCGAACTGTACCTTCTCAGGCTCACCTGTGATGCTGTAGGCAATATCTCTAAGCTCCTCGATAGTCTTGAGAGGAAGTCCCTTATCCTTTGTAGCCTCGATAAGGTCTGTTCTCTTAGGATTGATTGCGATACCGTAATCAGTAACAACAACGTCAACGTCCTCACCAGGAGTTGTAACAGTTGTACAATCTGTGCAGATTGTAGGAATTCTTCCCTGCATGATAGGTGCGATAACGATAGTACACTTAGCACCGGCAGCTGTATCAGGATGTCCACCCTGAGCACCAGTGATGACACCGTCAGAACCTACTACTACGTTACAGTTGAAGTGTGTATCAACCTCAAGAGCAGCGAGGATAACGAAATCAAGCTTGTTTACATATGCACCCTTGTTGAACGGATCAGCATACTCACTTGCTGTGATGTAGTGATGGTTAGGATTTGTAGCTACTGACTTGATAGCATCCTGATCGAAGTCCTGTGTATCTACGAGAGTCTTGATGAGACCCTCCTCAAGAAGATCACACATTGGCTTAGCGATACCACCTACACCGAAGGACATGTGAATGTTCTTCTCTCTCATGATCTCAGCAAGGAACTTTGTTGAAGCGATAGAAGCTCCACCTACACCTGTCTGATATGAGAAGCCCTCCTTGAAGTAAGGAGTTGCCACAACGAAATCTGTGCAGTACTTGGCCATGAGAAGCTTTCTCTGGTCTGTTGTAGGCTTAGCAGCACCTGTAGCGATCTTTGTAGGATCACCGATCTCGTCAACCTTTACTACATAGTCAACATATGTCTGTGTGATCTGTGCAGGAAGATTCGGGAAAGGTACAAGTGTATCTGTGATAGCAACTACGCGGTCTGCATACATAGCATCTGCTGCTGAGTATGAAAGAACACCGCAGTCTGCCTTACCGCCGTTAGCGTTAAGGTTACCGTACTCATCAGCTGTAGGAGCACCGATGAATGCGATATCGATGTGAGTCTCACCGCTCTCGATAGCTCTTGAACGGGCACCGTGTGAACGCATGATAGCAAGTCCCTGAAGTCTTCCCTCTGAGATTGCCTTACCGATCTGACCACGAACACCGGATGACTGGATCTCTGTGATGGTTCCATCATCAAGCATGTAAACGATAGGGTCATTCTGGCTTCCGAGTGATGAAGCGCAGATAGTGATGTTCTTGATACCCATGTTATGAACTTCTTCCATAACCATGTTAAGAACCTTATCACCATTACGGAAATGATGGTGGAATGAAAGTGTCATGCCATCCTTGATTCCGCACTTAACAAGTACATCATGAATACTGTCAACAAGCTTTGTGCCGTTTGAATTAATAACGCACTTAACCTTGTGAGAAGCTGTCTGATACTCAAAACCATCAAAGTGATGAGTTCCCTGGAAAACTTCCTTACCTGTTGCCTTTAAGATTTCCTCAGGTATATCTCTACCAACTGCATTAATCATAATTACAGATCCCCCTTATAAACTCCGGCAGCCTTTGCAAGCATGATGTTTCTCTTAGCACCGTCATAGAAAGCGATATCGATCATCTTTCCATCAACAGTAAATACACCGATGCCCTTTGCCTTCTTGTCATCGATCTCCTTGATTACCTTCTCAGAGAAAATGATCTCCTTCTGAGTAGGAGTATAGATATCATGAACGATGTCGATCTGACGAGGGTTGATACATGACTTACCATCAAATCCCATATCATGTATCATCTGAACTTCCTTACGGAAACCTTCCATATCATCAAGGTTTGTCCATACTGTATCAAAACACTGTACGCCGGCTGCACGAGCTGCGATGATCATCTGCTGACGGGCACCCATAAGCTCAACACCTGTTCCGGTGATACGTGTCTGAAGGTCCTTTGTATAGTCACCACCTGAAAGGGCAACACCGATCATACGATCTGAAGATGTACATACCTCGTATGCATTCATAACACCCTTACAGGACTCAAGAGCTGACATGATAAGAGTTGAACCAGGCTCTCTGTTGAACTCTTCCTCAGCTGCCACGATCTTCTCTTCAACCGCGCGAACCATGGAAGCATCCTCTGTCTTAGGGATACGGATAACATCAGCACCACCTGCTACACAAACACGGATATCCTCTTCCCAGAGATCAGTATCGAGACCGTTGATACGAACTACACGCTCTGATCCTCTGTAATCGATGGTCTTAAGAGCATGATACAGAGAGAATCTTGCAGTATCCTTTGCTGTTACGGCAACGGCATCCTCGAGATCCAGCATGAGAGAGTCAATCTTGTAAATATACGGATCCTTAATGAGTGAAGGCTTCTGAGCATTCAGGAACATCATGGATCTTCTTAATCTTTTCTTATTAGGATTCTCAATCATTTGATTGCACCTCCCCATGGTAAATCTTTATACTGGTCTACTGAACGGAAAACAGCTCCCTCGATACGAGCCTTGATTGTGCAATCAAGAGCACCCTTATCAACGATAGAAATCTTTACGTTATCAACGCCAAGATTTGCTAATGTCTCGAGTGTTACCTTTTTGATCTGATTTCCGAACTGATGAGCTACTGCAGAGTCCAATGTGAAATCGATCTTTCCCTCTCCAGGCTCAACAGTAACCTGGCAGTCACTGGATTCCATAGTGCCCGCTACAGCAGGTTTCTTAATTTCCATAGTTTCCTCCTTGGATGCGGAATCTTTCCCCTTAATCCCGCGCAAACAATGTTACATAAAGTTCTTTTTACAATGAGTCCTAAAAGTCGCAAATCATCTGAAAAAACAGCTTTTATAACTCATCATTTTCACATCCCGTAGCGCTTAGGTATCGCGCCCCAACTACTAGCAATTATATCCTAGCAATGGTGGAATTTAAACTTTTTAATTGTAGTATTTCAATAATAATACGCTTGTCACCTATAGTAAAATAGTTATCGTATTATGGCATCCATAGGATTATCCTATGATTTTTGTCTCGAAAACGCTTTATCATGTCCTAAATTATTATAAAATAATTTTTCATTCTTATTTTTAAGTGTTAGGGGTATTTATTTTTTAAATAGTGCTTTTATACTGAAATTCTTAAATTTTAATAAAGTGACTGCCATAAAACACTTTTACTGATCTTTATCCGGTTATCCCTGCAGTAACAAAGGCCCAAACATAATAAAAGCCACCGGAGCCAAAAGGCTCCGGTGGCTTAGAAACTGATTTATCTGTTCATTGATCAGGCAAAGTTCTTTGAATGACCGAACTTGTTGAAGTTGATGAGACATCCGTCCTGAACGATCTGACGCTCATTTGGAGTCATAGGAAGAACATAAAGCTCGATTTCTGTTGCCTTACCATCCTTGATGACATAAGCCTTGATATCCTCAAGCTTATCATCCTGAAGTGCCTTCTTGATGCCCGGTACATAGATGTAATCATCCACATCGAACTTGTCAGGCTCTCCCTTGAGATGGAACGGTACCATACCCCAGTTCATACAGTTGGATCTGTATCTCTTTGTGGCATACTCCTGAGTGATGTTTGCAAGAGCACCAAGTACTCTCTGGCAGGAAGCAGCCTGCTCACGGGCTGAACCGTCACCCGGCTTGTTGGAATAGATGGTTGAACCGATCTCTACATCTGAAGCCTGAACGTTCTCCTGTCCCGGAATAGTATTGATAACCTTAAATACATCAGCGATCTCAGCAGGAACTGTGCCGTTCTTACGCTCTGTTTCAAGATCTCTTACAGCCTTTGCACGGCCAACGTACTCAGGATCTCTTCTTGAAAGTGTGAACTCGGCAAGTCCGAGAGGATTTGATCTGTATGATGAAGTCTCACCTGAAGGAATAAGCTCATCGGTTGTAGTAACAGGATCAAGGATCTTTGATGCAACCTTAAGGAGAATGTTATCTGTCATAGGCTCCTGCTCCGGCCAGTCCTTGATATTCGGTCCGAAACGAAGCTCCTGATCAAGATCTGCCTTGCCCCAGCCCTGATACAGTCTGTTTCTGTAAGCCTTGTCATCGTAGTTGTACTCAGGGATATCGCCCCAGCAATCAAGCTCTTCAGCAGATGTGAGCTTACCGCCGTTAGCAGCTGTAGCTGCGATTGAACGTGCATCCATAAGACATACAGCTGACATCTGACCGTTACCCGGCTTAGAACCTTCACGGTTAGGGAAGTTACGTGTTGTATGACGGATAGAAAGCGCATTGTTTGCAGGTGTATCTCCGGCACCGAAGCAAGGTCCGCAGAATGCTGAACGGATGATAGCGCCTGCATCCATAAGATCTGCAAGAAGTCCCTTACGGTCAAGATCTGTATAAACAGGCTGTGATGACGGATATACGCTGAGATAGAACTCACCGTCACCGATGCTCTTGCCCTTAAGTGCATGAGCTGCCTCAACAACGTTTGTATAGTTACCGCCGGCACATCCTGCGATGATACCCTGCTGTACCTGAAGCTTGTGATCAGCTGTGATCTTGTCAAGAAGAGTAAAGTGTGCTCTTCCCTCTGCAACCTTCTCTGCTTCCTTCTCTGTCTCGCGAAGGATATCCTCAAGATTGTTATAGAGCTCTGTGATCTCGTAAGCGTTTGACGGGTGGAAAGGAAGAGCGATCATAGGACGAACCGCTGAAAGATCGACCTCTACACAACCATCATAGTATGCAACCTCTGCAGGATCCAGCTGCTTGAAATCCTCTCCTCTTCCGTGCATGGTAAGGAATGCCTTTGTATCATCGTCTGTTCTCCAAACAGATGAAAGACATGTTGTCTCTGTTGTCATAACATCGACACCGTTTCTGAAATCTGTCGTCATGGAAGATACGCCCGGTCCTACGAACTCCATTACCTTATTCTTAACGTATCCGTTCTTGAATACAGCTCTCTCGATCGCAAGAGCGATATCATGTGGACCTACGAATGGTGCAGGCTTTCCTGTAAGATAGATACAAACTACTCCTGGATATGCAACATCATAAGTCTGCTCAAGAAGCTGCTTTGAAAGCTCTCCGCCGCCTTCTCCGATAGCCATGGTTCCGAGTGCGCCGTAACGTGTGTGTGAGTCTGAGCCGAGGATCATCTTTCCGCCGCCCGCAAACTTCTCACGCATGAACTGGTGGCAGACCGCTACGTGTGGTGGAACATAGATTCCGCCGTACTTCTTTGCTGCGGAAAGACCGAAGTAATGGTCATCATCGTTGATGGTTCCGCCAACTGCGCAAAGTGAGTTATGGCAGCATGTAAGAACATAAGGAAGTGGGAACTTCTCCATTCCGGAAGCTCTCGCTGTCTGAATGATACCTACAAATGTGATATCATGTGATACCATGGCATCGAACTTGATCTTGAGATTATCCATAGTATCGTTGGTGTTATGTGACTTCATGATACCATAAGCAATGGTACCCTTCTTTGCCTCTGCCTTATCTGCAGCCTTGCCAGTAAGCTGCTCAACCCTGGCTGCCTCTGCCTCAGGAACAAGTTCTGTTCCGTTTACCAGATATACGCCGCCTTCATGAAGCTTGACCATAATAAACCTCCTTAATGACTCCCTTTTCTTCAGGGAAACAACATTTCACATAAGAGTACGTAGATACTAAGCATTCTGAACAATATTACATATGACATTAACGCATGAACATGTATATTATATCGCCTTTTTCTGTTTCTCTGTGTTTTTATTTTTATGTATTTATTCTAATTAGATATGACGCAATAGTAAAATATTTATATCTATATGCCAAGTATAGGCTTTTCCTATTGTATACAATATTATGTATAGGTTTTTACCTATAGCTTATATGCTTTACCGGAATAGAAAATGCACCGGTCTTACCTCATATCCAAGTTCCAGTAAAACCGGTACATTTTAAGCATCTTTATATTTGATACATCTTGATTTTCTGATTAGTAGAAAAGTCCGCCGAGATTGAATACTCCGAGAGCTGACATTACTACATTGATCACTACATTCATAACAGAAAGAAGGAAAAGTGTACGGAACATCTTGTTCATCTCTTCTGTTGTTGTCTCCTTGGCTGCTGAGTAGGAAGACATGATGATAGCACCACCTGTTGAAAGAGGGCTGATAGCAGCTGCAAATGATGTTGCTGTAAGAGCTGAAATGATCTCAACGTAGCTTACTCCGTCGCCGAAGTTCTTAACGATATTATCAGCGATAGGATAAAGTGTAGGCATTACGACACCTGTTGTTGAGCTTACCCATGAAAGGATTCCGGAAGTTGCTGCCATGATAGGTGTAGCTGTGCTCTTTGTCATAAGTGAGCTTAAGAAATCAGAGATAAGTGTGATACCACCGAGCTTATCGATTACATTTACGAGAAGACCTACACCACAGATGAGCATAAGTGTTCCCCATGGAATTCCCTTAATGGCCTTCTTCTCATCAGCACATCCGAGAAGGATAAGAACTGCTGCTGCAACGAAAGCGAAAAGTCCTGTGTCAAGCTTGAAACCGATACAGCATACTACCATAACTGCGATGGCAAGCATAGTGATCTTCTGGTTACGGTTAAATGCAGGAATGTCGGAAAGCTTAAGCGGGTTATCTGCCTTAACCTTGTAGCCCTTATAGTAAACGTACATGATGGCTGTGAAAACGAAGCCCGAAAGAAGTGTTGTAAGGAAAAGATGTAAACCGAAGCCTGTATATCCGAGAGGCTCACTGAGGTTCTTCGCAAGAATACCCGTCATTGACAGTGGCGATGCGCAGCCTGCATTGGCACCGAGCTTTGCATAAAGAGCTGTTGCCATAGGATTGATATCCAGCTCGAATGCGAGATATACTGCAAATGTTGTCATGAGGATTCCTGCTGCGATGTGTCCGGGTCCGATGGCTGAGATAAATGCTGAAAGTGCGAACATAAGAATAGGAATAAGATATGTTCTCTTACCAACGAGAGCAACGACCTTTTTTGAGAAAAGATCCAGTGTTCCGTTCTGTGATGCCATACCAAAAAGGAAGGTTACACCAACCAGAGTTACGAACATGGAGCTTGAAAAGCCCTTTGTGATGTCCTTGGCGCTGAGATCACCTGCCATACCAAGCAGGAAGGCTGCACCTATTGAAAAGAAACCTATATTTATCTTCTTTATAAAGCCGACTGCTACTACGATAGCCAATACGACCAGGGATATTAATGCGAAATTCATAATCTGTATCTCCTGAAATATACATTGTTTAAACGTTTACCTGCATACCTTCATATTTTTTCACAGGTGAAACGAACCATATCATCTTACTTTATTTCTATCTATTTCTATACTCTTCTAATCTATCAAAGTCTGATGACTGCTTTACCTTCCATAATAAGGTTTGCGGTTCTGAATCCGAAGGTGTCATCTATCTTGGGAACATCCTTGTTCTCTGCATCTTCCACGTAATCAACACCGCACTCAAGAACGCCGCTTGCATGTCCGATTCTTATGAACTGTGTATCAGTGTCCTTTGAAAGCACCTGGTTGACAATGCTTCCCTTGATGACTGCTGCGGCTGCGGTACACATGGCACCTGTCATGGCGTAGCTTGGATGAGCCTTCTGCATGGACATCATTCTGGAAAGAAGATCGATATCTGATCTCTTGAACTCCTTGCCGTCTGCTGTTGTATAGTCAGCAGCTTCCGCAACGAATGTCATCTTCGGAATTCCCGGTGTTTCCCAGGCTGACTTTGTGTAATCAGAAATGAGCCCGAGCTTTACAGCCGCAAGACCTCTTACCTTCTCCAGAAGATCGAGCTTCTCTTCCGAACCGTTTATCTCGTCAGGTGTTTCACTGCCCTTAAGCCCGAGATCAACAGCCTTTGCAAAAACCAGAGGATTTGCCGCATCAACTATTGATACTTCAACTTTTCCGTAACCCGGAACCTCAAGAACATCCACTACATTACCTGTAGGAAGAAGTCCGTTTCCAAGTGTTCCTGAGGGATCAACGAATTTAAGTTTTATAGGAGAAGCTGTTCCCGGTACACCCGCAATTGCGAAATCGCCTTCGTACTGTACCTCTCCATTTCTGGTACTTACTTCTCCAACGATTATCTTGTCGGTATTTGTATTATATATACGTACACTTGTAGTTCCTTCCTTAGCCTCTACAAGCCCCTTTTCTATTGCGAAAGGTCCTACACCTGATGATATATTTCCGCAATTTCCTTTATAACTTACGATTGGTTTATCTACCGATACCTGAGCAAATGTATAATCAACATCCGCATCCGGTCTTTGTGACTTCTTGATGATGGCCACCTTACTTGTAACAGACTGAGAACCGCCGAGGCCATCTATCTGTTTACGATCGGGACTGCCCATCATTCTGAGAAGGACTGCATCCCATTCATTCTTATCCTTCGGAAGATCCTCTTCCAATATATACACGCCCTTGCTGGTTCCGCCTCTGATGATGGAAACCGGCAGCTTGATCATACCCTCATGCACTTCTGTCATGTGAACCTCCTTCATATGGTTCCATACCCAAAAAGGGATATAGAAACAGTCAAAGTGAGAGATTTATTAAATTTTTTCACTTTCCGGAAATATCTCTCATCGGGGGAGATTGAGAGATACTTCCCTGAGTTTTCAATGAACAGCGCGCATCTGTTTATCTATGTCTATACATTACCATTTGTATTTATATATATCCAATGCATTTATTCGATAAAAAGTATGCGTTCGACGTATACTTTGTGTTAGAATAAATGCATTGATTCCATCTTTGTATTTGATTTAGTAAACGAAGGGAGCATTATATGGATTTTAAAGATCTTTCATACATTCTTGCCATAGAAGAATACGGTAATATTTCAAAAGCTGCCGAGGCACTTTTCCTCACCCAGCCATCATTATCAAGGTTTCTTCAAAATACCGAGTCCTATGTAGGGCAGCCTTTGTTCAACAGGATCGGAAACAAATATGTTCCTACGTATATAGGTGAACGTTATATCGCAAAGGCAAAAGAGATCCTTAATCTGAAAAAAGAGCTGGATCAGGAGGTAGGCGACATACTTATGCATGACTCCGGTCTCCTTAATGTTGGCTTTCCCGCAATGAGAGGAACCTATATGCTTCCCTGTACCCTTCCTATTTTCCACAGTCTCTATCCAAAGGTTAAGATAAAGATCCATGAGGCCAGCTCAAGTCATCTTAATGAGATGATCCTGAACGGAAACATTGACCTGGCCTTTTACAACCAGCCGGATGAAAATCCAAATATAAAAACAGAGATCATAAGTCATGAGGAAATGGTTCTTGTAATGTCTCCCGATAACCCGCTGTGTGAGCTTGCCTATCCCATGGAGGGGTGCCGCTATCCTCATCTCGACCTTCAGCATCTTGTGACCAGAGATCAGGGTGTGATAATGCAGAATCCCAATCAGCGTACCAGAACCATAGTTGACAGGCTTTTCAGACAGCACCACATCACTCCGAATATCATACTTGAAACAAGTAACATAAGGGCCGAAGCAGAGCTTGCCTCACGAAATTATGGTGTCTGCTTCATCACAGAAACCCATTTAAAGCATATGAAACTGGAAAAGCCGCTGCGATTTTTTTCCGTAGGTGATCCAAGTACCCACATAAATTTCGTTGCTGCATACAGAAAAAACAGCTATCTGCCCTACCACGCAACCGAGTATATAAAGATCGTGAGAGACTTCACATAATGAATCGAAGCGATAAGACGAACAGGAGAACAACACTCTTGTTATTTGAACTTAAAAGTGCCGGCATCTCAGAACATGAGATACCGGCACTTTCTATTGTTGGCTTTATTGTTGGCTTTATCAAAGAACCATGGCAACGACGAAATTATACAGTGCACAGAAAAGTACGCTTATGGGAACAGCCACCATAAGAAGTCTGTTGAAAAGTGTATTTCTGTCCTCTTCCTTTGGTGTTGATCCAAGTATAAGTGAACCTCCTGAAGAGAAGGGGCTGATGGCACTGGACTGGGCTCCAAGTACTGTGCAGGCAAAGAGCACAGGTGCTGAAAGTCCCGTTGATGCTGCAAGCGCCGGAATAAGAGGGAAAAGAGCCGGCGCTACAACACCAGTTGTTGAACTGAAGAAGCTCATGATGGCAGCGATGATTGAAAAAGCTACAGGGATGAGAGGTTTTGGAACATTTGAGCCCACCCAGTTGCTCAACATATCTATGGTACCTGCCTCAACAGCAACTGCTATAAGCATTCCCGCACCTGCTATCATGATGATAGTGTTCCATGGAATTCTGGCTATAGCCTCCTTCTGGGGTGCAAGCTTCAGTAACAATGCTATAACTGCGAAAATGATGGCAACAAGACCTACGTCTACCTTACCTGCTATGAACTTTATAGCATCATTTCCCGGCATGATCATCTTAAGGAGAGGGAATATAAGTACAACGACCATCATTAGTATCATGAGGTTAAGAGTTGTCTTCTGTTCCTTTGTGAATGCCTCCGGCTTTTTAAATACAACATCCTTTCCGATATTTCTGTTCTCCTTGAAGCAGAATCTGAAGATTGCCACAAGGATGAGTGAGAATACCATGGAGAAAAGGAATATCTGCATTTCCATTCCGAAGCTCTCAACTGCTGTAAGTTCCGGATTTGCTTCATAGGCCGTATCCGCAAGACCTCTGAAAACAACTCCTAGATTTGATGTGGGGAAATCTCCTCCGCAGAGCGCACCGCAGTTGATGGCTACAGCTCCAGTAAGCTTATCCATCTTTGATTCATCACAGATAACCAGTGTTATAGGTGCAAGGAAGGCAAGAACCGTAAAGTATGTTGCTCCCATTACGGAAAGTATTACCGCTACAGCAAAAAGGGCGAAGGGAAGAAGTCCCGGGAATTTACGGCATGCATAAAGAAGGGCTCCTGACATCTTTTCAAGTGTTCCGTTTATTGCGGCAACATTATAAAAAAGTGACACAGAAAGGATAACGAACATGGTGTTGGTAGGCCAGAAGGCTATGATCTCCTTCGGTTTCATGCCCATGACGAAGCATCCGATGATGTAAGCAAAAACTATACAGAAAAGACCTGTATTTATCTTGGTCCTGTATCCGAGAAAAATCGCCACTGCTATGGCGAGAATTATAAATGCACTTAACATATTTTTATCTCCTGAAACTATGTTTGATTTCTATCACTAAATACTACGGCTGCTGCCTCCTGATGATCCTATAGTCATGAAGCACTCAGGTCATTCTGCACTTCCTTCATCGATTCCCAGAAGTCTGTATGGAATAGTCTTTGTCATATGATATATATGCTCAATAGGAATTCCGTATTCCAGAAGATAATGCATATACTCATACATCTCTGTCTCCCAGTCCGGATTCTCTGTCTGACCCCCATCTGTATCAACCATTACATGCTCATAGCCCACTTCCCTGATAAGCTCGGCATTTTCCTTAAGATTCAGATGGTAGGGCTTACCCTTGCCCATATTCTGGGCATAGCAGCGTTCCAGAATGACATCATAGTCCCTTACCAGTCTTATCTGATCATCCATGGAATAGTCACATACCCACCACTCGGGATGTGTGATGATGATTTTCTTTACACCTGCATCCCTTGCGGCTTCTACTATGACGAATGCCTCTTCCGGTGATACATGGGCTGTACCCAGTGCCACATCATAGTCCCTTACGAGATTAAATACATCCTTAAGCTCCGGTATGACCTTACCGTCTCTAACAAGCTCAATGCCATCTCCCGGATTCTGTCCCATCTTCGCAAGGTGCTGCTTTGCCGACTGGGTAGGAAGCCAGATTTCCTTAGCTCCAAGCTTCAGTCCCTTTTCAACTGCTTCAGGATTCACTCCGCCTATGACTTTGTTCATCACCACTCCGCCGTACATTGTGAAACCGGTGTTTTCGCCATAGACCTTCCGGACGTACTCATTGGCAATGGCAGCACGGTTTACGGTAAAACCCAGATGAGACTTGATAACTATGGCTCTGGCCCCGACTCTTACGGCTGCATCCGCAAGCTCCAGATCACTGTAGGCCCGTAGTCTCAGATCAGGATTCGTGTGTACATGCATGTCGCATATACCCTTCAGCGAAACTCTGCTCATATTCCCTCCTTCATACTATGCGTAAATTCATTTCAGCTGATGTTTAACCGGAATTTACGCTATGTATCAATCCACCTGTGAATCATAATTTATCACTTATATGATTCACATCATGACTTGATACACTCTTTTCAAAACTCTTCGTAATAAAGTATAATGGGTCGAAAGCCATCACAGAATGCATCTATTCCATATATGTCATATCGGTTTTTCCGATATGTACAGGCATGACATCATGTTTTGATAAAAACAATACTGATTATTATGTCCTGATAATCAAGAAGAAAAGCAGCCTGCTCGGTTCTGGCGAACGCATTTTCCATGCATGCATTCGGAAACCTGTCAATGGAGGTATAAATGGAAATAAAAGAACTGAACTATCTTATAGCCATAGCAGAGGAGAAAAGCATCTCCAAAGCAGCAGAACGCTTGTATATGGCCCAGTCAAGTCTCTCACAGTTTCTCTCCTGTTATGAGAGTAATCTTGGTTACAGACTTTTTGTACGAACTTCAAACGGTGTCCGGCCCACAGAATCGGGACAGCTTCTTTTGGAGTATGCCTACCACACCATTTCCGAATATCACAGGGTGCAGGATAAGATGCAGGATGTATCGAATCTTGATGCCGGACATGTCATCCTCGGCATCAGTTCATTCCGTGGCTCCTATCTGCTACCTCCTGTTCTTAATGCCTTTCACATGACCTATCCCAACATCCATGTACAGATAGTTGAAAAGAACTCCATGGCCCTTGAGCAGTATCTTATGAACGGAGACATTGACCTTGCACTTCTTGCCCGGCCTGAGAAGGGCAGCCGGCTCCATGTCTTCGATCTATTGAAAGACGAGATCTGCCTTGTGGCAAGCCCCAATCATCCGGTGATGTCCAAGGCAAAAGAAAACAACAGCAATCCTTCTTCCCGCATCAGAAAAAGCGTAAGGATAAAGGATGCGGCGAAATACGAGTTTCTTCTCAGTGACTTTGACACCATACTGGGACGTGAAGCAAGGCGTCTCTTCATGAAGAACAGGATCACGCCTCTCGCTTACAACAACACCCTCTCTGCCCTCTTTGCCGCTTCCCTTGCAGCAAACGGACAGGGTCTTGCCTTCACTTATTACAGTTCCAGACACTATTTCCGTAACGCCGAGTTCCTGTCTCTCGGAAAGGATGCCCCAAGCATAGACCTGGTCACCGCCATGTCTCCGGACCGCTACCACTCAAAAGCCGCTCTGGCGTTGAATGATGTGATTCAACAGATTCTGAATACCGAGACTGTGATGTAAAGCACAGGTTTCTGAACGTCATCAAGGAAAATACGTTCAGAAACCTCATATATAAAAAAGAATGGCATTGGTATCACATCCAATGTCATTCTTTTTATTTCTTATCACTCTTGATCGAAACGGTATCCCACTCCTCTCACCGTCTTCAGGTACACCGGATTTTTGGGGTCCTCTTCGATCTTGCTTCTTATACGTTTTACATAAACCGTGACTGTATTCTCGTCCACTACGGCGCCGCTGTCATCCCACACCTGTCTGTAAAGCTGTTCCTTGGTGAAGACCTCACCGGGATGCTCCATGAAATATCTGAAAAGCATGGTCTCTCTGCCTGTGAAATCAAGTCTCTCGCCATCCTTCTGACATTCCATCTTTAAGGTATCCACACTGAAGCGTCCTGACTTTACCTGATCGGAGCCTGCATTGGCATAGACCTGAGTTCTACGTATGAGAGCCTTTATATTCTGAATGAGAAGTGCCGTATGAAAAGGCTTCGTAAGATAGCTGTCGGCACCGTAATCAAGCCCCATTACCTGATCTGCTTCATCTGTCTTTCCGGACAGCATAAGAACAGGGGTCATGTCATTTCTTTCCCTCATATGCTGAAGGACCTCATACCCCCCTATTTCCTGCATCATTACATCGAGTATGACCAGACTGAATTTCTGATTATCAAGAAGCTCTATGGCGTCCTTTCCGTCTGCCGCCTCCGTCACACGCATTCCCTCTCTCTTTAGGGCAACACGTACCGCAAGACGTATCGCAGCCTCATCATCAACTACAAGTATATTCTCGTTTGCCATAAAACTCCTTATTGATCACTTAAAAAATCCTTTTTTTTTAAACCTAAGCTTTATTGTATCCATGAGGACATTTTGAGTCAATTCCATTCCTCAGGGATTCCTCGGGAACCTGCCTCCTGTCATGGCATCTGCATCAGATCAGATTATTTCTCAACAGTGCCGAAATACTTCGTAACATCAAATTCCACAGGATAGCTCCCTTCACCGGATCCATCCTTCGCGCCATAGGTCAGAATCAGATTATTACCTGTAGTAAATTTCATGGATTCCGGCCAGTAATACTTATCATTTATGGTCTCGATCCTGCTTACGGTCTTACCGTCTTTATCAATAACATAAAAGTCCGGTCCATAATATCCGCACATATATAATTTTCCGGAGGAACTGAAGATCCATGATGCACTGGCTCCTCCGAAATCAGAATTCTCCTTTTTTACGGCTCCGGTCTGTGGATCCAGCAAAAGTATGGTTCCTCCATGCAGAACATACGCGTATCCGTTATTAATTCCCAAATATTGCGATCTCGTAAGTTCAGTTGCCGGCAACGCATCCAGAGTTTTACTCCACATTATTGACCCATTGGTCTGATTTTTACATGTAAGTGTACTGTACTCGTAACAGTCCTCATACTTTATATTCATAGAGATCTTGGGTTCAGCCGCTATGACTGTCATACAAAATCCAAATATAAAGCCCACAACACCGATAACTATTTTCTTAAGCATATCTGCCCCCTCAAAAATAGTAGAGTTTGACTATTCCTTCCCAAACTGATTTATCGACGTCAAAAGATTAAATATTAGTGGATTTTCTGATTATTTATTTCAACATGTCATAAAAAACAGGCCCCCACATCCTGTGGGAGCCTGAAATATATCTTTTGGCCTATTATGAAAAATTATGCAGCCTTCTTCTTTGAGATAAAAGGCTTCACGAATGGGTAAACAAGCATAACCACACATGCAGCAACAATTATGAAAGTAATCGGAGATGTGAAGATACCTACGATGCTTCCGTTCTTAAGAGTATATGCTCTTCTGAAGTTAGACTCACACATCTGTCCGAGAACGAGTCCGAGAACAAGTGCAGCTGAATTGTACTTAAGCTTTGAGAAGAGATATCCGATGATACCTGCCGCAACCATAAGTACTACGTCACCTGTGTTGTTGTTTGTAGCATAAGCACCGATCGTTGCAAGGATAACGATTACAGGTCCAAGAATTGAATATGGAACTGAAAGGATCTTTGCAAATACTCTTGCGATTCCCATGGAAACGATAACCATGACGATGTTTGTTACGAACATGGATGCAAATACTGATGCAAGGTACTCAGGCTGCTGCTTGATAAGAAGAGGTCCAACCTGTACGCCCTGGATAACGAGAGCTGTCATCATGATAGCCGCAGCATTACCGCCAGGGATACCAAGTGAAAGAAGCGGAACCATGGCACCGCCGGTAGCACCGTTGTTAGCAGCTTCGGAAGCTACGATACCATCAGGTATACCTGTTCCGAGAAGCTCAGGATGCTTTGAAACCTTCTTCTCGATCGCATATGCAAGGAAGGATGCGATGGTTGCACCGGCACCCGGAAGGATACCTACAACTGTACCAAGTACAGATGCACGAACCATTGTCCACTTTGTCTCCCAGAGTTCCTTGATGGAAGGAAGTTTTGCGGAAGTGTCGCCACCCTTGGCTGTTGAATCCTTCTCTACATCTATCTTCTTCTGCTTGTTTGTCTGCTTGAGAACCTCGGTAACTGCGAAAAGACCGATCATTACAGGGATCATCTCGATGCCTGAAAGAAGTGTTGAACTTCCGAAGGTGAAACGGGCGATACCGAGCATAGGGTCCATTCCTATGGTTGCAAGGAAAAGACCGATACATCCAGAAATAAGTGTCTTTACGATGTTGTCACTGTCGAGACATGAAAGAACTGAAAGACCAAGGAATGATACTGCGAAAAGCTCTGAAGGACCGAATTTAAGAGCAACTGCTGCAAGCTGAGGAGAAATGAGTGCCATAGCGAAAGCAGCTACAAGTCCACCGAATGCAGAAGCCACAAGTGAGTAGCCGAGAGCCTTACCGGCTTCACCTCTCTGTGCCATAGGATAACCGTCAAAGGTTGTAGGCGCGGAAGAAGGTGTTCCTGGAATCTTAAACAGGATAGCTGTGATTCCACCGCCTGTGATAGATGCGCAGTAAACAGATACAAGGAATGCGATAGCTACGATTGGTTTCATAGCATATGCGAAAGGCAGTGCAAGAGCAACCGCCATAGATGCTGATACACCGGGCATAGCACCGAAAATTACACCGATGATAGTACCACCCACGATAAAGAGGAAGGTAGAAGGTGTAAACACAATAGAAAATCCTGTCACTAATAAATCAAACATGTTTTTCTCTCCTTCTCTTTAGAATGGTAAAATCGACTCAACAGCAAGAGCAAAGCTTCTGAATACACCTGTTCCTCTTGGGAGCATGATATCAAGAGCGCCCTGGAAAAGAACGTAGATAACTATAGTGATAAGAACTACAGCGATCGCAAGCTTCGGAATGTTTGGTGCCTTGAGCAGGATACCATATACCATAAGGAAGATGATACATGTAGGTATAAAACCTATCATAGGTAAGATCAAAGCCATGATAGCCACTATGACCATACCTATAAAAAGCTTACTCTTGAAAAAGCCTGCCACATCGATACCTGAAGTGATGCTTCCGCCCTCAGCCTTCATTTTCTTTACGTTGGTAACGATATTTACAACAGATAAAACGATCATGATAGCAAGTATGATCTGTGGCCAGAATGCTGCACCGAGCTCTGTTTCTGATGCTGCAGCTGCAGGATCAGCACCGATCATTGCAAAGAGACCTGCTCCTGCGATGATTAAAAATGCGGAAAATAAAATATCCAAAATATATCCCCCTTTCTCAGAACATCAGCCCGTTTAAAAATCACAACAAAGGGCGGATGCTTCATGCCCGATCTCCCGAGGAAAACCGACACGATATTCTCAAAATCGGGGAAACAGGAACCTGTTCCCCCGACTTAATCACTGACTTTAATATTTACTAATGATTACTTTGTACCAAAGAGTGCGTTAAGATTCTCATAATCTGAATCCCACTCCTTCTGGTAATCAGCTGTTCCGAGCCAGCCCTGTCTCTGATCGAGACCCTGCTGCTTACAGAACTCCTGGAAGCTGTCAGATGCTACAGCCTTCTCAGCTGCTGCCTCAAATGCCTTGATAGCTGCATCAGGTGTACCAGGGATGTAGAAGATACCACGTGCAGGTCCGTATGTTGTCTGGTTGTTGATGTCAGCAGTTGTCTGAACATTCTCCCAGCCTGCAAGTGTAAGGTGCTGATCTGTACATGCACCGATAACCTTCATGTCGCCTGACTCAACCATTGCTGAAACCTCTGCAGGTCCCTCACAACCGAGGTTGATGTGTCCGCCAACGATATCAGCATTGAGCTGTGAACCCTCTGTATATGCTACAGCCTCAACCTCACCGTCAAATGCACCCTGTACGCAGGCTGCATCAAGACCTGTGATAGTCATAACACCGCACTTTACTGAACCAGGATTTGACTTAAGGTACTCCTTGAGCTCTTCCATGTTGTTGTATGGCTCATTCTTTCCTGCTACGAATACATTTACATCATGTACAAGCTGGCAAAGAGGCTTAACTGAACCATAAACATCAAAATCTGTTGCGCCTGTGATCTGAGCGAGCATAGGTGACTGTGTGCAGAGAAGATATGTATATCCATCTGCCGGCTGTGAAGAAGCGAACTGTACACCTGTAACTCCGCCTGCTCCGGACTTGTTGTTTACAACGACCTTAACACCGATCTCATTCTCAAGAGCAGTAGCGAAAGCTCTGAGTGTTGTATCAGCTCCGCCGCCTGTTCCCCAAGGACATACGATTTCAATGTTTCTGTCCCATGTCCAATCAGATGCAGCTGCATCTCCTGAAGCCGCAGCCTTTGTCTCTGCTGCCTGTCCGCCGTTAGAAGCATTTGAGCTGCCTCCGCATCCTGCGAGAACTGCCATTGCCATCGCTGTGAGAACAGCAACAGAACCTAAGAATCTCTTTTTCATAATAGAACCTCTCCTTTCGTTCTTTAACCTATGTGCAGATTATATATTCGGAGGGGTCTCAAAAACAACATTTCGGGCACAACTAACAATGACAGTTTTGTCACTTTCGTCACAGATGTGTAATAAACCAACAATACCCCCTTTATTTTAAGAGCTGCGGTTTTACTCCCCGTTTGGCTGAGGAAATTCCGGCATCCTGTCAAGGGCAATAAGTGCATTTAGTTCACTGTACAGATCCTTCACAGTTATATGCCTGTCGAAATATCCGTTATTCAGGTACCATTCAAACTCGGTTATCCTCTCTTCGGATGAAAGTATGAGCCTTATTTCAGGATCCAGTCTTCTCACTATCTTAAGCGTCTCCACTCCGTTCATAAGAGGCAGGTCATATGCGGAAATGACCATTCCGTAATAATTCTTTTTCTTCTCTATAAGTGAAATGACCGCTGCCGGATGATCAAAGTACTCCACCCTGTAATTACTTCCTCTGAATATCTCTTCTATTCTCTCAATGTCTATTTTCTTGTTGTATATTACGGCGATCCTCTTTATGGACGCTATCCTGCTGAGCTGATTTTCTTTAGTGTCTTCAGTTACAGGAAATCTCATGATGAATGATGTACCTTCATTACTGCTTTTTACATCCATAACTCCGCCCATGGATGTAACGATATTTTTGACCACACTGAGCCCCAGTCCCGTTCCCTGCCTGCTTCCCTTTGTGGTATAGAAGGGTTCAAATATTCTTTCAATTGTCTCATCAGGTATTCCGCATCCCGTATCGGACACTGAAAGGATAGCCTCATCCCCTGCTTTTTCCAAAGTTATCCTGAGGCGTTTTATCTTGGCACCATCCATGGCGTCGTAGGCATTTTTACAAAGATTAAGAAGGATATGCTCGATATTTCCCTTTCTACCGTACAGGTGAATGTCTTCCCCGGTTATCTCGCTTTCGAACTTTATCTTTTGCGGGGTCAGGCGTTTTACTATCTTTACCGCCTTACTTGTCTCATCCCTTAGATCTATGTATGTAAGCTTCGCCCCGGTATCCTGTCTGGCAAAACTGAGAAGATCCGTAGACAACTGTTTTGCCTGATCAAGAGAACCTGACATTTCCTTCAGAAGTTCATGATTCTCCTCGGAAATAGTATCGTCTCCTATCAGAAGATCCACATATACCATTACCGGAGTAAGGAAATTGTTGAACTCATGGGCTATATGGCTGGCCATCATTCCGAGAGACTGGACTCTCTGATAGTTCCTTATCTCATCGCTCTGCTTCTGTATCATTTCCATACCACTGTTTATCTCTCTGAGATAATTTATCTCCCTGCTCTGCCTTATGATGTTCATGCATACAGCGGTACCGATGATGGCAAGAAGGAAGATAATGAGTGTGATGAGCAGAAACATGGTTATGAACTGTGTCAAAGGACCGGACAGAACGTTCATGGGAAGTACTGCCGTAACTGTCCACTCCTCATTCTGGATATACAGCTTTGTGAAAGCTCCTATCATATTCTCCGGAACCAGTTCTCCGTTGTACATTCGATAGGATCGAATCACATCATAACCTTCCGCCACCTGCTTCTGATAGTTGGACCACCTGAACAGATCGTCAAAAGCATTGGCATCACCTGTGGTATTTTCATGCACTGTATGAAAACCATAGGTACCTATCTCATCCTGATACGGATGCATCATGATGGTGTTGGCTGCATCCTTAACATAGATGAATCCCGCACCGTTTATCTGGACCGGCTTAATGATCCTGTTGTAGATCTCACTCATATTTACGGCATAGACCGCTGTATACATCTTCTCTCCAACCTTCAGGGATTTCTTGATATAGAGCGTATATTCCTTGTCCTTTTCAGAATAATGCTTACCTTCTATTTCCGCCCTGTAGACTTTATCAAGAGACACCTGCTTCATACCGGTCATTATCTTCTCACGGTTACTTATTACAGCTCCGCCTGTCACTACAAGATCTGCTATCTGCCTGTTCTCATCCACCAGCACATAACCTCTGTACAGGGGAAAGCTATCGTCAAGGAGATACTTGTTCTTACTGTGAAGCTCCATAAGACTATCATTCTGCTTTGCAAAGGTAACATCTATCTTATCTCTTTCCTGTTTAAGATAGTTATTCATGTTGTCACCAACTATACGGGCAATGGATAAAAGCTGGGTCTCCTCCTGTTTTATCAGCACCTCACTGTAGGTCATATAGCTTTTGAAATCTATATAGAAGATAAAAAGCATGATTATGACAAGCATTATAAGTCCGAATTTCTGTGCCACATCTGCGTATAACTGATTGTTTTTGTTTATTTTATTCATAAATTCCGGGCTGCTCCCTTGGTTCAGATTCAAATGTATTTCTTCATTTCATCATTATAAAAAATCAAATCAAAAAAACACAGAGGCCACACCAAGTTTTTCCTTGATCGACCTCTGTGTATAATCTCTTTAATAACTGCAGAATTTTGCACCCTGCAAACTTTTTAGTTAAGCCGCCATAGCAAGTAGTTTCTTTATCTCATTGATAACAGCATCTGTGTACTCTGTAGTACCTGCCGTTCCACCGATATCCTTTGTTGTATGGATACCTTCATCCATAACATTCTTGATCGCTGTTCTGATCATATCTCCATACTCACTGAGTCCGATATGATCAAGCATCATACATGCTGACCAGAGGAATGCTGTAGGATTTGCAATATTCTTGCCTGCGATATCAGGTGCGGAACCGTGTACCGCCTCAAACATAGCCATATCTGTTCCCACATTTGCAGATGGCATGAGACCAACTCCTCCGATGAGACCCGATGTAAGATCTGTGATGATATCGCCGTAAAGATTCTCTGTGACCATAACATCGAACTTTGTCGGATCCAGAACCAGATTCATGCAGCACGCATCTACGATCATGTCCTTTGCTTCGATTCCCGGATAATCCTTTGCAACCTCATAGAATACATCAAGGAAAAGTCCGTCTGTAAGCTTCATGATGTTGGCCTTGTGGATGCATGTAACCTTCTTACGTCCGTTCTGCACTGCGAAATCAAATGCTGAACGGCAGATCCTCTCAGACTTGTCTCTTGTGATGATCTTGATGCTGTGCATCTCGTTATCGGAGATCTTCTCCTCAACTCCCGCATACAGGTCTTCGGTATTCTCACGAAATGTGACAATGTCTGTATTCGGGAACGGTGTAGGAACCGCTGAATTTGACTTGGCCGGTCTGAAATTTGCATAAAGGTCATACTTCTTTCTCATGGTAACATTGAGAGAACGGAAACCCTTTCCAACAGGTGTTGTTATCGGACTCTTAAGAAGTACCTTTGTTTTCTCGAATGATGCAAATGCCTCATCCGGAATAAGCTTTCCATTTCTGTTATACTCGGCTTCGCCTACATTAAATATTTCAAACTTAACGGGAACATGTGCAGCCTGGAAAATAGCAAATACTGAATCTGAAATTTCAGGTCCGATTCCGTCGCCTCTAAAGAATGTTACTGTCTTAACCGCTTTGTCATCTGCTGCTCTCATGGCTTACCTCCCGCTTCATTGCTTAATGTTTGTTCATTTGTGTTTGATGTCAGTTAATATATAGGCTCTGTTATCAGATTTCGATAACATCAATATCAGCCAACTTTGTATCACGCTATTTTGGACTTGTTTTATGTGTCCTTATCTCTTATGGTTCATATCATAAACCTGATTTAAGGACTTGTCAACTATGTCTTTATTATTTTTCGGAATATCTTCTATAACGAGAAGACTCTGCCTGTTATGCGCTGATTCTGTTTCTCCATGTATTATATGCATGACTGTTATATGATTCGGTTTTATCAAATAAAAAAAAACGCATTTCAAACGAAATGCGTTCTATCTTTTAAACATCAATTTAAAGACATATGAGACTTATTTTCTGTAATAATTGATCAGACTGCCGGAAAGAATGATATCTCTTTCTTCCTCCGTTAATTTATCAATTGTAGCTTTTATGCTCCTCTGCTTATGTTTTTCTATATCCGAAGCTCTGAGTCCAATAAGCTCTGACTCATTCTTTATTTCGAATTCCTCATCAAGAACATATACCTCAAGCTCGCTCTTACCGCTTTTCAGTATATCCTTTATATCTTTTATGTAGAGGTAGCTGCCCGTCGGTATATCAAGAGGCTCTTCCGTGCGGAGAGGAATGAGTCCCCAGTTTATAAGATTACTGCGGTAACGTTTGGTCGAGTACTCGTTGGCAAGATTTGCAAATCCCCCCAGAACCTTCTGACAGGATGCGGCCTGCTCACGGCTTGAACCGTCACCGATCTGATCAGATATCATGACAGACCCGAAGGTGACAGCATTGGCAGTTCCATCTAAATTCACCTTTGAGCTTATGGATCTTATGGACTTTGCTGCAGGCACATACTGCGGGTCTCTGGAAACCATGGTATAGCCTGAGATCTTCTCAGGATCTGAACGATAGGAGCTTATCTCTCCTGACGGTATAAGCTCGTCTGTTGTTACAGAGCCCTTATATGACCCTGCCACCTTCAAAAGAAGATTCTCCTTCAGTCCCGCCATCTCCGGCCAGTCAGCTATATTAGGTCCCTTTACAATTTCTGCATCGGGATCTGCATGTCCGAAATTATCAAACACCTGCTTTTCATATATCGCTCTGTTGAAATGATGCTTTATTTCACGATACTCAACATCATTTAGCTCTGCTGCCGATGTAAGTCTTCCTCCATTTCTTACAGTTGCGGCAATGGACCTTGCATCCATAAGGCATACTGCCGCCATCTGTCCCTGAGTCGGCTTACTGCCCTCTCGATTCGGATAGTTTCTGGTCACATGACGTATTGATAACTGATCGTTCGCCGGAGCATCCGTAACTCCGAAGCAGGGGCCGCAGATACATGGGCGCATAGTGGCTCCTGCAAGCGCAAGCTCAGATCCTATTCCTCTCGTCATGAGATCCTCCATTATAGGAAGAGATGCCGGATTCACATGAAGATTGAGCTCCTGTCCTTTGATTCCGTAAATTCCGTCATTCATTCCTGCTTTTAGGATATCAGCCACTGCCACGATATTCTCGAAAAGTCCTCCTGCGCATCCCGAAACCAGTGCCTGATCAGGATAAAATCCACCATCTCTTACATGCTGCCTGATGCTGAAGGGTTTTCCCTTACTTCCTTTTATTTTATTTCCAGCTTCCTCCACCTCATTCAGGACTTTGTCCATATCAGCCTTAAATTCTCTGATGCTCATGGCATTTGACGGGTGGAAAGGGAGGGCTATCATAGGTTCCACTGTATCCATATCGATCTCTATGAACCTGTCATAGTAAGCCCCTGCTTCAGGTTTCATTCTCTTATAATCAGCTGCTCTTCCATGCTCCGCAAGATATTCCTCAGTAAGCTCATCAGTGCACCAGATGGAGCTTAGCGCTGCGGATTCCGTTGTCATAACATCTATGCCCATTCTGAATTCCATGGAAAGATTTCTTATTCCGGGGCCCATAAATTCAAGTACATTATTTTTGTTGAACCCCTTCGCAAAAGTCTTTTCTATAAGTGAAAGCGCAACATCCATAGGTCCGACTCCGGGGCCGGGCGTTCCTGTCAATCTCACGCCTATTATCTTCGGATAGGGAATATCATAGGTATGACCCACGAGCTGCTTGACCAGTTCTCCTCCGCCTTCTCCTATTCCCATAGTTCCCAACGCTCCATAGCGGGTATGGGAATCCGAGCCAAGAATCATTCTCTCTCCCCCCGCCATCATTTCCCGCATGTACTGATGCAGCACTCCGCGATATGGCGGAAGAAAAATGCCTCCGTATTTTTTTACATTGGAAAGTCCGAAGGCATGATCATCCTCGAGAATGGTTCCTCCTACGGCACATAATGTATTATGACAGTTTGAAAGAACATATGGCAGCTTAAACTCCTTAAGTCCCGCTGCTCTTGCGGTCTGCAAAATATTAACATAATTGTTATCCGGGGATACCATAGAGTCAAACCTGAGCTTCAGATTTTTCATATCTCCGCTTACGTTATGCTTCGACAGTATCCTGTAGGCCATGGTCTTCTTACGGCCTTCCTCTATTTCGGCAACCGTCATAGCTCCGGCTGCGTGTTCAGCCGGATAATCTGATCTTTCAATGACAATATCCTGATTTTCATCAATAAAAATACCATGATCTGTCAGTTTAACCATATATTCTCCTTTACTAAAAAGCCCCTATAACCATAATTTGATTATAGGGACCTTTCAGTCATAAGTACAATATATTGAAATGTATATTTTCCATTATAAAATTTCTATACAGGGTTCAATCTGTGTTACCGGATATTCTTACGTGCTCTCCGTGATACCCGTCACGAAAAAACATCTCATATGATCATATCCGGTTTTATCCCATGATACCCGGCAAACACTTCTCTCATGGTCCTTATCAGCGCCCTCTCTGCTTCGTCCAGATAAACACCTTCCTTATATACGATATTCACATCCCAGCTGTCACTTTCCTCGCTGTAATTGAATACTTCAAATCCCATATTTTTCAATGGGTCAATGGCTCTTTCCGGTACGATGGTTATCCCAAGCCCTGCACTGGCAAGCTGCGTGGCCGAAAGACAGCTTGATACTTCCATTATTTCTTTGGGAATAAAATCATATCTTCTGAATATAGCATCCACCTTACGACGGATATACTGTCCTCTCTTCATAATGATGAAGGGAAAGGCATTAAGCTTACTCAGATCTACTGTAGGGATAGAATCCTCTGTTCCGGACTTAAGTATCATATCACCTTTTATCATACCCTTTGCTGCCACAAGATACAGTTTTTCCGTATAGATATATTCGATATTCACTCCTGCAGGCAAATGCTCTTTTCCTCCGGGAAGAACACAGAAAGCGATCTTATCATTCATCAGATTGTTGATGATTTCCTCCGAACGTGATTCCTGAAGATATATCTTGATATTGGGATATATTTCCCTGAAAGTTCCAATTACCTTGGGAAGCATGTATCCTGCTCTCTCAGTAGGTATGCCGATATTTATACGTCCCTTCTTTCCATGACCTATATCAGAAAGTTCTCGCCGTAGATTGTCCTTCAAAACCAGTATCTGCCTCGCTGTCTTCACATATCTCTCGCCCGCATAAGTGAGAGTTATGGGATTCGTCTTTCTGTCAAAGAGCTTTACCCCCAGATCTTCCTCCACCTTGGAAATGATATAACTCAAAGAAGGCTGTGAAATATACAGTTGCTTGGCAGCTTCGGTGACCGAATGATTATCGGCTACAGCAGTTATGTAAGTCAATTCCCTAAAATCCATAATCTCTTGTATCATTCCTCCTTATAGATTATTTCTTTCACCTCTTCACCTACATACTCGGTAACAGACGGATCCATGATCACATGAGCGCCCTCATCTATTCCTTTCACCTGAATGTATCTGTCATCTCTTACGCCTGTGGTAACATATACCTTGGTGACCACATCATCATTTATCATGTAAACATATGAACCGTCATCATCATCGTATACACATTCATTGGGGATTCCCAAAGTGTCCGATACTTCATCAAGCTTTAATGTTACATCTGCATCAAGTCCGACTATCAGTTCATCCTTTGTATCCAGCTTTATCTCAACAACAGCCTTGGCCTTACCGCTCGCATCGTTTTCCGCTGTCTGATTGATCCTTTCCACTTCACCTTCATATACATTATCCCCGATCCTTACCTCGGCTTTTTGCCCTTCCTTGATGGAGGTGATATCAAACTTTGATACCTTCATTTTTATGAGATATTGATCATCAGATTCTATCTCCATTATAGGTGCTCCCTTTTCAACCGCAGCGCCTTTATCAACAAAGCAGGCAGTCACGATTCCATCCGCAGAAGCATTGGTTCCTGTCTCCGCAACAGAAAGGTCCTTTTCCGCATGTTCGAGATTTTTGTCATCTAATGCAACCTGCTGTTCCCTGCTGTATATTTCTCCGTTACTCACGAGCATGTTCTGTGCAAACTCCTTCTGGTATCTTGCCTCAGACCATATCCTCATGACAGTCTCCATGTTAGACTGAATCTCAAGATATTTTTCATGGGTTGCCGGATCCATACCTTCCTCCGGAAGGGTGAGTTTATCCACCTGAATATCCGTCATTTTTCTGTTCAATGAAGCTATATCCTCATGATAATCTATAGCTTTGTCTGTCTTCTTGTCAACCTTCTCTTTACTGGCTTCCTCCTCATCCCCAGTAAGCAGTTCGATCTTTCTTAATTCAATCTCTGCCTGAGCAGCCCCCTGCTCCTTTTGAACTATCTGAGACTGAAGCCTCAGTATATCCGAATCATACTCTTTTTTGACATCTGTTATGAAACGATCATCCGCGTAGCTCTCATTGGTCATGTTCCTAAGCTGTGCTTCCAGTGTGGTATATGTCATGGCACAGTTGTTGATCTGTGCTGTAGCTTCATTCAGCATCCTTTCATATTTTGCTTTTTTATCTAAATCGGCACTGAGTATTTTCTTGCTGTATTCAGCATCTGTCCTGGCGAGATCCACCCGACGCTGCTGATTTTCCATGACATAATCCACCAGTTTATCCCCCGACTTGACTCTGTCACCGACCCGAACCTTTTTTGAATCAACTATTCCGGACACATCTGCATACACAGTGATCTTTTTACCTCCGGATATTCTGCCGGTACCGTTTATCTCAGGGCTGATATGGTTTTTTTCCGCGACAATAACTATCATTTCTTCAGGCTGCATAAGATACCATGCAGCTGCAGCAATGATGCCGATACAAATCAGACCTATGATCCCTCGCTTTAAAAATTTCTTCATCACTCCACTCCTTTTAATGCCTCAACCATGTTTATGGTCTTGGCTCGTGATGAGATTATCGCATTTACTGTAATTGAAAGAACAAACGAAATCATTATAGATAATATATACGGCTTAAGGCTTATCCTATATATAAAATCTGTTGAGTAATCAATGTTGCTCATAGTAAATACAAGTATCTTCTTCCCCAGTATCAGTCCGATAATCGTCCCTATCCCGTCAATAATTATGCTTTGCTGATTCAGGATCCAACGTATGTTCCCCGTTGAAAACCCTAGAACCTTTAGTGTAGCCACCTCTCTGATCTTTTCAACATATGACAAAATTCCAAGGTTATACATTACAACTATTCCGAGCATAACCGCGATAGTCATTACATAATAAACCTCCTGTTCCGTTGCGGCACTTTTCAGCTTCAATGCCCTTATGTACTCTTCCTTGGCAAAGACACTGATTATTTCTTCCCTTTCCGTAACATATCTTTTTGGAACCGACATATTTGTAAACAGAAGATTCGGCTTGAATTCCCCGTTTATACGTTCAAAAAAACTGCGCTTCATGGCTATTCCCTGCTCATCGGGCGCCTTAAATACCGAATATACTTTAGCATTATATTTCTCTTTAACTCCCGGGATCTTGAAGCTTACAATGTCTCCGATCCTGAGTTCCATCTCTTCCATGACCTTTGCACTGACAGCCACTCCATTATCGGGAAGTTTCATGAACTGCCCTTCGGAATCCTGAAAATTGTATAGATTTCCTTCATCCATCACAGTGACATAATACAGACCTCTTTCATCCCCTTTATTTATGTCAGTCTGTATCTTCTGTACCATCTGGCCTTTGTACATCCTCGCATACTCATATACAGTGCTGTAATTTGTATCCGGGGTAAATCCTATTTCGTAATTTGATGGTGTAAGTCTTGAATACTGCCAGTTCGGGACGCCCTTATTCAGCTCATCCATACCGAACGCGGTCAGCATCAATGCTGTACAGAGGGTCACTCCGATTATACCTGCCAGAGTTCTGACCCTGTTCCTGTTAATGTCTCTGATGTTCCATCTGCTGGCAAAGCTCAGTCTTTTCCATATAAAGGTTTTTTCTATAAATCCCGCCCCGGCCACTGCAGGAGGCTCCGGTCTCAAGATCTCAGATGCCCTGAGAGAAAGGATGCCTTTGCAGGAAAAATAATTTGTCAGGGCTGACATCATAAGAACAACAGATATTACTATTATTACCCTTGGTGAAATTTCTAGCCTTCCAAAAGGATTACAGTAATACAATTTCAGTATATCGAATATATATTGTCCAAGAGTGTACCACCCTGCTATTGCACCAAGTACACATCCCAGCAGACATACCAGAACAGAGTATGAAATATAGTGTATGAAAACCACTTCTCTGCTAAATCCCAAAGCCTTGAAGGTTCCGATTATAGTTCGCTGCTTCAGTACCAGTCTTGTCATGGTTGATACTATTCCCAAAAGAGCGATACTAATGAAAAGACATGGAAATACGATCTCAAGGGTCTCATCTGATTCAAGATCACTATGGATCGAGTCATGCCCTTCATCGTCTTTCTTTGAAACGCAGCTCACATTTGAGCCCGCAAATAAATTCTGTATTTCAAATTTGGCTGCCTCTATTTCGTTTTTATCAATATCTGTCAGATGAAACTGATTTGTTACGTTTTTCAGATCTATATATATGGTATCAAACTGCAGGCTTTCTCCCGGATAGTCACCGGAATCCAGAAAAGCATATCCGTATTCTCCGAAATTCGGTTCGGTATAGGTATTATCGATCTTAAAGTAAATATGGTCCGGATTTTCGATTATCCCCATGACTACTTCATCAAAGGCAACGCCATCGCATGTAAGAGAAACATTATCCCCAACCCCTATCCCCTGTTTTGCCGCAAAATATCTGTCTATCCAAATACCGTGAAGATCCTTATCGTATTGGATTCCCTTCAGAAGAAGCATTTTTGATATATCATTTTCTTCTATAAAATTGAATTCAAGCTTTCTTTCTTCACCTCTGATCCTTATTTTGCCATTTGTCGAATATCGTAACTCGGCCTTCTTTACCGCAGGTAAATTCTGTACCAGCGAAAGATCCTCTCTTGAGAAACTAGCCGCCGAAACATTCATATCCATGAAGTTAGTCACAGTAAAATATTCATCAACCGTATTGTTCATTCCGGTTACGACGCAATCAAAAGATTCCATTATGAACATGGCAAAAAAGCACATCAAAAAAATGGCAAGAAACTGTACCATGTTTTCTTTCAGATCTCTGATAAGCTTAATTCCCAAATTCTTACTCATAGCATCTTACCAATCTAATTCAAATGCATCCTTTGGATTATCGTTTATTATGATCTCATCAATTGTGCCGTTCTTGACCTTGATTACTTTATCTGCGATTTCTGCAAATAAGGCATTATGTGTTACCATAACTACTGTTCTTCCGTCTATCCTGCTCTGATCCTGCAGTAGCTTAAGTACTTCGCGGCTCGTAAATGTGTCCAGTGCACCTGTCGGCTCATCACACAATAAGAGTCTGGGTCTTTTAGCTATGGCCCGGGCTATGGCTATTCTTTGCTGCTGGCCACCGGACATCTGTGACGGAAAATTATCCTTTTTGTCCGCCAGTCCCACCAGTTTAAGTGCTTCCATCGGATCCATGATATCTATTCCGAGATCACTCATTAAGTCAACATTCTCATATGCAGTAAGTGAAGGGACCAGATTATAGAACTGGAATATGATGCCAACATCCTTCGCTCTGAACTTTCCCAACCTTTCATCATTAAATGCTGTTATTTCTTCACCGCCAAAATAGATATTTCCTCCCGTTGCCGCATCCAATCCTCCTACCACATTAAGCAAGGTACTCTTTCCGGATCCACTGGGGCCTAAAATAACAACAAGTTCGCCTTCCATGATCTCGACATTAACATCATGCAGCGCTTCATATACTATCTGTCCATTCCTGTAGATTTTTCCCACATTATTCAGTTTGATCAATACTTTCCTATTTTCTTCCATACCTATATTTCGACAGTTCTTTAATAATGATTAAACTTTTGAAAAAAAAGATGTAGATGTCAGAGTTCGAAGCTCTGTTTCATCCACATCTTTCTTCTTGAATTTAAGTGCCTAACATAATCTCTGTTAGGGTTTATTTCACTGAATACGATAAGTCGGCACAGCTATTTCACGTACACATTATTTTCTGATATACACATATCCGTCCATGATCCGTCTTGCAGTTCTCTGTACTGCTACTCCTGGGATCTTGTAATCTGCCGGATTTTTTCCTTCCTTAACAACAGTCGGCACCATGGTCATTACACCGCTCGGATGTCCGATACGTACGGTCTTTTGATCATCCTTTACAGCCACAAGTTTATTCACGATAGTACCATCAAGGAATGAAGCTGTCGAAACAGAGCTTGCTGCCGTCAGTGGTATAGCCTTATGACATTTGAACACGGATATCACTCTTGCACAGACATCCATCTTTTCAGCCCCTACTTCCTTATCCTCTATGTCAATGTATCCCACCGGAGTAGTCACAAATCCCACCTTCGGCACTCCCGGTTGGTTGTCTGTGGCATCCTTCAGGTCCTTCGCAAACCCCATCATTACACAAGCTGTTCCACGAATTTTCTCAAGTAGATCCATAACTTCCTTATTACTGTTTATCTGCTCGGGAAGCTCTGTGCCCTTCATTCCTATATCCTCGGCTCTGACCAGAACTATAGGGTTAGAGACATCTATAATAGTGGATTCGATTTTGCCGAATCCCGGTATATCCAGAACATCAATTACATTTCCTGTCGGAAGGAGCTTTCCGGTCTTGGAACCTGCCGGATTCAGAAAATCCACTTTAAGCTCTGCAGCAGTACCATCCACACCTGCGATCTCACAGTCTCCGTCATTCGCAAAGCTATGAGTCTCAGGATCGATAGGTACGTCAACGTTGATGTATTTGTCTGTATTCTTATTCAGCATCCTGACCGTCGTAACAGGCTCTTTTATTTCTACCATGCCTTCCTCAACACAGAATGCAGGTACAGCGGCAGTCATATTTCCGCAGTTTGACTTGTAATCCACCTGCTTTTTTCCTACTATCACCTGACCCACAAGATATTCAATGTCTACATCCGGTTCTTCTGACTTCCAAATTATAACGATCTTATTGTTTGAGGAAACCGTTCCGCCCATTCCGTCGATCTGCTTTGGATCCGGTGAACCCATCACCTGAAGGAATATTTCATCCCACTCGCCTCTGTCTGCAGGAAGGTCTTCTTTCTTGAATAAGCAACCTTTTGATGTACCGCCACGCATAAATACCGTTCTGAACTTTCTCATTTTATTTCTCCTGTTCTATGTTCAACGTCAGCTCTTATATTGATTTCTGCTGACCAGATGGACAATGATCACGCTGTTTTTATTATAATTTGATAGAACTGATACAGTAAAATATATCTTATTGTATGTTTGATATAATAATTTTTTTATATGTGCAAAAATATGGCAGAATCACACCGGTACAATCGGGGTTTTATTTATGTAGTTTATTTCTTCATTACGAAAATACGTCGGGATTACACCTTACACCGGCCCTCTTGGCTTTTATCTATGTAGTTCATTTCTTCATTACGAAAATACGTCGGGATTGCACCGGCCCACTCGATTGAAAGTACATCCTGCTTGACGTGTTCGGCTCGGCTGTACTTCGTACATCCGATACCGTACACATCTTCGCAGCCTGTTCTTTCAACTCGCAAGCCTTGGTGCATATCCCGCCGTATTTTCTGCGCCGTGTACACTATTAGATTTACTTTTATTCAGATTATCTATCTGTAGATGTAGACTATTTCTAAACTCTATTTTCTACATCTCTATTATATCAGTTAAGCACGACATATTATGTTGTTATCTGTACTTTGATTTTTTTATAAAAAAAAGCTCCGATGTCACCATCGGAACTTCTAAAGCTTTTATCTATATCAACGATAGAATCCTTCGGATTCTTTTTAACCGCTCAAAGCCGCGCGGCTCTTTTGATCAGAGATCAAAAGCAGTATCATG
>ALYD01000033.1 GCA_000513555.1 Lachnospiraceae bacterium JC7
ACAGCATCTTCATATCTAAGTGTCTCAGGAAGTATGTAACAGTCTTCTTCCGGAACCGCCATAAATTCCCTGTATCCTCCATCTATATGAACACCCCTTACCTGGAGGTTCTGACATACATTTGGTCTTTCATGTCTGCAGGCATAGCAGGTTCCACAGGATGTCACCTGATCTATGATGACCCTATCTCCAACCTTTACTTTTGTTGTTCTGCCATATGTCTCAACAACTTCACCTACCATTTCATGACCGATAACCCTCGGATATGTAGCCGCAGCATTTGTTCCTTTGTAAATGCCTACATCAGAACCGCAGATTCCTGCAGCCTTTATCTTTACAAGCACATTGTTGCAGGAATCTATCTTTGGCTTATCCATCTCTATGATCTTAAGTTTATTTGGACTTTCTATCTGAACGGCCTTTATTTTTTCCATCGTTTTCACTCTCCTCTTTTAATGTCGGCATTAACTCTATGAATCTGACTCACAGCTTATCAGGCTAACCGGAATCAGATTAATCTTCCGTCAATGCTTTTTATCGTTTCACTTTAACCTTTGCGATTATCTTTCTGATCACTTTGTTTTCATCTCCGGCATTACACAATGGGCAATGTGGTTCTAATGGCCACACTGCGTAGAATTCGCCTTCTTTGATCTGAACACTTCCTGTATCCCGGCAATCCCAGAATCCATTATCAGTCTCTTCACTGTAATCTATAAGCTCCATAGAAGGCAGTTCTGATACATAACATCTTTCCGACCCGTTTATCAGGTAATGTATATCCATGAAGTTTTTGTGAATTTCCATCTTTGCATCAATTCTGTCATGTGTTTCTTTAGTTATTACATGAAGTATGATCTCTCCGGGAACAACTTCATATTTCCCGTCTCCCTTATCCGGATCTGACGCAAATTCTTTTATGTAACTTAATGCTTTCAGTACATTTTCATCTATTCCTCTGTATCTTTCGATATTTTTTATATGATCAACTATCATCTAAACCTCCAATCGAGCAGAAAAACTCTCTCCTAAAAATCCGCGTTTTCTTACAAATCTTGCACCCACATGAAGGTCTTATCGCTAATAAAAAAGCGGAAACAGTTCCCCCATTTCCGCCCTAATCACTATTCAAATGGGTATATGGATAAAATCTGTAATACGTTTGAAATCACAACGCCTTTATCTCTTCCCATACCGAATCATCAACGAAGATTCCGTTCTCATCATGATCCTTATGGAACTTTTCCATTCCTTCTCCAGGCACATGAACACCATGACTGTCTTCAGAAGGTTCTCCACCCTTGATATATTCGATCTCTCTTAAGATGGTCTCTTTCATCTTATCGCCATCGGAAATCTTCTTGGGATCAATAACTATCATCACCTGGGAGCATCCGCCACAGGAGCCCTTTTCGGAAGCATTAAGATCAGCAGCACCTACACCGTCACTTAAGATCGCTCCCAAAATATCAAGCATGGCAGAAAAAGCTGATCCCTTCCAGTAACCTATAGGCATGATACGCATCGAATCCTCGATAGCTCCAGGATCATCGGTAATGTTTCCATCCTTATCAAATCCGCCCGGAAGCGGAAGCTTCTTTCCCGCAAGACGAAGTACCTGAAGCTTTCCGTAGGCATACTGGCTGATAGCCATGTCAAGAAGCATAACAGGACTGTCTTTAGGTCCCGGACACGCCATCACAAAGGGATTGTTGCCCAGACGGCATTCCTTTGAACCCCATGCAGGCATACATGCCTCCGTATTGGTCCACATGATCGCTACATAACCATTTTCTGCAACATATTTACCATAGGTGCCGCCTCTCATCCAATGGGTCGTGTTCTTTAGTCCCACCATACCTATTCCATATTTTTCAGCCATTTCCATGGCCTGATCTGCCCCAAAAAGAGCATTGAGTATTCCTGGGCCCATATTTCCGTTAATGATCTTTACCGCACCAAGATCTTTTTCTATAGTAGGATCCGCATTAGGATCAACCCAGCCCTTCTTAAGGTAATCAGCGAATCTCGATACTCTGTTGATTCCGTGGGAATATATACCGTCATATGTTGATTCTGTATGAATCCTTGTGCAGATCTCAGCCTTCTCTTCAGGAAGACCGTATTTCATAAAAACACGCTTTATTTCCTGATGTATCTCTTCTATTGACAATCTCATTTATTTATCTCCAATCAAAATTTTCATTCAAATCTTTAGCCGTATACCAGATTCGGCAGGAACAGCACAAGCTGAGGAAATACCGCAAGCAGCACGAGCAATACTACAATGGCTGCCACGAACGGAATGGATTCCTTCGTATAAGTCTCTACCGAGCATCCAAGGATCGAACAGGTCGTATACATGGTCACTCCGATAGGAGGTGTCATTCCGCCCATAGTTATAAGAATCATATACATAACTCCGAAGTGAACCGGATCTATACCGTAGTTCTGCATGATCGGGAGGAAAATCGGTGTCAGGAGGAGAACATTGGCTGTTGCTTCCATGAACATTCCTGCAAAGAAAACAAACAGCATAACAACAAAGAGCACTACATACTTATTGTTTGACAATGCTGTGATAGCTGTGGCAAGAGTCTGTGGTAAACGTCCTGTGACGATGGCATAGCCGAAAGCATTGGAACAAATTATGATGAACATGATGACCGCAAGGTCAATAGCTGTAGTAGAAAGACATTCGATGAGCTTCTTTACTGTCAGCTCCTTATAAACGAACATTCCTATCACAAGTGCGTACACTACTGCAAATGCTCCTGCCTCAGATGGAGTGAATATTCCGAAACGGATACCAACGATAAGAATGACAGGGAACAAAAGTGCCCAGATATTATCGATAAGTCCTTTGAAAACCTCCTGAAGGGAAGGGAATTTCTCATGCTCAGGCTTATAGTCTCTTTTCTTTGAGATTAGAGCAACTGCCACCATGAGAGCTGCAGTCATAAGTATACCCGGTACCAGGCCGCCTAAAAACAGTCTTCCTATAGACACTTCACCGGTGACACCATAAAGGATAAGCCCGAGTGAAGGGGGTATCGTTGACGTGATGAGTCCGCCCATAGCCAGAATTGCGGCTGTAAAGCCGGTTGAATAGCCTCTTTTTTCCATATCAGGTCCAAGGATACGACTCTCCATTGCAGCATCTGCTGTAGCTGAACCTGAAATACCACCCATGAGACATGAAAGAAGAACCGATACCTGTGCAAGACCTCCTCTCATGTGACCTGTTACGAGGTTACAGAATTTGATGAGTCGTGAGGTGATTCCTGTTTCATTCATAAGATTTCCTGCAAGAACGAAAAACGGAACTGCAAGAAGTGAAAATGACTGAGTTGAACTGACCATCTTCTGTACCACTATCTGCATGGGAACCTGTCCGGAAAGGAAGTATGCCATGGCTGAAAGTCCCACAGTGAAAGCGATTGGGACGCCGATCGCCAGCAATACGAAAAATGTAATTCCAAGATAAATCATGCAACAGCCTCCTTTGCATCAGGATTTTTCTTTGTGGGGCAGAGCAACATGCGCGCATGCTCTATCACTCTTTTTAACGAAGTTATGGCCATCAGGAAGCATCCGATCGGACAGCTCACAGTTGCATAAGAATAACTGATATAAAGAGTCTGATACTTTCTTGCCGCATTTCTGATGCATAGGTCTACCCCGTAATATGTAACAACAGCAAGAAAAATAAATATCAGTATGTAATTGAACACCCATATCAGATTTTGCAGAACAGGCGGGAATTTGTTCAGAAGCATATCTACGCCCATATGCTTATTCTTACGCATCGCAAGATCTGCTCCTATGAAACTGACCCATGCGAACACAAGCTGAGCAATATCCGTTGACATCGACATATCGATTCCGAAGAATCTGAGTACCGCTGCAGCAAAAACTGTTATTATAAGAACAGCAAGTCCCACGCACACAATCACGGTCTCCAGCTTATTCAGTCCATTTTCAATGGTTTTAATCATCATGTTCTCCTATTCAAATGCTGCCGCTCACTTTGCAAGTTCTGCGTCAAGCTGTGCCTTGATCTCTGTATACTTAAGTTCGTCGTAAACCTTTTCACAAGCCTTCTTGAAAGCTTCCTTATCGCAGTCAACAACTTCAATTCCGCCATCCTGTAAAGTCTTAAGGTATTCATCATTTCTTGCAATGACCTGCTCTGATGCGTGCTTACCTGCCTCAAAGCTTGCATCCTCAAGTATCTTCTTATAATCATCCGGAAGTTTATCGAACCATGAACCTGAGATCACAAGTCCTGTAAGAAGCTGCTGATGTCCCGTGAAAGCAAGATACTTTGTTACTTCCTGCATTGAAGAACCAACCGCCGCAGAAAGATGAACTTCTACTCCCTCAATTACCTGCTGCTGAAGTGCCTGATAGGCCTCTGACCATGCCATGACAGAAGTATTGGCCCCCATAGCTTCAAGTGTGCTTGTAACTACCTGTGATCCTGATGAACGGATACGCTGTCCCTTGAGATCCTCGGGAGTCTTTACCGGATTCTTGGTAAAAAGCTCACGTTCTCCCTGGAAATAATTGAAGGAAAGAATCTTGAATCCGTTGTCCTCAACCTCCTTTGCAACACCTTTGTAGGTCTCGGTCTCAAATAATTTAAGTGCATCCTCATAGCTGTCAGCGATATAAGGTGCCTGAAGTACGCCGATGTTATATACATAATTGCTGAGTCTTCCGGGATCAGTGATAACACCTACTGCATCTCCTACCAGTGCCTGTTCCAGAACATCTTCATCACTTCCGAGCTGAGATCCCGAATAAACTTCAACCTGAACATCACCATTGGTCTGTTCTTCTACAGTCTTTTCAAATACATCTGTGAGAGCGATGTAAAGCGGGTCGTTCTCTGTAAGAGCCGTATTTACTTTCAGTGTATAAGTACCGCTGCCTGTAGATGTAGCAGCCGATGCAGCGGCTGTAGTGCTTTCTTCCTTTGCACCCTGTGCTGCGGCAGTTGTAGCAGTTGATGCAGCTGTACCTGAGCCACAACCCATAAGTGACATAGCCGCCATTGTTCCTGCAAGAATAGTTGCTGTTAATCGTTTCATAATTACCTCCTTAGTGTCTCTGCATTATTTTCCGTAATCTTTTAAAAGTTGAAATAATCCGTCCTTCTGTAAATGGCACATAATATATTGAATTATCTATATCTCATGCATTTTGCGTATTTTTATCCGGCGAATTTCTTTCAATGCAAAACCGACACATTTACTGTGACCAGTCTTTGCTCTTTTGTTTGTACTGCTATACTAGCATGTTAGTATGTCAGAGGTCTATTTGCATTTTGTCAGTATTCACCTCGGTGAATTTGTGTATATTGCATAAATTACATGTTGTATTTAGGTTTTTGATACAAACTATATACAATAGCATTTCACATGTGCTAATATACTAACATGCTAGCTTTTTAGGGGAGGCATCAGAATGGCTAAATCTATTCAGACATTAGTATATGAAGAGCTCAGAAAGAATATCTTATCCCTGCATCTCAAACCGGGACAGGCTATGAGCACACAGGAGATAGCAACAAAGCTGAATGTAAGCAGAACTCCTGTCAGAGAGGCATTTCTCAAACTTCAGGAGCAGGGACTTGTGGAGATGATTCCACAGAAAGAAACAACGGTTTCAAAAATAAATCTGAAACGTGCAAATCAGGAAAAATTCCTTAGAGAGAGTCTGGAACTCGGAATAGTTAGAAAATTCATGGAGCATGGAACTTCAGAGATAAAAGAACAGACCATCTTCAATATGATGGCAAATATAACAAAACAGCGGAACTGTGTTAAAGAACAGGATTTTGTCAGCTTTTTGAATGCCGATGACACTTTTCACAGTCTTCTGTTTGCTGCAGTAGAAGAGACTATGTCCTGGGATATCATAAAACAGCAGTGTGGACATTATGATCGTATGCGCATACTCTTTGTACAGGATGAAGAAGCCGCCAAAAGCTCCATCGAGCAGCATGAAAACATAGTACGGCTTCTTGAAAAAGATGATCAGAAAAACGCTATTGATGCTATGCTGCACCACATACGCCGTCCTGAATTTGATGACAGCAGGATAACAAATGAGTATCCTGATTATTTCCAACAGGATGATGCTGACAAAAAAGAATTCAGGCTTGGGACACTATAACTATCACATAGCAAAGGAAAACACCTCTTTTCAAAAAAGTAAAGAGGTGTAATAGTACTCTTGAAAAAACGGAGATTCTTCAAGAGTACTATTACAATAAAGCCATCTATCTACGCTTCGATTAATCTACGATCATAATTCGATTTTGAAATCAGGATTGGAAATCATCGATGTAACAACAATAGAAGATCCCATGCTGTATCAATTCTTCCTTCAGAGCATAACTGCACTTCTCGTGCTCTACCATAACGAGGAAGTTCGCCTCCGGAAGCGCCTCCATCAATCCCCAGTAATCCGAGTCACTTGATACCAAGACAAAGGAATCAACATCATTGGAATAAATATACTCCGACATTCCGATAATGTTTCTTCCTTCACGCTGTATGCCCTGACATAAGAAAGCGTCTTCAAAGAGACAATAACGTATATCAATCATGTCTATTCCTTTTAATCTCTTTCCTGAAAAGGAAATCAAGACCCATTCCTCCGATACCATCCGCTTCTTCATATGGCTCTTCATCAGGACAATTCGGTCCCTTATGGAACGGATTGAAGAACTCCACTATATGAAAACCACATTTATTGACATAAAAATGAATGTTTCTGGTTTCAAAGTATGGTGTGAATGTCTCCCATACTCTTACTTCCGGATGCATTTTTTCTATCTCACACCAGGCCGCATATCCGACACCTTTGCTATGGACAGCAGGAAGTGTAAACAGAAGATCAAGCTCACCTTTATCTCCTTCCGTGTGTATTACCACTCCTCCGGCTCTTACCCCATCACACATGATGCGGTAAGCTTCACCCTGATCAATGCTGTCCTCAATGGTCTTTCTGGAAATAATCTCTCCATCTTCCTCGAACTGATCATTTCTTAATCCGAATTCTTCCATCGAACCGTACTTAAATGCCCACTGATTATCCTTAATAAACTGCTCCCTGAAATCCTCTGTTAGCGGTAGCAGAACCACATTTTTCTTGCTCATAAATCTTTCCTCCTATCTACGCCGGGACACAATAAAAACCCGGCGATGTCATAAAAGCATCTCTCCGGGCTCACCCGACACCTTATCCGATAGGCGGCCTGCCGACATTTGTCTGCGATCCCCTGTGCTACGGCACACTATCCTCCGGTGACCATTAATTCAATTATTGCTGTTCTATATATCGGATATCACAGCTGTATGATTATAGCACAGCTCACAAAACAGAACGTGAAATCTTTGTGAAATCTCAAAAACCTGTCTGAGTATTCTTTTAATCTAAAAAATAATAAAAAATCTTGTGACCACATCACATATTTTTCTGTCTATTAGAGTGAACCAAAAATAAATACTACTTTGGAGGATAAAAATATGTTTAAGAAAACTATTATGATACTTTTAGTTGGAACTATTACTCTCACAGCTGCCGGTTGCAGTACAAAGGTAAATGCCATGGAAAATGCAAAGAACATTCCTGTTGAAACAGCTCCATCATCTGTAGATTCTTCATCTGATACTATCACTGATTCGATTGTCGGAGGTTGGACTGTTTCTGAGGATGCCCAAATAACAGATGATGTAAATAATGCTTTTGAAAAAGCAATCTCCGGACTTACCGGAGTACAATATGAGCCGATTGCATGTCTGGGAACCCAAGTTGTAGCCGGAACAAATTATTGTATCTTATGTAAAGCAACCCCTGTAATCCCTGATTCAAAATCATATTACACATTGATGTATGTATATGAATCCCTTGATAGCAAGGCCGAGATCGCTGAATTCAAGGATATTGAATTAGGCTATTAATCAATGTCACTGAAAGTTCGCAGCATTTTATCAAACCAAATTAAAAAGTCTACGTAAAAAATACTTAGTTCGTGGCTCTAAAAAGGGGTTTTCGCCTAGATGAAAATTCATCTGAAGCGATTGTCCCCCCATTTATGTATGCATTTCATGTTGTTCTCACAGAAAATAGAATTGTGTTACCGCTAAGCCACACTTTTCCATCATAATAAACTAAATGGTGATACTGGTTCGAACCACATACTCTGTATCCGCATCACCGGATTCTTTCTCAATCAGTGACTTAACTCTATCCCATCTAAGATTATCCAAACCGTAGCAAATAGGAGACATGGTATTTAAACACTTGAAATGCCTTTGTTAAGACTATAAAATCTATTTATATCTTATTTAGAGGATCGTGAACTATGGGACGAAAAGAACTTCTCTCAGAGCTATGGGAGGAACAAGATAATGCATACGATTATATGCATGAATACGACACAATGACTCATTATTATGGGGATGTCGTACTCTTTCAGGCTGAAGCATATATAGTTAGTTGCATTGGTGAATCACCTGATATCACACTAACGGAAATCGCAGATAAATTAAAAAAAACAACAAGTGCATGCAGTCAGATAGTTAAAAAATTAGTCAAGAAAAAGCTTGTTGAACAAGTAAGAAATACACAAAATAAAAGAATATATCATTTGAGACTTACTCCCACCGGAGACGAACTGTATAGTAATCATAAAATCGTCAATGATCATTGCAAAGAACGTACCTTTAAAAAACTTGATTCATTCTCAGATGCAGAATTGGAGACAGCTATCAAAATACAAAAGGCGCTAAATGAAGTATACAAGTTGGATATTATTGATAGCAGAAAGCAGAATCATTCAAAACATCCGGTATGATCAGAGATAACAAATTGGAATACCTATATCCAAATAGATATTCTTGACAATCTTTTTTCTGGTTCTATAATTCCAATCAAGGCAAAGTTGTCTGATTCTTCAGATGACTTTGCCTTTTTTTGTTGAATGTGCCTATATTTTTATATGGCGGTTGTATAAACCGTCAAAAATAGTTAAGGTGCTTAACAATAATTGACACTCACTGTGAAAAGTTATATAAAAGTGTTAAATAGTTAAGCATCTAAACAATGTTCGTGATCAATATAGGTGCTTTATTTTTAGGCCGGCTTAAAAAATTGAATATCGAAAGAAGGTGGATTTATGAGTGAAAGTAGTAGAAACAAGTTGGGGTTGTTTAACATTTTCAGTCTTGGTGTAGGCGGAGCCATAGGTTCCGGGATATTCGTAATGCTGGGATTCGGTATCGCACACACCGGTCGTTCTATTGTTTTAGCTGTATCTATTGGATGTATATATATGCTTCTTGCATATTTGTTTCAGCCTTTAATGGCGTCAATGTTCGTATTACCCGGTGGTGATTACGACATGAAGTGTATGCTCTTAGGACCTACCATGTCAGGATTCGCAGCAATCTATACAGTAGTGCAGAGTCTGGGTATGGGTTCATACGGTCTGGCTTTTGCAAACTACTTTGTTTCTGTGTTTAAGGATCTTGCACCCTATCAGATTTGGATCGCTGTTGCAGTTCTTCTTATATTCTTTGCGCTTTCAACCAAAGGCACAAAGGCCCTGGCTACCATTACGACAGTTATCACTTTTATTTTACTGGCATCAATATTCATGTTCGTATCCGTCGGCCTTCCAAATGTCAAACCGGGTTTCTGGTCTAATTCAGACGGATTGTTTTTCTCAAATGGCTTTAATGGTTTTATTAGTGCTATAGCTATGATGTCCTTCGCATGTCAGGGAACTACAATGGCTCCTATCTCCGTCATGCCCGTTACCAAAAATGCAAGACATACGATTCCTTTAGGAATTATTCTGATTACACTTACTGTTGGAACTGTATATGCCCTGATGGGTGTTGTTGCGGCAGGTGTTTTACCGGTTGAACAGGTTATGGGCCAAAACCTCTCCCTTGTTGCCGGTGAAATATTTAATCCGACATTATTTGCAATTTTCATTTTAGGAGCTGCATGCTGTGCTATTCTATCATCACTTGCATCCGGAATGACAATGCTTAGATATCCCCTTGTAGCTGTTGCCGAAGATGGATGGTTACCGGCAGTATTTAAGAAAACCGATAAGAATGGTTATCCTTATGTTGTAATGCTGCTTTTCCTTGTATTCTCCATAGTGCCTTTATTTATGGGTCTGTCGGTAGATTCTTTGATTTCATTGATCATGATTCCTGCCATGATACAGAATGCTTATATGAATATTTGTCTTATAAAGCTTGTAAAGAAATATCCAAAGCAGTGGAATAATGCCTCTTGGCATATGCCAATGCCGGTTCTTAAATTAGTCTGCGTTTTGAGTTCAATTTGTGCTCTGGCAGTTGCATATTATCTTTTCAAGAGCCTTGACACCAGATCAATGATCTTTTGTGTGGTTTTATTGGTTGCTATGATAGGTTTGGCAAAACTAAGATTATTTACCGGAGCTGTAAAAGCTGAAGCATTATTAGAAAAGCGTGAACAGATAGCTAAAGCCGCAATAGCAGCTACTGAAGCTACTGAAAATACATTAAATAAGACCGCGTAGGAGGAAAATTATTATGAAGTACGATTTTGTTTCCATTATGGACAGAAAAGGAAAAGATGCAATAGCAGTTGATGGTCTTGGTACTATTCCGGGGTTTGCTCCGGAATTACCCAAAGATGGTTTCGATATAATACCAATGTGGGTTGCGGACATGAACTTTCCTACTGTTCCCACAATACAGGAGGCCATTATAGAAAGAGCCAAGCATCCGGCATTTGGTTACTTCAGTCCGACAGATGAGTACTTTAACTCCATTATCAAATGGCATGAAACAAGAAATAATGTAAGCGGACTTTCAAAAGAAGCCATAGGATATGAAAATGGTGTTCTGGGCGGAGTAATAAGCGCAATGAATGTTTTCTGTTCCAAAGGCGATAATGTGCTTGTAAACAGTCCAACATATATCGGATTCACCATGTGCCTTGAGAACAATGGATACAACATCGTGCATAGCCCACTGGAAATTGATGACCAGGGCATATGGAGAATGAATTTTGATGATATGGAAAAGAAGATCGTCGAAAACAAGATTCATGCTGCCATATTCTGCTCTCCTCATAATCCTTGCGGACGTGTATGGGAAAAGTGGGAAATAGAAAAGGCCATGGAACTGTTCAAGAAACATGATGTTTATGTAATATCCGATGAAATATGGTCAGACATTATCCTGAATGGTAATAAGCATATTCCAACTCAGTCAGTTTCAGAAGATGCAAAAATGCGTACGGTAGCATTATATGCACCATCTAAGACCTTCAATCTTGCCGGTCTGGTTGGAAGTTACCATATAATATATAACAAATGGATAAGAGAACGTGTTGAAAAAGAGTCCTCTTTAGCTCACTACAATGATATGAATGTGTTATCCATGCACGCTCTCATTGGTGCCTACAAGCCTGAGGGATATGAATGGGCAGACGAATTAAAAGATGTCCTGAGTGAGAATGTGAACTATGCGTGTGATTTTATAAAGGATCATTTTGAAGGTTTAGAGGTATGCAAGCCACAGGGAACATATATGCTTTTTGTTGACTGTACCAAGTGGTGTGAAAAACATGGGAAAACCATAGATGACATTGAACATGCTGCATGGGATGTTGGTGTTGCAATTCAGGACGGGAAAATGTTCCATGGCAACTGCCACATCAGAATGAATCTTGCTCTTCCACTGTCGAGAGTAAAGGAAGCCTTTAAACGTTTGGATGATTACGTTTTTAATGTATAAGGGGATTATAATGGCTAAATTACACGAAGGTGATATTATCCCGGATTTCTCTTTTCAGACACCATTTACCAATGACCGTAATTGGCATTCTGAATTAGAAAAGAACCCCGGAAAAACTGCGTTAATATTTCTCAGATACTATGGCTGCACTTTATGTCAGCTTGATATTAGAGACTATGCCTTGGATTATCATAATATCCTGGCCAGCGGAGGTAAACTATATATAGTTCTTCAATCTGATCCTCAAAAAATAGCAAAAGATATTGAGGAAAAGGCTCTTCCATTTGAAATAATCTGTGACCCCTCAATGAATCTGTATAAAGAATTTGAAATTCCTTGCGCCAAATCGATGGCATCCATGGCTGATGCCAAAACAATGCTAAAAGTTGGTAAAGCCACCATGGCTGGTTTAAAGCATGGGGACTATGAAGGTGAAGAATTACAACTTCCCGCGACATTTATTATGAATTCAAAAGGCCTGATTACTTATGCGCATTATGGAAAATCGGCCGGAGATATTCCTGATTCAAAAGAATTAAAGGGGCTCATTTGTTAACTAAAATAAAAGTATGTTCAGTTTGTACCGACCCCCAAAAGTTAGACCAAAAATCTAACATTTGGAGGTCGGTACATACATCTTCCATAAGATCCTCTGCTTTTGTTACCACACGCCGCTACAGAAATCGCTTCTTGGGGCATTTCACATCATTTGATAAATCCTACCTGCTTTGAAATGATCTCAACCTGTTACAGTCATCATAAGTACCTCAGAACATCCGTCAGCTTATTTAAAATAGCATCTGCTTCACTCTGATCCGGGTTTGTTCCGTTTTGCGGTTTTAATGCAAGAACCTTGATATTTGCACGTTTACCTGATCGTATTCCTATGGGAGAATCCTCAACCACCAATGCCTGATTTGCCTCCAGCCCAAGGGTCTCCAGTACCCTGAGATATATCTCCGGTGAAGGTTTGTGCGCTACACACTCTTCCCCGCTCAGTATGTAATCAACAAGCTCTGTAATACCGGTCGCATCCGTCATAGCACGTATTGATTTCGGATCCGACGAAGATGCTATTCCTATTTTTATTCCTCTGCTCTTTAGTTCCTGAAACAAAGGTCTCACTTCCGGATCGGCCAGTTCACGAAAGGGAACAGGATGCATCTTACGATATGCTCTGTATCCTATCATCAATTCCTGCCGAAGTTCATGATCATTCGGAACTATGACCTCCCATAAATCCCTTTCATTTGAACCGGTAAAATCATATGTCTGCTCTATACTTGAATACCCCACGGCTTTCAAATATTCCGCTCTGCGACGACTGTAAAAACCTTCTGTATCCGCAAGGACACCATCCATATCAAATATAATACCTTTATGCATTGATAATCCTGCCTTTCATCGTTAAAATAAAGAAAGAAGGGGAATTGCCGTTCCCCTTCTCGGTTTGTCTTTGATTTTTAGTATTCCATCTTCCACATGTAGCGGCGCTGGCTCAGAGGATGCTGGCGGATATACGACAGTTCCTCAGCAAAAACACGGAAAACCGCAGTGTGCATCATAGGGTCAAAGTATGTTATTACGTCACCGGATACAGCATTAGCCAGTGCGTAATCCTTAGCATCAACAACAGTGGTCAGCGCATCAAATCTGTTCAGGAAAGTCAATGCGCGTGAATCGATTGCACGGGTCTTACCATCATTCATCAGCAAAATGAACGGTACATCCTTTTCAACGATCTCAAACGGACCATGGAAAAACTCTCCGGAATGGAAGCTTCCGGAATTGATCCACTGCATTTCCATCATAAGACAAATTGAGGTGGAGTACGCTACTTCTGCACTGGCGCCGCTGCTCATTACATACACAACCGGAGCATTCTGATACTTTTCAGCAAACTGCTTAGCTGTCTTTCTTGCCATCTGAGCAGCATTCTCACAAACTTCAAAGACCTTATCAAATGCATCCAGCATATGATCATACTTATCATAGCCCTCGATCTGCTGTACCAGCTCAAGAGCAAGCGCAAGAGCATATCCCATTTTTTCAAGCTTTGCAGCATAATTAGCTTCAAAGCCGTGGACTATAGTATAGTCCGCACTGGTGTCCAATGCTGACCCCGCAGCGTGTGTGATGCTTACAACTGTGGCGCCTGCCGAGTGTGCCACACTGTTGGCCTTTACCGTTTCAGGAGTAGAACCGCCAAGTGATGCGGTAATGACAACTGTATTTCTTCCAAGCCAATCCGGAGTATCACAGTTAAATTCATTTGCGGTATAATGTGCCACACGAAGTTTCCTGCTCGCATTGGAAAGGAAATACTTCGCAGGATAAAGCTCCGATTTGGATGCGCCACATCCAACGAAAGCAACGTTCAGAATCTCATTTTTGCTGAGTATGTCAGCGATGATCTCCTTTGGCTTATTCATGTCTAAATTGTACATTGTAAAAAACCTCCTCTGAATATGAAATATATGATTAATGATCATGCAAGTATGCCGAGGGCATTAAATACTATTCCTCCGACAATGCAGATCAATAATAAGTAGGTGCTCTTTATCTGCTTACGTACAAGAAAATATAGTCCCATAGCTGCACAAAGGCTCAAAAGGCCCGGAATGATAGTGTCCAGAATATCCTGAAGAACAAGTCCTGTAGCACTGAAGGTTATGGGTGTCGTCAAGCCTATCATGCTTGCCACCATGCCACCGACTACCATAAGTCCTACAATTCCGCATATATACATGAGCCTGTCCATAAGACCGCCCTGAAGCTTATTCAGATACTTGGCTCCCATAGTGTATCCAAGCTTTCCTGCAAACCATGTAACTATCCATGATGGTATAAAGGATATAAGCATTGCCAAAACGGGACCAAGAATACTCCCGCGCTGAGCAAGCGAAACACCGAGACCGAAGGCAATTACCCTGATGGTTCCCTGAAAGAAAGAATCACCCACACCGGAAAGGGGGCCCATCAGCGATGTCTTAACTGCATTGATGGTATCGGGGTTAAAGTTGTCACGATCTGCTGCAAGCTCTTCCTCCATGGAAGCTGCAAGTCCAAGTGCAAAGGCACTGGTCTGAGGAGTGCAGTTGTAAAATACCATATGTCTCCTGTAAGCTTCCTTTTTATACTGAAGCTGCCTGGGATCAGTTTCATCGGGATAAAGTCTTTCCAAGGTTGGGGCGATTCCATACATGAATCCCATATCCATCTGGCGCTCGTAGTTCCATGAGCACTGAATAGCCCATGATCTCCAAAAAAACTGCCAGTTCCTTCTGAATTCCGATACTTTCTTATCTACGCTCATTTCCATATCCTCCTTAATCATCTTCTAACGGGTCATAGTCATCCTTTGCCAATGTCACAGCTCCGCCTGATGACATCCCGACTGTGCTGTTACGGAACTTCAAGGAACTTAAGATAAATGCAAGTATAGATGCAAAGAGGGCAATAGCGGTTATATCCAATCCGAGATATCCTACTGTAAAGAATCCAAGGAAGAAAAATACCGCCAGATCCTTGTTCAGCATGGTGGAAAGCAGTAACGCAAGACCATAGGCTGTAAGGAATTTAGTAGCTAAATTTAATCCGCTGGTGAGCCATACCGGAATGACTGCTACGATGGCTTCCACCACACCGGTTCCTGCATAAATTGCAAGAAAAATAGGGATAAAATAAAGAAGAGAATAGATAATTGTTCCCCAAAGAATATGAACTCGTCTGGCCTTACTGAAGTTTCCTTCTTCTATGGCACGATCTGCAACATGGGTCAGCATACCTAAAAGAGTACGCCCCATAACTCCTATGATCTGTCCCAAAACAGCTATAGGAACAGCCAGTGCAAGTGCGGTCTCTGTCGTCGCGGAAGTAAGAATAGCGTAAGCTGAGGTGATGATAGCCGCCATACACATATCAGGCGGAACGGCTCCACCGATATTTACTATACCTAGACTCATAAGCTCAACCGATGCTCCGACTGCAAGTCCCACAGGGACATTACCAAGTGCCACACCTACAAGTGTGCAGGTGATGAGTGGACGTTCAAAATTCAGACGGCCTAAAAAGCGGGAATCAAGAATGCAGATAACGCCTATCAAGCCTATAATAATGGCATTCCAAAACATGTTTTTCCTCCTATTCCAGGTTTAGACACCTTCAATACTTATACACGTTCAATATTTATACGTTTCAAATTGGGAGTCTGCTGGGAGTAAATCTTTATTCCCATATCCAATATCCTCTGAGTATCCTTCTGCTCTTCCGCTGTCAGAAATACAGCGTCGTCATACTGCTTTGCCCCACTCTTGTTTGCAACTCCACCATAGTTAATTTCCTTAAGCTTGGGATATGCCTCGCAGAACCCACGTAATGTGGATGTATTTCCAAAAATCATCATTATGTTTTCGTCCAATGTTTCAACCTTCGGCATCTTCTCAAGGGTGGTTGCCAGCGAAAAAATATTTAATCTGACTCCAGTTGGCTTACTCATTTTCAGCGCAGTTTTTCTCAGTTCATCAGACGCCGCATCATCATCCACTATGATGATACGCTGTGCTCCGATAGTAGTTGTCCATGAAAATACAACCTGACCGTGAAGCAGTCTGTAATCCAATCGAACCAGCTTGATCATAAATCGTCCTCCTCTTCCTGCTTCATAGCATTCCTCAGCTCTTCGGTACAGTTTGTAATCTGTCCCCGGGATTCCTCGATGATTCTCCTGATTTCTTCCCCTACAGGATCATCGTCCATGGTAACCATCTCCAAAACGAGACATACATTCATTCCGCAAATGACCGTAATATCCGGAAACTCAGCAGCAAGTGACAGCATGTCATTGTTCACACTTCCGCTCAGAACATCAGTCAGGATAAATACCCTGTCCTCTTTTGCGAAGCTATACAGCAACTTTCGTGTGGCTTCCACTATGGTTTCAGTCTCATCACGCTGTGTCGATACTGCATAGACATTCGGAAGATCACCCACAATCATCCTTGCAGTATCCAACATTCCCTCCGATAGACCACCATGGGAAGCCAAAATAATCCTGTTCAATCAACATCACCTCTCTTTTTTATTTACTACTTCCTGAACATATCGTCATAATCATTATAACGTTTATGATGATATAAAAATCATATAACTTTCACTAAAAAAGTCAAGCCTTTTCTGTTGCTTTTTACATAATCTGAATCCTCTCCATTTCCGCACCTTACGCCTTATAATCCGTAGGTGGGATAACTATTGTCCTGCAATGCCGTTTATCATTTTGCCCTCTTGCAGTTTAAACAAATAAATAAAGCGCCACAGTACAATCTGTACCGCAGCGCCTTTTGACACTTACATAAATATATTTATTTTATTCTTCCGGTATATTTCATCAGATGTCAAACATATATCGGCTTCCTATATAGTATTGTCTACCGATACAGAGAGGATTTCCTTCTTCATCCAGAAATTCGGCATTCAAAAAGAACAGTGGTTCCGCCAGAGGAATATTCAATAGTCTGGATTGCTCAGCCGAAGCCTTGGCTATCTCCAAAATACGATTCTTAGTGTTGGTCGGTCTGTGTCCCGAGATAGAATAAATGGTTTCGAAAATGGAATTATCATTTAAATCCGCAGCAAGCAGTGCCTTGTTCTTTTCATATGGAACAAAAATGTTCTCCAGAAAAATAGGCTGCCCATCTGCTGTACGGACTCTTTTTACATGTATAAGGAGGGAATCCACAGGAATAGAAAAAAACTCGGATTCCTCCTGTCTGGCAGGAACTATTCTGCAATCGATAAGCTTTGCTCCGGGTATGAGTCCCTGATCATGACAGGTCTGGGAAAAGCTCTCTACCCTGTTTCCTGATACAAATTTCCTGTGAATGCGTGGGGCATTTACAAAGGTCCCCTTCCCCTGCATCTTGACCAGATACCCTTCTGCACACAACTCCTCTATAGCTCTTCGTATCGTGATACGACTTACAGAATACTCTTCACTGAGAGCGGGTTCCGGTGGAATCTGCTCATTCTTATGATATGTTCCGTTATTGATAGCTGTCCTAATTGATTCCTTTACCTGTTCATAAAGGGGGGTATTATTTTTTTCTACCACTATCCTTCACCTCCGGTATATAACATCTCAATCATTATATAACAATAATACGTATAATGTCATGCTAACCTAATTTGAAGCAGGTGTCAAGGTTATCTAAACCATAACCTGAAAATATTGCCGCTTTACTTAAGTGGTAAATTCCGGCTTTATAGCCATCATGAACAGCATTCCTGCGATAAGAACGGACACAATGTCGGCAGCAAGCTGGGCTGATATGACTCCGTAATAGCCAAATAGCGCGGCTAAGACATTGATCCAGTATATACTATACCCTGTCTGCAAAGTGACAGAATCAGTGCAGGCAACCCCTTTTCCATGGAATGAGTCTGTTTACTTGTCTCTTATATACCTCGTATTCTTCGCCATACAAGTCGGAGAGCCATTTTTCTTCGGTATTCTTAAGTACAATTGTCATGATACCCCAGTTCATAAAGAATACAGGTATCATAAATATGTTGTGCCACATAAAGCTTATCCCTGTAAGAGCAAACCACCATCCGCTGTACATCGGATTCCTGACCCATGCATATAAGCCATCCGTTTTAAGTTTATTTTCGATAATGCTCTCATCCATGTCGGATTTCAGCGCTCCAACAAACCAAATGATTAATCCGTATACGATAAGAGCACCTCCCCCTATCCTGAATATCCATTTCCAAGGGCCGTCCATATTTCCAATCTTAAAAACATATACAAACAAAACGATACAGACTGCTGTAAGCAGCCCTATTCCATATATCAGATACGGACCGATCCCAAAAAGAGGAAGTTTCTGCCCTTCTTTCATGTAGTTTTTGAGTTTCATTTTCCCAAATTCCCTTATCCTTACTTCTTAGCTACCAGATGCATCCTAAATTTCCTGGCGGCTTCAAGTTTTTCAACATTAAATCCTGCGTTATCACAATCTCCCACTACCCATTCCACACCAAGCAGATTCTTGGCTTCTGCGACCTCAATCATCCTTGGAGTCAGATCCAGTCCCACATAGTGCTTTGTACTGTCTTTTTCATGCAAAAGAGATATCATCGGACCTGTACCACATCCACAGTCCAACAGATCCTGATATTCGATGCGTGACAGCTCTGATTCAATATACGGATAGTCATCCTTACACATTTCATAAATGCCTGCATGATCAGTCTCATATATTTCAGCAGCTTTGGTAAATTCACAGATGGTAAGCTTCTTGTATTGTTCTGCCGTTTTCATAACCTCTGACCTCTTATTTTGGTTAGTTATTGCTAACACGATAATATCACAATTTATACAAAATAAAAGAGCCTGCCAAGTAGTTATATACTAAGCAAGCCCTTCTATTATCTTCCGATATATCGCATTATTCAGTCACACTAGCTCATCAGATTCATTGACTTTATCTTTGTTGATAAGAACTGTGGCAACAGCCACCAGAGCATAACAGACGGCACAGATTCCCAGATAGACGACCATTCCTTCATCTGCCGGCAATGCATCCGTCCCGATGTTGAACAGACCGTCAAGGAAGTTGAACATCGGGACGGATGCATTATGATACAGCGAACGTTCCGATCCATCTTGCCGTTTCCAGATCCTGCGGATCATGGATCGTACTCTTTCCTGTATCCATTGTGGCTATCTTTTCCATATCCTCTGCGGCAAGTTCAAAGTCAAACACATCGATATTCTGTTTCATGCGTTCCTTCTTCACCGACTTCGGGATAACGATCACATCACGCTGGATCAACCATCTAAGCATGACCTGTCCTGTGGATTTTCCATATGCTTCCTCATTCAGATAAGTTGCTGCAGTATCGATGCTGCGGTATCCCACTTCGATTGCGTCAAGTACCGCCTGTTCACAAACCTTCTGGTCGTCTACCTGAAACACGCCAAATCCGACCATCGGCATTTTTATCCCATTGGAAAGCACTTTATATTCCATCAAATACCTCCTTACAATGTGCGGATCCACTGATCCATCGCGTCACTTGTTCGTTCTTTACTTGAAGTCAGGCTTCTCGGAAGCGGCAGTCCCTTGACATACTTTGCACCCTTCAGACAGCCTCTGAAATCTTCGTCTGCTTTCTCATCATGGTCATAGAATGTCCAGAATGCTGACATCGTCTTCCCTGCGAAATCCATCTGACGGATGAAGGACGTCACGGGATTTGCCATCGTATATCCCCAGATGCCGGTACCAATAAGAATCATGTCATATCCGGATAGATCCGGCATCCCGCCTTTCAGCTCAGGATACTTGTTTTCCTGCCTCTCGACCTGTGCCTCATCCCAGGCTTTCCACATATCATCATTGTATGTCCTTGCAGGGATGATCTCATACAGATCCGCGCTAAGCTTTTCAGCGATCACCTATGGTTAAAGACACTTCTCCTAATAGGAATTGTATTGTTCTTTTTAGGAATAGTCTTTACATGCATTGGATTCCACCAACTATTCATACTATGACGTGAGTGTCAAAAGTCGACATAGAATCGTTCCGCGCAGAGCGCTCTCACGATTCTCCCACATTCCGCACTCCCAGGCCGCTGAAGCGTCCTTCCGTGCTCCATGTGGGGCGTGTCATGAAGTCTATCTCCCACTTTTGTGCGAGCACAAGTGGGAGATAGACTTATGACACTTATGTCATACTATAAAAAGACTATGCCGATCCACTCATTCCACCATCTCTCTGCTATACGCCTTCAGATAAAGCTTTAATATATCCTCTTTCGTTGTTTTTCTTGGATTGACAGCTATGTTTCCGCTCTTCATGGCGTCATCCGCCATTGCATCAAACTTGTCCTTATCAACTCCCACTTCCTTTAGGTCAGCGGGGATACAGAGTGAAAGATTCAGATTCTTCAAAAGCTCCACCAGCATCTCCGGAGAGAACTCATTTCTGTCAATGCTTTTACCGCTTACAGCTTTGTATATATCGAAGTATTTTCCCTTGTCAGCCTGAGCGTTGAACTCCACCACTGTTGGCAGAAGGATAGCATTGGCAACACCGTGAGGTACATCAAAATATGCACTTACGGGATGGCTCATGGCATGTACGTCACCAAGCTTTGCATGGGAGAAGGCGATACCGGCAAAAAGTGAGCCAAGGAGCATTGCGGATGCCGCATCTGCATCAGCCCTGTCAGCCACATAGGTAGAGATATTGGCACCTATAAGCTCCAGAGCTTTCAATGCGAACATATCCGAAAACGGTGATGCCGCAAGTGAGATATAAGCTTCAAGAGCATGTACCAGGGCATCAACTCCACAGGCAGCGGCAGTATTTTTAGGCACACTGCAGATGAGCTCCGGATCCAGAATCGCATATTCGGGAATCAGATATGAACTTCCCACTGTCAGCTTATAGTTCCTGCTGTGATCGGTGATGACTGAAAATGCTGTCACTTCAGACCCTGTACCAGCCGTTGTAGGTATGGCTATCATGGAAACCGGCTTCACTCTGACTTTTCCTGCGCCCTCATAGTCTGTGATCTCACCGCCGTTTGAAACCACAACAGCTACAGCTTTTGCCACATCAAGTGGCGAACCACCACCTATGGCAACGATGAAATCCGCACCGCTCTCCTTGTATCCATCTGCCGCCTTTTTCACCGTATCGGTGGAAGGGTTTCCCTCAGTCTCTGTGAAGGCTGCTGCCTCTATTCCTGCCTTACGAAGATCCTCAGCGCATTTATCCACCATTCCTATCTTACGAAGATGAGGTCCGGAAATGATGTATGCCTTCTTTCCTCCTGTCTTTACTGCAAGTTCAGGGAGCCTTTTCAGGCTCCCCTCTCCGAAAACAACATTCTGAGGTATAGAGAATGAAAATGTTTCCATCTTTATGCTGCCTCCTCAACTATACTCTTTACCGCATCTCTGATGATGCTTGCAGCCATATCACAGTCCTTCTCGTCAATGATAAGAGGAGGTACCATTCTGATAATGCTGCTGCCGATAGCTGTAACCAGAAGATGTCTGTCGAGACAACCATGCTTTACATCTACCGCATTTACTGTTTCATCAAATTCGACACCCACAAGGAGTCCCTGATGACGAACCGCCTTTACATGCGGGATCATTTCAAGCTTCGCTGCGAAATAATCGCCCATTTTTGAAGCATTGCCCGCAAGGTCTCTTTCCAGAAGCTCATTTACTTCCGCAAGGGCAGCTGCACAGCATACAGGATGTCCGCCGAAGGTAGTTCCGTGGGAGCCTTCTGTAAATGCCTTCGCAACTTCCTTTGTGGCACAGATAGCACCGATAGGCATTCCTCCGCCCAGGGCCTTGGCCATGGAAACGATATCAGGCTTGATGCCATAGTGCATGAAGCTCATCACTTCTCCCGTTCTGCACCATCCTGTCTGAACCTCATCAAGAAGAAGCAGCATTCCCTTCTCATCACAGAACTTTCTGAGACCCACAAGGAATTCCTTTGTTGCAGGATGTACGCCGCCTTCACCCTGAACAGGCTCTACCATGATTGCGATGGTGTTTTCCGTACATGCATCCTTGAAGGCCTGAAGGTCATTGTATGGTGCATAGGAAAAACCGTAGGTCATGGGACCGAATCCTACCTGACAGCCGTTTCCTGGCTGACCTGTGGCAGACATGGCACCGAAGGTCCTTCCATGGAATCCCATCTTAGCAGTTACGATATGATATCTGTTTGGACCATACTTCTCTATACCGTATTTTCTTGCCATCTTGATCATGGCCTCGTTCGCTTCTGTTCCTGAGTTCTGGTAAAAGATCTTGTCCATGCCTATGGTCTCACAGACCTTCTTTGCAAGAAGTGCCTGAGGAATAGTGTATGGATAGTTGAAGGTCTGCATCAGAGTCTTTGCCTGCTGCACCACCGCATCCACAACTCTCTCGTTACAGTTTCCGGCTGAATTTACTGCGATGCCTGCATAAAAGTCCAGATATTTCTCACCGTTCTCATCAAAGAGATACTGTTCCTTGCCTGTCTCCGCAAGAAAGTCATATCTCTCAAAGGTTGAGATCATGTACTTATCTGCCATTTCCTTGATTTCTTTTGATGTATATCCTGTATCTGCCAGCTTCATATTATTCTTCTCCTATTATAATTTATTTTTTTATGATGGTGTCAAAAACCTGTTTAAGACAGCTTAGACTGTTACGTGCTTGGCACTGCTTTGAATATCAGACCCCTCTTACTGCACCAGCTTAAGTTTTACATCTTTATGTTTTGATTTTTTTATCTGTTCCTCTGTGATGAGACCTTTCATGATGAGATACTGCTCGATGATGGATACACAGTTATCGATACCCATTTTCTCACTGTTCAGGGTCATGTCGTAGTTCACCGGATTCGTCCAGTAATTTCCGTGGGTATAATACTTATAGTAATCCGCTCTGTACTTATCCGTTTTTTCTATGGTTGCGTGGGCCACTTCCTCAGTGACACCCATGTTCTCCATCGTTCTCTCAACACAGTATGAGCGGGGGGCTTCTATATATACGCTTACTACATTGTTTCTGCCCCTCAGAACATAGTCAGCGCACTTACCGACTATGACACAAGGTTCCGTATCCGCCAGATTTCTGATGATTCTGCTCTGGTACTCAAACAGTCTGTCATCAGATACAAAGTTTTCATTTCTTGCTATATAGCTCTTTGATCTGGGAAGACCTTTAAGGAAGCTCGAAAAGCCATTGGATTTACTCAGTTTTTCATTAACCTCCTGAAAAAGCTTCTCATCAAGTCCGCTCATCTGACTCGCCAGGGTGAGAATTCTATTCTCATAGCAGTTGATACCAAGTTCCTTTGCGAGAGTCGATGCTATAACCTTTCCTCCGCTTCCGAAGCCTCTTGCGAAGGTAACTACAAATTTATCCATATACATCTCCATTCCGCCTTGATTAAGCCGAAGCCGCAAATAGTGATAAATGCCCACCACCATCTATATGCGCATCAAAGGCATTTGCCGTTGAATTCTTACATGCCACACATTTTCTATCAGCCTGCAAGATATCGTGACAGGAATTCCCTTGTCCTTTCATTTTTCGGATTGGTGAACAGAATTTCAGGAGCCGCATCCTCTGCAACGTATCCGTTGTCCATGAAAATAGTTCTCGTTGAAACATCTCTTGCAAAAGCCATTTCATGGGTCACTATCATCATGGTAAGACCTGTGGTCGCCAGTTCCTTCATAACTGTCAGAACTTCACCAACCATCTCGGGATCAAGGGCCGATGTAGGTTCATCAAAAAGAAGGATCTCAGGATTCATACAGAGTGCTCTCGCGATGGCGACTCTCTGTTTCTGTCCGCCTGAAAGCATGGAGGGCTTGGCATTGATATAGGGAGCCATTCCGACTTCCTTAAGATGTGTGATAGCCCTGTCGAAGGCTTCTTCCTTTGAGATATGAAGTACCTTTCTCGTACAAAGCATGCAGTTTCCGAGAACCGTCATGTTATTGAAAAGGTTAAAGGACTGGAATACCATTCCCACCTTTGATCTATAATCATTGATATGACTCTGCACATCCGTGACCTCTTCATCATGATAGAGTATCTTTCCTCTGGTCTGCTTCTCAAGCTTGTTTATACATCTGAGAAGAGTTGATTTGCCTGATCCTGAAGAACCCACGATACAGATCACTTCACCCTTTTTTACGTCAATGTCTATCTTCCTTAAAACTTCGTGATTACCAAAGCTTTTTCCGAGATCCTGTATGGAAAGAATAGTTTCGCTCATAGTCTGTCTCCTTACTGATTATCCATGTATTCCACTGCCAATGCATAGTCCTCGCTGCCCTGCATTCCCTTTTCGATAAAGATAAAAAGCTTGTTGAAAATGAAACACAGCACAAAGTAGATAAGGGCTATCACAAGATAGGATTCGAAATACTTGTAGTAGTTTCCGCCTGCGGTCTTTGCCGCCATAAACAATTCCTGTACTGCTATGACATTGAGCACGGAGGTCATTTTAAGGTTTGTAAGGAAGGTATTTGCCATCTCCGGAATGATATTTTTAAAAGCCTGAGGAAGCACTATATAAATCATTGTTTTCATCGGAGACATTCCCATGGCATAGGCTCCTTCTCTCTGGCCAATGTCTATGGAACCTATTCCTGCTCTTACAGTCTCAGCCATGTAGGCTCCGGTGTTGAGTACTGTGACGAGAATTCCCGCAAACACCGGTGTCATTTCAACATTTGCCTGCCTGAGTCCGTAATAGATGATCATCGCCTGTACTATCATGGGGGTATCTCTGAATATTTCCACGTATGCTCCGCTTACTGTTTTCAGAAGCCTTACAGTGACCTTCTTTAAAGCATTGTCACCGGGATTTACTTTCATATCCTGAATCACACCTATGAGATATCCAAGTAAAAATCCCACCAGAGTTCCGATGACCGCTGTGTACAGTGTAAGATAAGTTCCCTGTATGAACATTGATGAGTACTTATTTGCAATAAACCATGTCCACTCCAGTGAATTCGTGGGGTCCGTCTGAGAAAACAAATTCATAGTCATAGCGCTACCTCTTCATATATTTCTTTAGTTTGCCGCAGGCTGCTGTGTGAGAACCTTTTCCATAAGCTCATCCATCTTTGCCTTATCGCCCCAGCCGATGGCATCCATTGCACCCTGAAGCTTTTCACAGAGCTCCTTGTCATCCTTTCTTGTGGCGATGCAGACATTGACCATCTCTTCATCACCGGTAAAGGTGTCATTCTCATCGAATCTGATCATCTTCAGGTCATCGTTTGTAAGAAGAGCCGATTCTGCAGTAGGAACATCAACGATAAATACATCTGCCACCCCGTTTGAAACTGCCATAAAGCACTCGGAAGTGGTTTCAAAATTGGTACCTGTCACAGCGCCCTTTACCTGATCAAGAAGGGGTATCCATCCGCAGCCAAGCTGTGTTGTCATAACGCAGCCGGTGTTATCGAGCTCGGAAAGTCCTTTGACATCTGCATAAGGTCCGTCCTTCTTTACCACGATACAGTTATCTCTGTAGTAGTATGGTTCAGTGAAGTTATATGCCATCTGTCTTTCGGCTGTTCTTCCCATTCCTGCGATGATACAGTCGTAATCACCTGCATCCATTGAAATGCCTATTGATGACCATTCAACCTTATGTATTTCGAGATCCATATCAAGCTCTTCTGCCAGCATCTCTGCAATGGCCACATCATAGCCGTATGCATAGTAGCTTGAATCATAGATCGGAACCGCCTTGCTTCCATCGGGAGTCGAATCAGCATCCTGTGTCCAGTTAAAAGGTGCATATGCACACTCCATACCTACTCTGAGAACTGCTTTTTCCGATGCTGCTTCTAAAGATTTTTCTGATGCTGCTTCTGTTGTTTTTTCTGCTGCCGGCTCTGTAGTCGTCTTCTTATCTGAAGCTGCCGGTGTATTTGTTCCGCAGCCTGCAAGGGATGCAAACATCATTCCTGCCAAAACAGTCATTGCCAATCGTCTCTTCATATTTATCTCCTCCTTGAAATGAAACAGGCGCCGTTGGAAGTTTTTCACTTCTACGGCGCCCTTGCTGTTAGTACATATGATATTCATTTCGGACTGCAGTCTCAATGTGCACTATGCACAGTCATATTTTTGTCATTTGCACAATTACCCTTTTTCACAGAAACATCATTCTCTTCACCAGTATGCAGTTCACGAGATCCAGATATCTCACATAATCATCCAGTTCGAGCTCCAAAAGCTCCTGAATCTTGTTAAATCTGTACTGAAGTGAATTTCTGTGAACAAATAGCTCTTTTGCGGTATTTGCTGAGTTAAAGCCATTCATGTAATAGGTAAGCAATGTATCCACCAGGAATGTCCCGTTGGCATGATCGTACTCCTCAAGCTTCTCCAGATTTTTATTGCAGTAATCCAGTATTTCCCCCTGATTTCCTGCATTGAACATATATTTATATATACCCATGGCACTGGCACTTAAGACCTTTTTATGCTTTGGATTGGGAAGTATATCTATTTTCGGTATAAGACTTTTTGCCTGCTGGTAACTGAGTCCATAATCTCTGGGGTCGAGATAAGGAGCTCCCAGAATACAGGTTCCTGAGATTTTGTTTTTAAAGCAGTCATTTGAATCAATGTGTCTCAATAATTTTTCGAGATCATGTTCGATCTTTTTATCCTGTCTTGCCTCAAACAAAAGAACAAACTTATTCAAAAAGCGCATGAACATAGGTCTGCCTTCCATTCCGGTGACCTCGCGGCTGAGAATATTTCCATAATACTCATAAGTATGCTCATCCTGTTCATGATTTATACCGTACTTACGGTCAACAATGATTATTCCCACTCTGTATGGTTTTGAAAAATCAAGGCCGAACTGACCTGTGATCTTTTCGATATATTTATCACTTATGTCATATCCAAACAAAAGGTTATACAGGAAATCCCCCTCTCTTTTGTTCTGTACTCCGGTCTCGGTGATAAGTTTCCCTACGCTCTGATCTATATCAACAAAGTTGGCACCCTTCCATCTAACATAAAAAAGAGGAAGCGACAACTCCTCCGCTCTGTGCTTCACAGTATCTGAAAGCTCTTCCCTGTCATCAACTATCGAAACCGCAAAGCCGGAAACACCAAGAGCATTCAGTTCCTCCATGACTTCCGGTATATCTTCAGGAAAATATCTTGCATAGTCAATTACCATCAATGCAAAATTGCCTCTGTTCATATGCTCGTCATAGGGCTTTGTCTGAACAAGATATGTCCATGAAACCATGCGGTCAAGTCCCTCAGCTCCCGCAACAAGCTCCACTCCGTCGAGTTTCAGATTTAGTATATCTCTGCAAGTTACCATCATTTATTTCCTTACCTTGTATATTTTGAAACATTCTCTCATCAGAGATGGTCGATTATCGCGTTGGCTATCAAATGTCCAGTTGGGCTTTTGTGCAGACACATCGCCCAATTGACCACCTGATGGCTTTATCGCAAAAAAACAGCAGCAGAAAAAAGCATGTTAAACGCCTTTGTCTGCTGCTCCATATACTTGTCAAAACTATCTGATGTCATACATCAACATGTATTTTTGCACAGTCTCATTTTGTTGTAAATAAAACTTCCTCCTTCAAATCATATCAGTTTTCTATATCAGAAATAGCCGGAGCCCTTGTCGGAAACAATTTTCAGAGCTTCGAAGGATAAGGTCATTTTCACCGGCAGTCACCAGTACAGGTATCTTTATGTTTTTCAGAGTTTCCGGTTCAATGTGAGGCTCTGTCAAGTTCTTCACTGAATTTCTTTTCCGTTTCCATGGTACCCTTCCATTCTTTCTGATATTGAAAATTTATAGTATCCCTATAGTCAGTAAATCAGCCCAATCCCTATGCCTTATTCTCATTTCTCATCAATATAGCCATATATGAATCAAGAAGAGCTTCCTGTAAAGGATATGGTGAATCACCGTTTCCCTTTGAATACTCCGCAGTTTCCTTCATAAGCATCGCAATGGCAGTTTCATCATCAGATAATCCGCACAGACCAAAAGGAGGCTCATACAATACTTCTCCCCGGAAAGAAATCCTGCTGATTTCTTTAAAACGGCTCAGATTCGGATTGGGGTCATCTGTTTCAACCAGCCGCGTCTCTATCTCCAGCTCAGCTTCTGCAGGACGATTATCTGCATCAAGATAATAGACGTGGTTATCGATTATCTCACCTCTGACTCCCTGAATTTTGTAGGTTTTTCTCCTGATAGGTGAACGATACTGTTCGGAATCAAACTCGTATACCGCTGTCTTTCCGTTTTCGAACTCACAAAAAGCGATGGTACGGCTTTTACCGGATACTCTTCCATCCACTATCTCTTCATATCTGGTCAATGTTTCTGTCGTAGGGAAAGTGTAGGTTCTTGAATAAATCGAAAATCCGGTATCAGCATTAATTCCAAGTAATGCCCTCATAAGACTTGCTCCATGGTATTCATGTGCCAGTGAAATATTGAGATAATTAGCTTCGCCTATTATTCCTTTTTTCAAAAGCTTAAGAAGAGCGCTGTACTGCGGATATCGGGTATACTGTTCCGCTACTACGATCTTTTGTCCCTGTTCTTCTCTTTCTCTGAGTCTCGAAAGTGTATCTTCGTCAATTCCCGCCGGTGTTTCCAACAAGACGGTGCATCCTCTGTCAAGCCAGTGCATGGCTATCTCCGGACCTGCAGTCTTTGCTACTGAAACCACCACAAAATCCGGCTTAAGGGATAGACACTCTTCTTCGGATGCTGTGCATGATATGCCATACTCATCATGGATTTTTTGAGCCTTTTCTTCGCTCCTTGCGAGCATGGTACATAATTCAAAAACATCAGGAAGTACCCTGGCTATCCTCACATAGTACATAGCTCTCCATCCGGTCCCTACAATTACAAATCTGTATTTTCCCATACACTTCTCCTTTATTTCCGGGCTTCTCCACTGCAATAACTGACTTACAGCACTAAGCCTTTTCCGTTCTCTGTCTGTTCTGTTAATTACAACCTAAACTCTCCATGAATTATACTCGGAGTTTGCCTATCATGGTTTTTATCTTCCCTTCTGTTAGGTAGGGATTAGCTTGATCATGACTAATCTTTCCCGAACCTTCTAAGAGTTTTCGATTACCTGAAGTTAAGATAGAATCCAATTGTTCTACATAATCACTCATATACATCGGTTTGTGCTCGATAGCGTTGATTTCTCAGCATTCGCTCTTTCATATATTACTTCCGCTGCTGTATGACCATGAGCAGCATAATGAAGCTTATTCTGTACTATCTTGAAAAATTGAATAGATTCATCACTTCTAGGATTATAGTCCACGCTGGTTACATACAAATCCAACACCTGTCTATAAAGTACTTTCTCTGAAGAACGGATATCACGAATTCTATCTAAGAGTTCTTTCCAATAATTTCCGCCGCCATTTCCTTTTAAACGGTCATCATCAATGGCAAAACCCTTAATAAGGTATTCCTTTAATACAGAGTTTGCCCATATACGAAACTGAGTACCTCTCTGGGATTTCACACGGTATCCAACAGAGATAATGACATCTAAATTATAAAAATCTACATTATACTCTTTTCCATCCGAAGCAGTGTAGGCAAATTTTGCCCATACTGAATCTTTAACCAGCTCTCCCTCTTTAAAGATATTACGTACATGCTTTCCAATTACACTACGATCACGCTGAAATAGTTCCGCCATCTGATCAATAGATAGCTTAAAACCTTTCTAAAGGAATCAGCTTACTTCCAATTCCTGAATCAATAATAGCAGAACTAATGTTCTGTTTCAACAAAACAAATCTGTAAAAGAAAGACCTGCCCAAAATTTTGAGCAGGTCTTGAATTTGACTGATATGCCTATTGACATACTAAAATTAATTCATTAAAAGCGTCTTCAAAGAAACAATTAGCGGATATCTATCATGCCTATTTCTTAATTTCTTTCCTGAAAAAGAAAGTCCATACCAGTTTCTCCGATGTCATCTTCTTCATATGGCTCTTCATCAGGACATTTCGGGCCTTTATGAAACGGATCGAAGAACTCCACTATATGAAAAATCACATTTATTGACATAAAAATGAATGTTCATGGTTTCAAAGTCCACGACTCATAAGATAATTGCTAAAATTCTTTATATTGTCCAGCTTTCTATCATCACTATAAATCAAAATAAAAATGTTACTGGCTCTTCTGTAAATGAATAAACTGTTCCTGATCCATTCACGAACTTAAATACAGTCATAAGGTTATCATCTACTGTGTACATCTTACTAAGAGATACCGTATTCTCTTCCATCATTGCTACACGAGCCTCACGACGTGTATCTTCTTCAACCTGACCCTTTACACGAATCCACTTGCCTTTAGACATACCACTAATAGCAATAGTATGATTCTCTTTCATCTGCTTATAAACTTCCTTCTTATTATTGGTTACAATATAAAGCTTTCCTTCGAATACTGCCACAGCTCCGAAAGGTCTTACTTCAGGCTCATTTCCGTTTACAGTTGCAAGATAAAATGTTCCGGCATTCTTTAAAAAATCATAAATCTCATTCATATTCGTATCTCCTCTGTTTCTAATGTTTTTGTGAATAATTCAAACAAATTATTGAATTTGCTGTCGACGGATGTTATCTTACTTAGACGCGACACATTTCACAAGTACGATATTTTATGATACCAGTATCATTTAGGATACCTGGTAAGAGGTTTTTACATGGAAGAGAAACAGTTATTCGGCAAATGCCCTTACGTAACTTCCCAGAAGGTTCTAACCGGCAAATGGTCTATGTATATAATGCACATTCTAAAAGACGGGGCTATCAGATTCAATGAACTTCAAAGACGTATGCCTGAAGATATGACCCATACAACCCTGTCAAGACAACTCAAGTCCTTAGAAGAAAGCGGACTTATAGTCCGCAGAGCATACTATGAGATACCGCCTAAGGTTGAATATGAATTAAGCGAGATTGGATACAAATTCGATAAAGTTCTGGCTGAATTAGAGATATGGGGCAACGAATACATACAATATATGAAAGATAATCATATGCTGTGATATCTTTTCACTATACAAAAAAGCCCTCAGAAATTTGTACACTCTGAGGACTTTTATCTATCTCTGAATCATGATTCATATTTTTATATTTTATTCACAATGAAAAACCATAACAAAAATCAAAAAAGTAATGCCAAGCTTAGGCTAAATCCAATTATGATCATCACATATCCAAATGTTTCAAACCATCGAACAAAATGCCTTCTTATTTTTGCATCAAGCTCCGACTGCATTTTAGAAGGCGATTTGGGATTATAATAGCTTATCCTCTACTTCCGGTCTCAATAGGGAATGAGTATCTGAAATGATTGCAATCTTCATGGATGCTCCTTACCAAAAACTTTTCAATAACATCAGACCTTAATCCCATACTAACAGCTACTGCTTATCTGCATGATTATCTGAATTTCTTTCATAATCTTCTTTCTTTGAATTTTTTATTCGGCGGACTAGATCATATAAATTTCTTCCACCAATGACAATCCAGCATATAGTGCAGATTTTATTATCTTCAAAATAATACCTTGTAGCAACAAAAAATGATAAACAAATTAATACACAGTAACCTACTATCTTTAAAAGTTCTTTATTATTCATCCTATTATCTCTATGTATAACTTTAATTAGCAATATCACAATTATGCCGTAACACCATAAATAAAAAGTCAAAGCGTTTGACAAACCTTGATTTATTGTTTTGATAGCCAATCTTCCTTTGTCATTAGGCTTACATGGACTGTTCTCTTCTCGTGCATCAGAGGTACATCCACATTCTCAGATCGCCATTGATACCTAAAGCCGCATTTCTCCTGAACACGCTTGGACTTGATATTACCTTCATAATATCCGATCCAGATCTTCTGCATACCTAAGTCTTCAAAAGCATGTCGCAGCATTTCCTTCACTGCTTCCGGCATGATTCCCCGTCCCCAGAACGGTTTCCCAATCCAGTAACCCATCTCGCATTCGTCATCTCTTTCAGTCATATCGGTATGCCCGTTCAGCTTAAGTTCGATTGCGCCTATAGCCTTGCCTTCTTCTTTCAGACATATAGCATAAGCCTCTTTCCCATTTAACACATTTTTTATTACATCCAGGCTCTCTTCGATACTCTTATGAGCAGGCCATCCTGCAATCGGACCCACATCCGGTTCACTGGCATATTTGTATAAATCCTCTGCATCGCCTTCATTCCAGCGGCGAAGGATCAATCGTTCTGTTTCAAGCATTTTCTTTATCCTCTTTGTGATTAGATTATTATCTTTCTGTAAAATGGCCTTATTAAATAACTCATATTATTCCTCGTTGCTGCCCATAATACCTGTCTTCAAATACAGAATTAATACGTCAAATTAAAATTCTTTCTTCAGTCCGACCATCATCTTTTCAAGTCTGTCGCCAAGCTCTTCTTTTAATATCTCATAGGCATGTTTCTCAGTACAATGCCCGGTACAGACATAATCTATACCTGTATCTCTGATCTTTTTTCCGACAAGATGTATCTCTTCATCTGATTTATTATAGAGGTGGAACCCACCTATAAGACCATATACATGCTTCTCCGGAAATGTCTCTCTGATCTCAGTAATGATATTTGCTGCCCCTCCATGTGAACAGGAATTGATTATCAAAAGTCCTTTCTCTGTTTCCAAAACAAGGCTCTGTTCATGGGAAAAGTCATCAGGAATCCACCCGGCTGAGGTCTTCCTGTACATAGATTCTCTTTTCCCGATATCTGATAATCCCTTTGTTTTATGAGGAATCAGATACACTCCATCCATTATCTTGTAATCACCTGAAACCATTATGATTCTGTCGCGGTAATTGCTAAACAGTTCTCGTGGTATACCTATGTATTTTCTGAAAATAAATTTCTTCCCATAACAATTCGCATCAACACTATCCCTGATATAAAAGCTTGCCTTATCATTATTTTCGAAAAAGGCCGGTATTCCATTTGCATGATCATAATGCGCATGGCTCAGTACACCATAATCTATATCCTTTACTTCGATTCCAAGCCCCTGCATATTTTTCAAAAATAAGTCAGAAGCTCCTGCATCTACAAGTATCTTTTTATCATTATACTCAACAAGAACGGACAGTCCCCATTCTCCTTTGAGCAAACCTGTTGAAGTATTATCAACGATTATTGTAAGTTCAGTATTCATAGCTGTTCTCCGTAATAAGATTGTCTATTCTAATTATCTCCATTAACTTATTTTCATAGCCTTATAGAAACATATCCTCTCATTGAAAAGATAAATATCAGGAGACATACCGCAAAAATAATAACAGAAAGTATGATCTTCACTTTTCCGGATATTACTGAGGCATATGGTAGTTTCATTGTTTTAATTCCCTCACAAAACATCCATATCCCGCCGCCCATTCCAAGTGCGGAAGCAGCTGCCAATATAAGAAGCAGTATCGGAGCCACTTTGAAGAATACATAAGCTGCAGTCAGAAGTATATAGCCACCAATAAAAACAATCATCTTGTCTATCCTCGAAGTAATAAAATACGAAGCGTTAAGCTGTGATTAGCGAAAACCAAAAATTTTTAAACAACATTATTTTGACCCATAACCCCCTGCTATTACTGGCTCTGTAAGGTTTTGTTCATTTTAAATAAAATCTACAAAACAGTAGTATACACCTATACAATATTGTAATAGTTTTGTTTGTTTTTACAGTAAAATATGTCATAAGTGGTAGATAAATGGTTTATTTCAAATTAAGCAAACCTCTATCTCATTTAGGATAGAGGTTGTTCGTGCAAATTTGAATTTACAAGTTCATTGATGACTTCCCTTCATACACTCCATGGAAGCCTGATATTTGGCACATCCAGTACTGCCACATCCTGCAGATCATAGGTAATACCGCTATCGTCAAGTTCTTTCAAAAAAGCATTCACAATCAATGGGCTTGAAAATGGCTGAATAAAATCAAGTGTGAAACGACCGTTCACAGCGGCAATCTCAATACAAGGATAATGTCCTGTTGCACCTGTCCAGGTCCGGAAATCCCGGATGTACTTTTCAGCTTCTTTGTAGTTTGCCTTGCCCACATAACTGACCGTAGCTGTCAATATTTCATCTGTAGTTTTTGCAATGAAGGCCGAAATGCCAAGCCGCTCCTGATCGGTTTCCTTGGACAGCAGCATCTGTGTGAGACCCTTTAGACTGTTGACTCCTGCCAGAACAGTCTCATCCATCGTCTGAGCGAATACCATACCCCGGTATGCTGTCGCCTGTCTGTCCAGAGGCCATTTACGCATCTTTTCTTTGTATTCAAGCATGGCACCACCGACGAGGCTATGATGAGCCTTCGGTTTATGAAGAGCTTTCCTCTGGTTCACACAAAGAGTGACCCTGATCGGATCATCAGCATTTGGGAACAGCTTTGCAACTGCGCGGCTTAAGAACAATGCGGTTATCGTTCCGGGACTGCCATCATTGTCCATGCTGAAATTCATAAACTCTGATTCATCGATTGCTACGCTGTAGACCGTCTTTACTGTGTCATCCTGCAGTTGCGCGTTTTCGATGATACTGAGAGCCTTTGGTATTTCAGAACGAACAGGAGTTGGCAGGTCAGTTGCAGTTTCGACCGGATCTGTCCATTCCTCGTCACTGATCTCATCTCCAGCAAGGCGAATTCCTTCTTCCTTGAGCTTTACCCCATATCTTTCGGAACAGTAATAGTATAGAAGGGTACGAATCACTTCATACGCACCGGTTCCATCTGTCAGTCCGTGAAACACATCAAAGATGATCCAGTTGTCTTGATACGCAAAAGCTACCATGTGATAGTTCGACGCTTCTGCATTCAATTCCACGCCGTGAAAAGAATTGCTTATTACAACAGGTCGGTTGTTATCTACAAAAACGTACTGCCCGTCCTTCTTCTGAAGCTCGACACAGAAGTAGGGATACCGCTGCATGGTGGTATCCACTGCATGACGCAGAACGACAGGTTCGATCAGGTCACGCATCCGGATCCTGATCCTGATTTCATTTGGATTCATTTTACTCGATGAATATAAGGGGCGAATCCCCGTAAAAAGTCTCTGTTCCACGTTTTACCTCCAAAATTCCGATTTATCGATTGCATATGCAAATAATCATAGAATACCCATATTTACAGAAAAAAATTTCAAACTCTCCCCTGTTTCCCATATTGCAATGCTCATTGCTTATATAGGGTTTTGTTCATTTTTTGGATTTTTTCTCAAAAAAATTTTTTGGTTTTCTACGCAAAATGCGCTTCGTTTAATCTACGATCATAAATCGATCCTGAAATCAGGATTGCTGAATCCATCTATTGTGAAGTAAGCGCATGACTCGTTCGGCTTAATGAAAAGTTCGATATCATGAGCAACGATGTATGGGTGTGTGCTGATATAAGACTTTACTCTATCGTAAAGATCCTTCTCAGAGAATTTCTTATCATTGAATTCGATAGTGATTGACTTAAAGTCTAACTCAGGAACCGCTGCAGTTTTCTTTGCTGGTGCTGTCTTTGATGGCTTCTCAGCATTCTTATCTGCATTCTTAACTGTAGTCTTAGTAGCTTGCTTTCTGCCCGGCTTCTTCTCAACAGCATTTGCACCAGTCTTCTTAGCTGTTACTGCCTTGGTTGTTGTTCCCTTCTTACGACCTCTTGTGGATTTCTTTTCTGCAGATGCTTTTACTGCTTCCACAGGAGCTGTCTCTGCAGGAGCTATTACTTCTTCTGTTTTAACTTCCTGTACCTTTACTTCATCTGCCATAATTATTGGCCTCCCCTTGAATATTTATGTATCAATTATATTCAGAGGGAATTAATCTGAAAAGACATCATAATAATAAAGTCGATTTTTTCAAAACAATCATATCATCTATTTGAAATTCCTGTTATGTATGAAACAAAGCAAGCAAAATCTCCGATTCTTTTCCTCTCATCGCCTAAATAATTTCTCCATGAATTATCTTTATTTTCTTTTTCGGCAAGTCTTGCAAGTACATTGATTGAAGCAATCAAGCTGTTATGTGCCATTGTACGACTATCATCAGCTTTAGCTCTTTCTTCATTTGTCATCGTTTCCCATTGATTTCGGATAAATGTATATCGGGAAGATTTTTCAATAAAGCTATTCCAAAAATCTATTTTATCTTCAAGTTCACATTTAGAAAAACTTTCAACCATCTGGGAATAAATCTCCATACATTCTTCAATAGTGATAATATTTCCGGCTTTGTGCTTTAAATATTCTTCGTATGTATTCATGACCTCTCCCTTTCCTGCAGGTAATTATTTCAAGCTAAACTACTCCTCATAGTGCTGCCTGCTACTTAAGTCTTCTTTCTTTAAGTCCGAATCAAGGTAATCAAAACTTCTCGGCACAACCCTGATCAGATTCATAGGCTGGGGCAGCTTC
>ALYD01000034.1 GCA_000513555.1 Lachnospiraceae bacterium JC7
CAGATTTTAATTGGTTGTCATTTGGTTGTCACTGAAACCAAAAAATGGATGAAAACCTTGAAATACCAAGGTTTTCATCCACTTTGAAATTATTCAGCTCTATCGTTCCGGGCGGTTTGCTCGTAAGGTCATAGAATACGCGGTTTACGCCCTTAACTTCATTTACTATTCGGTTCATGCACTTCTCGAGAACCTCGAAAGGAATGTTTGTAACTTCCGCAGTCATGAAATCGTCCGTTTCCACTGCACGAAGAACCACTGCATAGTCATAGGTTCTGAAATCGCCCATAACACCTACGGAACGAACATTTGTAAGTGCTGCAAAGTACTGGCTGATCTGTCTGTCGAGACCTGCATTGGCGATCTCCTCACGGTAGATGGCATCGGCATCCTGTACGATACGTACCTTCTCAGGAGTTACTTCACCGATGATTCTTACGCCGAGCCCCGGACCCGGGAATGGCTGGCGATAAACCAGATACTCAGGAAGTCCGAGCTGAAGACCTACACGTCTTACCTCATCCTTAAAAAGAAGTCTCAGAGGCTCGATGATGTCTTTGAACTCTACCTTCTCAGGAAGTCCTCCAACATTATGATGAGACTTGATCACTGCGCTCTTTCCGAGACCAGACTCGACAACGTCAGGATAGATGGTTCCCTGACAGAGGAAATCAACGGCACCGATCTTCTTGGCTTCGCGCTCGAATACTCTTATGAACTGCTCTCCGATTATCTTTCGCTTCTGCTCAGGCTCTTCAACACCCTGAAGCTTCTCGAAATACTCAGGACCGGCATTAACACGGATAAAATTGAGATCATACTGACCCTTGGATCCGAAAATGGCCTCGACCTCGTCACCTTCGTTCTTACGAAGAAGACCATGATCTACAAATACACAGGTGAGCTGCTTACCGATTGCCTTTGACATAAGGGATGCAGCAACAGAGGAATCAACTCCACCGCTGAGAGCGAGGAGAACCTTGCCATCTCCTACTGTCTTTCTGATCTCTTCGATCTTGTCCTGCACAAATGTCTCCATCTTCCAGCTGCCTTCGCACTTGCAGACATCATAAAGGAAGTTATGGAACAGCTTGTTGCCCTCTACGGAATGCTGTACTTCAGGATGGAACTGAACAGCATAAATCTTTCGCTCAGAATCTTCCATACCTGCAACAGGACAGTTAGCTGTATGTGCGATGATCTCAAATCCCTCAGGAACTTTTGCGATGTAATCTGTGTGAGACATCCACATGATAGTATTATCAGATGTGCCGGCAAGAACTGAATCCTGCCTGTCAATGATTACATCTGTGCGACCATACTCAGATACAGGTGCAGTCTTTACAACTCCGCCAAGTTCATAGGCGATAAGCTGAGCGCCGTAGCAGATACCAAGAATAGGTATACCCATATCAAATATAGCCGGGTCAATATGCTGGGACTCCTCTTTATATACAGACTGAGGTCCGCCAGTAAAGATGATACCCTTTGGATTTAACTCTCTGATCTTATCTAATCCGATAGATGAAGCATACACCTCGGCATATACACCAAGGTCACGTACGCGTCTTGCAATCAACTGGTTGTACTGACCACCAAAGTCAAGTACCACAACAAGTTCTTTTGCCATGATTCCTCCAAACCTTAAAAGCCTTTAGATACTGTAATTCAATGTATAAAAAATCCACAAATAAATCAATATACATTTACCATAATATTTTCAATGTTTAGCCTAAAAAACTGTGATATGCCCTCCATTTTAATTCGTTCTGCAATCCATATATAACTTATCGGGGGCATTCCTTTAAAAATAAGCCCTGAGAAGGATCTCAGAGCTTATTCCTATCTTATATTTTATTACTGGAAGTTTGTAACCAGGGTTACGATTCTCAGACAGAAAAGAACAAATACTACCCACATGATAGGGCTAACGTCCTTTGCCTTCTTCTCGAATACCTTTACGATGACCCATGCAAGAATAGCAAACATGATACCTGTAGCGATTGAGTATGAAAGAGGCATCATAAGCATTGCAAGATAAGCACCTACAGTATCAGCGATATCACCGTCGAAAGTGATCTTCTTTGCTGAAGAAACCATGAGCATACCAACATAAAGAAGTGCCGGAGCTGTAGCGAATCCCGGGATCGCAAGGAAGATAGGGGAAAGAAGAATTGAAACAAGGAACATGCATCCTGTTGTGAATGCTGTAAGTCCTGTCTTTCCGCCTGCAGCAACACCTGCAGAAGACTCTACGAATGAAGTGATAGTTGATGTTCCGAGACAAGCACCTGCAACTGTTCCGACTGCATCTGCCATAAGAACGTTACCTACGCGAGGAAGCTTACCATCCTCATCAAGAAGTCCTGCCTTATCGGCAACACCTACTACTGTACCTACAGTATCGAAAAGATCTACATAAAGGAATGAAAAAACGATAGCTATGAACTGAACGATATGTGAAGCAACCCAGCCGAAATTGAACTTAAAAGCTGTGTTTGCGATACCGCTGAGCTGTAAGCCCTGTGAGAAGTTAGGGATAAGGCTGTAAACACCTGCATCGATGTCAACCTTGTACCATCCTGTCATCTCTGCACAGATTCCAAGGAGCCATGTAGCGAGGATGCCGATGAGAACTGAACCCTTGATATTATAATGAGTAAGAACGATTATAAGGAGGAAACCGATAAGAGCAAGTGCTACTTCAGGCTTTGCGAAGCTTCCGAGACCGATAGTTACACCGCTGTCGCTAGGTGTCAATGTTACGATACTTGCACCCTGAAGACCGATATAAGCAACAAAAAGACCGATACCTGCTGAAATACCATTCTTGAGGTTCTGAGGGATACCGTTGATCATCTGCTCTCTCGCCTTGAAGAATGAAAGAATGATAAAGATAAGACCTTCTGCAAGAACTGCTGTAAGTGCGATGGTAAATGCATTCTCAACATCCGCAAGCTCACCGAGACAAACTGTGTAAGCAAAATATGCGTTAAGTCCGAGACCTGCTGAAAGAGCGATCGGGTAGTTTGCGAAAAATGCCATGATGAATGTAGCAAATGCTGATGCAATAGCTGTAGCTACAAATACACCGCTTCTGTCCATGACTGAACCCAGGATGTTAGGGTTTACTGCAAGAATGTAAGCCATGGTCAGGAATGTTGTGATACCTGCAATGACTTCGGTCTTTACATTAGTACCGTGTTCTTTGAGTTTGAAAAACTGTTCCATAAAAAATAGCCTCCTTGTTTTAAAACGTCAGCTCAGTGGATTTTTTCTTTGGACTGACGCTACATGTAAGACCTCTATGTGATCCCACATGATTTAAGAGATAATGATATACATTGGTAGTTTGGCAAATAAAACAATGTATATTCTCCTGTTCGAAAACATGCATAATTTTAACACATTAAATTTTAGAAGTCCTATCAATAATGGTAACTTCTTACAACTTTGTTATTTTTTTATAAAATGAAATGCTATAAGAGATAATCTTAGGTTATTTTTCTTATTCATATAATAAAAGTGGCGAAAACCTGGTATGCTCAAACGTCTCCAGGTATTTCGCCACTTTTTAAGTTATGGACCAGACGGGAGTCGAACCCGTGTCCGAAAACAAATTCCCTCTCCTTCTACTATCATAGTACACTTCCGAGATTCCCCACCGTGTAGAAGATGTGCACGTCTTTACACGACCGGTATCCTCTTATACGCCCATCAGGTAGAGGAGTTCCTGAAGTCGTTTCTCACATGATCGAGGCCAGATTCTCAAAGTGTGAGTGCAATGAGGCTGACCACACAGCGATTAGGCTGCGTATGCTAATTCTGTTTTGTTAGCGTTTATATTTAAGTTTGAAGTTTAACGCAACTGTCTTTCGGATAGCTTCTAAAGCTGCATCGTCCCCGTCGAAACCGGTACTAGCCCTTATATTCACACATCATAGCGGATAATAGTTCATTTGTAAATAAACTACAGGTTCAAAAGTGTGTTTTTCTTATTATTTATACTTATTCTGTTTATATAAAATCTCTATATTTAGCTGTTGGATAAATAAATTTCGGCTAACTATATCTAATGGATATACAACTATACCCATTGGAAAATGTTTTATTTCTCCATCATCACTTACAATTCAGACATAAGGAGAAAATAGTATGGGGATCATAAAACGACGTGCCAAGCATATAAAAACATATACAGAAGATCCGGTATACAACAATGCCAGTTATCGTTTCGACTGGAAGATCTTGGGTAAGAACATCGCCAGGCGCAGACTGGAACTCGGATATACCCAGCAGGATCTTTCCGATATCACCGGAATACCTGCGGTTATGATCTCTCAGTTTGAGAACAATCTGAACGGTAAGCATCCGAACAACAGTCAGATAGTGATTTTGATGCATGCATTAAATATGGATGCAAATGCTATATACAGCGGTAATGCGGATTCCGCAACCTTAAGTACAACGGAAAAAAATCTGACTGAACTTATTGAAAACATAAGGGCAGAGATATTTAAATCCGATATCTACAAAAGTGCACAGGTAAATGACAGAAGAAATATTCCGAAACCACTTGGATTAAATAATTCAGAAGGTACCGGATATAATGCTCCCGAACGTGATATTGCAGAAAGAAATAATAACAATTATTGGTAACAGATCAGATTTCTTTAATGAATCAGGATTCAGGAGATAATACAAACTGAAATTCTGTCTCGGTATACTGGATGATTTTTCAGTACACGGTTTAATAAGTAAATTAAATAACTTGAAATTAAAAAAATGGTGGTCACTTTGATGTGATCACCATTTCTTTGTCTGATGCGACTATCTGACGCAAAATCCTTACTTCAACTGCTTCATTTTTTAAGATACTGCTTTATATAGCGTCCGGTATGTGATTCCTTTACCTTTGCGACTTCCTCAGGTGTTCCCTTTGCTATAAGGGTTCCGCCCTTATCTCCGCCTTCTGGTCCCATATCAATAATGTAGTCAGCACACTTAATTACATCCAGATTGTGCTCGATGACTATAACAGTATTTCCTGTTTCTGCCAGTTTATCCAGCATGACCACCAGCTTATGTACATCGGCAAAATGTAATCCCGTAGTAGGTTCGTCAAGAACGTAAATAGTCTTCCCTGTAGGACGGCGGCTGAGTTCTGTTGCCAGCTTGATACGCTGTGCCTCACCTCCGCTGAGTTCTGTACTGGGCTGTCCAAGTTTCACATAACCCAGTCCCACATCATAAAGAGTCTGGATCTTTCTCGTTATAGTCGGAACGTTTTTAAAGAATTCCAATGCTTCTTCAACAGTCATTTCCAGAACATCGTAAATGTTCTTGTCCTTATATTTAACATCCAGTGTTTCTCTGTTGAATCTCTTTCCGTTACATATCTCACATGGTACGTAGACATCCGGAAGGAAGTTCATCTCGATCTTTACGATACCGTCTCCCTGACAGGCCTCACAGCGTCCGCCCTTGACATTGAAAGAAAAACGTCCCTTGCTGTATCCGTGGGCTTTGGCATCCGGTGTTCCTGCAAACAGATCTCTGATGAGATCAAATACACCAGTATATGTGGCAGGATTTGAACGAGGAGTACGTCCGATAGGTGACTGATCAATGGCGATGATCTTATCCAGCTGTTTTATACCGTCGATGCGTTTATGCTTTCCTGCAATGGTCCTGGCTCTGTTAAGCTGTTTTGCCAGTGATTTGTACAGTATCTCATTGACCAGTGAAGATTTACCTGATCCCGAAACACCTGTAACGCAGGTGAATACTCCAAGTGGAAAATCCACATCCACATTTTTCAGGTTGTTCTCCTCTGCACCTATGACCTTGATCCAGCCTGTAGGCTTCCTTCTTATCTTGGGCACGGCGATCTTGAGTTTTCCGCTCAGGTACTGACCCGTGATACTGCGTGGATTTGCCATGATCTCATCCACATTTCCCGTGGCAACCACTTCTCCGCCCTCTGAGCCCGCTCCTGGTCCTATATCTACGATATAGTCCGCTGCTCTCATGGTATCTTCGTCATGCTCTACAACAAGCACGGAATTGCCCAGATCACGCAGATGCTTCAAAGTGGCTATGAGACGGTCATTATCTCTCTGATGCAGGCCGATACTCGGTTCATCAAGGATATATGCCACACCTACAAGTCCCGAGCCGATCTGTGTGGCCAGTCTGATACGCTGTGCCTCACCTCCGGACAAAGTTCCTGCCGAACGCGCAAGGGTCAGATAATCAAGTCCCACATCCAGCATGAATTTGATGCGGTTCCTTATCTCCTTTATGATCTCATCTCCTATCTTATGCTGCATAGGAGTGAGGTTAAGCTCTGTTATCCACTTGTAGAACTTTTCTATGGACAGAGTTGTTGCATCGTAAATATTGAGATCGCCGACTGTGACAGCAAGGCTGGTTGGCTTCAGTCTCGCACCGTGACAGCTTGGACATGGAGTTATACGCATGAACTGCTCATACTCCACCTTCATCTTATCGGAGAAGCACTCCTTGTAACGGCGGGCAACATTGGCAACAAGTCCCTCAAAGGCGACAGTGTGAACATTGCCCTTTCCGAACTGTGACTCGTAGTAGACTGTGACTGTTTCATCACCTGTTCCGTTTATGATAATGTCTCTGGCCTTTTCGCTTAAGTCGCAAAATGGGGTATCGAGACTGAAATCATATTTCTCTGCCAATGCCTTCAGCATGGCATGGGTGTAACTGCCTTCATCCTTTGAATTCATCCATCCCATTACGGAAATAGCACCCTGGTTGATACTGAGTGTCTCGTCCGGGATCATGAGTTCAACATCAAATTCCATCTTGTAGCCTATGCCGAAACATTCCGGACAGGCTCCGAAAGGATTGTTGAAGGAAAAGCTTCGTGGCTCGATTTCTTCTATAGAGATACCGCAGTCAGGACAGGCGAAGCTGGTTGAGAAATTGATAGGCTCGCCTCCTACCACATCCACTGTCAGTCTTCCGTCACTGAGCTGCATGACCTGTTCTATGGAATCGGCTAGACGTTTCTCTATGCCTTCACGAATAACGAGACGGTCTACTACTATCTCAATAGTATGACGTATATTCTTTTCGAGCTTTATCTCCTCGGCAAGTTCATACATGTTTCCGTCTATGCGTACACGGACATATCCTGAACGTCTGGCGCTGTCCAAAACCTTTTCATGCATACCCTTTTTGCCTTTAACGATAGGTGCAAGAAGCTGTATACGGGTGCCCTCTTCCATGGTGAGAAGCTGGTCAACTATCTCGTCCACAGTCTGACGTCTTATCTCCTTACCGCAGTTAGGACAGTGAGGCACACCTGTACGGGCATATAAGAGTCTCATATAGTCGTATATTTCTGTAACAGTACCTACTGTAGAACGAGGGTTGCGGTTTGTGGATTTCTGATCTATGGAGATCGCCGGACTGAGTCCTTCTATCGTATCTACTCTGGGCTTCTCCATCTGTCCCAGAAACTGGCGGGCATAGGAGGAAAGAGACTGCATGTATCTGCGCTGTCCCTCCGCATAAATGGTATCGAAAGCAAGAGAAGACTTTCCCGAGCCGGAAAGACCGGTCATAACTACCAGTTCTTCTCTGGGAATGTCTACATCTATATGCTTGAGATTATGTTCACTTGCACCGCGAATTTTAATATAATTCTTACCCATAGTGACCTCATATTCTATATAATTAAATCCAATGAAAAATGATTATAAATTAACCCGACAAACATTTGTTTGCCGGGTTAATTTTAACATGACTGTAATTTTAAATCAATAACACGAATGTATGTTTTGATATATTTAATATTAATTCCTGTCAGTTGACGGTTCTCAGATATGTCTGGATCCTCTCTGTGATAAGTCCCGATACGAGACCGATAACCGCACCTGCAGCAACACCCGCGATCATAAGTACGGGAAGATAAAGAAGCAGCACCTCGCTGTGGAGCAACAGGATTGCAGCCATAAGCTGTCCTACATTGTGCATAACACCACCTGTGACACTCACCACTGTCATATGAAATCCTCCTATCTTTAAGAGGATCAGCATGGTAAGAAAGCTGAGCCCGAATCCCGCAAGGGAATAGGCAAGGGTCATGGTGTTGCCGAACATGAAGCTTACCAGGATGATACGCAGAAAACTGATGATAAGTGTAGGCAGCGGTCCAAGAGAGTACATTCCTATGACCGTTACTATATTCGGTAATCCCAGTTTTACTCCGGGAACTCCTATGTTGATAGGAATAAGTGCTTCTACATAGCTAAGTATCATAGCAAGGGCAAGAAGCATGCCGTATAAACTTGTTTTTTTAGATGTCATTTTCATAACGGTTATTATAATCGACTAAAAAATAATAGTAAAGTAAAAGCGGTATCCCGTAGGATACCGCTTGCTTTCATTTAGTTCTCTATACTTTTCTTGCAAATAATATATTAATTACAATTAAGGTACTCTGAAATCTAAAAATTAAAGCTTAATTACGTTTACTGCCTGAGGTCCCTTAGCGCCATCCTGAACGTTGAACTCAACATTCTGACCCTCTTCAAGTGACTTGAATCCATCACCTGTAAGTCCTGAATAGTGAACGAAAACGTCCTTGCCTGCCTCATCAGAAATGAAACCATAACCCTTCTGATTGTTGAACCACTTAACTGTACCCTTCATTGTATATACCTCCATAAAGTACCTGCAGAATTATTTCTGCAACAGGGTCAATCTTAGCATAAACAAAAATCGAGGTCAATCAAATGTCGTACAACTTGACATACATTTTTTATTTAACCAGATATAATAAAAATAAATATCGGCTGGTCAGAATGGCAATTTAATCAAAATCACTTGGCATTGTCATACAATGTCTGGAGTTCAGCGCTGGAAAAACTGTAATGCTTCTCGCAGTAATCACAGAACACATCCTGTGGCTTTCCATCCTCTATCAGCTGCTCAAGCTCCTTCTTACCGAGTGATATGAGGGCTTTTGAAACCTTGTCACGGCTGCAGTTGCAGTGGAATCTTACAGGAATATGATCATTGATCTCCAAATCCATGTCTCCGAGGATGAACTGAAGCATTTCTTCAGGTGTCATACCATCATCAAGCATGCTTGTTACAGACCTGATTCCGCTGAGTTTAGCCTCCAGCTTTGAGATGACCTCATCGGTGGCATCCGGCATAAGCTGTATGATGAAACCTCCGGACTGCTTTACGGTGTTGTTCTTGTTCATGAGAACTCCGAGACCCACCGAAGATGGAATCTGCTCTGAGACCGCAAAATAATAAGTGAGATCCTCTGCTATCTCCCCTGTCTGAAGGTCTACCGAACCGATATATGGCTCCTTCAGGCCGATATCCTTGATAACGCTGAGCTTTCCCTGACCGAGAGCGCCGCCTACATTGAGATGTCCGGCTTCGTTCGGAGGAAGAAGTACATTCGGATTTGAAACAAATCCCTTAACGTTTCCGAGGTTGTCTGCTGTTGCTGTAAGGCCCTTTATAGGACCATCACCCTTGATGGTCAATGTGATCACAGATCTTGCACCCTTCAGGTCTACACCCATCATCAGAGCTGAGCTCATTAGTCTTCCGATGGCTGCTGTGCATATAGGAAAAGTATTGTGAGTTTTTCTGCACTCTTCTACCAGATCCTTTGTTGTACATGCAAAAGCACGTATCAGACCGTTGGAGGCAGTTGCTCTGACCACATAATCCTGATAAGTGCCGGCGGAGGTATCAGCCTCCATACCGGCACTTACATTTACACGAATCTTATCAGACATTACTGATTAGCTCCGGCCATTGCCTTGAGCTCATTTTCCTGATCTATGCGCATATGGCACTTCTTGTACTTCTTTCCGGAACCGCATGGGCACTGATCGTTAGGATAGATCTTCTTGCCTTCGCGACGGATGGTGCCTGATGCCTTCTGCTGACGATAAAGCTCGTGGCGCTTCTCCTCTGAAAGGATGGAATCCCATGCAGGAAGACCATAGAGCCAGCTTGCCTTGGCCTCAACCATGTTGTAGTAAAGCTTCTCAGGATCGATCTCGATCTTAACCTGAGTGTTCTCGTCCATTGTATCAATAGGGTTGTGATATCCCTTTAATGACTCGTCGATACCATCAAGTACACCTGTGAAGTGGAAAACATCAATATGGAAATGATCAGCAAGCTCCTTTACTGTTCCTTCAAATACATGTGATGGATCCTTGAGGATCTCCTCATAGAAGCCCTTCTCAAGTGCAAAATACTCCTGCCAGAGCTGCTCCTGCTCTGCCTTTGAAAGTCCGTCGCCGTATGCCTGAGTTCTCCAGGTTTCAAGTAATGTTGCCATAAATTTCTCCTTACCCCATGATGGGGTTTCTTTTAAAAAATAAAATAATATATTGCATGAATTCAATCGCCCACTTTTGTGCGAACACAAGTGGGCGATCAAACTATGTCACTGTTATCATCTTAAATCAGGTGTATAGATATTGTCCATATCGTCAAATTCCTGATTTTCACCGCCCATAGCCCAGATAAATGTGTAGTTATGTGTAGCTGATGCGCAGTGGATAGACCATGAAGGGGAGATCACAGCATCGTAGTTGTGCATAACGATGTGTCTTGTCTCCTGAGGCTCTCCCATGAAATGGAAGACTACCTGATCTTCAGGTACCTCGAAATATGTATAGATCTCCATGCGTCTCTCATGTGTGTGGCATGGCATGGTGTTCCATACAGATCCGGGTTTAAGTTCAGTCATGCCCATGCTGAGCTGGGCTGTTTTCAGTACATCGGGATGGATGAACTGATTGATCACACGCTGATTGGCAAGCTCTGCTTCACCACAAGGTCTGTGATTTGCTTCGGCCATGGTGATGAGTTTTGTTTCATAGCTTACATGTGCAGGGGCTGACACCATATAGAACTTTGCAGGCCTGTTTCTGTCGTCTGATGAGAAAAGAACTTCCTTTGCGCCTTTAGTGATATAAAGACAATCTTTATATCCAAGCCTGTACTCTGTTCCGTCTACAGTGATCTTTCCGGAGCCTTCGCCTATATTGAAAATGCCTATCTCGCGGCGCTCCAGCACATAGTGTGTGCCGAAATTATGCCAGCAATCGATGCCTTTGTCCAGTGGAACTGTCTCATTTACAGGCATACAGCCAAAAGTGACCATACGGTCTACATGTGAATAAACGGCTACTACTTCATCAGGCTTATAAAGTCCGGTGATCAAAAACTCATTACGAAGTTCTTCAGTCGTATATCTCTTTACGTCTCTTTGATTAGCGCTATAACGAATATCCATAAAAGCCTCCTGCAAAACTATAAAATGACCTCATTAATTATACATGAGAATCAAGGTTTTGCAATGACTTAAACCGGTTCGCCACAGGCCGGCTCTTCATTCACAGGCTTACCGTTTTCATCCAGAGTCATATGCTTCTTCCTGAGAAGATGATCTGTGAGACGCTCCGACATCTTAAGTATGATACCCCAGATAGGAACACCTACTATCATTCCGATGAAACCAAAAAGTCCGCCGAAAAGAAGGATGGCAAAAAGTACCCAGAAGCTGCTGATACCGGTAGAGCCGTGCAGGATGCTCGGACCTATGATATTGCCGTCTACCTGCTGAAGTATAAGTATGAAGATCGCAAAGTAAAGTGCCTGTATCGGACTGGAGATGAGTATCAGTATGATAGATGGTATGGCTCCGATGAAAGGTCCGAAGAACGGGATGATGTTGGTGATGCCTACGATCACGGATACAAGCATGGTGTATGGCATGTCCATGATTGACAGAACTATGAAACATATCACACCTACTATCAGAGAGTCTATTATCTTTCCGAGGATGAATCCGCCGAACATAGTGTCTATTTCATGGAAGGTCTCCAGCATAGTCACTGCGAACTTTTTCGGAAACACTGCAAAAATAATTTTACGTGCTCCGTAGGCAAGAGTTTCCTTTGTGTTCAAAAGATAGATCATGATGATGACACCGATGATAAAATTCTTTATCCAGTTTATCATGGACCAGATCCCTGAACCAAGAGGTGCCAGTGATGCCAGAAGTGATGCAAAATTTCTGAAGTTAGGCATCAGCTGTTCTAGTGAGAAATTGGCCAGGAACTTATAGAACTCATTGAAGGACTGACTCAGGTATCCTGCTATTTCCGGATAGTCATTGACCAGCTTCATGGCGTTTGCATAAATTTTGTTAAGGTTTGACGGCAGAGAATTTGACAGACTTATGAGAGATCTGTGAAGTTCAGGTATGATCATGGCCACCAAGCCGAATATCAAAAGAAGGAGACATAATACAGCCATCACAGTTCCTGCTGTTTTGGACAGACTGACCGACATCTTTTTCAGTTTTGTTCTGTCCAGTAGCTTTTTTGTATTCCTGTATATGAAATCATATATAGGATTTAAAAGGTAGGCCATAACGATTCCGTATATGATAGGTGTAAGTATATCTAAAAGCTTATTCACACCCTCTCTTACAGTTCCGAAATTCTGCAATGCCATGATGATAAGCGCAGTGCATACTAATACCAGAAATGCTGTTGTTCCCCAGCGTATCTGTATTTCCCATTTCTCTTTCTTCAAAGCTATCCTCCTGTGATGTAAATGATTATGTAAATACTTCATTATTATACTATAGGATTATAGGTGAGACCATTAAAAAAACCGGTGATAACTCACCGGTCTAAAATCATACGATTTTTTATGGAGTAAGACCAAAACGCCGTACCACACGCTTGACTCCTAGCCTGTATGCTAGGTGGGAGACCTCACGAATACCGCTATAGTCCTTGACCAAATGGAAGGCATTATATGAGCATTCAAATGTTGGAATCCCGTAGGTCTTATTTGTAGGTTCAATTTGTGCGGCCTCGAACGTTCCAGTTATTTACTTCTTGAATGGATTATATCAAAGCCGCCTTATCTATTCAAGTATAGTATTACTCTGTCATAGAAAATTTATAAATGAAGAATATTTTTTCATTTTGAAGCGGTTTTTTAAGAATCGACAGATAAGTTCTGAATATCATACACCAGGATCAGAGTGCCCTCTCTCACGCTTATCTCTGCCTCTGTTCCTACAAATTCGTTACTCAGGCCTGTCGGTGTCAGACTGTTCAGGGTCACATCATTGATGATGTATTTTAATCCCCTCTCTGTCACTCCATAGGAGTGATCCGAATATGAAAATACAGAAAAAAATCCCTTCATGCCTTCCGGGAATCTGAGAGATGTATTTCTGATAGCAGTGGTGACCTGAGAATAATTGTAAAGATATCCCCTTGCATCCTGATGAGCAAGAAAGGCCAGTATTTGAAGATTGGCGATGCTGTGATCTATGCGTTTTCCCGTTCCTCCGATGATATGGAACTCCCGCATGCCCATCTCGAGACCTATTCTGACACAGGCCATCATATCGGGATCGTTCTTTACCGGATCAATGACCTTTGTCTCCACTCCATCAAGTTTCAGTTCCCTGAGGTGATGAATGTACTCTGCCTTTTCCGCATCTTCGTAAATGTCCAGATCCTTCACATCTCCGGTGGTTCCTTTTACACCGGCTATATGCATGGAATCAAAATCCCCTACTATGAGATCCGGTGTGATGCCAAGCTTTTTCAGATTCTCATATCCCGCATCGGCGGCGATGATATAATCATTCTTTCCGACTGTGAAAGGCATCCCGAAAAAATCTCCGGCCCCGACTATTATGCATCTTCTCTTCTGTTCTGTCTCTTCTGTTTCCTGCATCATCGTTTGTTCTTTTCCCGTAATCCTTTGAAAAAATCCGTCATAAGTCTGGTGCAATCGTCGTAAAGGACGTCCTTCTGAACATCGCATTGATGATTGAACCTGCTTTCATGAAGCATATCCAGCACGGAACCGCAGCACCCTGCTTTCTGGTTCATGGAACCCATGACAACTCTCGGAAGTCTCGCCTGAACTATGGCTCCGGCACACATGGGGCAGGGCTCCAGTGTAACATACATGGTACAGTCCTCAAGTCGCCAGTCCTCAAAAGCCTTACAGGCTTTTTTTATGGCGATGATCTCCGCATGCATGAGTGAATTATGCTTTTTGTTCCTCTGATTGTATCCGCGGCCTATGATGGTGCCGGGTTTAATGTTATGTGCTTCGGCGTTTTTGTCAGCCTTGCTGTCTGGATTTGTGCCATCATAAACGATGACGCACCCTATAGGTACGTCACCGTTTTTATGAGCCTTTTTAGCTTCCCGTATGGCAAGCTGCATGTATTTTTCTTCCTTGGTCAACTGGGTCATTTCGCATCCTGCTTTATAAGTAGTCTTATGGCCTCGATGGCTGTCTTTATGGCCTTGTCGGTGTCATGCTCTATTTCGTTGCTGAGCCCCTGTTTTACACGTTCCTGATTGGACATGATAAAAAGTACTGAACCGACTCTTACCCTGAGGTAAGCCGCAACTGTAAAGAGAGCGGCAGATTCCATTTCGGAAGCCTTGCATCCGAGCTTCAGCCATGACTGCCATTTGTTAAGCAGCTCATAGCTTACAGGAAGATCCTCCGGCTTATGCTGACCGTAAAAGGCATCTTTGCACTCTACTACTCCCACATGATGGCGGAAACCAAGTTTCTCCGCTGCCTGATTGAGAACAGAGGTGATCTCAAAATCCGCTGCTGCCGGCCACTCTATGGGAGCATACTCCTTGGAAGTTCCCTCCATACGGATGGCAGCGTTTGCGATAACCACATCACCGGCCTGAACATCCAGATCCATGCCTCCGGCAGTGCCGATCCGGATAAATGTATCCGCTCCGCACATCTTCAGCTCTTCCATGGCGATGGATGCGGAAGGGCCGCCTATACCTGTTGATGTCACAGAAACAGGGACTCCGTCAATTTTACCTGTATAAGTCACATATTCACGATTATCAGCCACAAAGACAGGATCATCGAAATATGCTGCGATCTTTTTACATCTTTTCGGGTCTCCGGGAAGAAGAACATACCGTCCTACCTGTCCCGGTGCAACGCCGATGTGATACATGGTCTTATCTTCACTGTAATTAATCATATCATGCAAGCTCCAGCGCAATGCGCATCATATCATTGAAACTCTTTTCACGCTCTTCAGGTGTAAGCTCACCCTCCTTGAAAAGATGGTCTGAAATTGTAAGTATGCAAAGGGCATGCTTGTGTGCTGCCGCAGCGTTCATGTAGAGACCTGCACCCTCCATTTCACATGCAAGACAGCCCATATCTCTCCACTTCTCGTTTCTTTCCTTGCGGCCATCGTAGAAAACATCTGATGAGACGATGTTTCCGACGCGGACATTGACACCTAACTTATCAGCGGCTTCCACAGCCTTTGAAAGAAGACCGTAATCTGCGGTTGGTGCAAATGTTCCCGGAAGCTCGAACTGTGCCGCATAATTTGAATCTGTGCAGGCTCCGATGCCGATGATAACGTCATTGACATTGACATCCTCCTGTAAGCCTCCGGCTGAACCGATACGGATGATGTTGTCAACATCATAGAAGTGGAAAAGCTCATAAGAATAGATGCCCATAGACGGGATACCCATTCCGCCGCCCATGACAGAAACCTTCTTGCCCTTATATGTTCCTGTGTATCCGAACATGTTTCTTACTGTATTGAAGCATACCGGATTCTCAAGATAGGTCTCGGCGATATACTTTGCGCGGAGTGGATCTCCCGGCATAAGGACTGTCTTTGCGATGTCTCCAAGTTCTGCTCTGTTGTGTGGTGTTGACATAATATTTTCCTCCAAAAATAAAATCAGTTAATAAGTTTTCGGGTGTTACGTTTAGATAATATGTGTTTTATGAAAATACGGATTGCTTCGTTGCTGCGCAATTCAACGGTCGCAGCGCAACACTTTCATAATAGATTTTCAGGGCCGAAGCTTTCCGGAAGGAGCTGGGCAAGAGTATAGACTCTGTAGTCCTCAGTGCTCTTTGCGAGTATTATCTCGAAGCTTTCCGGATTACAGAACTCTCTCATGACCTGACGGCATATTCCGCAGGGCGTAGCGTACTGGAGTTCTCCGTCATCCGGTCCTCCTGTTATGACGATACGCCTGAAATCATGGACACCCTCGCTCACAGCCTTGAAAAATGCTGTTCTTTCGGCACAGTTTGTGGCCCCATAGCTTGAGTTCTCAACGTTGCATCCGCTGAAGATCTGTCCGTCAGAAGCTTCAAGAGCTGCGCCGACTTTATAGTGTGAATAAGGCGCATAGGATGAATTACGCATATCCAATGCCTTTTCTATAAGTTTCTTTAAATCTTTCTCTGCCATAAAAATTCCTTTTATTTTATATATGTGTCAGAAAATTATAGCACATTCTCACATACTTTTCAGTTCTAATCCGCGGACTCCAGTCTGAATCCCAGCGGATATTTTCTGGGCTCTTTTTTATTGAGAAGTTCTGCACTCTCTGCTGCGGCCAGACGGAAGTCCTGCATGGTGATCTCTCTTCTGTCGTTCTGATCTATTTCCGCACGTAGCAGAGTCTTTGACCAGGTTCTGTCGAAAAGATTTCTCACATATCTTGCGTTTGTGAATTTTCCTGATTTGGTCACGTTCTCCGGCAGCTTGTCGAAATAGTTCATGATCTCCTGTTTCAGGCTGTCATCAAGGTGGAACTTATTGCGCCTCGCCATGCGTAGGAAGATCTCACCCAGTTCCTTTCTGCTGAAATCCTTGAATTCGATCTCCCCCGGCATGTATTTGTCGATGTCAGGAGCGTCCTTTCTTACCTTTTCAAGTTCTTCTCTGGTGAGAGACAGAATGACCAGAATATTTTCATTGGCCTGCATCTCTGAGATCAGTGTTTCCAGAGCCTCTTTATGGAAATCATAATCAGGCTTCTGCTTGTCTTCCTGAGCCTCGTAATCATCGTAATCCTTACCCATTTCATCCTGATCAGGAACTATCTCCTTTATCTCCGGATAAGGCTCGTCTATAAATAGGACTGAATCAGTTGCATCCATGCAGATACTCAGAGTCTTTGGTACTGTCTCGCCGGGAACGGTTCCCATGAGGTCCTTCATGCTGTGTTCGATGATATCGCCCTTTTTGAGTATGCCCTTCTCTCGCAGTATCTCACCCAGTATCCTGGCTATGACGGTTCTTCCCGTTCCCGGATTTCCCACGAATCTAAGACACTTGGGCTTTCCTGCTGCTGTCATTTCTTCTATCAGAGCATCAAGCTGCTCTCTGACTTCCCTTACACCTATCATATCTGATAACTCATGCTCGGGCGCGGTGTGGTCATGGTGCCTGTTGGAAATAAGGTCATCAATATCAGTAGAGGTGATTTCCTGAAGCTGTAGAGCTCCGGTGGTTTTATCATCTTCTTTGGATCCTGCGCTATCAGTGCTTTGTTTTGTGTCTTCTGTTCCGGTTTTTCCACTGTTTTCACCCATGGTCTTTTCCAGCTTTTTCAGAACCATTTCCTTTACTACTTTGCTGATGGTGTTCATTCCGTAGAAACGACCGTCGGATTTTTCTTCAGCTATTCTTTTTCTGAAAAGTGCCAATGCTTCCGGCGATATGCTGTAACCGTAACTCTTTAGCTGTGAGACCGCGGTTTCTTCAAGCAGTGTCTGGTTCAGCGGAGGCAGTGTGACCACTTCCACCGTAAATATATCTCCTATGACATCCGCCACCTGATTAAGTACCTTCTTTTCAACATAAGGGATCCTGAACACGTATCTGTACATGTCCTTCTGTCCGTAGAGGAAAAGCAGGAAGTCTCTGAATTCAGGGTCATCTATCTGTCCTACCCATGAACTTATATCGATGCAGAACATACTCGCCTCTGTCTGGGCTATGAACTGCTTCGCCATGGAGATGGGAAGTCCCACAGATCTTCCGCAGGCAAGCTGTATCTCGCAGCCTCCGAATTCTGAAGGAAGAAGATCCACATCCCGCATGAAATCAAAGAACATGGATACTCTTGCGTTTATACCGATATCCTGCTCTGCAGAAAAGAGAAATGCCCGGTCCTCAAGTACATCAACGAATTCCTCTGTCTGGAGCACCGGTGCCAGCTTTCTCAGTCTTTCACATAAATGAATGAGACTGTCGCTGCCCTTAAGCTCTGCGATCCTTTGGAAGGCGGGAGTCATATCCTCTTTATCCTCCTTCTTTCCGCCGAAGGAAATGGGGTTCTGTCCCAGCTTTTTTTCACCCTTCTTTTTTCCTGTACTGTCCTGCTCTCTGCTCTTTTTAGAATGTTTTCCGGAGGCGGTTCCGCCCTCCTCGCCTATGGTTACTATATCTATATCTTCTTTTGGATCCTCCTCATCATCCTTTGATGAGATATCGGGAGCTGTGCGCATGCGCTTTCTGGAGGACTTTTCACTGTCGTTCTTCTTGCTTTTTACAGAGCCTGTCTCCTCCGATTCAGATAGGAGGCTGATCCTGTAATTTACTATGGCTTCCTGTACATCGTAACTCATTTCGAAACGCTTCTCCAGGATCTGCCTGAGACAGTAGACCAGTTTCTCTTCATCAAGTTCATTTTCATCATAGATAAATGTGGTTTTGGTGACTCCCAGATACTGCACTTCCACAGGAAGCTGTTCGGTCATATCCTCCGCAATGATATTACAGGGAACGCTCATATCCTTTTCCGATACGGCGGCCAGCCATTGCTCATCGATGAAAATAGTTAATGCTCTCATGTGTCCTCCTTTCTCAGCCTATCTTCATAAGCTGTCCGGCGAGTATTCCGTCATAGTCGTAATAAACTATGGAGTTGTATCCGTAAAACAGCAGATAATCGCTGTTTTTTCCCTTTTGGGGTTTCCACATGGTGACGCCGCTGTGGAAGGTGTTGAGTCCTTCGTATTCATAATCAGAGGTGGTAGCTCCTTCATCGTCGCTGATAGTGACACTTAACTCCGTCACTGATTTTTGGATAACAGTCACTGTGAGATACTTCTGTACGGTCACAGTCTTTGTCACGTCTTTTGTCCCGGTTTTTGTTGCAACTTTCCCGGCATTCCTTATCTCGGTGGTAGTGATAAGCCCCGAATATATACCGTCGAAACTGTCCCCATGTGTCATGGCGGCTCTCTGTATCGCCGCAGCCACAGCATTCTGATCGTATGCCATACGGTGCATGACCATCCCGTCCACTGTCCACTGTCCCATTGAGTTTACTGTCTTGCCGTCAGGCGTCATGCCGTTTGTGAGATATGCATTTGACCTTATCATATAATATCTCTCTGCCACTCCGTCACAGTCCGGGTCTATCCATGCCCAGGAGCCCTTCGCATTTTCGATTTCCTGAAGAGTCATAGAGGATGCCTCTATTCCGTAAGCCCCGGAGGAAGATCCGGGCTGGCTGTCGTAAGTGTAGGCAGTGCCGTCTGAGGTGTAATAAGGTGTCACACCCCTGCCTGCGACGGTATAGGCATACGTCAATGCCGGTTTTACAGAAACAAGAGCAGTTATGATTAGTGCGGTTTGTAATATTCTTTTGTTCATATATCTATTTTACTCCTAATACGGATGACATGATGTGGGATTATTTTTTAATGTTTACGATATCTTCTGTGCTTCCGCCGCCGTCATCATCAGGATCACGGAATTCCCCCTTCTCCACAAGCCTCAGGAAGGCATCCACCACATCGCTTGTGAGCTGGGTTCCGGAAACCTCCTTAATTATGGATACTACCTTTTCGAAATTCATGCGGTTTCTGTAGGGACGCTTTGAGTACATGGCATCAAAGCAGTCTGCGACCGCTATTACCTGGGCGACTCTCGGGATCTCTTCACCCTTCAGGTGGTTAGGATATCCCTTGCCGTCAGGCCTTTCGTGATGCGCCTGTGCACCGATGGAAAGCTCCGGCATGATGCTGATATCCTTCAGAGCTTCGTAACCCTTGATGGTATGTGACTGTATGATCTCAAATTCCTCATCGGTGAGTTTGCCCGACTTATTCAGTACTTTGGACGGCACGCCTATCTTTCCGATATCATGGAGGAGAGCTATACGGTAGTACTTATGGACTGTTTCTTCGTCATATCCGAGCTCTCTCGCCAGCATGGCAGTATAATGTGCCACTCGGGTGGAGTGACCGTTTGTATAACGGTCCTTCATATCGATCACCTTCGCAAAAGCTTCTGTGATCTCCTCTACAAGGATCATGGTTTCCTGATTCTTCTTCTCCAGCGCCAGCATCTTTTTCCGGATATACAGCCTTATGGAAAGCACCAGGACCGTTGTTATGGCTGCAAGGAAAAGAATGTAGAACCATGGTTCTTCGTAATAGGCTTTTCTCTTGGTTATCTGTATGGATACTTCCTTATCTCCCCGGCCCATGGAATCCCGGATATGCATTATGAAATTGTAGGTTCCGCCTCTCAGATTCGTATAGTCGACCGGTACCAGCTCGCTTCTGTCTACGGTTTTGCCGTTCATATCGAAGCCGTCAAGCTGGTAGGTGACCTTCGGATTTATGAGGGAATAGTTATATACAAAACTGTTTACAGTGATCTTGTGGGTGTCAGACGGCAGTGTGAAGCTTCCGTTCTTATCAGGGTAAAGTCTTACACCGTCGGCATCTATGAAAGGTACCGATGCTTTCAGGTCGGAGACATTTTCAAAGGGGGTGTCAATGTTCACTTTCACCACACATTGTGATGATGCGATGTAAAGATCCCCTTCTTGTGTGAGCTCGCTATAGGAATTGGCAGTGGCAATGGACTGAAGACCGCTATCCAGACCGTAATACACCGGATTCATATCCACGTTTTTGACCAGATCCTCAGTAGGTACCACATAGATCCCGTTGCTGGCAAGAACCCACATATCTCCATTGTGGTTCTCGTACATATCGTAGTTGTTGGAATACGGGAAGTTATTTACGGTATGTATTTCGTAGTCTTCGGTCAGATAAGATATGGAATTACTGGTTACCAGCCAGTAAAGCTTTCTCCTGTCATCGCGTTTTATGCGCATGATGATTCCTGAGCTGAGTCCGTCACTGGTGGATATATGTCTGGTTTCTCCGTCTTTGATAATGAAAATGCCTGCTCCGTTTGAACCAAGAAGGATCTCATCATGGAATCCCTGAACAACAGAAAGGTTCTCGGAGATACTGATACCGGAACGTCTGTTGTACTTCTCTGCGACCTTATCATCCCTTATAACGCTGATACCCCCTGTATTCACTACCAACATGGAACCGTCTTTCTGTTCATAGCAGGTACGTATCCTGCCGGACATGAGTCCGTCTTTTTCAGTAAAGGCCAGTAGCTCTCCGTCATCATAGCGGAGAAGTCCGTCACTGCACCATGTGGAGATCCAGAGCCTGTTCCTGCTGTCGCGGATGATGGAACGGATACGGATATCACGAAGATACTCAATAAGATCATCTGTTTTGAGATCATCACCGGAGGCTGTAGCTGCCTTTTTAAGAGGAACGGATGTTACAGGACCTGACGGACCGAGAACTGTCAGACCTGCATCCGAGCCTACGAACAGTAATCCATCATGAAGACATGTGCTGTTCACTACAGCAGACGGGATCTCATATGACTCGAAAAGGTCAGAGAACTGGTTCGGTACTATCTTCATGACACCCTGTCTTGAAGAAGTGAACCAGAGGTTGCCTGAATAATCTGTGATCATATTCTCTACAGAATATTTAAGAGGAAGGTTCTGGGTCGTTTTTACCTTTCCTTTTTCGATCACTCCTATACCGTTTTCCGTACAGAGCCAGAGCTTTCCACTGATATATTCCATACTTGCAGTACCGAACAGCGGTGAAATGTTATAGGTCGATCTCTTCTTTGCTATGGTTTTTATATCTCCATAGTAAACAGTGGATCCGTCCGTACCCAGATAGATATGACCCGGGTTGTTTTCATCCGGCAAGACATAAGTAAGTCCTTCGAAGCCGCTTTTTTCGTGGCTAATGTAATCAATCACCTTTCCGTCTTTAACGCTGAAGATATCATCTGTATCCGTCACCCCGTAGAGGAAACCATTTGAGCCGCGTCTCAGCTTTTCGATGGCGCTTTCCGATATCCGCTCATCCTCCAGATAATGCAGAGACAGATCCTCTCCTATCATGGCTATTCCGGAGTCTGTTGATGCATATATATTTCCGTGATCGTCTTCGGAGATAGACATTATCCTAAGGTACTTCAGCCCTTCGGCTTCTCCCCACTGATGGATCTTTTCGTTTTCAAGCATAGCGAGCCCCGAATCGTTGGTACCGACCCAAAGTCTTTCGCTGCTGTCCACAAACAGACTTGTGACGCTGGATATGCCTGTGGTGGAGTCCATACGTACAAAGGTATTGCCGTCATAGCGGATGAGACCGCTGTAACTTCCTATCCAGATGAAGCCTTCACTTGTTTCTGCGATGGTATTGGCTTCGGATGTGGGAAGGCCGTTGGTGTTGTTATAAAGAACGGCAGAGAACTCCTGATTTATACCAAGGGGATCTACAGAGGGAGTTTGTGTGATGGTACCACTCTCGCTGAAGGAGTGCTGGCCTGAAGATGCAAAGGCGGAAAAGGCCGCAGTAATACAGATAAAAAGATATATAGTAAAAAAAAGGATAAGATTCCTTGCTGGCGGATATTTTTTCATGGCTGATCTCCTTTTTGCATAATACAATCAGTTACTCAGCTAATGTAAAAGAAGTTATAGTACATTAATTACGTCGACTATTATCTGACTTTAATTATAATTTTTTCACAGGAATAAAGGATATGATGAATTGAAGTCTGCGTCATTTCTGACGGAATTTTCGGTGTAAATTCCAAAAAGTGGTGTAATTCCTTCTGAAATAGCGGAATGATAAGAGAAGAGAAAAGAAAAAGGCGAAAACCGCGGGATTCCTTAGGAACTACGGGTCTTCGCCACTGTTTTTTATTATGGGGTCGAAGGGACTTGAACCCTCACGTCATGGACACAGGAACCTAAATCCTGCGCGTCTGCCAATTCCGCCACAACCCCCTGCGATGAAAAAAGGCGGATAACCTCATTCATCAGCGCCATTATATAATAGCAAATGACTGTAAGATAATCCACCCTAAAATATACTCTTTATTATCTGATATGCACTATCGGGCCGCTTTATGTACTGTATTCGAGCCTTCATCCTGCATCCGCATTTCAGACTGCCCGCACCTCAGATGATCTTCTCACTTTTGTAGATACGGCTGTATTTCTTTTCAAAGTCCATTATAGAAACAGGCTTTGAGTAAAGGTATCCCTGATATACATCACAGCCCATGGAGTTCAGTTCCTCGAACTGCTGGGAGGTTTCCACACCCTCTGTGACTGTGCTCATACCGAGACGCTTGGCCATATATATAACAGAATCAAGTATTATCCTGCTTCTGTCCTCGTTCTCTGACTTGCGAAGGAATCCCATATCGATCTTAACTACATCAGCTCTTATATCCTTCAGCATGTTAAGTGATGAATAACCGCTTCCGAAGTCATCGATCTCGATGATGAACCCGTCCTCCTTGAGACGAAGTATCATATCGCTTACAGTTGCCGGATTACGCATTATGGCAGTTTCTGTTATCTCCAGATGGAGCTTGGACGGGTCAATGTCATATTTCTTTGCGAGACCGGTTATGACCTCGTAAACGTCCATGAATTCCATGTCTCTCGGAGAGATATTGACAGAGATATACAGATCTCTGAATTCCGTATGTTTCCATTCTCTGAGCTTTATGGCAGCCAGCTCCCACACGTAAGCGTCGAGATGGCTGATAAGGTTTGACTTCTCGAGAACCGGGATAAAAGCGTTTGGAGGAATGACTGTGTTATCATCCTTTTTCCATCTGACCAATGCCTCGCAGCCTATAAGCTCCTCATGGTGATTTACCTGTGGCTGGAGATATATCCTGAACTCTCCGTTCTTGAGAGCGGACTCGAAATGAGTAACTACTATCTTCTCTGTGATGGCCTGCTTCATCATTTCAGGGTCATAAAATGCGAATGTCACAGGATCCTCTGACTTGATGGAATTAAGAGCTATCATGGCTCTGTCGCACATGGCGCTTACGTCATCCATCATCGTATCCATCTTGTAGACACCTGCCTGAAGACGAAGGGTCTGCTTTTCTGAAGCGATCTGGCTGCGGATAAGGTTTATCATGCTGTGATACATGGCCTTATCGAAATTTTTTTCCGGAACCAGGATGGCGAACTTATCGGCATAAAGTCTTCCGTAGATATCATCGGCATACATAAGTGACTTGATGATGCGGCCGGTAGTCTTAAGTATGGAATCTCCGAATTTATCGCCATGTATCTGGTTTATGAGCTTGAAATCTCTGATATTGGTAATGATGAGATAATGTGCTCCTCTGTCGTTTTTATGACGGTTGCGGTACTCTTCCACCACATGACAGAAACCCTCACGATTCAGAAGTCCTGTCAGAGGATCATGCATCTGTCTGTATCTTACTCCGGCCTTTCCTGAAGAACTGGGAACACACTCATCTATGATATATATGGAATTTCTTAACTTGCCTTCGGAAGTATGTATACGCTGACATGTGATGTCGTAGACCTTCTCTCCGTCGAGGGCCTCATATACCTGGCACCAGTTGGAATACTCAAGATGCTTTGAGTATGTCTCTATCCAGTCGAAAAATACTCTTTCCAGACTGTCGCTGCTGGTGACGTTGAACATCTCGAAGGCTCTTGTATTTGCATATGTGAGACGGTTCTTTTCATCAAAACATACAAGTGTGAGATTACTGGACTTAATAGCCTGCTGTAATAATCCTACAAGCTTATCATTTGTTAATGCGGTATCCGTAAATGAATCTCTATATCCTATTAGATTTCCAAAGCGAAAGTAAGCATCGTCGTTGAACATAAAAACTCTTCCTGTTCCTGTAATAGTACACGTTGTTTTAATATAGCATACGCACTTGTATATATCTATAAATAACTCGTTACTGCTGAATTAAAAACTCAATTACATTTCATTGATATTTCGTAAAAAATAATATACTACATTATTTACTAAAATTAAATCCATGAAAAACTTAAAAAATTAATTTTTTGATATGAAAGACATAAGCCTTTCTCATGTCTGATCTCTATCATCGGGGAATTGCCTTCGGGAAAAACCGTGAAGAAGGATGTGAAAAAGTCCCGGAAAATAAAAAAAGATGTAACCAAACGTTACACCGGAACTTCCAAAAAATATAAAAGATGAGGCTGACGGGATTCGAACTCGCGACAACTTGATTAAAAGTCAAGTGCTCTACCGACTGAGCTACAGCCTCATAAACAGGGCCAGTTGGATTCGAACCAACGAATGCAGGCGTCAAAGGCCTGTGCCTTACCGCTTGGCGATAGCCCCACTTTAGCCTGCTGGCTAAGGGTGGGTACCGGAACTCGAATCCGGGATCTCCAGAACCACAATCTGGCGCGATAACCAACTACGCTATACCCACCATATTACGGCCGCCTTAGCGAACCTTTGTTGTCATCCTCTTTCTCTCGAAAGAGAAATGAGCCAGAAGGGATTCGAACCCCCGACCCACGGCTTAGAAGGCCGTTGCTCTATCCAGCTGAGCTACTGACTCATTCGTTTTTGTGTCGCTCGCTTCAAGCGACTCAGTTATATTAGCGAATACCCGCTCGAATGTCAACAACAAATTTAAACTTTTTTCAAATATTTTTTCGAGCCTGCTTTTCCCCTTGATTTTATTAGGAAAACCGCCCATTTTCAACATGTTTAGATTTATTTCACATTGATAAAAAAGCTGCCCTGCTCTTCAAAAAGATACAGGACAGCATAAAAGATCCGGATTATGATCTCCGAAAATATGGATCTGATGATCAGTGTGTAAGGTCGTAAGCTTCCTGACAGAGCTTTGTGATTCCTGCCCAGTCCTTTGCTGCTACGAGATCCTTCTTGCATACCCATGTTCCGCCGACACTGATGATCTTGTCGAAACCGAGGTACTCGTTAACATTGTCAACGTTTACTCCTCCGGTCGGCATGAACTTGATCTGAGGAAATACGCTGGCAAGTGACTTGATGGTCTTGAGTCCGCCGTAGTTTCCTGCTGGGAAGAACTTTACCATAGGAAGATTGTATCTGAGAGCGTTTGTTATATCAGTAGGAGTACATGTACCAGGGCAATATGCTACTCCGTGTCCGATTGCGCACTGTGCAACTTCATCAGAGAATGATGGGGCTACGATGAACTGAGCACCTGCCTTGATGGCACGTGTGCACTGTTCACGGTCGATAACTGTACCTGCACCAACTACCACATTCGGGCACTCCTTTGCGATACGTGCAATAGCATCTGCAGCTGCAGGTGTTCTGAATGTAACCTCAGCCATAGGAAGCTTTCCTGCCTCGAGGGCCTTTGCAAGAGGAACAGCATCCTCAACATCATCGATAACAACTACAGGACAAACCTTAATCTCAGCAAGTTTTGCCATAAAATCTTTCTGTGTCATAACATATCTCCTTTATATAAGAATTAAATGCCAGAGTATTAAATGCAAGCAGCTTTGTAACCGCTTACACCACCTTATTATATATTAAAATATTTGCTCTTACAAGTAAAAATACGTCCGATTTTCAAAGAACCAAACCGGTTTACAGATTTAAAGTCCGATGTTCCGGAACGAAAGATATACACCACGTAAGGCGATATATTCAGGCCATCACAGATGCAAAATACCTGATGGTTCAATTCCTGTCGAGATATACCTGATGGTACTTGAACTCTCCGTCTTCACTTATGTCTATAACCATATAGGAAGGACGTCGGTCCATCTGTCTAGGGAAGCTGATGGAGCCGGGATTGATACAGGTCACTCCGTTTACCACCTTTAAAAAGGGTTTATGGGTATGACCAAACATGGCTATGTCACATCCACGGATCTTTGCCTCCTCAGCAAGCTGGGTAAGATCGAAATTGACTCCGTAATAGTGACCATGGGTCATGAAGCACTTATGCTTTCCGAATTCTGCAACTATATCCCTCGGTAGATCATTGAAGAAATCATTGTTTCCCTTTACAAAGTAGCACTTTACACCATCTCCGGCATACTGCTGTATCATTCCTTCGGTCCCCTCCGCATCACCGAGGTGAACGAGGAAATCTATCATTCCGAGACGGCTCAGAACGTCCTTTAGATTATCATCCTTATGATGTGAATCACTTACCACTAAGATGGACTGAAAGGGGCGGACAAGTCCGCTATCCTCCTCGTTCTCGGGGAATGCTGCCTGGTTGATTCCCTTTTTCTTATCTTCTTCAAAAACCTTTTTGAGAAGGTCTCTCATGGCTCTGAGAGCCTTTCCTCTGTGGGAAATGCTGTTCTTCTCCTCGGCTGTAAGCTCTGCGGAGGTTTTTCCGTATTCCGGGAGATAAAGGATGGGGTCGTAACCGAAACCATTTTCTCCCTTAGGCTCCTCTGAAATGAGTCCTTCGAACAGTCCTTCTGTGTGGAATACTCTTCCGTCGGCGAATACCGCACAGATATTGCAGGTAAAGTGGGCTGCACGCTCCTCTCCCTTTGCAAATCTCAGTTCGTGTATGATGCGGGCATTCTTTTCTTCATAGGAAGTTTCTTCCCCGAGATATCTTGCGCTGTAGATTCCCGGAAGTCCGAACATATAATTTACGCAAAGTCCCGAATCGTCTGACATGATGATATCATCGTCCCTGAGCATTCCGTGGGCCAGCATGTAGCTTCTGATGCCTGCGGCCTTAAGCTCGGCGTTGTCTGCAAATGTCTTTCCAGTTTCAACAGGCTCGAAGTCGATACCAAGCTCGCTTTTTGCAACGATATCGTTTGCCACCTCTCCGAGTATCTGCCTTACTTCTATAATTTTGTTTTTGTTATGAGTAGCAAAAATAATACGCATATTCTATCCCTTTCCTTAGGATGATTTGCAGGTGCCCTCATATATAAAGCTCTCCCGGTAAAAGGAACATGCTTTCTATTGATAAGGCTATACCTACAGTATCTAATAATACCGTAAGTATAGCCCTTCATTAAAGTCAAAAATTATATTATGCGGATTTTAATCCTATTTATAATCACACTTGTCAGAGCCTACAGCACGAAAAATCTTAAATGGATGTTTTTCAACTCAGCTCTGACAGGCTGCCCATCAGCCGAGATACTTTACAAGAGTGGCTCTGACAGCACCCTTGCCTGCGATCTCCTCCTTGAAGAGTTCCTCGATCCTCTCTCCGAGGCCGACAGAATAAAGGTCTGATCCGAAGATGTTTGCGTTTGACAGGATAGGCTTTAACTTATCGCCTACAGTTTCAGGCTTGCCGAGCTCGATGCCCTTAACAGCCTCTGTAAGAGACTCAAGCATAGGATCTGAAGAACGTTCAAATACCTCTCCCTGATCGTCTACACCGAGAAGATATCTGAGCCAGCCCGCGATAGCAAGAGGAATTGCCTCAAGCTTCTTCGCATCGCCGTACTTTGCCACATAGCTTTTGATGGTCTCGCCGTAACGGATGCCTACCTTCTGAGAGGTATCTGTAGCGATACGCTGAGGTGTGTCAGGCATGAACGGATTTGGTATTCTTTCATTGATTACTTCATTAACGAAGGCCTCCGGTGAAAGAATTCCCGGATCTGTAACTACAGGCATACCCTCTACAGGACCGATGCGGTGAACGAGCTCCTTGAGCTCCTTGTCCTTCATTTCATCTGCTATAAGGTCATAGCCGAGAACGCAGCCGTAAACAGCAAGTGCTGTGTGAAGAGGATTGAGACAGGTCGTAACCTTCATACGTTCAACCTTATTTACTGTATCACGGTCTGTCAAATAAACTCCGGCCTTCTCAAGTGCAGGACGTCCGTTAGGGAACTTGTCCTCGATAACGAGATACTGAGGACCTTCTGCATTGACGAAAGGTGCGATGAATGTGCGCTTTGATGTGACAACCGGAGCCATATCCTCGATACCGAGCTTCTCGAGCTCAGCCTCAACTGACTCTGCAGGTCTCGGTGTGATCTTGTCGATCATCGACCATGGGAAGGCAACCTTTGATTCATCCTTTAAGTAATCGATGAAATCTGCAGGTACAAAGCCCTTCTTTGACCACTCCTCCGCCATTGTAACGATTGAAGACATAAGCTTTTCGCCGTTGTGTGAGCAGTTGTCGCAGCTTACGATGGCTACAGGATATTTTCCGGCCTTGAAACGCTCGAAAAGGAGAGATGTAACGATAGCCATGGCTGCACCCGGCTTCTCAGGGCCGTTGTCGATGTCTGCCTGCACAAACGGGAAATACTCGCCGGAAGCATTTTTAAGAGCATAGCCCTTTTCTGTGATAGTAAAGCTTGCCATCTGGAACTCAGGATTTGTGAAGATCTCCTTTAAACGGTTCCAGTCTGCAGGTACCTGTGACTGAGCCTTGACAGCCTCTGTAAGAGAACCGATGACTCTCTTCTCTGTTGAACCGTCGGCCTTGAGTGTTACACCGAGTACCAGGTTATCGTATGGAGCATAGATCTTGTCTACTACATCGAAGTCGAAGGTCTCTACGCAGGTGATACCCTTCTGAAGCTCGCCCTTCTCGATGAGGGTGTCGGCGATTCCGCCGATGAAGATACGGAAAATGTTTCCGATTCCGAAGTGTACCCATACAGGTGACTTCTTTGTATTATCAGCAACAGCTTCTATATCGTATGCAGGAAGCTGAACGCCTGCCTGCTTCCATGCTTCCTTGTCCTTTAATCCTTCAAGTGTTAAACGCATCTTAGTTTCCTCCCAGTCTCTTCTCGCTCTTCTCGATGGCTTCCCAAAGTCCCTGAATGTATGTTGCTCCGAGGGCTCTGTCATAAAGTCCGTATCCCGGCATTACACCCGGCTTACCTACCTCGTCCCAGATGTTGCGTCCGTGGTCAGGTCTTATAGGTCCGTCGAAGCCTGTCTCGTAAAGGGCGCGAACTATCTCATACATATCGAAGTTACCGTCGCTTGAAATATGGCATGCCTCCTGGAAATCGTAGTTCTCACGTGATGTATCATTGAATCTCAGATTGCGGACATGTGCGAAGTGGATACGTCCCTTGAGTACACGGATCATGTGAGGAAGGTCATTTTCGAGGTTTGTGCCGTATGAACCTGAACAGAAGGTTACGCCGTTGTGAACATCATCAACCGCCTTCATAAGACGAAGGATGTTCTCCTCTGAATTGATGATTCTGGTAAGGCCGAATACTGACCATGCAGGATCATCCGGGTGGATAGCCATCTTGATGTCATACTTGTTACATACAGGCATGATCGCCTTAAGGAAATAAACGAGATTTTCGAAAAGCTTCTCGCCGTCTACGTCCTTATACATAGCGAAGAGATCATTGATCTTTGCCATACGCTCAGGCTCCCATCCGGGAAGTACGGTTCCCTGAGACATCTTCTCCATGGAAGCTGCGAGATCATCAGGGTTGATGGCGTCGATTGCCTTCTGATTATATGCAAGACCTGTTGAACCGTCTGCATTTACTCTGGCAAGCTCTGTTCTTGTCCAGTCAAATACAGGCATGAAGTTATAGCATACAAGGTGAATGTCTTCTTTTCCGAGATTCTCGAGAGTCTGAATGTAGTTCTCTATGTACATGTCACGGTCCTTGTCACCGACCTTTATGGAATCGCATACATTAACAGACTCGATACCGCTGATATGAAGTCCGGCAGCCTCAACCTCTTCCTTTAATGCGTGGATCCTCTCCTGTGACCATACCTCTCCGGGGGTCGTGTCATAAAGAGTTGTGATAACTCCGGTTACGCCAGGAATCTGGCGAATCTGCTGTAAAGTCACTGAATCAAACTTTGATCCATACCAACGAAATGTCATTTCCATAATGCATTCTCCTTTTAATACGCTTTAAATTTCTCGGTATATCCACAGTACGCTTACCGTTTATCAGTTCACTGAGCCAAGTCCCTTCATGTTCAGAACCGAAGGTGTTTCCAACCACCTGACAAGCTGTATGGATGTATCAAGAAAGTGTATACCAGTTTTTACGAAGCTAATGTTAAATCCTATTTCCTGTGATGTCAATGCTGTTTTTTGAGTTTTTTGCATTATTTTCGGGCAATTACGGACATTATTTAGTTAAATTGGTACAATGTTTTGCTCTTCCACTCCTGTGGACGGAATTTATACAATCCGGCCTTTTAGTTGGCTCCATATCGGTACCCACGGGAACAGGGGGGATGATTTAGCGCAATATATGTATACCACTTTCTGTAAATTAAGAGTCTGCTTGTTTTATCTCCGATTTTATTTTATATTTATTCTATATTTGTATACCAGATTTAAGAGGTTGATATGGACACATCCATTATTGAAAACAGAGATGCTGCAGTAGAGGCACCCAAGCTTCCGGACGAGATACATTATTTCCTGTGGAATAAGATCGCGACCCTCGAATTAAAACCGGGAGTCAAACTCAGTGAGCTTGGACTTGCCGAACAGTTCAAATGCAGCCGTATCCCTGTAAGAGAAGCAGTAAGAAGATTGAATGTTGAAGGAGCTTTGGACTCACAGCCCCAGAGAGGAAGCTTTGTGAGCCGCATAGATCTAGAGGAAGTTAAAAGAGTCAGATATTTAAGAGAAGTTCTGGAAACAAGAATAGTTCTTGATGCCTATGATGCAAATCTCTTAGGCCCGCTGGTACCCCTTCTTCGCGGGATGGTACGTGATCAGAAAAACATGCTTTCTTTCAATGAGCTCGAAAAGCTTACGGATGCCGACACACAGTTTCATGATTTCTTCTATCATTTAGAGAACAAGGAGTTTGTTCAGGCGCATACAGGAAGGTATGATATTCACTATATCAGGGCACGGAGACTTGCACTTGGTGTAGAGCGAAGTGATAAGCAGCGCTATGACGACAGTTTAAATGTAGTTCTTCAGCATGATCGCATGATCGACGCCATAGAAAACGGAGACCGTGCCGCTCTCGAGGACGAGCTCATAAATCACTTCAGAAACATTAATCATACCCTTGAAGATATACTTCACAGAAACGAGTTCACGGATTATTTCCATATATAAAAGGTATAAGACGGAAAATATGCTCATATAGCTATTTTGGTGCAAATTCCGGAAACGGATCCGGCAAAGAATCACTACAGTAAAATATGCCAATACAAAGTCTTGTTCTGTTAAAAATTTATTAAATTTGACCGTTTTTTATTGACAGGGTATAATCAGGAATAATGAATATAAATAGTCAGTTACTGACAAGAAAGAGGTTGGAAAATGAAAGAGTATTTTGACTTAAAGGGTCAGGTTGCGATTGTCACCGGTTGCTCAACAGGTCTTGGAGTTCAGATGGCAAAGGCTCTGGCAAATCAGGGTGCAATCATCATTCCGGTAGCTCGTCGTCAGGAAAAGATCGAAGCCGTTGCAAAGGAACTTACTGAAGAGTACGGCGTAGAGACATTACCTATCCGCTGTGATATTACAGATACAGAGGCAGTAGAGTCTTTAATTGATAAGGTTCTCGAGAAGTTCGGAAAAATCGACATAGTTATAAATAATGCCGGTACAGGTGCAGTTGCTCCGGCCGAGGACATCACTGATGATCAGTTCTCCGACGAGATCAATATAGACCTTTTCGGTACTTTCAAGGTTGCCCGCGCCGCTGCAAAGAAGGCTATGATCCCTGCAGGATACGGGCGTATCATCAACATCGCTTCCATGTACGGCCTTGTAGGTAACAAAATCGCTCCTGCAAGCCCGTATCACGCTGCAAAGGGCGGTGTAGTGAACCTCACCAGAGCTCTCGCTGCAGAGTGGGGCAAGCTTGGCATCACAGTCAACGCTATCTGCCCCGGATATTTCTGGACACCTCTTACCAAGGAAACTCTTGATTCAGAATGGTTCCAGGAGTACGCAAAGGCATCTATTCCTATGGAGCGTTACGGAAGGGAAGGCGAGCTTGATACTACCGCCCTCTTCCTTGCTTCCAAAGCATCAGGTTATGTAAACGGCGTTATGATTCCTGTTGACGGCGGATACACCTGTGTCTGATCTCTCAGCTCTTAACTTTCATATTTATAATAAAAGATCCGGTAAGGCGATATGCTTTACCGGATCTTCTTTAGCTTATTTTTTCAGTTAAAACAGAAAGACCTCTTCAGTAAGTTTCGTTACTGAAGAGGTCTTGAATATTTATGCTGCTGTAATCATCATTTTGCAGGTCTCTCAAGGAAGTCCGGCTCTTTATGAATATCTACTCCTACTTCCGGGGATTCAACCTTTACTCCGGCCTTTTCCTTTGATGTCTCAAATGTCTCTGCTGCAACAGACGCAAGTGAAGCCACCTTGGTGAGATCGGAAGGGATAAATATCTTTGTGGAATTACCGTCTGCCACCTTTTCAAGAGTTTCAAGGCTCTTAAGCTTGATAACAGAATCGTCTGCGCCGGCCTCTCTTATCATACGTATACCATCTGCAGTTGCCTGCTGGATCTGACGTATAGCCTCTGCTCTACCGGCTGCCTTATCGATAAGAGCCTGCTTCTCGGCTTCGGCTTCGAGGATCCTCTTTCTCTTGTCAGCCTCTGCGTCGAGAATGAGTGCCTCTTTGTGGCCTTCAGCCTTCAGGATATCAGACTGCTTGTGACCTTCAGCCTCAAGAATCTCCGCTCTCTTGTTTCTCTCTGCGGTAACCTGCTTCTCCATCGCCTGACGTACATCGGCATTGGGAGTGAGGGACTTGATCTCTACTCTTCTTACAAGTACTCCCCAGTCATCGGTTGCCTCATCAAGGACTGTTCTCATGGTTCCATTGATTCTTTCTCTTGAAGTAAGTGCTTCATCGAGAGTCATCTCACCCACAACGTTTCTCAGAGTTGTTGCTGCAAGAAGCTCGATAGCCTTCTCGGGATTGGTTACACCGTATGCATATTTCTTCGGATTGTCATCATTCTCACGAACCTTATAGAAGACAACGCTGTCAACCTGAAGCATGACATTGTCCTTGGTGATAGCTTCTATGGCTGCGAAATCGCCAACCTGTTCCTTGACATTGACACGTCTTGCCACTCTCTCAAAAAAAGGAATACGGAAATGCGGACCAGCATACCATGTGGAATGATATTTACCCAGTACCTCAGTTACATAAGCAAAGCCCTGCGGAACGATGACCAGTGTTGATACCGCCGCAGCTATCAAAATGATAAAAAAGAACAATACAAAACCCATTTTTACCCCTCCATAACAGAATGTGTTCTTCGATAATACTGAAAAATTATGATAGGTATTTTCTGTATTATCTTAAGCGTTTTTTTATTTCTGCATATATTTTAGCTGTTTTTTAAGAAAAAGTCATAGTAAAGGCGGAAAATTATAAAATCTTTCGTCCTTTTTAAATAAAATTAAATCATTTAAGCAAGAAAGCGCATTTAATAAAAAGGGCCATGAAAGCGCTGCCAATGGCAGATTGATATTAATTTCACAAAAATAACTGGTTATTTTAAATGTTGCTATATAAAAAATAAATAGTATAATAGAAAGGGTAAATTGTTACACTTTGAGTGTTAAAAAATCTGTACTTTTTAAAATTTATTTCGGAGGATTATATGAAATATATACGTGAACCGTATATATCCATACAGACGAAATTCGCCACTTTAATCCTCGCATGTATTTTCTTTACGATTTTGGTCATCGGCGGTGTAGGTATCCACACATCTATTTCGATTCTGGATACAAATTCAAAAAAGATAATGAATGTGACCGCCCTTGATTCTGCAAGTAGTTTGAATAACAAGATGCAAAATATCGTTCAGAATGCCGACAAGAGCTCTTCCTATGCTTTGTCAAAGCTGAACGATTGGCAGGATCTCAAGGATCCTGAGTTCAGACGTAGTTACTTGAATGATATTGAAAATGTATTTAACATCATAGCTCGAACAGAAGATATCATCTATTCCTATGGCATCCAGCTGAATCCTGAGATCTCATCCAGTGATTCCAATGTTTATTACTACAGACCGGCCGGCGGTGAAGGCTTCATACAGGCAGAAAAACTTGATATTCTGCGTTATGACAGGCAGGACAGTAAAGTCAGCTGGTACTACCAGGCTAAAGATGCGGGGACAGAGATATGGATAAAACCACATTATGATGATGTTTATAAGAGTTATGTGATCTCATATGTTAAACCTATGTATAAGGATGGTGTTTTCATCGGAGTCGTGGGTATGAACATTGATTTTTCCTACATAACCGAGTTTTTGGACAGCATCATGCCCTATGAGGGAAGCATTGCTTTCCTTCTGGACAACAAGGGGCATGTCGTATATCACAGGAATCTTGTTGCGGGAACAAATTTTGCATCTCTTAGTCCTGATATAGGCAGGATAGCACAGCGTATACGTACGGAACATCACAGTGAAGAGCTTGTTTCCATGAGGTGCCCTGACAACGGGGAGGAATGTCATAAGCTCACATGGTACACATTGAAAAACAATATGAAGCTTGTGATAGCGGCACCATCAGAGGCTATCAATGCCGAGAGGATCACTCTCATGAGAAATATCGCATCTGCTTCAATTCTCATTACCATAGTCTTCTTCTCACTTACCATGATGATGGTACAGCGCATTATCAGACCTATTCATAAGCTGAAAGACTATGCTTCCGAGATCGCAGACGGAAAACTGGATCTCATTCTGGAACCGGAGTCCAATGATGAGATCGGTGATCTGACAGTGTGCTTTAGGAAAAACGCTCAGGCGCTGAAGGAGTATGTTGAACAGATAAAGGTACTTGCATACAGGGATGCACTTACAGGCACCAAGAGCAAGATAGCATATCAGGAATATCTCATAAACGCCGAACGTATCATCCAGGAAAGAAGCAAGCCTTTCTCTATCATTATCTTTGATGTGAATAATCTGAAGAAGATAAATGATGCTTACGGACACACCTACGGAGACAAGTACATCATTAACTGCTGCTACTGTTTCCGAAAGAATTTCATTCACAGTCCCTTCTTCCGTATAGGCGGTGATGAGTTCGTAGTGTTCCTTTACGATAACGAAGATTATCAGAAACGCTATAGCATTCTTGAGAGCATCGAGCATGAGATGTTCGAACAGAATATTCCGGATAATCCTGTAGAACGTCGTATATCTGCAGCATACGGAATTGCAGACTTTGATCCGGAATCTGCACCGGAGGACATGAATTTCGCCCGGCTTTTTGATTTAGCTGACGAGCGGATGTATGAAAAGAAAAAAGAAATGAAAAGGATGGCATATTGAGTG
>ALYD01000035.1 GCA_000513555.1 Lachnospiraceae bacterium JC7
GCCGGAGGATCAAGGATGACCACATCATATTTCTCTCCCTGCCTGTTGAGCTTCGGAAGCTCATCCAGAACATCAGCTGCACGGAAATGAACTGTGTCCGAGAGACCGTTCCTCTCAGCATTGGCAGTAGCCTGCTGCACTGCAAGCTCGGATATATCAAGACCTTCTACAGATGCCGCTCCTGCTATACCTGCATTAAGTGCAAAGGTTCCCATGTGAGTGAAACAGTCCAGCACCTTCTTACCCTTGCAAAGCTTCTGTATGGACAGACGGTTGTATTTTTGATCCAGGAAAAATCCGGTTTTCTGGCCGTTTACAACATCCACCATGTACTTAACACCATTCTCTGTTATAAGAACATTGGTATCGAACTCAGGACCTATGAAGCCCTTATACTGCTCCATTCCCTCCTTCCTTCTCACAGGCGCATCAGATCGCTCATAGATACCTCTTATGATGATCCCATCCTCCTTCAGGATCTCCCTGAGGTCTTCAAGTATCATATTCTTAAGTTTATCTATTCCGAGAGCAAGAGACTCTACGACCAGCACATCCTCGTACTTGTCTACGGTAAGTCCCGGAAGCCAGTCTGCCTCTCCGAATATGATACGGCAGGAACTTGTGTCAACGACCGTCTTTCGGTAGTTCCAGGCTTCCCTGACCCTCTCCCGAAGAAACTCCCTGTCGATGGGATCTTTTCTCCATCTTGACAGCATTCGCACTCTTATTTTGGAATTATGATTGATAAAACCGTATCCCATAAAGAATCCATCGAAATCGGATACACTTATTATGTCTCCGTTCTCATATTCTCCTTCATACTTGTCGATTTCATTATCATAGATCCAGGCTCCGCCGGCTTTGATAGTACGGCCTTCGCCTTTTTTTAGAATTATTTTACCTTTTGAAACCAGTGATTCACTCATATCTTTCTCTTTCTGTAATAAACCGGGAATTGTATGCTGCAGGGAACTTTGACATCAGCCCTACAGTTAAATAAACGATCATACGTACTCTGTGAACGCGATGTCACATATTATCTATCGTGTTTGCTTTTGAAATTTATTACATATGTGTTATTATTGCAACTAAATTTTATACAGTATTTTCACTGTACCCCTTTATTGGCAGCTTTTAAAAAACTTGTTTTACAGGATACATTTTCAGGTCAGAATAGCGCATTTTTTTAGAGCCGTTTTTCTGCCTGTGTTATATGTTTCATTATTCGGAGGTTTAACATGTACAATATCAAATGTGACACTCATACCCACACTCTGTTCAGTCGCCATGCCTATTCGACTATTCAGGAAAATGTAAAAGAGGCTTCTGATATGGGACTGGAGCTTCTCGTATCAACAGACCACTTTTCAGATATGCTCTATCCGGATCATGAAAGCACAAAACACTACCAGTATCTTTTCACATCTCCTATGACCTGGCCCAGAGAGTGGATGGGAGTGACTCTTCTCTCAGGCTGTGAAGCGGATATCGTCGGACTGGACGGTTCACTTTTCGGACAGAATATAACTGTAGATAAATCAATAGTCGGAGATCCCTTCAAAGTTCCTACTACGCTTTACGATCATACGACAAAGAATATGGACTATGTCATCGCAAGTGTACATGGAAAATCTTTTTTAAAGGATGCCACCCCTTCACAGATGACAGAAATGTATATAAAGGCACTTCAACAGGAGAAAGTATTCATCCTCGGACATATAGGCAGAAGTGGTCTTCCTGTTGATTTTCGCCCTATAGCGGAAGCTGCCAAAAGTATGAACAAACTCCTGGAGATAAATGAACACAGTTTCTCCTTTGACGGTGGAAGAAACGATGAATTTTCGAGAAACCGCTGCAAACAGGTTCTTGAAACCTGTGCCGACATCGGATGCCATATTTCAGTTGCCACTGACGCTCACATATCATGTCTCATCGGCAGATTTGAAGAAACAAAGAAACTGCTTGAAGAGGTCCACTTCCCGGAGGAACTTATAGCAAGCCGTGACAAACATTCCTTCCTTAATGCACTGAAACTCTCAGGAATTAAGGATCTTACATAAATTAGAAGAGACAAATAAAAAAAGCAATATTCCATGAGCATTTCGCCGTAAGGCGTACCATGGAATATTGCTTTTTATTTTTATGCCTCTTCAGCGGCCTTGAGCTGCTGTGTATCCTGGATCTCCATGATCATGTCAACACGATTTCCGTGACGTCCGCCCTCGAATTTTGCATTGATCCATGCATCAACGATCTGCTTTGCAGTCTCTATACCTATAACTCTTGCACCGAAACATACAACATTGGAATTGTTGTGACGCTTACTCATTTCAGCAGAGTAAGGCTCGCTACAGCAGCATGCACGTACTCCATCCACCTTATTGCAGGCAAGACTGATACCTACACCCGTTCCACAGATCGCTATACCACCATCGACTTTTCCTTCCGCTACCATTTTTCCAACACGATAACCGGAAATAGGGTAGTTAAAGCTGTCTGTTGAATTTGTTCCCACATCAATGATCTCGATTCCCTTTTCCTCAAGGTACTGCTTGATCTCGTTCTTCATGTCTACTGCTGCATGATCATTTCCAATAACTAACTTCATCATTTTTCTCCTAAAATTGATTATTGAGAACCGCAATTATTGCTTCGCATAAGCGGTCTTGGAGCTGATAATTTGACAAAAAATTATCAGCATCATAATGGTGGTATACCTTGTGATATTGTCAAATTTTAAACAATATCACTTGTATTTCGCATGAAGTATATCACATTTTTCACAGAAGAGGGAGAAACGTATTATATGAACAATATCAAAATATCTTAATATCCTCTGTATATTTCCACAATTTTTTACTTGTATTTTTGTTCAATATGCCATATCATACTGTTCAACTTGAATATATGACATAATTTTACTGATTTTTTTGTTTTAACTCTTACCTAAACGAGTATTTCAGCCGATGTCTTACTCTAAAGGTATGATAATATTCCCTTTTTCCAGATCAAACAGGAGGTTATACAATGAAACTTGAAAATGTAAAAAATGTTGACGGTCTTTTCGAAGTTCTTAACAGCTGTCAGGGAACCATCGAACTTGTTTCCGCAGAAGGCGACCGTATCAATCTTAAGTCAAAGCTCAGCCAGATGCTTATGACAGCAAAGCTCCTTAATCAGGCTACAATCAAAGAGCTTGAGCTCTTTGTTTCTGATCCGGATGATATGAAGAAGGTTGTTTCATTCATGATGAGCGATGCATGCTGATTCTGAACAGATACTAAAAGACCTCCCTGATTGGGAGGTCTTTATTTATTTCATCAATGCCGCCCATATAAGACAGCTCTTTTGCTTCATTATATATCTTTCTTTTCTGTGATCACACAGGGTAAGACCCGATATATCTGTCAATCCAGAAGAACCGAAGTAAGAAGATATCCTCTCTTTACTATTATTTCCTCGTAATTCTCAGCATTGACCCAAACCGGCTTAAGCTCACAGGCAGGTACCACAAACTTACCGTTCTGATACATCTCTGAGTCGATAACATCCACCGCACCTCCGTGTATTATAGCATCCGTAAGTTCAGTGCCTCTGTAAGCATATTCCTTTGGTTCATGAAGTATAGACATGGACTGGGTTCCCTGAAGTATCCTGTCCAGAGCCGCATCATCACATCCATCTCCCGTGATTATCGGCATACCGCCTCCGTATATTCCCTGCAGAACAGACTCCGTTACAGCCCTGGAGACTCCTCCGGCTATAACATCTTCAGTGCATATGACCGCGTCGAGATTTTTCGATCTGTAAACCTGATCCATCATCGTCCTCATGCGTTCATAAGCTGCCTCCTCACTGCTGTCCGCTACACTTACCTGCTCCAGTTCGAGCTGTCCTGAACCCACGATGAGCGATCCGTTATCTATGTATGGAAACAATGTCTCCATAAGTCCCGGATACAGGAAAAGCAGTGTGTCATCGGTTATGTCACCTGTAAATATCTCAACTGTCTTAGGATCTTTGGCAGAAGCAGACTCCAGTTCCAGTTTCTCCACAACATACTTTCCTATGGTCTCTCCAACATGATAATCATCATATCCGAAAAGATAATTCACTCCTGAAGTATTCATCGGAACATGGTCCAAAGCTATAACATATGTCCCGTTATTCTTCACCTCGTTAAGAAGATCTCCAAGCTCATCGGAAGCAACATCCACCGGAGCCACAAAAATGATCTTTGATCCATCCTCCGCAAGTTCTCTTATATCCGATATCTGCTGCGAAACCGGATCCGGCATACCTGAATCTTCCTTTTCTTCCGGATGGTCATCCATAGCCGTTGCCGAAGCATACCTGAACTCTGTTTTATATCCGGCACTGGTCATGGTATCTTCAAAATATTTTTTCAGGAGTATCCACTTCTTACTATACTGATCCGGAAAAGAAAAGCCGATCAGTTCACCATTTCCTCCGATAACCTCAAGCTCCTTTATCTCCTTTTCCGGATGTACGGATTCAGCTATGACCGTTTCTTCCAGCTCATCACCGAGCTTTACAGTTTCATCGTTTTCTGCTGTTTCACCTGCTTTTGTGGCAGCCACCTCTGATCTCAGCTTTTTAAAGTGTTTTCCTATATTGATACACGCAAAAATAAATACGGCGATTGCAACGGTTCCCACCAGAAAAAATCCCAAAGGTTTAATGAAAGATCCCTTAAAAAGTTTGCTTATAGTCCCCTGCTTTTCTCCGATATTCTGATTGACATTGCGCCTGTTCATACGGATAGGATTATAACTTTTCCAATGCATTTCGGAATGATCCTTTTCCGTTCTCTTTCTGGATTGTCCCTTTTTCTGAGTATTTTCTTTATCCAAGTTCAACTCCTGTATCTATCTAGGCCAATTTCTCCAGAACCATTATATCAAAAGAGGACGGCCTTATGACCGTCCTCATAAATCCTTAAAAAATATGTCAGATTAATCAGTTCTTTACTTTCTCAGAACCATCTTCCACCATATTCTTTGCTCCGGCTTTTTTTGCGAGCTGCCATACCAGAGATTCTCCCTGTGCGATCTCAAGATCAACGCCTGTCTTGTTCGGTTCACTGTCATTGAACTTATAATCCTTACCCGGAAGGATGGCATTCAAAATGATACCTACAAGAGAACCTGTAGCGATTCCTGAAAAATTAATTGTCATTGCACCGAGAGGTATAATGATGGCTCCGGCAGAAGAATAGTTCACGCCGATTGCGAGAACCAGAATAAGTGCTGCAATGATGACGTTTCTGGTCTGTGAGAAATCAACGTTTGTCTCAACCACATTACGGATACCTACTGCAGAGATCATTCCGTAAAGTACGAGGGAGATACCACCGACTGTGGCAGAAGGCATTACCTCGATAAGTGCCGCAAACTTCGGACAGAAGCTAAGTACGATGGCTATACATGCAGCAAGACGGATGACCATAGGATCGTAAACCTTTGTAAGAGTCAGTACACCTGTGTTCTCTCCATAGGTTGTATTGGCAGGAGCACCGAAAAGTGAAGCAAGTGCTGTAGCTGTTCCATCACCAGTAAGAGTCCTGTGAAGTCCCGGTTCCTTGATAAAGTTTTCTCCCACAGTTGATGAAATAGCTGATATATCACCGATATGCTCCATCATGGTAGCAAAGGCGATAGGTACTATTGTTATTACAGAAGTGATGAGAAGTGATGTATCAAGTGTTCCGTCTGTAAATAATGAGAAAACCGTGCGGCTGTAGTTTACAGGGACACCTAACCATGCAGCGCTTTCAACAGGAGTAAAATCGATAACTCCGCACACAGCGGCTACAAGATAAGAACCTACTACTCCGAGAAGGATAGGTATGATCTTCACCATTCCTCTTCCCCAGATATTGCATACTACTACAATAACGATGGCAATAAGAGCTATAGGCCAGTTGCTTGAACAGTTCTCGATAGCCGACTTTGAAAGATTGAGACCGATGGCAATAATGATAGGTCCTGTAACTACCGGTGGGAAATACTGCATTACTCTTGATTCTCCAAAAGCTTTAAATGCAGTTGCAAGAACCAGATAAACAAGTCCTGCACATGCTACACCGAAACAAGCGTATCTGAGTAGATCAGGTTCACCGTTTGGCGCTATAGCTGCATATCCTGCAAGGAATGCAAAGGAGGATCCCAAAAATGCCGGTACCTTCTTCTTGCTTATAAGATGAAAAAGCAATGTTCCGAGTCCCGCCCAGAGCAATGTTGTGGAAACACTGAGTCCTGTCAGAAGCGGAACAAGGACTGTTGATCCAAACATTGCGAACATATGCTGAAATCCAAGTATAAGTACTTTTCCTGTTCCCAGCTGTCTGGCATCGTAGATTCCATCTACACCAATCTTTAGTTTTTCGTTACTCATTTTAAACCCCTTCCTTGGTTTAAAGATTCAGATTTAAGAAAGCTTCCTATATATGGAACTGATTTCTGAACACTTCGTGTCCACACAAAGAAAAAGCACGCATAGGAGGAAAAATTTCCTCCTTGCGTGCTTTAAAAATATCTATATCATTTTCCAAATGAAAATACTCATCTTAAATTGAATCCCTTAATTAATTTTTTATTATTTTATCATCGAATTTTTCTTCGTCAATAGCGAATATCAAATATAGGCAAGAGTGAAATTTAGTTTATAGCTGTTCATATATTAATAAATTTTTTTTATCAAAGTAATTGCTTACACTTACTTCTTTATATATACTAATTCATGCTTTATATAGTTGTGATCGGAGATAATATGGAAATCAGACAACTTAATTCATTTGTCAAGATAGTTGAAATGCAAAGCTTCAGTAAGGCTGCTGAAGCTTTGGGATATACACAGGCTGCCGTAACCATACAGATCAGACAGCTTGAACAGGAATTCAATACAAAATTTTTCGACCGTGTAGGAAGACATGTGGTTCTCACTCCACCGGGCAGAGAATTTCTTCAATACGCAAACGAGATACTGAGACGTGTGGACGATGTCCATACTGCCCTCGGAAATCCTCAGATGCAGGAACATAAGTTGCGTATCGGCTCTCTGGAATCTCTTCTTACATATAAGATTCCGAATGTAGTCAAATACTTCTACGACAATCATCCGGAGATAACATTGGAAATAAAGACCGGATCCCCAAAGGAACTGATCGATATGCTGGAGCATAACCTGATCGATGTGGTCTATTTCCTTGACAGAAGGGTATATGACTCAAACTGGATCAAGATACTCGAAGAACCTGAACCTATCATATTCGTGGCGAGTCCCGAGCTTGAGATCCCGGGAGAGGATCAAAAGACCGGACATGTTCACATGAGCGAACTTATAAAGGTACCTTTCTTCCTTACAGAACAGAATTCCAACTACAGATATGCGCTGGAACAGGACCTGGCTGCAGATCGCATGCAGATCAGACCTTTCTTCGAAACAGGAAACACCGAAGTTCTCATTCGTCTCGTAAAAGAAAACAGGGGTGTGACATTCCTGCCTGCCTTCTCAGTTCAGGAATCCATAAAAAACAAAGAGCTTCGTGAAGTCAAGCCTGTGGACTTTGAGATGACCATGTATCGTCAGATCTTCTACCACAAGGATAAATGGGTAACAGACGAAATGAAGGAACTGGAAAAACTGGTTAAAAGAGGACTCCTTTAATAAAAAAAGCCTTTCACACATATCAGATTTTATCGATATGTGTGAAAGGCTTTTGCTTTACATATAACAACCCATTAAAGGATATTTTTATAAAGGTACAGATACTCTCATTACAGCATTAATTCAATGCCTGATAGTAGTACCATGTCTGTTTCTTTGTTGTGGCAGTCTCACTGACTCCGTCAGAGTTCCAAAGTCCAAAGGCATAGCCCTGGGCCACCTCACTTGGCGCATCCACCAGACGGCTTAACAGAAATGCTTCCACATATGGATTTTCCTTCACCTTATCCCACGCCTGCATAAGAGCCAGCGCCTGGGCATCCTCACCTCTTACAGAACTGAAGCCCTGCTCTGAAAGTATAAGATGGCGTACAGTTCCTTCAGGACTTAGCATTTCCGCCTGCTGCATATAATCTGTCAGCACATGAAGGTTCTTTAAATTAACTATTTTGGATTCGGGATCATCGGTTGCCAAAGGTGACGCATTCATAAAATCCGGATTAGACAGATCCTGAGGGTAAGGATGCCATGCTATACCATAGTCTGTATCAGAGAGATATACATTAAGAAGAGAAAGCATCTCCCTTGAAGAATAGTACATATCGCCTCCGGACTGTGTCCAGTTGTAGTCAAAGGGAATGAATACCCTTGCATCCGGATTGTACGCCTTTATTGCATCATAGAATATTCTGAATCCATCGGCATAGGCCTTTGTATAAACAGACATATCTGATACCCCCAGATAGTTCCACTCCCTCTGATTATTTATCTCATTTCCGATTACCCAGTTTGAAACAGTATCCTTATATCTGTAGGCAAGAGCCTCCGCCACCTGTCTGGTTCTCTCTTTTCCGCCCTCTGTCAGAGTATTGAACTGATACAGATTCGAAGCAGGTGATGCAACAGGGCATATTTCATCTCCTGCCTGAAAGTCATTCATGACTCCCATGGTCACTGTAAGATCGGCAGCATTGTAAGCATTGATAAGTGCGTCAAATCCCTTCATTTGCTGTTCATTCTTAACGAAGCTCGAATTGAACTGAAAGATGACCTGCTTGCATCCCAGCTCCACCATGTCATTCACCAGATTAATATGTGATGAATGTATACCCTTTATACTTTCAGGCGTATTGTAAAATGCCAAAACATTAACTCCCATTGACATGGTGAGAACACCTGTTAAAGCCGCTGTAATGATCTGTTTAATTCTCTTTAATTTCATTTGTCCCCTCTCGTACATATATAAATAATTTTACCTTTCAGAATATCATGAACCCGTCTGTTCAAATGACAGGTTCTTTAAGTATACAGCATTTCAGCTGATTACTTTTTCAGTATATCTCAGAAGGCAGGATGTTTTATTACTATATCTGATTCAAAAAATTTACGTTTTTTCAAAAATCGACAGCTATGATTCATCCATAAATTTCGATGTCTGCATAATTTTATCCGAGTTATCACTCTATGGTTCATTTTCCCGAAATTCCTTGCTTTTATCAGGCGCCTCGGATATAATTCTAAAGGTTAATGACATTTAAGAGCGGCTTCCCAGCCACTCTTTTTTTACATATTATTTTAATATAAAGGAGAAGCGAATGATTGCAGCAAACAATATAACCTTTCGTGTAGGCAAGAAGGCACTCTTTGAAGATGTTAACATCAAGTTTACCGAAGGAAACTGCTATGGCATCATCGGTGCCAACGGTGCAGGTAAGTCAACCTTCCTTAAGATTCTGAGCGGCGCTCTTGAGCCGACAAGCGGTGAGATCACCAAGACTCCGGGACAGCGTCTCAGCGTACTGGAGCAGGATCAGTTCAAATATGATGACTGCACAGTTATCGATACTGTTATCCGCGGAAATCAGCGTCTTTATGACATCATGAAGGAAAAGGATGCCATTTATGCAAAGCCTGACTTTTCAGACGAAGATGGAATGAGAGCTGCTGAACTCGAGGCAGAGTTTGCTCAGATGGACGGCTGGAACGCAGAGGCTGACGCAGAGACCATGCTTAACGGTCTCGGTATTTCCACAGACCTTCATTATAAGCTTATGAATGAGCTTAAGGGCTCTGAGAAGGTAAAGGTACTCCTTGCCAAGGCACTTTTCGGAAATCCTGATATCCTTCTTCTGGACGAGCCTACCAACCACCTGGATCTCAACTCCATCGAGTGGCTTGAGGAGTTCCTCATCAACTTCGAGAATACTGTCATCGTCGTATCCCATGACCGTTACTTCCTTAATAAGGTATGTACCAACATCGCGGATATCGACTACGGTAAGATCACTGTATTTGCAGGAAACTACGACTTCTGGTTCGAGTCTTCCCAGCTTATCGTTCGTCAGCAGAAGGAAGCCAACCGTAAGAAGGAAGAAAAGATCAAGGAACTGCAGGAGTTCATTCAGAGATTCTCTGCCAATGCTTCAAAATCCAAGCAGGCAACATCCCGTAAGCGTGCTCTTGAAAAAATTGAGCTGGATACTATCAAGCCATCTTCAAGACAATATCCTTACATCGTATTTAAGCCTAACAGAGAGATCGGTAACGATGTTCTCGAGGTAAAGAACCTTTCAAAGACAATCAACGGCATAAAGGTCCTTGATAATATATCCTTCATTGTAAACCGTACCGATAAGATCGCTCTTGTTGGTCCTAACGAGCTTGCAAAGACAACTCTCATGCAGATCCTTTCCGGTGAGATGGAGCCTGACAGCGGTGATTACAAGTGGGGTGTAACAACCAGCCAGTCATACTTCCCTAAGGATAATACTCCTGAATTCAGATCTGAGGATACCATCGTTGAGTGGCTCACCCAGTACAGCCCTGACAAGGATACCCAGTTCGTCCGCGGCTATCTCGGCAGAATGCTCTTCAAGGGCGATGACGGACTCAAGAAGGTAAATGTCCTCTCCGGTGGTGAGCGTGTAAGATGTATGCTCAGTAAGATGATGATCTCAGGTTCCAATGTAATCATCCTTGACGAGCCTACTGATCACCTGGACATGGAGTCTATTTCCGCACTTAATGACGGACTTAAGAACTTCCCCGGTGTCATCATCTTCTCATCCCGTGACCATCAGGTAGTTGAGACCACAGCAAACCGTATTTTCGAGATAATCGACGGCCACCTTATCGATAAGATGACCACTTATGATGAATATCTTGCATCCGACGAAGAGATCAAGAAGAGATTCACCTTCACTCTTTCAGAGGATGACGCAAGCGATAACTGATACTTTTAAAGGTATAAAAAATCTCCGTTCCGGAGAGAACCGGCGTCAGTCCGAAACTGATCCGATCCTCCCTGAACGGAGATTATTTTTTGTGATTTTTCCCCCTGTATGATTCTAAACACGCATCAGCAGCGTTGATTCATCAGTACTCCATATCTCAGGACGATACTTTAAAGGGGTATACGGTTTTATCTCTCTTATCTTTCAGATCCCCAGCTTTTCAAGGGCATATCTCTTCATTTCATTCACCCAGTAGATATAATACTGGTAGTTGTAATGTATCTGCTTATCGATACTCCACTCCTCAGGAAGATTTCCCGCACCGTCACTCATTATATCCTGGACATCTATAAAGCCCCAGCCGTTAGCTGCACACTTAAGTTTCATGGCTTCGTTAAGAGTGCGGACTTTTTCATTGTTATACTCTGAATTCTGGAAGTTCTTCGTCATGTATGTCGTACTGATAACCGTGATATCTGTCTCAGGATTAGCAGCCTGTATCTCCTGAAGAAGTTTCTCGTAATTATCTGCAGCTGCGACATCATTAAGATCCTTATAGCCGAAGAAGCTGTATACATGCTTAGCGCCTATCATATTGACAGCCTCAGGCAGACGATATCTCTTTCCCTGTATCATAGGATGAATATTTGAACCGTTGTTAGGAAGCAATGCCTTCTTTATACTGTAGCCCGCCACTGCAAGGGATGTAAAATTATCGCTCACCGCATCCCCGATTCCCGTTGTCAGATTATAACGCTGAAAATTCTCAGCTACGGAATCACCTATGATAACTGAATCTTTGAAAAATTCCCCTAATGTACTGAGGTGCTCTGCGTCAAGCTGGGACACATCCAGATTCCTGTAGTAATCTGCTTTGTTTTCCTCCGGTGAAGCTTCAGCATCTCCTGCCACAGGCCCTGTGGTATTTCCCGGCAATGTTTCAGCCGCTACTCCGGATTCTGCTTCTGTACTTTCATTTATGCCAGTACTCTCCATATTTCCAACTCCAGGTCCCGGCTGTACCGCAGATTCTGTTACGGCAGTAACTCCCGGTGCACTAACCTCCGCAAAAACGGTCATACTCATATTTGCCGCTATCACCACTGCAATGCCGGCTGAATACAATTTAGATCTTTTACTCATGTTGCTCCCCTTCAAATAGTCATTTTTATATCGGCATTATAACATTAATTACTGTTATATTTATAGCGTAGTATTTACAATTAATATTATAAATTATAACATTTGTTATATTAGACGATATACATGCTGTAGTTTTTGTTAAAAATGCTTTATTTCCAGCGAAAGGAGTATTTATGAAAAAGTCCGTCAGAAATTGTCTTACTTCACTATTGCTTGTTAGCTGCATTACGACCTTTACCTGTTTTTCAGCATTTGCAGATGCAAATGCTTCAGGCATCTCACCTTCCGCCGCAGCAGGCGATATATCAATATCAGCTTCATTAGCTGCCGCCAACCCGACGGCATCATATTTATATACAGAAACGCCTACCCTGGAGCAGAACCAGCTGTTATATCAGTATTTTAAAAATTCTGTGATCATCGGGGATTCCATTGGAGCCGGCTGGGGAATTCAGTGTATTAAAAATTCCTCCGATCCCGTGATGGGCAATTTTCAGAGTCTCGCCTTTCCCGGTTTCTGTGTCCATTCCGCCTTTGACGCATCCATAGAAGATGCCGGTACTCCTATGTATAAGGGTGCCAAGCGTCCTGTCTGGGAATCGCTCCAGCTTATGGCAGCGGATCATCCCGGCGAAACGACCCATATATATCTCCATTTTGGATATAAAGACCAAAAATGGAGTGATACACCTGAGCTCTATGTAAAGCTCATTCAGACTCTTCAACAGTATGTTCCGGATTCAGACGTTACCATACTTGGAGCCAGTTACATGTACCCCGGAAAAAACGGTGCGCCATATACCAGCGCCAATATCAAAGCCCTCAACCTGAAAATGCAGAACTATGCCATGGCTAACGGATGGGGCTATGTGAATTTAGGCGATCTGCTGGCCGATAAAAACGGAGACCTGGAGCCTTCCTATTGCAGTGATAAATTTATGCACCTTACTCCTGACGCCTATGGCATCTGGAAAAAGGCTCTTATGGGATATGCCTTCAGCAGGATGTCGGCCGCAGGAATCTGTTAAAATAAAAAAACTATGCAGACGTTTTCCGCCTGCATAGTTTTTTGTTTTCAGTATAACACTTCGAATTTATAGTTCACAGGAACTGTAAGTTTAGGATGCTTCCTAACATAATCTATAAGTAGATCCTGAACATTGTCAGCTGAAGAGAACACTGTCTTTGAATCACCGATCATTTCGTATCCCCCGGTTCCCGTAGCCCTGTAATTCGATGTTACAAGTCTGTACTTCCTGCCGGGAACGAGCTCTGTACCATCCAGCATTCTCAATCGTACAACTCTGTCACCCACAGGTCTTCTTAAATCAAAAGCGTAATCAAGTCCTGCATAATAATCATAGTTATAGTGCTCAACCTTAGGCTTCATGAAAACATCGGAAATATACGGATTTCCCTCAGCATCAAGCTCCAGATACTGTGCGCATCTTTCCAATGCCTCCTTTAGTATCTCTGCCGTCACTTCCTTGACCTGAGAAGTATTTGAAAACGGGTAAGCTGCATAAATATCTCTTATGCTGACCTGTTTCTTAAATCCGATTTCCGTATTTCCGATACTTGTGCAGGAAAAATCGGCCTCCACGGATTCAAGCTGAACCTGATTAAAAAGAGCTGCAACCTTACTGCCATGAATCGCTATATCCAGTTTCTTCTCCGGGATGATATCTTCCTCGAATTCACCTACAGGCTCATCAAGCCATTTCGCAACACATTTCTCAAGAGGCATTATCTGATTCTTAATATCTTCTCTGGTCTCATCCCCTGTAAAACGAAGCCCGGAACTGCACTGAAGACGTCCATCCTCATACGCCCCGTTAAGGCATATATACTGCTCTGCATTTGCAGGTGGCTGAACACTCCATGTTCCCTTTATCTCTATTCCCGCTACAGGCATATGCTGATGTCCTGTAAGAAGTATGTCATAATCAAGTTCTCTTGCCAGTTCACAGGCGATATTCTCTCTTGTATCCGAGAGCCTTTCATGAGTATTAAGGTCTTCTTCATATCCGCCGTGATAAATGCATACTGTAACATCACAGCCCTTATCCCTCATTTCCTTGTACACTTCAGCTGCCGCTTCAAGAGGATCCGATATTTTTAATTCAGTAAGATGTTCCGGCTGCTCCCATATATTGACATAGTCAGTAACTATTCCGGTGATTCCTACCCTGAGTCCGCTCTTTAATGTACATATGACATATCTTTTATATTTTATCTCTCCTCTAAGGTCCTCCAGATTTGCAATAAGAAGAGTACTATCCATAGCTCTAGTATAATCTCTGATTACATCGTAACCGAAGTTGAAATCATGATTTCCCAGAGTATAGAAATCAAGTCCCATGGCATTGAACGCCTCGGCAACAGGATGAACCGAAAACTCTTCTTTATTCTCGAGATAATATGCGATCATTGGAGTGCCCTGAAGACTGTCTCCACCATCCATTACCAGAATATCCGATTCCTTCCTGACTTCATTTTCAGATAACTCACAGACTACTGGCCTTTCAAACGAAGAGACCACATTATCTTTCCCTATCTCCGCGCCTTCAGTATCGCCACCTTTACCTGCTTCTACTATCATTCTATGCTGAAGCTCTGCTGCAATATTGAGTAGCCCACAGGCCTTTCTTTCACCCGTAGCATAATCTATCGGCATTACCTTACCATGGGTGTCCGATGTATAGTAAATTTCAAAATTTTTCATAATATTTACTTCTCTTTTCTATGATTTCACACGAAATCCCCGGTCAGGCCCTTATCAACCTAAAATCATCCCGGACTTCTTCCGTGAATTTCACCGCAAACGCAAAGGACGGAGAATAATCTCCGTCCTTTATCTTTAACCTCTGGTTAACTTTACACGAATCTTAGTACTGATCCACTCAACGATGAGAACCAGAACCACAAGACCGATAAGTATGGAACCCGCTTCATTCCAGCGATATGCATTCATGGCAAAGATAAGCGGTGCACCGATACCACCGGCTCCAACAAGACCAAGAACTGTTGCATCACGAAGATTTATATCGAAACGATAGATTGCTGTTGATGCAAAATTAGGCATAAGCTGAGGAAGTATTCCATATAATATCTTCTGCCATGTTGAACATCCCATGGCATCAAGAGACTCAAGTATCTTGGTATCCAGATCCTCAATGGCCTCAATATACATTTTAGAAACCATACCTATGGATGTAACAGACATGGTCATGAGACCTGCAAAAGGTCCCGGTCCGGTCACTCTGATAAACATAAGACCATAAACAAACGCAGGCACAGTACGAATGATCATAATAAGTATACGACCGATAAATGCGATAGGCTTTGGCGACAGATTGTTTGCTGACAGAAAAGCCAGAGGTATTGAAAAAATCGCACCGACAACTGTACCCATAAAAGCGATACAAATAGTCTCCAGAAGGAGATAAAGAACACCCTCTTTACTGAGATTGAAAAGCAGCTCAGTGTCCGGATGAACTATACCGTTAAGTATACTAAGCGCCATCTTTCCGCCGTTTTTTGTAGATCCGGAAGTCTCCATAGCGCCCAGGCTCCAAATGAGAAGACCTATCACAATAACTGCGATAACAAGATGCCATATCCAGTCCTTCGGACGGCTCTCATATGCCTTTTTAATTCTATCATTCATATGAGCTCCTCCTTATACAAGCTTTTTACGAGCCCAGCGGCTGACTGACTCGATGATAAATACAGTAACGAACAGAACAAGAAGTATCATTCCTACATTAGGATACTCTCTCCAGCCGAGCTGCTCATTTAAAATGAGACCAATTCCACCTGCACCTACATATCCGAGGACCGCAGCATAACGTACATTACCCTCGAAATTGTAAAGGCTGTTAGACAGGAATGCCGGCATGACCTGTGGAACTATGGCATGTATAAACGCCTGTCCTTTGGTAAATCCCATTGCCTCCATAGCCTCAAACGCTCCCATATCGACAGTCTCTATCTCTTCATACATGATCTTACCGATATATGAGAATGAGAATATAGCGATAGCTGTTGTTCCGGCAATGGTTCCCAGTCCAAATATAAATGTTGCAATAAGGGCACTGACAAGTGTCGGCAAAGTACGTACTATACTGAACATAAGTCTCATGGCTGCCACAATAACACGGTTCTTGCAAACGTTTGTCGATGCAAGCATTGCAAAAGGAATGCAAAGCAAAGAACCTATAGCCGAACCGAGAAGTGACATCTTTATAGTGTCCAGTATAGGAGTGACTATAGAACCGAAGTAGGATGGCTCAGGAGGGAACATTCTATTCAGGATCACAAAGAACTGGTTTCCTCTGGTAGCCAGAACCTTAGGATCAAATCCGGTAACCTTTATGGAAACTATACTCATAATAAGGATCACTATCACATAGATAGGTGCCCTTGAACGCTTCTGCTGAACCGCTTTTCCGTTGTCCAGAGTGTATCTCTTAGGCGGGAAGATTTTATCGTATATACTCATACCTCTTCCTCCTGTCCTCCCCCATAGATCTGATTGAGGATAGCCTTATCTACCTTGTCAGAAGGACCATCATAAACTATCTCGCCGGCACTGATACCGATAACTCTCGTACAGTACTTAAGAGCGAGATCCACGTGATGGATATTGATGAGGATGCTGATATTCATATCCTGATTTATTCGCTTGAAGTCATTCATAACCTGCTTTGCAGTAACAGGATCAAGAGAAGCTACCGGCTCATCCGCAAGAATGATCTGTGGACTCTGGGCAAGAGTTCTCGCAAGAGCAACTCTCTGCTGCTGTCCTCCGGATAACTGGTCTGCACGTACAAAAGCCTTATTAAGGATACCAACCTTGTCAAGAGCTTCAAGAGCCTTCATCTTCTCTTCCTCATTGTAGATTCCGAAAAGTGAACGGTACCATGGCATATCCGGTACAAAGGCTGTAAGAACGTTTTTAATTACAGTTGTACGTGTAATGAGGTTAAAGGACTGGAAGATCATACCGATCTTTCTGCGGAAACGACGGAGGCTCTTGCCTGAAAGAGACATTACATCTGTTCCATCTACTGTAAGACTTCCACTTGTAATATCATGCATACGGTTAATGGTTCGGATCAATGTAGACTTACCTGCACCTGACAGACCTATGATCGCAACAAACTCTCCCTGTCCGATTTCAAGGTTTATATGCTTCAGACCTTCATAGCCATTAGGATATCTCTTCCCTACATCTTCAAACTTAATCATTGCTTTTTCCTTTTCTGTTTTGATTATATATATGAGCAAAAAACTCAATGTTTCATGTGAATGTTTAATGGCTTAAGCATTCGCATAGAATATTGAATTTAATATGCACTTCGGCTCTGTATCGATATTTGATAAACATCCCCGACCTTACATACCGCTTCTTTAAGAGTAAAAGAAAGTCCGCATGAATGCAAGGCATTCAGCGGACTTCCCAAAATTATTGATGTACCGCTATACAGCTGAATACTTAGTTCTGACCAAGACGAAGTGCCTTGATAAGATTCTGAGCATCACGTGCTGAATTGTAGTCGGAATCCTGAGCCTCAACATAACCCTTGTGAGTGTAGATGTTGATAACTTCCTTACCTTCATCAGAGTTTCCGATATTGATCATAGCCTGCTTGAAAGCAGTCTTGAAATCCTCATCCATCATTACAGTTGATACCTTAGAACCAGAGATAGTATCATTGTAGATTCCCTCTGTTACACCGATAACATTTGTATCATCCCAGATAGAATTCTGCATTGAATACTCTGCATTCCACTTCTCAACATAGTCACGACGAGCATCAGCATATGTGCAGAGTACGTCGATCTGACCCTGAGCGAGACGGGCAAAAGCAGTACCGTATGAATCACACTCTACAACATGTGTAAGATCTGTGATGTTCTTTCCAAAGTTCTTCTGGATCCAAAGTGCAGGGTATACATAACCAGCTGGAGATGTAGGACCCATAACGCCCCAGTTAAGACCATCGAGGTCTTCCCATGTAAGCTCCTCTCCGTTATTTACCTTATCAGCTACTGCCTTACCGGCATCTGAAGGTCCTGCAACGATAAGTGCACGATAGAAAGTTACCTGATTCTCAGTTGGCTCAGTCGGCTTCTGATCGTTCCAATCCTTTGCGCTATCACTATCAATAGAAAGTCCATCTCTTGTTGCTGTAAGAAGAACCTCTGCATCCTCATCATAAAGGATGTATGTGTTTCCAGGAATGAATCCAATGTCGATTGTTCCTGCGGCGAGACCCTCACCAACAGCCTCAAAGCTTGTTCCTACTGTGATGTTTACATCCTTGATGTTATAACCGAATGTAAGCATCTCCTTCTTGATCATATCCTTAAGAGGCTCTGTAGCAGTAACGATCTCTTCAGGCTCACGTGATGGTACGAATGCAACATTAAGAACATCAACGTCCTTAGCATCTGCAGCTGCTACTGCTGTCTCCTCAGCTGACTCTCCCGCTGCAGCTGTTGTCTCTGCTGCTGCGGCTGCTGTTGTTGCTGTTGTTGAACTTGATCCGCAACCAGCAAGTGCTGCTGCAGCCATAACAGCGGAAAGAAGTACAGAAATGGATTTTCTCATATTTTCCTCCTCGATTGAAGCAAAATGCTTCTTCGTAATAATTACAGCAATAATGCTGTTTATCTAAAAACCTAAGAAAGTATATCCGAGGTTTTTAAATGTGGCAAGTAATTACGGACAAATTATATAAAAAAATATTAAGTTTGAAATAGTTCCCGGTTATGAAAATTCCACAACAGAAGAAGTTTCGATCCGTCTCAACCTGAGCATTACCATTTGATTCAAAATACTTAAATTTTCCCATCTCTTTTAAAATATTAAATTTAATGGCATTTTTATACTTATCCACAGATTTTTACACTTTTCCACAATCGTTTGTCCTCATTAAAACAAAAAAAGACAGGACTCTTAAAGAATCCTGCCTTTGCCGCTTTTTATATGAGTTTTTTAAACTATTTATCAACAGTTTGCATGTGTTATATCTTCTGATTTATTACAAATTAAATATAGTTATCCACATTTTAAAGTATATCTTTATACCTTCCGAGGAAAAGTTTCATTCTTTCATTTTCAGAATTAAAGACTTCCTCCGCCGATCCCTGTTCGACTATAACCCCATCCGCCATAAATATGACCTTATCGGAGATATCCCTTGCAAATGCCATTTCATGGGTAACTATCACCATGGCGATATGAAGCTCCTTAAGAGACTTGATTACCTTAAGCACTTCACCTGTAAGCTCTGGATCCAGCGCACTTGTAGGCTCATCAAAGAACAGGACCTTGGGATTAAGTGCCAGTGCTCTCGCTATGGCCACTCTCTGCTGCTGTCCTCCCGATAACTGATACGGATAATATTCAGCCTTGTCAATAAGTCCCATCTTATCCAAAAGCTCTTTACCGATCTTCTCTGCTTCGGCCCTAGATTTCTTCTGAACATTTATAACTGCATCTGTTACATTTCTGAGTACGTTCCAGTGCGGAAAAAGATTGAACTGCTGGAACACCAGTCCGTAGGCTGACTTTACCTTCTTAATAGTCTTCCTGTCTGCATATACAGCCTTTCCGTCAGGATCATTCTTGGCAACCACCTCATCCTCATACTTGAGCATTCCCGCATCCATGTTTTCCAGAAGTGTGGCACAGCGAAGAAGTGTGGACTTTCCGGAACCCGAAGGTCCTATTATGGAAACGATCTCTCCGTCTCCCACTTCGAGGCTTATATCTCTAAGAACCTGCAGATCCCCAAAGCTCTTTTTTACATTTTTCATTTCTAATAGATTCATTTCTATCTCCGGTCTGATTTTTTTATTCTCTTGATGTCTGAGGCAAAGGTCTCATTACCTACGTATATGTGGCAAAAACCTAATATGCCCCTTCTTATTTATAATAATCAAGTTTCTTTTCTGCCTTATCCATCAGGTATGCAACGATAAAATTGAATACATAATAGAAAACGCCTGCCACTATAAGCGGCGTCATGGATGTCTGGCTTGAGGACAGGGCCTTTGCCTTTGTGAACATCTCCATTACGGAAATAGAAAACGCAAGAGATGTATCTTTTACCAGTGTTATAACTTCATTTGTCACAGACGGAAGTATACGCTTGATAACCTGTGGCATGATGATACTGAAAAAGGTCTGAACCTTGTTATATCCCAGTATTTCTGCAGCCTCATACTGACCAACCGGCATAGACTGGATTCCGGATCTGTATATCTCCGCAAAATACGCCGCGTAATTGATAACAAATCCGATATATACAGCCATATTTCTATATGTAGGATTAAGCTTGATATTAAAAAGATAGTAAGGTCCGTAGTAGACCACGAACAGCTGAAGCATAAGCGGCGTACCGCGCATTATGGATATATAGACCTTCGTGATACCGCTTATGGTACTGTTCTTTGACATACGCCCCAATGCAACAACAAGTCCCAGGGGAAGGCTGAACAGCAGGGTTATGGCAAAGATCTGGACCGATACCAGAAGTCCTTCAAATAATTCCAAAATAATCTGTGAAATTGGCACAGTGATTCCTCCGATAAATAAAACTTTTCCTGATTATACAAAACGCTTTAGTCTAATGCAATGATAAATCGCTAAACCACGTTTGATAAAAAAACAGCTTAAAGAGCAACATGCTGTCTTCATACGACTTATAAAGAACATACATATATCTCTTTAAGCTGTCTTATATAGAATAAACTGATATGATCCTTACGAATCCTCCGTTCTATTCTTCGTTTTCTTTTTCATCTTCTATGAATTCCAGATTGCCCTGCATCCATATCTTTCCTTTAAATCTTCGTCCCACTGCAGGAACACCTTCCAGATCCGATTCATTAATGGCAACATGGAAGATACAGTCATTGCAGTTGATCTTCATATCCACTACATTTTCATGGGTATAAACATTTTCCTTCACCCTCAGGGATACGATCTCACCAAGTATGGAATAAATATCACACTCAACACCTGTCGGCATAAAGCTCGTTTCCACTATACTGTACAGATCCTCTGTCAAAAGGCGATGATGAGCTTCATTATACATGTTGATGTCTGTCTCTGTAAGTGTATTGATAGCCTCCTGATCACCCTGTCGGGCCGCTTCAACAAGGCTTCTGCGCTCATTGCTTTTACTCTTTCGGGTCTCCACATCTTCCTTCTTCTCTATAGGGAGAAGGATCTTTCCCTCACTTGCAAGGCCTGTAAGAAAAGCCTGACGGGCTTTCACGTGCATCTGCATCTTAACAAGCTCCCGAAGCTGAACTGAATTAGTCAGATAAAATATAAGTGTTATTCCCGATCTGAAGTCCTCAAGAACTCCTGCATAGGTCTCTTTTTCCAGATGTCTCTCCACAGAGCCGGCCTCTGTCAGTGTTCCGTCATAGGATCTCATATATGGGAAATAGTAATTTCTGTGGAATACACCATCACTGGTTCTCTCACCAACGACAGCTATGCCCATGGATGGAGCTACCGGAAGCTGATACTGTTCGATAACCGATCCATCAGTTCCGTTTATGACCAGTGTCTTATTCTTTTCATTTACGGCACGTTCTATAAGCGGCTCCAGCTGCATATCCGTTTGAATTTTTGAAAATCCGATTGTTCTCAGAAATTTATGCATGAATACCTCTTTACTGTCTATGCAAACCTCTGTTTTAAATCAACGAAAGTCAGGTGGATGACCACCTGACTCCCGTATCTTACTATAACCACTTATTAAATGCAATCACTTATACAAGTCCCTGGCTGAGCATAGCGTCGGCAACCTTCTCGAAACCTGCGATATTGGCACCTACTACGAAATCACCCTCATGACCATACTTCTTTGCTGCTGCAGCAACATTGTTATAGATGTTTGTCATGATATCCTTGAGCTTTCCGTCAACCTCTTCGAAGGTCCAGCTGAGTCTCTCTGAATTCTGAGACATCTCAAGTGCTGAAACTGCAACACCGCCGGCATTTGAAGCCTTGGCAGGCATGTAAAGGATCTTGGCTGCAAGGTAAGCATCGATAGCATCTGAATCAGATGGCATATTTGCGCCCTCTGCAACAGCCCAGCATCCGTTTGCAAGAAGAGTCTTTGCAGCCTCTCCGTTGATCTCATTCTGTGTTGCACATGGAAGAGCGATATCACACTTAACGCCCCATGGCTTCTCACCCTCATGGTACTCTGAACCAGGTACGCGCTTTGCATACTCGCTGATTCTTGCTCTCTCTACCTGCTTGATCTGTACGAGTACATCGAAGTCAATTCCGTTTGGATCATAGATGTATCCGTTAGAATCAGAACATGTAACTACCTTTGCGCCAAGCTGTGCAGCCTTCTGGATAGCGTACTGGGCAACATTTCCTGAGCCTGATACAACAATAGTTGTACCCTGAAGAGTCTTTCCTGCAGCCTTTACCATCTCATCTGTAATGTAAACAAGGCCGTATCCTGTTGCTTCAGGTCTTGCAAGAGAACCACCGAAGGAAAGACCCTTACCTGTAAGAACGCCCTCATAAAGGCCTGTAAGTCTCTTGTACTGTCCGTAAAGATAACCTACCTCACGTCCGCCAACACCGATATCACCGGCAGGAACATCTGTATCCTTTCCGATATACTTGAAAAGCTCTGTCATGAAGCTCTGGCAGAAACGCATAACTTCTGCATCTGACTTGCCATGAGGATCAAAATCAGAACCACCCTTACCGCCACCGATTGGAAGTCCTGTAAGAGAATTCTTCAGGATCTGCTCCATACCGAGGAACTTAAGAATAGACTGTGTAACTGAAGGATGGAAACGAAGGCCGCCCTTGTATGGTCCGATTGCTGAATTGAACTGTACTCTGTATCCGAGATTTACATGGTTAACACCCTTATCATCAGTCCAAGGTACTCTGAATGATACGATTCTCTCAGGCTCTACGAATCTCTCAAGAAGAGCATTCTTTCTGTAAAGATCCTCGTTCTTCTCTACGATAGGATCAAGAGAGCTGAGAATTCTCTCTGCAGCCTCAAGGAACTCAGGCTCATTAGGATGTTTAGCCTTCAAATTTTCAAATACTTCTGCAACATAAGACATAAGATTTTCCTCCTTCAGGAAACGTTTATTAATAAAAAAATCCGGATGCCAGGACAGACTACGCCCTCTTTCCTGAAAGGCGCCCCCATTGGCTCCGAATCTCTGTGATTAACACAGCCAATATATCACGTCATAACTTTTGAGTAAATATAAAATAATAGATATGCCTAAATTGTATATCACTCTGTATTTTCCGGATAATCCCGCTTTATTTCCCTTAAATGAAAGAAGATGTGGAAGTCATTTAAGACCCTCACATCTTCCTTTATATGAACTTGCTGCCACAAGGTTCACGTCTTTTAGTCGAATCCGGGAACACCTCCGGTATTCCCGGATTCTTTTATCTCTATACTATCAATAGGGACAAATATCTGAGTCAGGCCCCTCATCCTGCATCTCACTCTGTATATTCCTTAACGCAGTCCATGATCTCCACAGGAGTCTTTTCATTCTTCTCGTACTTCTTTCCGTAGAAAGCAAGCTTATACATTTCCTTGAGATCGGAAATCAACGGATAACGAGGGTTAGCACCTGTACACTGATCGTCAAATGCATTGACACTCATCTCATCAAGAGTCTTAAGGAAATCCTCTTCAGTAACGTTATAGTCCTGTATTCTTTCCTTGACTCCGACTGTCTTCTTAAGCTCAGTTATCTTTTCGCAGAGTTTGTCTACGGCCTTCCTGTCGTCTGCCTCGTTAATGCCTACAAAACGTGCACATTCAGCATATCTCTTAAGTGTATGAGGATACTCATACTGTGGGAATGTACCCATCTTTTCCGGATGCTCAGAAGAGTTATATCTTATTACCTCATTGAGAAGAAGCGCGTTTGCAAGTCCGTGAGGAATATGATGATATGCTCCCAGCTTATGAGCCATTGAATGACAGATTCCAAGGAAAGCATTGGCAAAGGCCATACCTGCCATACATGAAGCATTGGCCATCTCATCGCGTGCCTTGATATTTGTAGGCTCGTTATAGGCTGTCGGAAGATAATCAAATACTCTCTTCATTGCCTGAAGAGCGAGACCATCCGTATACGGTGTTGCCATCATGCTTGCATATGCCTCGAGAGAATGTACAAGTACGTCTATACCGGATGCGGCTGTAAGTCCTCTCGGCTGTGTCATCATGTTATCTGTATCCACGATGGCAATGTTGGGAAGAAGCTCATAGTCCGTTATAGGATACTTTGTTCCTGTCTCCTGATCTGTTATTACCGCAAAAGGTGTGACCTCGGAACCTGTTCCTGATGATGTAGGAATAGCTACAAAGAGTGCCTTTGTGCCCATCTTGGGGAACTGATATACCTTCTTTCTGATATCGATATAACGCATAGCCATATCCTGGAACTTTACTTCAGGATGCTCATAAAGAACCCACATGATCTTTCCTGCATCCATTGCTGAACCGCCGCCGAAGGCGATAATGGTATCAGGATTGTAACGGGACATCTGCTCAGCACCCTCTACGGCATTGGCAAGAGTCGGATCCGGCTGTACATGTGAAAATACCCTGTAATCTATTCCCAATTCATGAAGCTTATCTGTAATAGGCTTGATATATCCTGCTGAATCGAGGAAGGAGTCTGTTACGATAAACACCTTCTTCTTGTCATATACTTCCTTGAGCTCATTCAGCGCAACAGGCATACATCCCTTCTTGAAATAAACCTTCTCAGGTGTTCTGAACCAAAGCATGTTCTCTCTCCTCTCCGCAACCGTCTTGTAATTCAAAAGATGCTTTATACCGACATTCTCTGAAACAGAGTTTCCGCCGTAAGAACCGCATCCAAGCGTGAGAGAAGGCGTTACCTTAAAGTTGTAAAGATCACCTATTCCGCCGTGGGAAGAAGGCATATTGTGAAGTATTCTGCATGCGTGCATGGCAACTGCATGCTTATGTATCTTTTCAGTCTCCCGTGGATCGATGAAAAGAGAAGCTGTGTGTCCCGGACCGCCATCCATAAGGAGGATCTCCGCATTCTTAATGGCTGCATCAAAATCCTTTGCCTTGTACATTCCGAGAACAGGAGACAGCTTTTCATGTGCAAACGGCTCTGCCTTTGTGTTGTCCGATACCTCTCCGATGATGACCTTCTTGTCATGAGGAATCTTGACTCCTGCGAGCTCTGCAATCTTCCATGCAGGCTGACCTACTATCTTTGCATTGAGGGACCCGTTGATAATGATGGTCTTTCCTACTTTCTCACGCTCCTCCTTGTTGAGGAAATATGCACCTCTCAATTCAAATTCCTTCTTAACCCTGTCATAAACATCCGCTACAACAGTAACAGACTGCTCTGATGCACAGATCATACCGTTATCAAAGGTCTTTGAATGAAGAATTGAAGAAACAGCACTCTCGATATCAGCTGAAGAATCTATGATACACGGATTATTTCCGGCACCTACTCCGAGGGCCGGTGTTCCTGATGAATAAGCCGCATTCACCATTCCCGGGCCACCTGTAGCAAGTATACAGTCTGCCGAACGCATTATCTCTGATGTCATTTCAAGAGATGGCTCATCTATCCAGCCTATGATATTCTCAGGAGCTCCTGCTGCAACTGCTGCGTCAAGTACGATCTTTGCCGCGAGGCTTGTGCATTTCTTCGCTCTCGGGTGCGGACTGATGATGATTCCGTTTCTCGTCTTCAGACAGAGCAAGGTCTTAAAGATAGCTGTGGATGTCGGATTTGTTGTAGGAATAACTGCAGCGATAAGTCCAAGCGGCTCTGCAACGGTCTTTGTTCCGAAGGCAGGATCCGAAGCTATGACACCACAGGTCTTTTCGTTCTTATATTTATTGTAGATATATTCTGCTGCGTAGTTGTTCTTGATGACCTTATCCTCTACAACACCCATTCCTGTCTCTTCAACAGCCATCTGTGCAAGCTGTATGCGCATCTGATTGGCTGCTGTGGCTGCTGCGTTAAAAATCTTATCCACCTGCTCCTGGCTGTATGACGCATACTTCTCCTGAGCCTCACGAACCACCTGTATCTTGGCTTCAAGGGTTTCCATATCCTTTACTATTACCGGATTTTTTACTTTACTCATGTGATTTCCTCTTTTCTGTGGCAACAAAGAATAAAAACAGTTTCTTTTTTGAAACTTCGTTATTTTTTTATCAATTCCGATATTGAAAGTATATGCCTTTGACAATTTATTGTCAATATAATATTGATATTTTTTTATCAATCTATACCGTAGCTCATATGCTCCGGATCCTATTGCACAAAAAAAGAGACTGATGAAATCCATCATCAATCTCTTTCCACACTGTATATCAGCCGACTCTTAGCTTGAACTTCTGTATCGCCCGCTCTGAATCAACCATTGCTATATCCGCACCAAGAGTCTGAAGCTTCTTGTCGAAATGCTCATAACCTCTCTGGATGAATCCTATCTCATTTACAGTTGTTATACCTTCTGCACAAAGTCCGGCTATAACAAGTGCCGCACCTGCTCTTAAGTCCAATGCATTGACACTGGCACCGGTGAAGCCCTTTACTCCGTCAATAACGGAGACATTGCCCTCCACCTTTATGTTGGAACCCATTCTCGCAAGCTCGTCAACATACTTAAATCTATTCTCAAATATGGACTCGATCACAACTGATGTTCCCTCTGCAAGAGCCAGCGTGACTGCCATCTGCGGCTGCATATCTGTCGGAAATCCCGGATACGGAAGGGTCTTCACATCTGTTGGATGCTGAACTTCGGCTCCGATCACCCTTACGGCCTCGTCATACTCATAAATCGTATTACCCATTTCCAAAAGCTTGGCGGTAATAGACTCCAGATGCTTGGGGATAACATTCTTTATAAGTACATCCCCTCTTGTAGCAGCTGCAGCGCACATAAAGGTTCCTGCCTCGATCTGATCAGGAATTACGGCATATGTGGTTCCGTGCAGCTTTTTCACACCCTTGATACGTATGGTGTCTGTACCTGCTCCCTTGATATTGGCTCCCATGGAATTCAGGAAGTTCGCCACATCTACGATATGCGGCTCCTTTGCCACATTCTCCACTATGGTTCTGCCTTCTGCAAGAACAGCAGCAAGCATGATATTTATTGTAGCTCCCACCGATACAACATCGAGATAGATGTGAGATGCCTTCAAGCCATCCGGTGCTTCTGCATGAACGCAGCCGTTTTTGATCTCAACATTGGTACCCAGAGCTCTGAATCCCTTTATGTGCTGATCTATGGGTCTTGATCCGATAGCACATCCACCCGGAAGCGGAACAATCGCCTTCTGATATTTTCCAAGCAATGCTCCAATAAAATAATATGATGCCCTGATCTTTCGGATATACTCATCATCGATGGAAATATCCTGTACATTGGAAGCATTAATAAGGGCAGTGTGTCGGTCAATCCTCTTGACCGTTGCTCCCACTTCTTTGAGAGCCTCCAGCATAACGTTGATATCACGTACGTCCGGCAGATTTTCTATTGTAACATTGTCATCTGTTAAAAGTGCTCCGGCGATAATACCTAATGCGGCATTTTTCGCCCCGCCGATAACGACTTCGCCCTTCAGCGGTTTTCCACCTTTCATGATAAACTGTTCCATATATCTCCTTGAGTTAGCACGCAAATCTGCAAAAGAGCGCACTAAACCTTTTTACATAATCTAAGAGATTATAATTGAAGGATGCTATTTTTGCAACTGCCTAATGCAATTACCTATTGCTGATGTATTGTGGCACAACCGAATCTCAATGTCTATTAAATTTTAGTGAACAATTATTTCATGAAAATATACTGAGTATTTCATTTGAAACCCTCTCGGTTATGGCCTGAACATTGTTCACGAAAATAATATCCTTTATCTTATTATCGAGAATGAACTGTGAAAGATTATCCTTATAGTACCGGTAATCTATTACATATACACTTTCATAATGATCCACCAGGAACGGAACAAAAGCATTTCCATAGGATTCCTTGATAATAACACAGCTTGACCCGTCATTTATCTGAGGATTCTTTATAGCTGTAAATGGATTATCTCCCTTTATAAAACAGTTGTATTTTCTTCCGGCATTTACCTCCGAAACATCGTTTATGACATTGGCGTTGAAGGTGTTTCCGTTTTCATCCGTGACAACTATTTCATTTGTCCCCATAGGGATCCACGCCTCAACATGGTCAGGATTTGCCTTCAGAGATTCATTGCGATTTGTTGCAAAATAAAAGGTACCGTAAAAACCACTGTAATCAGCATACTGAAAATCGCTGAGCTCATGAGGCGTTATGCCCTTTTCCTGACAGAATTCCCTATATACGTAATATGCTCCGAGTCCGGTCCAATGATGATCTGTATTAAAGAAAACATACTCATCCCTGTGAGCATACAGGGTATCAAAAGCAGATATTCTATGGATGTTCGGATCCATCATGCTGAAGATATAGTTGAATACATCCTGCATATTACCGGATCCCAGCTCTTCCTGTAATGATGGGTCAAGCTCTACACCGAAACTGTTCGGCACCAGAATATCGTATACATTGGCCTCCGGCAGCAAAGCCTTTACTGTATTGAGGACTGAAGCATACTTCACAGAGCCTCCCTGATTGTAATAGAAGATCTCATAAGCCTTGCTGTCGCTGACATAAATATTCCCTGCCTGCTCTCCTGTCACTTCCACCTTTTCCTTAGGCTCTGTGTCCACTTTAAGAGTCCCGTCTGCATTGGTTTCCACCAGGGACTGATACCTGTCCACAGTTTCCTCAGGTTCCTCGGCCATGGTTTCCAGCTCTACGATCGGTGCCAATGTTTCCGCGGCTTCCGGCACAGTATCCTCTACCACATCCGAATTATTACTATAGTAGGATTCTCCTCCTGCACCGTAAAAGGATTCCAGCTTTGACTCCATGCTAAGAAGCTCTTCCTTGAAAGGAAAGGTATCTGAAAACCACTTATCCACTTCCCTGAAATAGTTTCCGTTCATAGCCCCGATCACGCTGAACTCAGGTTTTTGGGCCAATGAACGTTTTTCCGACTCAGAATATACAGGTCTAGCTGCAAATGCTCCCACCGCAAAAATACCCGCAAATACCGCAAGAGATGCTCCCGCCATAAATCCGGCACCACCGCTGCGGATCTTTTCTTCAGAACTATCAGTTTTTATCTCTTCCTGAACCCTTATATCCTTTTCTTCCGTATCAGAAGTATCCATCTTCTGAACTGACCCGGTCTCAGCCTGAGTATCTCCTGTTTCTTCCGATTCTCCCTGTTTATCATCAGCGTTTTTACCGCTGGAAGCATCTTCATCACAGGAATCCTGAGATTCATTTTTCACTCCGGTCCCCGCCAAAGAATCGGCCAGTTTCCTGATTATCTCAAAATCCTCTGATTCCTCTATTCTGTTTTCATTCTTTTCATTTTCTTCAATCATTTTTATGAATATCTACCACAAAGACTCAGAACTGATTATATAAAAACGGCGTGTAACTGGCTCCTACCATGGACAGTATAGCCACAAAGATGAACAAAAGCATCAGTATTATACGAACTCCGTAATAAGCAATTTCCAGTTTTGTTCTTTCACTTTTTCTTTTTTTGAGCCTGTTCTCCAGACGGTTTATCATTCGCTCATGATTCTCTGCAGCCTGCTGCCTTACCTCTTTCAGGACATCGCTGCTGTTTTCTGAGTATTTCTCCACCAGAACCTGATCTCTGGTAACCTCCTGCTCATACAGTGAGCTCTCCTTTTCGAGATTTTTAACCTCTCGTTCTTCTCTTCTGAAGCTGTGCTTAAGTCTTTCACTTATCAGTGTACCCAGCTTTTTCCACATCGGTGTACATACAGTCACAGCAAAAAGCAGAAAATAAATATTACCCCTAAACGTAAGCAATTCTGATGTACTGTAAACAGCTCTTTCACTTCTTCCCAGCATTACTCCAAGAACTTCCAAAAGTTTTCTGACATCCGTGATCCTGAACAGTACCCAGCCGATATATATAACGGCAAGAGTATATAAATGTAAAAATACAGCAGCTATTGTCTCATTTATCTGATTTAACCTGAGCTTATTACTGTACTTTCTGAAAACATTTTCAAGCACAATAAAACAATAAAAATATATTCCCCACAGGATAAAGTTAAAGCTTGCGCCGTGCCATATACCTGTCAGTATCCATACTGCCAGAAGATTCAGGAGCAGTCTCGGAAAACTCACCCTGCTTCCGCCTAAAGGAATATAAACATAATCCCTGAAAAAGCTGCTCAGTGATATGTGCCATCTTCTCCAGAAGTCTCTTACAGAAACCGCTGCATACGGATAATTAAAGTTCTCGGGATATTTAAAACCTATCATCTGGCCCAGTCCCAAAGCCATGTCAGAATAAGCGGAAAAATCAAGATAGATCTGCAACATATAACACAAGGAACCTGCATATGCTCCAAATACGGAATATTCCCCGCCTCCCGTAAGGGGCAAAAACATGTCCGCCAGCTTACCGCAATGATCTGCGATAAGTGCCTTTTTTGCAAGACCTATACTGAATCTCCAAACACCATCCGACACCGCCTTATACGAAAGGCTTCTGTTTTCAAATTGTGAAGACATAACTTCATATCGGACTATAGGTCCCTGCGTAACCTGATGAAAAATGACCGTATAAAGCAGGACATCAAAAAATCCTCCGGCCTTTACGCGTCTCATATAAACATCAGCTATATAACTGATCAGCTTAAAGGTATAAAAAGATAATCCAAGAGGCATACCCAATCTCAAAATGCCTTCTTTGATTCCGTCATAAGAAGATAACTTTAATTCATTAAAAATATAATTACTGTACTTAAATCCCATAAGTACAGCAGACAATCCTAAAACACCTATAATAAGCCATAATCTGGCCGTATTATGATTCTTTTCATAGGCATCCTGAGCTGTCGGATTCATAAATTCCTCGTCTCCGGCCTGATGATCCGGAGATTCACACTCCGCTTTATCAACAGCAGCCTGAACCATCTTTCCTATTATCCATGCAAATGCCGCCATCATAAGGATAAGTATCAGACAATTTATGCCACTGAAGGCATAGAAGATCAGGGAACCTAAAAGCAGCCATGCATTTTTGATCTTCATCCCCTGCAATATATAATAAACAAAAAGAAATACAGGGAAGAATATCGTCACAAAAAACAGACTTGTAAAACTCATATTCTGTGATCCTATTTCATCAAACTAACCCGCAATCACTACCGATTGCGGTCAAACAGGCATATACCTCAACATAATGGCTTCATTATACCACAGCATGTTAGCTATTGCCATTTTACCTTTTTTCATGTATACTTCACTTGCTTCAGAGTTGTCTGGGCCCCACGCAATGGGTCCCTCGAATCGTGTCAGGACGGGAACGTAGCAGCACTAAGAGGATCCTCCCATGTGACGTGGATACACCTATTCAACTCTGGAGTATTTTTTTGCAAAAATATAAAAGCGGCTATTACATATATTGCGATGTAATAGTCGCTTTTTATGTATTTAGGCTGAAATCCACACCTGCCTCAAGAGATCCTATATACTCTTTTGGCATTTTCCGTTGTTATACGTATAACATCATCGGGCTTCATACCCTTAAGCTCTGCTATCTTTTCAGCCACGTATATCAGATTTCCCGGATGGTTTCTGGTTCCTCTGTTGGGAACCGGCGCCATATACGGACAATCCGTTTCCAAAACTATGTTTTCAATAGGTAAATTCTCTGCCACCTCTTTGATCTTCTTTGAATTCTTAAAGGTAACAACTCCTCCGATCCCCACACACATGCCGAATCTTGCATAAAGCTTTGCCATCTCCAGGGAATAACCGAAACAATGTATGATTCCACCGTTCTCATATCCTTTTTCAGAAACGATCATATCATATGTTTCCTTTGCGGCATCCCGGGAATGAACATTTATGGGGAGCTTGAGCTCCGCAGCAAGCTTCAGCATACGTCTGAACGTATCCTTCTGAATCTCAGGATCGGGATCGGCAGTTTCAAGATCCTCCGGAGCAGGTTCCTTTCCTGCCTTACGGGCGGTCTCTATGATGCCCTCTCTCGTGTAATGGTAGTCCAGCCCTATCTCACCGATGGCAACGATCTTATGACCTGTGTCGCCTGAATTTCTGTCCTTTTCCACCATTTTACGTATTTCGTCAATGTCTTCATCCTTTAAGACATCACTGTGATCCGGATGGAACCCGACCGCAGCATAAACATTGGCATACTTCCCTGCCAGTTCCAGTGCCTTACGGCTGGAAGGCATATCATATCCTATTTCCGTAAAACCCGTTATTCCGGATGCCCCAAGACCGCTTATTAGACGATCCCTGTCCCCGGAAAAGCTTTCATCATTGAGATGGGCATGAGTATCGAAAATTTGAGTCACATCTATCATACGGTAATCATCGCTCCAATATAAATCATCATATAAAACACAGAAAGATGAAGCGGATAATAGATATAGTACAGCCACTTGGGATTGAATCTTCCTCTGTCTCCGTCATAGAACCAGATAGGTATAAAACATAACACAGGAAGGAAATATGAAGACAATGTTCCCAATGCTGTCACCAGGACTCCGCTTCCGATCTTAAGTATCTTTTCTTTATGGAAATTGTACATGAGCGCTATGCTCAGCACACCGTATAGTCCGAACTGGAAGTGAGCAAAATACGCTATTGCGGCACCTGCTATGACTACCAGCCATTTCAGAACTATATTCTTTCTCCATTTATACATAAACTGCATCACTAAAAGAGAAATCGCCAATGTGAACATCGGGTTCTGCAGTTCCCATGTATAAGTCTCATTGTACATACAGAGGTCAAACGGAACCTCTGAAATGATGGCAAAAATAAATACTCTCAGGAAATATCTCCAGAAATTGGAGGTGTTAATAAATCCTTCTACCAGAAGAAATGCGAAGAATGGAAAACTGAAATGACGGAATGTAATGAGAAAATCGAATAATTTAAGCCATCTGGCACCTTCTTCAGTAGCTATTGCCATCTGATAATACTCGTCCACATAACCGTAAAGTTTACCGTTCTGGATAATGACGACCGCAAAATAATATGCGGTCATCATTAAAGCAGCTATAAACTTCAGTGTCCCACCAGAAATACCTATATTCTTTTTTTTACTATTGAGTACACTATGATAAGTTGCCATAATCCAACTATCTTTTATCAGCAGATTATTGATCCTGATGGCATCTTGCTCATCGGAGTCATAAGAGCGATGTTTCCATCATTATCTTCTGCAGCTATGATCATACCCTGTGATTCCTCTCCGGCTATGGCACGTGGAGCAAGGTTTGCAACGATCATCACACGCTTTCCTACAAGATCCTCAGGATTGTAGGCCTTCTTGATACCACTGAGGATGGTACGTGTCTCTGAGCCAACCTGAACCTTGAATTTCAGAAGCTTCTTTGACTTCTTTACCTCTTCGGCATGAAGGATCTTTCCTACACGGAACTCGATCTTGTCAAAATCATCATAAGTGATCTCCGGCTTCTTCTCAAAATCAGATACCTTTGTATCAGGGAGACAGTCACCGTTCTCATCGATTTCTTCAGGCATTCCGTCACCTTCTGAAGCAGCGGAAGTCTCTTCTGAAGAAGCCTCTCCGCCATTTCTCCTTTTGCCTGGGACAGCTTCAAAAGCAGCTATCTGTGCAAGCCTCGATTCTTCTCAACCTCCTGCATAACATCCTCTTCCTTCTTACGCTCGAAAAGTGTTGCAGGTTCTGATGTTACCTTGTTTCCTGACTTGTAAAGTCCCCACTTATCCATATCGGAAAGTGCAAC
>ALYD01000036.1 GCA_000513555.1 Lachnospiraceae bacterium JC7
TTAACTCATATGCCATCCTTTTTTAGTATAATCAGTTGCGCACAAACATATAACTCTACGTTATCTATACGCTATATATACCGGCAATAATATATCTCTTATTTATAGTACTAGCTTCTGCCTTGACGCTAAGTTTTAGCAATGTTACGATTAGCGGGCAAATATATACGTAGAAGTTATTAGAAAAGTGGTTTGTGATATTTCTAAGTTATCAATTTGATTTATGAGATATCCGGTATCCGTAAAAAGATCTTTTATCTTTATGATACCTGCCTGCCGAAGGAGTAAAACTCTCAGGAGTCTGTAACAGACGGAGACTAATAACGGAGTAAACTCTGGAGAAGCTCTATACAGAGTGCCGAAGGTGCAAAGGCTCAGGATGATTCCTGCCCCAATCTCTCAGGCAAAAGGACAGAGAAGATAAAAAAGCATTGATCAGCGGATATTCTCATATTTCATACGAAATGAGTTATATCATGCGGATCGTATCACACATGCGGTTACTTCATGGTATCCTTATGTTTCGGTGCATTTTACGTACCTCTCTGTATTATGTCAGGTTTCTTTCATCAGATACCGACACATCTTCACTGAGTTTTCAGTTTTTTCTGATCTGAAATTTTCCGTTTTTTAGTTTTTTCACATTTATTATTCGTCACCCTGTTACAGTATTATCCGGCTGATTGTGCACGTCTCTTCATGTACGTCGTTTATTCCTTCTTTCTTTAGCCTACGCGAGTAAATCTATCAAGAGGGAGTATGAGTTATGGACGCAATTAACAGTATGGTTTCACTTTTGGATGATAAAGTATGGTTTATCCTTCTTTTTCTCCTTGTCGGAAGCGGTGTTTATTTTTCTATCCGCACAGGTTTTGTACAGGTCAGAAGATTTCCGCATGCATGGAACAGAGTTTTCGGAAGCTTTTCTTTGAAGGGTGAGGCTTCAGGAAGTGACGGTATGAGTTCTTTCCAGGCACTTGCCACTGCCATAGCGGCACAGGTAGGAACAGGAAATATTGCAGGCTGTGCTACTGCCCTTGTAGGCGGTGGTCCGGGTGCCATCTTCTGGATGTGGATCGCTGCTTTCTTCGGTATGGCAACCATCTACGGAGAGGCTGTTCTGGCTCAGAAGACAAAGACAAAGGATGAAAACGGCGAGGTGATCGGAGGCCCTGTTTACTATATAACTAAGGCATTTAAGGGACAGACAGGAAAGTTTCTTGCAGGATTCTTTGCTGTCATGATCATTCTTTCACTTGGAATCATGGGAAATATGGTACAGTCCAATTCCATCAGTGATGCTTTCTATACAGCTTTCGGAGCGCCAAAGTGGCTTGTAGGTGTCTTTGTAGCTATAATTTCAGCATTCATCTTTGTTGGAGGAATCAGCCGTATTGCTTCCTTCACAGAGAAGGTTGTTCCATTCATGGCTGCACTTTATATCGTAGCCTCAGTCATCATCATACTTATTAATCATGCTAATCTCATTCCGGCAATAGTTTCCATCTTCACCGGAGCATTTACTCCACAGGCTGTTGCAGGCGCCGGTGCCGGTATCACAGTCCGTCAGGCACTCCGTCTCGGTGTTGCCCGCGGTCTCTTCTCCAATGAAGCAGGTATGGGTTCAACACCTCATGCTCACGCTCTCGCAAAGGTCAAGAATCCACAGGAGCAGGGCGAAGTTGCCATGGTAGGCGTATTTATAGATACCTTCATCGTTCTTACATTGACAGCACTCGTTATCCTTTCTTCCGGAGTGTTGGGTTCAGATGTTCCATATGCCGGAAGCATCACAGGTACTCCTGTTGCACAGCTTGCATTTTCAACAGGCTTTGGCAGCTTCGGACCTATGTTCGTAGCCATCTGTCTTCTTTTCTTCGCATTCTCAACCATTATAGGCTGGTTCCTGTTTGCAAGACAGAATATCACCTATCTTTTTGGCAAGAAGGCAGTCATTCCGTTTGCACTCCTTGATGTTGTATTTATCTTCACAGGTTCACTTCTCAAGGTTGAGCTGGTTTGGAATCTTCAGGACCTCCTGAACGGTATCATGGTCATACCTAACCTTATCGCTCTTATCGCTCTTTCCGGTGTGATAGCTGTTATGTCACGAGGAAAAGATGTAGAAATAGATAAAGCAGCATAAAATTAATATTTTAAGACAAAAGAAATCCCTGTATCCTTCGATACAGGGATTTCTTTTAGCCTATGGCTGCATGCCACTCCTGAAGCGACATGATATGGGCATCACCATGTGCCTTCACATAGGATATACCCTCTGCCGCTGCTTTTGCAGCCGCGATGGTAGTGATATAAGGGATCTTTCCCTTGATGGCCGCCTTTCTGAGATAGCTGTCATCATGAACACTATCCTTTCCTATAGGCGAATTGATGACGAGATCGATATTTCCGTTTGTCATCATGTCGAGGATATTCGGTCTTCCTTCATAAAGTTTCTTGACCTTCTCGGCAGGTATTCCGGCCTCAGTTATAAGCTTATGTGTCATATCCGTGGCAAGAATCCTGAAGCCTGCCTTATGATACAGCTCAGCCACTTCAGCAGCATACTTATGGTCTCTTGTGTTGAGAGATATAAGTACGGTACCCTCTGTAGGAAGCTCGGATCTCGCGGCTTCCTGAGCCTTGAAGAAGGCCTCTCCTGTTGACTGTGAAAGCCCCAGAACCTCTCCTGTTGAACGCATCTCCGGTCCCAGAACCGGATCCACCTCAGGGAACATATTGAACGGGAATACGGCTTCCTTAACACCATAGTAAGGTATGGTCTTTTCAGTAAGTGAAGGAACCGGTGACGGTCTTCCCGTAAGCTCTCCTGTGATAATGTCTACCGCAAGTGGTACCATTCTGATTCCGCAGACCTTTGAAACCAGAGGTACTGTACGGGATGCCCTCGGGTTTGCCTCGATAACAAATACCTTTCCGTTCTCGATGGCGTACTGCATGTTCATAAGACCTACAACATGCATCTCCTCAGCGATCTTTCTCGTATACTCCTTGATGGTGGCGAGATTCTCATCCGATATATGCTTTGACGGTATGATGCAGGCCGAATCACCTGAATGGATTCCGGCAAGCTCGATATGCTCCATAACAGCCGGAACATAGGCATTGGTACCGTCACTTATGGCATCTGCCTCACACTCCGTAGCTTCATTGAGGAAACGGTCGATAAGTATAGGTCTGTCAGGTGTGACGCCTATTGCGGCATTCATATAATCCGTTAGACTTTCATCGTCATAGACTACTTCCATGCCGCGGCCGCCGAGAACGAAGGACGGGCGAACCATGACCGGGTAGCCGATCCTGTGGGCATTATCCAGGGCCTCTTCCACTGTTGTAGCCATGCCTGCCTCAGGCATAGGTATACCGAGCTTGTCCATCATGGCTCTGAAGAGGTCTCTGTCCTCGGCGAGATCGATAACATGAGGTGTGGTTCCCAGTATCTTTACCCCGTTCTTTTCGAGACTGTCCGCGAGGTTAAGAGGTGTCTGGCCGCCGAACTGGGCGATGACTCCCACTGGCTTCTCCTTCCTGTAAATGCTGAGAACATCCTCAAGAGTAAGTGGCTCGAAATAGAGCTTGTCCGAGGTGTCATAGTCAGTGGAAACCGTCTCAGGGTTACAGTTTACTATGATGGTCTCGAATCCCAGCTTCTTAAGGGACTGTGCGGCGTGAACACAGCAGTAGTCGAACTCGATACCCTGACCTATACGGTTAGGTCCGCCGCCGAGTATCATTACCTTCGGACGGGATGAGGAATCACCGGCTGTGATGTTCTCCTTTGATGCCTCGCAGCAAGTGGATGTTTTGCTGTCTGTTCCATCTGCCGGAGTTCCGCAGGAACAACCGGTCTCAGCTCCGGCAGCTCTATCAAGCTCATTTAACGCATAGGTGCTGTAATAGTAGGAGCTGTCTTCTGTTCCGCTTACGTGTACGCTGTCCCAGCTTTCGTTAATGCCAAGCGCCTCACGTCTGTGGCGTACATCATCCTCTGAGATATCCAGTATCTTTGCGAGATATTTGTCGGAGAAACCGTCCTTCTTTGCCTGAATCAATGCTTCATCGGAAGGAAGTGAGCCCTTGCTCTCGAGAAGCTTTTCTTCCTCATCAACAAGCTCCTTCATTTCTTCTATGAAATATCTCTTTACCTTTGTGAGCTCAAAGATCTCATCCACTGTTGCGCCCTTACGAAGTGCTTCATACATGATGAAATGTCTCTCGCTTGAAGGAGTGATGAGTGCCTTCATCAGCTCTTCCTTTGAAAGACTGTTGAAATTCTTCACATAGCCGAGACCGAAACGGTCCTTTTCGAGGGAACGTATTGCCTTCTGGAATGCTTCCTTGTAGGTCTTTCCGATGCTCATGACCTCACCGACAGCACGCATCTGGGTTCCCAGCCTGTCTTCCACACCCTTGAACTTTTCAAATGCCCAGCGGGCAAACTTTACTACTACATAATCTCCGTCAGGTACGTATTTATCCAGGGTTCCGTACTTTCCACAGGGAAGTTCCTTTAAGGTCAGGCCTGTAGCCAGCTTGGCTGAAACAAGGGCTATAGGGAAACCTGTAGCCTTTGATGCAAGGGCCGAAGACCTTGAAGTACGGGGATTTATCTCGATAACCACTATACGATCTGATACAGGATCATGGGCGAACTGAACATTGGTACCGCCTATGACACCGATATGCTCTACTATCCTGTAAGCCTGTCTCTGAAGCTCGTCCTGAAGTTCTTTGGAAATGGTAAGGAAAGGGGCTGTACAGAAGGAATCACCTGTATGGATACCTACAGGATCCACGTTCTCTATAAAGCAGATGGTGATCATGTTGTTGTCCTTATCACGGACAACCTCCAGCTCCAGCTCTTCCCAGCCTAGTATAGATTCCTCTACAAGCACCTGATGAATGAGACTGGCCTGAAGACCTCTTGCACATACTGTTCTGAGCTCGTCCTTGTTATATACAAGTCCGCCGCCGGCACCCCCCATGGTGTAAGCCGGACGAAGCACTACGGGATAGCCAAGCTCATCAGCTATTTTCAGGGCCTCATCAACGCTGTAGGCAACCTCACTTCTGGCCATCTGGACACCAAGACTGTTCATGGTCTCCTTGAACTCGATACGGTCCTCACCACGTTCGATGGCATCGACCTGAACTCCGATTACCTTCACACCATACTTATCCAGAACGCCTTCCTTATAAAGCTCGGAACAGAGATTAAGACCCGACTGTCCTCCCAGGTTCGGAAGCAAAGCATCGGGACGCTCCTTTGCGATGATCTCCTCAACGCGTCTTACGTTAAGGGGTTCGATATATGTGATGTCAGCCATCTCAGGATCCGTCATGATGGTGGCCGGATTGGAATTTACCAGAACGATCTCATAGCCCAGGCTTCTCAGAGCCTTACATGCCTGAGTTCCCGAATAGTCGAACTCGCATGCCTGACCTATGACTATAGGTCCCGAGCCTATAATAAGTATTTTGTGAATATCTGTGCGCTGTGACATACTGCCCCTCCATACTCTAAAAATAGATATCCTTGATATATAATGCGGGACACTTCATATCATTAAATCCGGTCCCACAATCTATAATTTTAAACCAGCTGCAGACCTTTGACAATCATACAAACAATCACTGAAATATCCTAAAGTTATGGCAGATATCAAAAAAGTCCGCCTTTACCAGCGGACTTCATCAATAAGTTATTTTTTACTTTCCGTGTATGCTTCGAACAGCTCATCATCGTCAACCACAGTCCGTATATGCTCATATACATCCTTTGAGGCATCCTTCATGGCACTGTACATTTCCTCCGACAGTGGAACGATCTCCGCTCCTCCCGCAACGATCTCTTCTATACGTGAATCAGCTCTTGCAACAGCCTGCTCTCTTGCACACTGCTTTGCGATCTCAGCCGCCTCATCCACGATCCTGCGGTCCTCTTCCGGAAGATCATTATAGAACCTGTTGTTCGTTACAAGTGCCAGAAGATGCGGCAGATGATTCGTCTCCACCACGTAATCCTGAACCTCATAGAACTTGTTCGAGCAGATCACCTCGTAGGGATTCTCCTGAGCATCCACAGTGTGCTGCTCAAGTCCTACATAGAGCTCTGCAAATGCCATAGGGGTAGGGTTTGCACCAAGGGCCGACCAGAACGCCATATGGTTTGAATTCTCCATGGTCCTTATCTTTATTCCCGAGAAATCCCCCATGGTCTTGATGTTTCTGTTGGAGGTCATGACTCTGAAGTTCTGATCCGCCATTGCAAGAAGACGGAAGTCTCCGTCTTCATAAATATCGTTTATCTTATTCATGAACTTTTCATCATCAAGTACCTTGTGGAGGTCATCAAGATTTGAAAAAACACAAGGGAGATCAAAAAGTGCCAGCTTCGGCATATAGCTTACTTCCGGTGCAGTATTCTGAACTACAAAAGGAATGTCTCCGCATTGTACCGATTCAATAAGTTCCGTATCTCCTCCCAGGGTGGAACTGTGATATACCTGAACCTTCAGTCTGCCGCCGGAAAGTCTTTGAACCTCCTCAGCGAACCTGTTGGCAAAAATCCCTGTTACCGTATCCTCCGGGCTCGCTGTAGCCACTACCCATGCATAGGTCTGACGGCCTCTCTCTTCCACACAGCCCACAAGTGCCAGAACAAAGGCTATGACGAATACAGCTATAAGGGCCGGAAACATTAACTTGTTTTTACTCTTCATTTTCTATCCTTTCATAAAAATCAGCTTTCGAAAGCATTCCGCATACAAAACTGATCACTCATTTCATATAAGACATAGACTCAGCGACGGAATATATGTAAGCATTATAAGGACTGCAAAGAATAGAAGTATCATGGGCACCGCTTTTCTGGCTATATGCATGACCGGAATCTCACTAAGGGATGATGCAACAAAAAGGTTCACTCCTATAGGCGGGGTAACGAAACCTATGGCGAGATTTACTACCATGATGATACCGAAATGAACCGGATCCACGCCGAAGACCTGTGCCGCAGGAAGAAGGATAGGAGTCATTATCATGATGGCAGGGGTAGTATCCATGATCATACCTACGAGGAGCATGATTATGTTCATGGCAACAAGGATGGTTATCCTGTTGGAGAAGTCTCTGGTTATCCAGTCCGATACAGCCTGTGACACCTGCATAAGTGTGAGTATCCGGCTGAATGCAACGGATGCAGCCATGATGAAAAGTATGGGACCGTAGGTCTTTACAGATTCTGTAATGATCTTTGGAAGATCCTTCGGTCTGAGAGTTCTGTACACAAAGATCGAAATGATAAGTGCATAGAACACGGCAATGGCCGCGGCTTCTGTAGGGGATGTGATACCTGAGTAGATACATCCCAGTATGATGACAGGTGTGAGAAGAGCCCAAATGGAATCAAGAAATACTTTCATGAAGGACTGTTCTCTGAGCTTACCTACTACTCTGTCTATGGATTCCTTGTCCTCACCATGACGTTTACAGTAGAACACCGAATATCCCATGAGTACGAAGGCAATGATGAATCCCGGAATGATTCCGGCCTTAAAAAGATCTGAAACCGAAACTCCAGCCGCCTGTGCATAGAGAATAAATGGGATGGAAGGAGGAATGATAACGCCGAGACCTCCTGCAACCGCCACAAGTGCAACGGAGAACTTTTTGTCATAGCCCATCTCCAGCATGACAGGTATGGTCATGGAACCGACAGCCGCAACTGTCGCCGGGGCAGAACCTGATATGGCTCCGAAGAATAAACAGGTAATGACTACAGCACAGGGTATACCTGCAGTCCTGTCTCCAATAAAATAGGCAAATACATCAAAGAGACGCTTGGATACTCCGCCCTTCGCCATTATTATTCCCGACATCACGAAAAGAGGGATGGCGAGAAGCGTTGTCTGATTCACTCCTCCTATCATGGAACGGAGGATGAAAACACCGGAAATCGTGAAGGAGTCGGTTAGCAGTGATGGAAGCATGGATGTCATAGACACTGCTATCCCGAGAGGAACAGCCAGGCACAGAAGTGATGCGAATATTACAAAGATGAATAGAGTCATTTGCTGTCCTTCCTTTCTGCGGAATTTTCATAATTTGATTCAGATTCGTATCTTTCAAAAGAACCTTTAGATTCATCAGAGGATGTCATGTCAGGCTTATTGCTCTCTATGGTGAATCTTGCGTTCAATGCTGTATCACTTTCACCGCCAAGCTCCTTTTCGGCCAGCTGTTTCCACTCAGCCTTCTCCTTCTCCTCTTCCGCCTTCAGCTCTGCCAGTGTCTTCGGCTTCATGCCATCGAAGACGGACTTAAGCATTGACATACTGCTCTTTTTGAATTCCTTTATCCACGCCTCAAGAGTCCTTAGCGCAAGAAGTGAAAAGCATACCAGCGGTGCTGACTGTATGTAATACATGGGTATACGAAGCGCCGCGCTGGTGGCATGGCTGCTTACGGACTGTCTTAACAGTGTCAATGTATATGGAATCATGATCAGCGAAAAAATGAAGACCAGTGTATGGCGTAGCATCTTTATCCATGGAATGATGTCTTCAGGCAGCATGTTCTGAAACTGATCGATCTTTATGGAGATATGATTTTTGATGCAGAAGCTCACTGAAAGAAATGTGGACCACACAAGAAGATATCTCGCAAGCTCGTCCGACCATGACAACGAATAGTTAAATCCGTATCTGCATATGACCTGCAGTATCATAACAACCGCAATTCCTGATAGAAGAACCGAAAGGATCAGTTCCTCCAGATGTTTATCCATCCACTTGATAATCCTCATTTCATCGCCCCTTTCTTTTTTACACAAAATCTGTTGTTCTATCTGTTTTCGCCCAGTATCTCCAGAAGCTCCTTCCTCATGGCCTCTACCGGCGCCTTCTTTCCCGTCCAGAGCTCCACCTGGGCCACTCCCTGATAAAGTGACATCTGAAGACCATTGAGGACCCTGCATCCCTTTTCGTGAGCATTGATCAGGAACTGAGTGCGGTCCGGATTGTAGCATGCATCAAAGTAGAACTGTTCTTTCCTGATATGCTCCGGAGGCAGAGGTGTCTCACCAATAGTCTTTCCCATGCCTATGCCGCTTGCGTTCATAACGACGGTACATTCAGAAAGTACATCATAGCTTCCGTAAGGAACAGCTTCCGCTACTTCTGCAAAATTCGTATTTATATCATTTACCAGACTCTTTGTACTTTCTTCAAATATATCCGTAATATATATCTTCCCGGCTCCTGAGTATGCAAGTATACTTGAGATCGCTCTGCCGGCTCCACCTGCACCGAAGCAGAAAAAGGTATTATCCTCTACCTTTATTCCATGTTCCTGTATGGACCTGAGAAAGCCAACTCCGTCTGTATTGTATCCTGTAAGCGTTCCGTCCTTGTCTCTCACAACTGTATTGCAGGCCCCCATCTTCTCACAGAAAGGATCAAGTCTGTCAAGATACCTGACAACCTCAACCTTGTTTGGTTTGGTCACAGCAAAGCCTGCAAAGGACGGCATAAACTTTATGCCCTTTACTATTTCCGAAAGATGCTCACTTCCTGTTTCGGTATAGAAGTATCTCAGGTTCATTCCCGCAGCCTCATAACCCGCATTCTGCATCCTTGCAGCAAAGGACTGAGCCAGAGGATCTCCTATCAGAGTGATGAATTTTGTGTTGTAATCTATTTTCATAAATACTTATTTCTTTCCTGACTTATAAAATATTCAAGTTATTATAACCGAAGTGTTCTATGAATAGAAGTAATACGATATACCGGTTGTTTATGTGTTTCATTACATACAAAAAGTCCGTCGAAACCGGCGGACTGATTATGTTCAGAAAACATGTAACATTTGAAGAAACTCTTGAAGATAACTTATTAACACATATCTTCGTAAATATTTTTCACATCCCTCTCATCCAAACGTACAAATCCTTCGATATATCCGGGTCTGCCGTCACCGAAAACGCAGCGTCTTGCCATCTCCGGGATGTCTTCTGCATTGGCACCAAGCTCCTCAAAATTCTTAGGCATACCTATGGAACAAAGGAAGTTCTGCAGGCACTGTATACCTTCAAGAGCGGTTTTCTCAGGATGGTCGAAGTCCATGGAACAATCCCAGACTCTTACAGCAACCTGGGCAAATCTGTTTACATCCTTATTCATGACATAGCGGAAAACTGCAGGCATGGTCACTGCAAGTCCCGCACCATGAGCGCAGTCATACTGTGCTGACAGTTCATGTTCTATATTATGGCTGTTCCAGTCCTGTGCACGCCCTACTCCACAGCAGTTATTGTGAGCCATGGTACCGGCCCACATGATATTGGCCCTTGCCTCATAGTTATGTGGATTTTCAATAACTCTAGGACCTTCATGTTTCATGGTAAGCAGGAGTCCCTCTATCATTCGGTCTGTCACCTCCACTTCAGTAGTGGTGGTAAGATAACGCTCATACAGATGCGCTATGATATCGGTAATTCCCGCTGCAGTCTGATATGGAGAAAGACTTTCCGTAAGCTGAGGATTAAGTATGGAAAAGCGTGGCCTGAATGCTTCTCCACTTGCTCCTCTCTTGAACTTTCCATCCTCTTTAGTGATCACAGAATCAGGAGAACCCTCACTTCCTGCAGCTGCTATGGTGAGAACTGTTCCTATAGGAAGCGCATCCGTCACAGGCTTTCCTTCATAAAAATCCCAGAAATCTCCATCATACAATGTTCCGGCAGCGATGGCCTTGGCAGAATCTATGACACTTCCGCCACCTACAGCGAGTATAAAGTCGATATCCTCTTTTTGGCAGAGTTCGATACCTTCATAAACAAGTCCGCTTCTGGGATTCGGTTTTACTCCGCCGAGCTTCACATAGGGTATTCCGTCACGTGCCAGAGCGCCTTCCACTCTTCCGAGAAGTCCTGATTTCACACAGGAACCACCACCATAGTGGATCAGTACCTTGCTGCCACCGAATCGACGTACATAATCGCTTACTTCATCCTCTTTTTCTCTTCCGAAAACAAAACAGGTAGGTGCATAAAAAGTAAAATTCTCCATAAATCCTCCTGAAAATGATATCCTGGACACTCTACACAGGCAGTCTTAATGAATTTCATAAACTGATATATCTGATATCCTGCTGCAAAAGCAGTGCAATTAAATTGTATCATATCTAAAGATCCCACGGGGAATTTTATTGATATAAAAAAGTGACACGGCATCTGTCGCGTTATAAGAAGTCCATTACGAAAATGCAGCGGAATGACACCGGCCCACTCGATTGAAAGTACATCCTGCTTGCTCTGTTCGTCCCGTTTGTACTGCGTGCACCCGGATACGTACATAGCTTCGCAGTCTGTTCTTTCAACTCGCAAGCCTTGGTATCTATTCCACTGCATTTTCTTCTTATTATCTACTTTTAAAAAAAGATCAGTATCACCACTTCATCGCCTCAACAGCAGATCTTTCCACGGCTATACCCTCTTTATAATGTTTGGTAAATGTCTCAAATCCTTCTACATCCTGAGGGTCAGGCTCAACAGTAGTACCTGACTGATCTGCGAAGATCTCTTTGGCGAGGAAATCTCCCAGTGTTCCCGCATCCTTACCGCGGAGCATATACAATGCAAGCAGAGCTTCACCCCATGGACCGCCTTCACTTGCAGTATCCATAACGGTTACAGGAGCATTGACAGCAGCCGCAAGATAATTCTGGGCAACACCCTTGGTCTTAAAAAGACCGCCATGACCCGTAATGCTCTTTACAGGCACCTTCTCATCCTTTAAAAGGATATCGAGACCAAGCTTTACAGCACCGAGGGAAGTATAAAGATGTGACCTCATAAAGTTTGCCAGTGTGAACTTACTGTTCGGAGTACGTGCAAAAAGTGGACGACCCTCATTTAAATGAGTGATGCCCTCTCCCGAGAAATAACCGTAGGGAAGAAGTCCTCCGCAATCCTTATCACCCTTAAGAGAATTTGTATACAGCTTTCCGTAAAGCTCACCCATGTCAACACTGTATCCCATAAGCTCTGAAAACTCTTTAAAAAGGTTTACCCATGCATTGAGATCCGAGGTTCCGTTATTTGCATGGGACATGGCAACAGGGAAACCATCCGGTGTAGTCACCATATCTATCTCTCTGTAAAGCTTTGAAAGCCTCTTGTCCTGCTGAAGAACAAGCATTGCGAAGGTACTTGTTCCTGCAGAGATATTGCCGGTACCGGGAGCTACGGAATTTGTAGCCACCATACCGGTTCCAGCATCACCCTCAGGAGGACACATCGGCACACCGGCCTTTAAGGTACCTGTCTCATCAAGAAGCTTTGCTCCTGCCTCTGTAAGTCTGCCGGCTTCCTGTCCTGCCAGTAGGACCTTTGGCAGTATGTCACGAAGAGTCCATGGATAGCCCTTGCTCTTTATGAGAGCATCAAACTTTCCTACCATCTCCTCGTCATAATCAAGCTTCTCTGAGTCGATAGGGAAGATACCGGCTGCATCGCCTATACCTGTGACCTTACATCCCGTAAGCTCCCAGTGAATAAAGGAGTCCAGTGTTGTAACGAAGGAGAAATCCTTTACGAAACTTCTGTCCTCCAGTACCATCTGATAAATGTGTGCGATTGTCCAGCGGAGCGGAATATTGAATTGGAAATCTTTTGTCAGAGCATCCGCCGCCTGCTCGGTATTACTGTTTCTCCAGGTCTCAAAAGGACTGAGAAGCCTGCCATCCTTGTCGAAAGCGAGGATACCATGCATCATGGCACTGATTCCCAGAGCCCCATAGGTCTCCGGCACTATGCCATACTGCTCCTTTATGTTACTTACCAGTGAGCTATAGCAATTTCTGAGTCCGCCATGGATATCTTCCATGGTATAGGTCCATATATCATCGATCAAACGGTTCTCCCAGTCATGAAATCCGGTTGCAAGAACATGCCCCTTTTCATCTGTAAGAACTGCTTTTATTCTGGTAGATCCAAACTCGATACCGAGAGCGGTCTTACCTTCCTGTATGATCTCTTTTGCTCCCATAATTATACCTTTCTCTAAATCAAATTATCGCCGGCATGAGTACCCTTGAACCGGGCCAGAATCCCATGCCTGCCTCATTTCAAGGAACCATCTCAGCTCTTCTGTCCGTAATAGGCATTGGGACCGTGCTTTCTGAGGAAATGCTTGTCCAGGATATTCTGTGGGCCACGCTGTACATTCGGATCAAGTATTCTCGTATAAATGTCCATGCGGGCAACTTCCTCAAGGACCTTTGCATGGTAGACCGCATCATTTGCATCCTTTCCAAAGGTAAAAGGTCCGTGATTCATGCATACAACTCCGGGAACATAGATGGGATTAAGATGCCTCTCCCTGAAGGTCTCAATGATCACCTTGCCTGTATTTGCCTCATAGTCTTCCTGGATCTCCTGTGTGGTAAGAGCTCTCGTACATGGAACATCACCATAGAAATAATCAGCATGGGTGGTACCGTAAAACGGTACATCCTGTCCTGCCTGTGCAAAGGCGACCGCATGAGGTGAATGAGTGTGCACCACGCCTCCGATTTCAGGAAAAGCATTGTACAGTTCAAGATGGGTCTTTGTATCTGTAGAAGGACTCAGCTCCCCTTCTACCTTGTTTCCCTTGAGATCCATGACCACCATATCCTCGGGACGAAGCTTCTCATAGGATACGCCTGAAGGTTTGATGACAAAGAGGCCCTTTTCACGGTCGATGCCGGAAACATTGCCCCAGGTAAAGGTCACGAGGCCAAGGGCAGGAAGCTGCATATTGGCCTTATATACTATTTCTTTTAATTCCTCTAACATATATCTCTCCTCTATTACAGACAATCCGCCACCCTGATTTTTTATCCGGACACCGGTCTGTTGTCTCTATACTTCCCTGATTCCTATCGGGAAATTCATACGCTGTAAGCATTTAGAAGGAATCCAAAAGGATTCCTTCTTTTGATATCTTGATCAGAAACGAAGAAGATCTGCTTCAGTTGTATCATCGCCGATAGTTACCAGTTCTGTATTTGTAAGCTTTGCAAAGAGGGCAATGTCTTCTCTTGTCAAAGCTGTGGAGATAACACTGTGGTGTGCTCCACCTGCATAGCACCAGCCTTCTGTGCCGATCTCGAAGTTAGGCTTATGACGGAACATGATCCTTGCAACAGGAAGCTTAGGCATAGGCTCCTTCTGCTGAACGAGCTCCACATCAGCGCAGATGATACGGAAACGATCTCCCATATCTACCATTGTGACCTGAATAGCATCACCTGTGATACCGTCGAACACAAGGCGGGCTGGATCTTCTTTACCGCCGATTCCGAGATGATGTACCTGAATCTCAGGCTTTGTTGCTGCAAATGCTGGCGGTACCTCAAGCATGTGAGATGCAAGCTCAACCTCCTGTCCATCAGTCAGGTCATAGGTGTAATCCTCGATAAATCCAGTTGCACCCTTTCTGCATTCTGACATCTTCATAAGTACTGATGATAATGCCGAGATCTTATAATCTCCCTCAGGTCCGAATCCGACACCCTTAGCCATGAGATTCTGAGCTGCTATGCCCGGAAGCTGCTTGAGACCGTGAAGATCCTGGAAAGTGTCGGCAAAAGCTCCGATACCGTTCTTTGCAAGGAACTTGTCAAGTGCCACTTCCATCTTTGCCTGCTCACGTACTGCCTCGATGTTATCTGTCTTCATGGTGTAGCGGCTCTCATACTCAGCCATCTTGTCATCAACTTCCTTGTCAGTGACTGTAGCCATGAGATCTACCAGATCACCGATACCGAAGTAGTTGCACTCCCATCCGTAACGGATCTGTGATTCTACACGATCACCGTCTGTAACTGCTACTTCACGCATGTTGTTTCCGAAGGATGCAACACGGAGATGGTGTGAATGATCTATTGCCTTTGCTACCTCTGCAAAACGGCGGATCTTCGCAAGTACCTTCTCGTTCTTGAAGTATCCTGCCACTACCTCATGAGGAATTCCGAGACGTGCTACGATGAAGCCGTATTCACGGTCACCATGAGCTGACTGGTTAAGGTTCATGAAATCCATGTCGATGCTGTCGTACGGAAGCTTCTCATTGTACTGTGTGTGAAGATGCAGAAGTGGCTTTCTAAGCTCCTGTAATCCCTTGATCCACATTTTTGCAGGTGAGAAGGTGTGCATCCATGTGATAACGCCGATACAGTCATCATCAACCGATGCTTTTCTGAGATCACTGATACAGGTCTCAGAGTCAATTACTGTAGGAAGAAGCTCCACTGAAACAAGTCCGTTAAGCTTCTCATTTAAAAATGCTGTCATATCGGCAGCATCTGCTGCTACCTGACGAAGACACTCGTCTCCGTAAAGATCCTGACTGCCGACTACAAAATATAATTTCTTCATTTTTATCTCCATTCCGCCGCTCTGCCAATCTTCAATTTGCGGCACATATTTCATAGAAAATCTGATTTTACTTCTTTAATTCTTCATCTGAAAACTTATTTACTGCGGTTCTTTACATATGCAAATACACTCTGCAGGATGATGAAGAAACAGAGAAGCGCAGCAGTTGCGATATTTGCCCAGCTTGAAAGAAGCTTACCGTTTGTATTGACCAGTGTTGTGATGGTACCGGTGATCATTACACCGAAGAAGGATCCGATGACATTACCCACACCACCTGTAAGGAGGGTACCTCCGATTACAGAGGAAGCGATGGCATCCATCTCAAATCCTGAAGCCTGCTGTACTGAACCTGACATTGTGTTCAGGCAGTAGCAGATTCCGCCTATTGAGCAGAGGAAGGATGAAAGAATGTACGCTTTCATCTTTATCTTGCGGGTATCCAGTCCCATCATGGCTGCTGAAGTCTGATTACCGCCTACAGCATAGAGTGAACGTCCAAACTTTGTATACTTTAAAAGGAAGAAGGTTGCTGCAACGACCAGAAGTGCGATGATGACCGAAATACGGATGAACGGCACCTGAAGCTTTCCTTTTTTATTTATATAGCCGAGAAATGCAGGAAGCTGAATCTTGAAATTCGCCCATGTATAAAAAAGCTTGTTTGTAGTATCTGTGATGGAGATCTGGTCTGTACAGATAACTGCGGTCATACCTCTTGCAAAGAACATTCCCGCCATAGTGATGATAAACGGCTGAATCTTCATATAACCGATGAGGAATCCCTGTACTGCTCCGAATATGAGACCGATAACAAGGATCATAAGGATAAGAGGAATACATGGAAGATTCTGCTTACCCATACCATAGGCAAGTATCATACAGTCCATAGCTACAAGTGAACCTACGGAAATATCTATACCGCCGCACAGCATGACACAGGTCATTCCGCTGGCAACACAGATCAGTCCTGCGTTAGTGATGAGCAGATTCAGGAATGTCTGAAGATGGGTAAATCCTTTTCCGCTGTAGACTATACAGCCTATGATATACATAAAGAAGAACAGGCATATGGTGATAACCAAAAGCAGTGTATTGCCGTTTAATCTATCTAAGACCTTCTTATTCATTATGCGGCCTCCTTTTTCTGAGTTTCATTTTCCTGTACAAGCTTCTTCGCCTTACGTTCTGCAAGGAAAGCCTTAAATGCAGGAGCCTGTGCTGTTACGATCAGAACTACGATGATCGCCTTGACTACAGGAGCCTGGTCTGTGGATACACCCATGGCAAGAAGTGTTACGGTTATAGCCTGGATAGTATAGGCACCTATGATGGAACCGGCCATATTGAAACGTCCGCCACCAAGGGAATTTCCGCCGAGAGCAACAGCCAGGATCGAATCCAGCTCATAGTTTCGGCCGATGTTGTTGGAGTCTGCCGAGTAGATTCTTGAAGAAGCAACGATTCCTGCTATACCTGCGCAAAGTCCGCAGATGAGATAACACATGAAACAGATGTTACTTGAATTGAGACCTGAAATTCTGGCAGCCTTCTTATTGATACCAACTGACTGAATGTAAAGGCCCATTGCTGTTTTCTTCAGGAACAGCATCACTATGGCCACAACGACTACAGTGATGAAAATAGCTGTGGGAACAGGGCATCCCGGTATGAAGTTTCCGAAATATTTATACGGCTCATAACGGATATAGGTGATCTGGTTGTTACAGAGCAGAAGTCCTATGGCTCTTGCTGCAGTAAACAGAATAAGTGTTGCTACCATGGGCTGAATGTTCAGCTTTGATACGAGGAAACCGTTGAATGCGCCGCAGCACATTGCGAGTACCAGTCCGAAAAGAAGTCCTACCACGAGAGGCACCGCAAGAGTTGTGGTACTGTTGACACCATATCCCGCAAGAAGCATACAGGTTCCGCAGGCTGTAAGGCTCATTACGGATCCGACTGAAATATCGGTACCTGCAGAAACCGCTACTACAAGAGTCTGGCCAACCGCAAGGATGGCGATCTCGGATCCTCGGTTAAGGATATCTATGAGACGTCCATACAGAACTCCGTTCTGTATATTGATGGCAAAGAAATCAGGACTCTTGATAAGGTTTATGAGAAGTACCAGCACCATCATTGCAAACGGTAGAAAAAGCTGATTCTTTGTTAATGTCTTTAATTTTCCGGTCATTATTTTTCACCTCCTGCAATTGCTCCCATGACAGCCTGCTGAGTCATGGCTCCTTCTTCAGAAGATATTTCTCCTACCTTCTGACCGTCTCGCATTACGCACATCCTTGTGCATGTACGGATCATTTCTTCGATCTCCGAAGAAATAAAGATCACACTCATACCCTGTTTTGCGAACTCAAGGACAAGTTTCTGGAATTCTGTTTTTGTACCTATATCGATTCCACGGGTCGGCTCATCAAGTATCAGGAAATCAGGATGTGTGCACAGCCATCTTGCAAGGATGACCTTCTGCTGGTTACCTCCGGACAGCTGATTTATAGGTGTCTCACGGGAGGCTGTTTTGATCTGCAGCATCTTTATAAATTCATCAGCGATACGGTTCTGTTCCTTAATAGGTATTCTCTTGAACACACCGTTTCTTGCCTGAAGTGCAAGAATTATATTTTCACGTACACTCAGCTCTCCTATACATCCGTCTGCCTTTCTGTCATCAGGAAGGTAACCCATACCGGCACGGATGGAATCAATAGGAGCCTTGGCTTTCAGCTCCTTTCCATGCATGCTGAGCTTTCCGCCTGTCGGCTTATCCGCTCCGTAGATGCATCGAACCATTTCGGAACGTCCGGATCCCAAAAGTCCTGTGACACCCACAACTTCGCCCTTATGTATCTTGAAGTTAAAGGGCTTAATAGTTCCCTTGTGGCTGAGTTCTTCCGCTTCAACAACAACTTCATCGGAGAAGCTGCTGTGTCCTTCAGCCTTGATGGCTGCAAGATCATCGAAATCCTTTCCGAGCATGGCGGCTACCAGCTTTACACGGGGAAGCTCCTGTACTGAATAGTCTCCTACAAATGTACCGTTTCTCATTACAGTGATACGGTCACATACGGCATATACCTGCTCAAGGAAATGTGTTACAAAAAGGATACCTACTCCCTTATTCTTGAGATCCGTCATGAGCTTAAAGAGCTTCTCAACTTCATTGTCATCAAGTGAACTTGTAGGCTCATCCAGGATCAGAACACGACAGTCCATATCCACTGCACGGGCAATGGCTATCATCTGCTGTATTGCCAGTGAATAATTATCAAGAGTTTTTGTTACATCGATCGGAATATCAAGATCATCCATGATCTTTCTTGCTTTCCTGTTCATGGTCTTCCAGTCTACTGTTCCGAGCTTTGTTTTTGGTTCACGTCCGATAAAAAGATTTTCAGCAACGCTCAGATTCGGGCAAAGGTTAACTTCCTGATAAACCGTTGCGATACCGATATTCTGGGCATCCATTGTTGAGTGGTTATAGATATTACCCTCTACACCCTCCATGTGCACCTCACCGGAATCACGTTCATATACACCGGTAAGGCATTTGATTATGGTTGATTTACCGGCACCGTTTTCTCCCATAAGTGCGTGGATCTCACCTTTTCTCAGGGTCAGCTGTGCATGATCAAGTGCCACAACTCCAGGGAAGGTTTTTGTGATATCCCGCATCTCTATCAATACGTTATTAATCATTTTCCTCATCCTTTATAGTAAAAATTAACAAAATATCCGGAAACGATCTTATGATCCGTGTTTCCTCAGTATCATTTATAAAGGGGATGGCTCTTTGGAACCACCCCCGTTTGGCTTCTTCGCACTGATGTACGCAGCCTGTGAGCCGCACTGAGGCTGTCTTTTTACTCAATTTAATTAGTAAGCTGCGTCAACTACTGCCTGATCAACTACTACAAGCGGCTCTGTAACTTCCTTACCAGAGTTGTTTGTGTATGCGATGTCCTTAAGCTTATCTTCAGCTACATACCAAGGCTCTGCCATGAATGTCTTCTGATCTACAGTCTCGCCTGCTTCAAGCTTCTTGATGATGTTGAGACAGTCAGGTCCCTGAAGAGGATTGCACTGGAAGTCTGCATTGATCTCACCTGCGAGTACCTTCTGAAGTCCTGCAGTACAAGCATCGAATGAAATAACGATTACATCGCCGTCTACACCATAGGAAACACCTGCTGCCTTCATAGCATCGATGGCACCAAATGCCTCATTATCGTTCTGGCATACAACTACGTTGAACTTTCCTTCATATGACTTTAAGTAAGACTCCATAACCTTCTGGCCGCCTTCCTGTGTGAAGTCACCGGTCTGCTCATCGATCTTGTTCCACTTCTCTTCTTCAACATACTTATCGAAACCGTTTGAACGTCCGATCTGTGCTGAAGAACCTGTTGTTCCTGAGATAACAAGTGCATTTACCTCTGAAATGCCCTTATCAGCTACATATGCCTTGAGCCATGCACCTGCTGCAAGTCCCTCGTTTGTGAACTCTGAACCTACCCATGAAACGTACTTGTCTGAATCGTCGATGGTACGGTCAATAACGATAACAGGAATGCCTGCATCATCGGCCTCTGTAAGAACTGTATCCCAACCTGTAGATACGATAGGATCGATTACGATGTAATCAACACCCTGCTGGATGAAGTTACGTACAGCCTCGAGCTGTGCTGCTGAATCGTTATCACAATCTACGAACTGAAGGTCTATGCCGTTTTCCTTGCTGAGTGCGCTCTGTACTGAATTTGTTGAAGCAGTACGCCAGTCAGACTCATGACCAACCTGTGCGAAACCAACTGTGATAGTCTCGCCGTTTGCTTCAGCTGCCTTTGCTGCTTCTGTAACTTCAGCAACTGTCTCTGCAGGAGCTGCTGTTGTAGCTGCCTGTGTCTCTGCTGCCTTTGTCTCTGCAGGAGCTGCTGCTGTTGTAGTAGCCTGTGTGCTTGATGATCCGCAAGCTACAAGCATTGATGTTGCCATAGCGGCTGTTAACAGAACTGATAATGTTTTTCTCATAAATTCCTCCTAAAAAGTTATTCGTTCTTTTGGAACTCTGTGTTCCACTTCCTGTAACTATTATCCTATTTTTACGATCGCGTCACAATAAATAAGATACATTCTGCACAACAATCATCGTTTTTACAGTACAAATTATGCGTTTATGTGTATAATTAGAGTACAAATTCTTTTTTCATTTACATAAACAGGTGAAATTTTTAGATTAACAGCAGAGAATGGTCGAATTTTTTCAGTTCCTCATCAGATTTCTGACTGTTTTTTATGCGCAAGCTGCATAAAAAACATGTAATCATTACATTTTTTAAGCAGATTTCTTTCTGCATTTGAAAATTACAGCTGAAATTTTTCACATATTTTGTTTAATTATGGGAGGTCTTCATGATTTCGGAAAATACTCATCCAAAAGCAATAGTACCTGTGCCCGGTATCCGTAAATCTGAACAATTAAAAAAACATCTGCTCATGGAAATAGAGCAGATGCTTCATGAAAAAAAGAGCACTCTTGATCCTGAACAGAAGCTGATGATACGCTATGATGTCAGCCGTCAGACTGTACGTAAAGTATTAAAGGAACTTGTCTCTGAAGGCTATCTCACTTCCCGTCAGGGAAGCGGTACCTACCTTACAGGAAAATCTCCCAACAACAGAGAAAATGTTGTGGAGATTCTGCTGGCTACACCGGATGATTACATATTTCCGGAGCTTATAGCTTCACTCCGTCAAAAGCTGGGCGTCCTTGGATTCAGAGTCTCTCTTACTGAAGACAGAGGAGATTTCTATTCTGAACGTAAAATTCTGGAAGGTTTTCTCGAGAACCCTCCCCGCGCCATTATTTCAGAATGTTTTTCCGCTTTCCAGAATCCGAATCTTGATCTTTATACGAAACTTCAGCGCAGTGGAACTACCATTCTTTTTTTATATGGTCTGTATCCGAATTTTCCCGCATGGTCAGTGGTAAAGGATGATAACTACCAGGGGGCTTATGATCTGGTACAGAAACTTGGCAGCCGCGGGCATAGTTCCTTTGCAGGTATCTTTCTGTCAGATACTGTTCAGGGGCTGGAACGATATCAGGGATATACGGACGCTCTAAGAGATCTTGATATGGATTTCTCAAGATCTCATATTCTCATGCTGAACAAGCAGGATCTAAATGACCTGCTGGATCCTGCACTTCAGCTCAAGCTTCAGAACTTCACACGGGATGTGCTTTACGAGGCTACTGCCCTGGTCTGCTTTAATGATGAGATCGCATATCGTCTTCTTCCGATCCTTACGAAGCTTCAGATCAATGTTCCTGAGGATCTCAGCATCGTAAGCTTCGATGACAGTTATCTCAGCATGATCGAACAGATCCATATAACATCATTGGCCCACGAAAAGCACAGCTTCTCTGATGCTGTGACCGCCTCCCTGACCCGGCTTCTTTCTGATACATCCTCCGACACCATCATAGTTCCGTGGATCCTTACAGAAGGTACAAGCGTCTGATATTACCTTTTAGTTTCAGACTGAATTCTGTGTTCTGTACTCTTTCGGCGATATGCCCTGGGTCTTACGGAACACAAAACTGAAATAGTGTGCATCCTTGTAACCTATAGCCTGCGCCACCTCTGCCGTATGAAGCTTTTGAGTACTTAAAAGTTCCTTTGCTTTATTCATGCGAAGCTCCGTAAGATATTCCGTGAAAGTCTTTCCCATTTCCTGTGAGAACATGGAGCTGAAGTATGTGCTGGAGATTCCCGCCACTGTTGCAACTGAATTCAGTGAGATATCTTCATCCATATAGTGCTTTTCTATATATGGCAATGCTTCCTGCACAACCGTATGACCTTTATTTTCAGATTCCTGATCTCTGAGAGAAAACGCGAGCCTAAGCATACTTATTACATAATCCGGGATCTTATCGCTGTCTCCTTCCAGATCATGAATGTCGAATGGAAGTTTCTCCAGAAATTCCTTCTGATCCATGCCATAGTTTTCTACGAAGCGGATGACGGTAAATCTGATATTCAGAATAAGATAGCTCCGGAAGATCTTGGATTTCAGCACATCCTTTAAACTCTCCAGATATCCGTTGACGAATTCCGTAACATCACTTACATCACCATCCCTTAGGAATCCGATAATGATAGACGGGTCCACATTCTCTGCATTGACACCATCGATACTTCGCTTCTCATCAGAAATCGTAAGGCTGGCATCCTCAGGCCGGAGGATGTTCCTCTCCGGTCTCCAGAAACGTTCTGCAAAACGGTGATTTGTCTTTTCGAAACATTCCGTCAGCTGACTGAAACGATCCACCGGCTCACCGGAAGCTACGTACCACTGCATGGGACAGCGGGGATCAGAGGCGATACGTTCGATTTCAGCTATACCACGGGCTGTGAAATCCCGAACCACATCCTTTTCCCCACGGACTATCACACAGTAGGAACTGAGACTCCATTTGGAAAGAATATACTCCGGAAATCGAAGGAAAAAGGCGAGGATATCATTCTGTCTCAGCCTGAACTCTTCACTTTCATCCTTTTTCTTGTCATTCATGCTGAAAAGCAGGATGTTATAGCAGGCCGCATTCACGTTAAACTGCAGTCTTTGCGCCTCCTCATACATCTTTTCCACACTGAGTCGTCTTCCGAACAGGGCCTCCAGAAAGCTTCGTCTCTGGTACTGCTCATACTCCCGGGATTCCAGACGGAACTTTTCCTGATAACTCTTCTGCTCTCGTTCATGGTCTATCTTATGTCTTACTTCATCCAGTGCTTTTTTTATGGTCTTACGGGTGATGGGCTTACTGAGATACTGGTCCACACCTTCCTGAATCGCACGTCTGGCATATTCGAAGTCATCAAACCCGCTCATGATGATCATCTTCATTTTGGGAAATTCCTGGCCTACGATATGGCAAAGTGTCAGCCCGTCCATAAAAGGCATACGTATATCCGTAATGAGCACATCCGGTTCCGTCTTTCTGATCATCGGCAGCGCCATTTCTCCGTCGGAAGCTTCTCCGGTAAACTGGAAACCATATTCCTCCCACGGGATATTGTCCCGAAGTCCCTCACGGACTGTCACTTCATCCTCTACCAAGAAAACCTTTAGCATACTTTATCTCCGTCCCTTCCCGTCTGATGTAATAATACCGGTAATATAAATGTCAAAAGCATCGGCTCCTGCACTAAAAGCCTTTAAACTTCATCTTATTCAATATGATCTGTCATCAACAAACTTCGATGCATTGTCCTTTGTGAACACTTCCTCATTCATGAAATAGGCTTTTGCCACCTGATTTCCCTGTTCCATATCATGAATCACTTCAGAAAGCTGGGGACCGCTTGCGGGATTACACTCCACATCCACATCGATGATCCCCTGCATCACCATCTCTAGCCCCTGACGGCTAGCATCAAATGAAATGATTATGGGCTTGTCATCACTGTAAAGGTCTATACCGGCTTCCTGCATCGCCTGTACCGCGCCTATGGCCATATCATCGTTCTGACATACCACAACATCGATATCATCATATTTTCGGAGGAAGCCTGACATAACCTCCTGCCCCTTTGCTGTGGTGAACTCGCCATCGTCTCTGTCGAGAAGCACCCAGTTAGGATGCCTGTCGCAAACTGTATCAAATCCGATGCTTCTGCCTATCTGGCTTGAGGATCCACGGGTACCCAGCAGTTCGATGATATTTATCTTGTCATGACTTTTACCACGGTCTTCAAGCATCTTCGCTAGCCATAAGCCCGCATTTTCTCCCTCCTGCCTCATGTTTTCTCCTATCCATGTGGTATACAGGGATTCGTCCGCAGATACCTGACGGTCAACGATGATGACCGGAATATCCGCATCCTTTGCTTCTCTTAGTACCGTGTCCCATCCATCCTCGGTCACAGGACAAAAAGCTATGTAATCCACCTGCTGGGAAATAAATCCACGGATGGCCTTTATCTGATTTTCCTGAGTCTGCCGCGCATTGTTGAACTGAAGAAAAAATCCGTTATCTACGGTCAGCGCATCTTTTATACTGACGCTGTTGGCCCGGCGCCATTTGGATTCGGATCCGAGCTGTGAAAAACCTACACGTATCAGATTTTCTGCCGGTTCCGGTTCCAGGAACTGCATGTTACTGCCGGTTTCTTCCACGTTAAAGGGAGAGCATGCCGAACAGGATGCAGTCAATATGGTAAAAACTGCCCCCAGTGTTATCACTTTGGACTTTACGTTTCCTTTATAGTCATGCCGTCTTGTTTTTCCGGGGAAAAACTTCTCATTCGGCTTTTTCGATCCTGTCATGACGATTCTCCATTTTCTTCCTTAGTTCCTTCATTAATCCGCTCCTTCGGGATACGTACAGTCACCATGGTTCCCCCTCCCGGTGAAGAATCAAGTGTGAGTCCGTATTCCGGTCCGAAGTTCATACGTATACGTTCATTGACATTGGCCATACCAAAGCCCGAATCTGTATCCTTGCAGGGCTTTGTGATGGCGATCCTGAGCTTCTCCAGAGTGGCTTCATCCATACCTATACCGTCATCCGTTACCCTGAAAAGAATATCTTCATCCCTAAGCTGTCCTGTGATACGTATCATACCCAGCTCACGTTTGTTCTTTATGCCATGATACAGTGCATTCTCCACAAGAGGCTGTAATGTCATTTTTAAGATCCTGTATTCATAAAGTCCGGGATCCATGCTTATCTCATATTCCAGGATATCGTGGTATCTGAACTTTTGGATTTCCAGATAACTCCGAATATGCTGTTCCTCTTCCTGAATGCTGATGTATTCATGACCATGACTCAGTACCAGACGGAAAAAGTTGCTGAGGGAAACCAGCATATCTTCCGCCTCATCAAGCTTACGGCCTTCGATGAGCCATATTATGGTATCCATGGTATTGTAAAGAAAATGGGGATTGATCTGCTCCTGTAAGAGCCGAAGTTCCGCATGACGCATCTTTTTTTCATCATCGCGGATCTTCTGCATCATTTTTTCGAGACTTTCTGCCATTTCATTGATGCGTTCACCAAGTACAGATATTTCATCTCTGGAAGTGCAGTCAGCCCTTGCCTGAAAGTTTCCGTGGGATATCTCCTGTGCCACATGACCAAGATTACCCACCGGCACTGTAATGCTTCTTGAAATATGGATGACTACCATCAGAAGTATACCGACTATAAAGCATAGAAGCAGAGCTACAAATACAACAAAATAACGGACACGTACCTGCAGTTCATTTTTCATATGCTCCATTATTCTGGTCTGATAGTAAAGATAATACTGAATATCATCCTGTATCAGCTCAGTGAGAATATAGACATTGTCATTTAGCATATGAATGTTCGCATCATAATGACTGCCATCGGAAAGATTTCTCTCAATGTCACCTATACGCAACTCTAGGGTATTTACATTTCTCAGTAGATTGTTAAGCCAGTTACGGCTTTCGATGTCCTGTGTCTTTTCTTCCAGTTCCGAAAAGCTTTTCCGGATATCATGAAGAGCATCATAAGGATCCGCAAGTTCAGGATCTGAAGAGGTCTCTTCAAAGGAAACTCCGCTGACTACTATCTTATACAGGTTCTCATCCACGGCCTCTTTAAATTTCAAATTGTACTGATTGGCCACAGCCATGTTGCTGACTATGGCATCATAGGCATAGCTGTAGTTCTGAAGCGCACATATCAGATATGCAGCTACAAGTATCAACGGAATCATGGAGACAGCACCTAAAAGGGCCAGCCTCTTACGCAGTGACAAATTACCCAAGACCTTATCCATCCTTTGTGCAAAATGTACATATTTTCGCAAAGATGTATTAATTTTATCATAAATGATGAAAAATTTACACAATTAAATAAGAGCCCTTACCGGCCTTTCCTCTCTTCTGAATACCGGCAATTTTTTTGCCTGAATCCGGCCAAAATAAAAGTACTTCTCCGGTACCTGACAGATACCTTTGAAGTACTTTTATCTCATTTTATAGCCTCAAAACCCACGGAGTTTCAAGCTTTCTTCGCGAAATCATGAAGTTTATTCTGTTTCCATTTTCTGTCTGCTGTCCAGAACCCATATATCAGATAAAACCATAAGCAGAGACTATATCATCGTGCATTTTCAATTCTTCCTGTAGGCTCCTCCAGATACAGACCTAAGTGCTTCCTTTTCTTCCTTGTCCGCGAATCTATAGAACGTATTTATCATGACCAATTCTTCAGTGCCATCTTTGAATGGTGAGTAAAAGATGGTAGATGCGCACTGTATGTCATAGTCATAATTCATCAGATTTGCGTATGTTTCGGAAAAATGTTTTTCTGTGGGATACATTTTTGTGGTTATGTTATCAACATTGTTAATTTCTCCGAAGAAATATTCGAAATCATCCAGGAGACTATTGTATGAATAATCATTAACAAAATCTTCATTATCCCCATAATAATCCTCAAATTCATCGGTTATATTTCTTACAGTAACATAACCTTGATCTCCATCGTATATATACAGAAAATCATCTGTGGCGTCAGCATAATACTCTGCGGGATATTTTATGTAGCATCGTCTTGAAGCAGATTTCATCTGCCACTTTCCCTCCTCATCTTTATATACGTATTCAAGATCATTACGTGCTCTTCCATAGGCTCTTGTGGTATTATCTCCTGCTGCATCCTGATTTAGTTCAATTTCAGGGATATATGGGGTAAGAAGATCACCTTCATCATCAAGTATACGTACGGAGCTTACGATAGTCATCTTCTGTGGATCCTTGCCGTTTTCTGTTATCTCAAGTTCATTTCCGTCTACCTTATATGAACCATCAGTAGTCACATCACCGCTCTTTATATCATAGATTTCATATTTTCCCGTATCATACAAAGCCAGATACATATTGTCATATTTATCGTACTTCCAGTTACCGGCAACATCCTTAACTGCATATGTCTTCTTTTCGCCATCCAGTACAGCACGAACTATAGGATTGTCAGAGTTTTCATCAAGTTTTTCTCCGGATTTACTTTCATTTATTGAGTTGAGATCGTTCTTAATGTCTTCGGCATATTCTTCGGCATCCTTATTTGAAGTATTCTTTTCGTCCTTCTCATCTTTTGAATCCTCAACCTTTTCTGTTTCGGACTCAATCTCTTTTGCGGGTTCGGCCTCTTCCTTTGTCTCAGCCTCAATGACCTTTCCTTCAGTTGCTCCTGCTACGGGAACATCATTCACACCGCAGGCAGCTATACTCAAAGCTGCCATCATTGAAAGTGTGCCAATTAGACTTGTTTTAAAATGTTTCTTCATTACTTCCTCCTAACTTTTTAAAATTGAATTAATTTATTTAATTCAGATGTCATCAAAAAATAAAACTGTAAGTCTGACCGTTTTCCTTTAGATGACACCTGAATAAGGTTTGATATATATCAGGTTTCTTATATTGTCTCCACCTTCATAATCTGTTCATGAAGCCATACCCATTTCCATGAAGCCGTTCCCGTTCAGAATGTTGTAATTTAATCGTCTCTATCTATACAAACAGATTTCAATCAAAGAAGGTCACAAATTTTTTAAAAATAATTACGGTGTAGTTTTTAATTGTGAATTCCAAAAATATAAAATAATAAGCGTCTCACCCTGAATTCAGATGAGACGCTTACATATAATTCATTTATATAATTAATCGTGATTCTTTTTATGTTCAACTAATCCGATGATAAAACCTGATGGTGAAATCATTCCCATTGATTTTGCAGATTTTTTATCAAGAACTCTTGGACCATCCTTGAAACCATGTGCAAGTAATATTTCATGGGCTTCATCGAAGTTGTCAACGTTCATGCGTATAACCATCTTATCTTTTTCTGCCTCGTCCATTTGCACACAATCAACGTAGAATCCGTCAGGATGCTTTAATCTAAAACTTTCCCTGTCTTCCACTTCAACATTGTGATGATGCTTTTCAAAGCCGAGTTCTTCAAAAATCTTAACGACATCTTCTGATTTTGAAGAGATGATAATAGGGTTAAATGTTGTGATTTTCATAGTGTTTTCCTTCCTTTCCTTAAACCATCATTACAAAATAAAGTTCATTAATGCGTGAGTTTTTGTAAGTTTCACAGTTTACCCCAAAACAGTTATATTGAATTAAATCGACATATTTTCCATTAGGTATAAATCAATATCGCATAATTATAATGTGGTATGTGGTATATGTTCTCGACAAAAGGATTTACACATATCTTGCATTCATTTTCTCTAGCCATAAAAAAATAAGTGCAGATGTCAGAGGTAATT
>ALYD01000037.1 GCA_000513555.1 Lachnospiraceae bacterium JC7
CTCGATAAGCTTGTCGCTGATGCCTCCCTTGCCCATTATCTCACCCGAGATAATAAAGAAGGGCACCGCCATAAGTGAAAACGAGAACACTCCCTTAACCATGAGCTGTACCACCTGCATAAGTGGCAGCTGCAGATAAATGAATGTAATAACCGAAGCCATGCCGATTGCGTAGGCGATAGGCATTCGCAAAATGATGAAGCCGAAGAACATGCCTATGAGCATGATCGTAGCCACTGTTGTACTAGGCATAGTTCCTTTCCTCCTCTCTGCACTTTCTTGCCTCCGCAAGTCTCGCCTCGTGTTCTGCCTGCTCGGCCTCTTTCTTTGCCTTTTCAGCCGCCCAGAAATCTATATACTCCTGAGGAACCTTATCGATCTTTTTGAACAGTGCAAGGAAAAATCTCTCGCTCTGCATGAGAAGCATACATAATCCCGCAAGGGGAACCGCTCCGTAGAGCACTGCCTGAGGTACCGGAATACCTGACATGGTGCTCTTCGTCATCAGTGCACAGAACTGTACTCCGTAAATGATCATAAACAGTGAAAATGCGAAGATCATCACCTGACTAAGGACCTTGAGAAGATCAATGACCTTTTTCGGAAGTATGAAGTCAAGGATCATAACCCTGAGGTGTGTATCAGTTCTGACTGCAAGAGAAGCACTGACCAAAGCCATATAGACCATGCAGAGCAATATGGACTGCTCGCCCCACCTAGGTGTTTTGTGTAATATGTATCGGCAGAATACTACGTAACTCGTAATACAAATAGATATGATGAACACTATTTTACAGAATGACATAAACAGCCAATACACAGTGTCATAGAACTTTTTCATCAGTCATCCTCCTGCAGCCGTAAATATTAACCCTGAACCTCTACAACCTTCTGAAGAAGATCCTCGATTCCCTCTGTGTAGCCTGCCCAAACAGACTTACAAGCTTCCTGAGCTGCTGCAACATCAGCATCACTCATTTCAAGGATAGTAACGCCGAGATCCTCAAGCTTCTTCTTGAGCTCAACCTCTTCGCTCTCGATCTGAGCCTTGTTCCACTCTGAAGCCTTCTTGCCTGCGTCACGAAGAAGCTGCTGATCTTCAGGTGAAAGTGCATCCCACTTAGCCTGTGCCATAAGGATGATTCCGGGTGAGAAGGTGTGTCTTGAAAGGAGATAGTAAGGAGCTACTTCATAGAACTTGTTTGAGTAGTATCCCGGATATCCGTTCTCTGCACCGTCAACAACGCCTGACTGAAGTGATGTATAGAGCTCGCTGTAGGAAATAGGTGTAGGCTCACAGCCAAGTGCCTTCATGGTATCCATCATGAGCTGTGTCTCAGGAACTCTGATCTTCAGACCCTTGATGTCTGAGAAGCCCTTGATCTCATTTCTTGTAAAAATGTTTCTTGCGCCTTCATCTGTGTATGTGATTCCTACCATACCGGCACCTACGTCAGCACCCTCTGAGAAGAATGCCTGTCCGAGGTCAGCATTCTCAAGTACCTTCCACATGCTCTCACGGCTCTTGAAAATGAATGGAAGACCGAACATGTTGAGCTTTCTGAAACCGTAATCTGAAAGTGAGTTTGTGTTTCCACGATAGAAATCAACAGTTCCGCCGCCCATCTGAAGAGCATTGAGACAGGTCTTCTCATCACCGAGTGTTGATGAGGAGTTTACTTCGATAACGATACGTCCGTCAGACATGTCGTGAACATACTTGGAGAACATGTAGCCTGCTCTGGTGTTAATGTTGTCATCAGGATTCAGCTCACCATACTTGAATACCATCTCGGCATCCTTTTCCCAGTCAAGGATAGTCTGAAGATCCGGCATGGTATCATCAGATGCTGCAGCTTCCTTCTTCTCTTCTTTCGCTGCCTCTGTAGCTGCCGCTGTTGTCTCGGCAGTTTTCTCCGCTGCCTTCTCTGTTGCGGCTGCTGTAGTGGTGGTTGCCGGTGTTGATGAACCGCAGGCTGCCAGTCCTGTGAGCATTGCTGAAACCATAGCAAGTGCTACTAATCTTTTTTTCATATTTTCCTCCTTTAGTAGATGCGTCAGTCCATTTAGATTTTGTTTTTGTGCAAAGGACCGATGTCATGTGAACAGTCACATCTGACTGCCACAATTTGGATGTAAAGGAACGTTTCACTCTAAACCCTTCGTTCTGAAACGTTTCACTCATTAGCTCAAGATTAATCCTTTGTAATACAATTGTCAACATCCATTTATTAATTATGTATATCATACGCATGATATATAGCTTTGAATTATGCAATATTAATAGCGTGGATTTCCCGTTTGTGCATCACTGTCTAAAAAACATTGCAGTATTTACTTTTAAATGATTAAATGATAGTATGAAAAGCACAAATTATGATGTTTTATCTAAAACGTTTCAGTATGGCCTGCTACAGTATTCACCGCCTTGTCCCAACGGACTCCGGAGCATGCCGAACATCATAAGTTCATTTTGATTTGGAGGTTTTTATGGCTTACACAGAACAGAACCTTGCGGTTTTTCATTCAAAGATCACCGACTCCGATTTCAGGAGATTTTCTATTTACAACGGTCTCATAAGAAATCACAGCTTGATCAAGATAGCTGTATTCGCTGTGCTTCTCTGCCTCTTCGGATGGTGTAACTACCACGCGGGCATGCCGTTGCTCAGTCTCTCCTTCGTGATTCCGGGACTGCTTCTTCCCTTTGTATATATTTTCAGATATATGAAGAGCGTTGGCAGGCAGATCGAGACATTGGGTCTCTCCAAAGAGCCTAAGGATGCCTATACTGTCGGGTTTACCGAAAGAGGTGTATGGATCCACAGGGGCGATGAGAATGTCACTCTTGACTGGGAGCGTCTCGACAGTGCGGTTTCATCAAAAGAGGCCACCTATCTTTACTATATGAAGAACAGAGCTCTGATCCTTCCGGACAACACCATAACTTTTTCGGACATCGCTTCATTCAGAACACTGCTCTCAGAAAAAATGAAAACCAAATTTATCTAAATATAAATTCAAGGAGACTATCTATCATGATAATTCAAAAGTTTGAATCCTGGTGGGTCGAGAGAGGACGCTGCCTCTTCGACGAAAAAAGGCAGGGCGGAGCCAAGATGGGCTGGGATGTCCTGGTCATCAAACTGACCACCGATACAGGTATCGAGGGTATCGCCACATGTATGGCAGCAAGATCCGGTGCTGTTTCCGAGTCATATCTTAACGAAACCGTGGCGCCTGTAGTCCTGGGCAAGGACCCTCACGACAGAGAAGCTATTTTTCAGGAGTTATGGATCATCGACAGGCACGAAGCATTTTTCCCTGTCTTCCTTCCGGGACCCGTGGATGTCGCACTGTGGGATATATGCGCCAAGGAAGCAGGTCTTCCGCTCTTCAAGTACATCGGAGCCTACAGGACCAGTCTTCCTGCCTATGCAAGTTCCAACTTCCTCCCATCCGTTCAGGATTATGTTGAAGAAGCACTCTACTACAAAGAAAAGGGGCTCAGGGGATATAAGATGCACCCGGCCGGACCTGTCGAGTTTGACATGCAGGTTCATCAGGCAGTCCGTGATGCCGTCGGTCCTGATTACGCCCTCATGACAGATCCTGTAGGAGACTACACTCTGGACGAAGCTGTCCGTGTAGGCCGTCAGCTGGAAAGACTGAATTTCGAATGGTTCGAGGAACCCTTCAGAGATTTTGAACTTTACAAGCACACAGAACTTTGCAGAACTCTGGACATACCTATAGCAGCCACAGAGACTACAAGAGGATGCCACTGGGGCGTGGCTCAGGTCATCAATCAGCACGCTGCCGATATCGTCAGAGCCGATGTTTCATGGAAAGACGGTATCACAGGAACACTGAAGATAGCCCACCTTGCTGAAGCCTTCGGTCTCAATGTCGAGATCCATACAACCACCATGAACTATATGGATATGGCCAATCTTCATGTAAGCTGTGCCATCAAGAACTGTAAGTACTTCGAGTATTTCGTTCCGGAGGATAATTACAGACTTCCCATGAAGGGGGATCTTCCTATCGACGAAAACGGAATCATCCATGTTCCCGAGGACAAACCGGGAGTCGGAGTTGAACTTGACTGGGATCTCATAAAGAAAGCCTGCCACAATTACATCTGTCAGGAATACAGAGGCTGATACATCGAACTTTCAAAGCCGTAGAAAAAGCGGCAGAACGGAGAATATTATGTCAGAATTAGAAGGATATGCAGGAATAGTGACCGGCGGCTCCAGCGGAATAGGCCTGGAAGTAGCCAATCAGCTGGCCGCACGCGGAGCAACTGTATATATCATTTCAAGGACCGGACACGTAAAGCCGGACTGTCCCGAAAGCCTCCCGGGAACTGTTCACATAAAGGGAGACATTACCGATATCGAAGAAATGCGTGGTATCATCAGAGAACTGGCAGAAAAGCATGACGGTCATCTTGATTTCCTTGTGAACAACGCCGGCGCTACTTATAAGTGCGTGGCTCAGGATATTCCCGAGGATGAGTTCGACAGGGTTCTGAACACCAACGTCAAGTGTTCCTTCCTTATGGCTCAGATGCTCTATCCGTATCTTAAGAAAAGCCCTCACAAGGGCAGGATAGTCAATATCTCCAGCATGAGCGCACACCTCGGATTCTCACTGGTGGTTCCCTACTGTGTGAGCAAATCCGCAGTCCTCGGTCTCACCAGAGGACTGGCCATCGAATGGGCCAACGACAACATCACCGTAAACTCCATAGCTCCCGGCTGGTTCCACAGCAAGATGCTTGATGAAGTAATGGATGATAAAAGGCGCGAACAGATACTGAACCGTATCCCTGTACATGATTTCGGTGATACGAAGGATCTCGGTGCATTGGCCGCATTCCTCATAGGCCCCAACGGTTCATACATAAACGGTCAGGACTACGCTATGGACGGTGGAGCACTGGCATACGGATATTAATTTTAAAAGGTTCCAAATCTGCGAATGATCGTAGATTTGGAACCTTTTTTATGGTATCGAACCGGTGTCCCCATGCATCTATGGGGGCGAAATTCATGTGATGCGTGAGGCCGGCATCATCTCTGCATCTCTTCGATATAGTAGATATAGTCCAGAGAACGAAGCGCCTCTATGATCTCCTCGTGAGTCTTGTACTTTTTCAGCTCCTCACTGGATATGGATATGGCGATGGAATACACGCTGAGACCAGAGCCTGCATAGGCCGGATTCAGCTCTATCTCATCGATACTGAGTCCCAGTCTTCTGATGGTTGAAACAAAATCCTGAAGATACACACTGCTCTTAAGCTCAAGATGGACTTCGAAATGGTTGGATCTGTCCTTTAAATAACTTTCCAGAACAGGGAACCATGAAAGTGTACCAAGCAGTGCCAGAAAACTTATGAAGGTAGCGGTATAAAATCCCATTCCCAAAGACAGTCCGACTATACATGAGGTCCAGAGCCCTACAGATGTGGTAAGACCCTTTATCTGGTTTCTGGAGCTGTAGAACATGGAGTTGATGCTTATGATGGCCACACCGATGATGGCTGCAGCGGAAAGCACGAAGCTTCCCTTCTCCACAAAATAGGCCACATACTGATCCACTATGATGACCAGTGTAGATGCCAGTGATACCAGAATAAACGTTCTGAGACCCGCAGAGTGACGCTTGCTGGATCTCTCCCATCCGATGACCGATGAAAACATCATGGAAAGAGCGATACGAAGGAGAATGGAACCTGTGGTGAGTCCCTCAGACCATGGCCCCAGAAGCTGTGCTATGGGATCCCTCACCGTTCTCCAGGTATTCATGATTTCATTAGCATTCATAGCAGTTTCCTCCTTGCTCTTTGATTACCATGTACACTTCTGTATAAACTCTCAAACTGTTCCTCTGCCGCATCGTTAAATGCCTTTTCATTTTCACTGTCATCATGATCCGGCAGCTCCTTCTGTATCTTCTGAATACGTTCGATAAGAAGCTCCACCTCTGTTTTCTGAGCTCCATCCTCAGTTGTTTCAGTTACCTCCACCATCTTCTCAAGTTCATTTGAGTAGGAGCCTGACAGATACAGTGACAGCTTCGCGCATCCCGGACCTATAAGCTCATACAGTACACTGGATGACAGAATGATGGTCTCCAGGCCTCTTCCCATCTCTCCTCCGAGGGTACGGGCGCCCAATGCCGCCAGTCCGATGGCAACACCAGCCTGAGGGATCAGTGCCAGACCAAGATAGTCTCTGACCTTCCTATCCTTTCCAACCATCTGACAGCCCAAAAAGGCTCCCACGTATTTTCCCGCGATCCTGATAAGGAAATAAAACACACCGATGACGATAAGGGGGGCACTTCCGATGCTTCCCGAAGAACCCACAAGCGCTCCAAGATCAAACGAAACACCGGATCGGACGAAGAACAGAAGAAGTATGGGGGGAGTGAAATAGTTGAGCTGCTTAAACAGAAGACTGTCACCGGAAGTATTGATATATACCGTTCCCATCATCATACAACCGAGCAGCGGTGATATACCAGCAGCTGCGCAGATACCGCAAAAGCCGAAAAGAAAGGCTATGGATATGATAAGCCGGTTATCAGACTTCTGACGATTTGCGATGTTCAGCTTCATCAAAAGTCCGAAGACCGCTCCCAGAAACAGCATCGCCAGATTCTGCAATATGGGGACCATGACGTTACTCATGTGGAATCCGTCTCCCGAAAGTGACGCATCGGCCACCGAAATCGCAACACTGTAGAGCACCAGCCCCACTACATCATCAAGTGCCACGACCTGCAAAAGGGTCTCAACGAAATCACCCTTTGCGCCGGTCTGACGTATGGTCATGATGGTAGACGCCGGAGCAGTCGCAGTAGCGAGCGCCGCAAGAACTACAGAAAATGCAAGATCGAGCTTCAGAATAAAAAATGTAAGGATAAATATGAACACGGCCGCCAGCATCGATTCCATAACAGTGATGGTCACGACCTTGTTGCCGTTCTTCCTGAGCTTTTCAATTTCAAAAAACTCTCCGGTACTGAAGGCTATAAAGGCCAGAGCTATGTCCGGCAGAAATCCTGTCCCCTTAAGTATCCTGTCGGGAACCAGATTGAGTACATAGGGTCCTATCAGGATACCTCCCACAATGTATGCCGTAACATTGGGAAGATGGAGTCTTTTCGTGATACGCGTCATGAGAAAACCCGTTGCCAGCATCAGAGAAAGAGCGATGATCACCACTGCCACCGGCTCTATTCCCATTTTCTCATACCATACTGCTGCCATTCGCATCACCTCCTGCGCTATTCTGCAAGCGGTCAGGAAACAGCCTTTTTCCGTAAAAAAAGTAATTAAAAAACCATGATATGGCGAAGAACGCCATATCACAGAATTCTGACTTATATTTCATTTTCCCGACCATTCTTAATATCTTTATATTTTAGCACACCGAACGCGTATATCAAATCAGGAATTATATATCCTTTACGACTTCGAATGGCCCGGGTAAAAACGAGGCCTGCTTAAGTCATGACACCTCTGTCACATCAGATATGTCTCACCACCTCAAACCTCTGGAGCTTCACTTCTTCATCCGGATCTATCCCGCCCTTTTGTCTCGCGATGGCGATCTGCTGTTCTACAGTATCTACCCCGCTAAGGTCAGGAAGCAGAAGTCCCCTGCGGTTTCCCGAGCTGACTATGACTCCGTATCTCTTAACATCCAGCTCCTCAGGTCCCGAGATGTCCTCAGGCTCCCCCAGCACATCTACATTGATCTCAAGGAAAGGGAGTTCCTCCGGCCGTATGGCATCGAATCTGGGGTCTCGTGTCGATGCGCTGATGGCATTGTTAATGATCTCTCTGGCCACACACTCTGTTGTGGGCAGTATGGTTCCTATGCAGCCTCTGAGACGCCCTTCCTTATGTATGGACACAAAGGCACCCGCACGCTTACTTAGCATTTCGGAAGGCAGTCCCTCCGGCATCTCCAGTACCTTTCGATTCATTATGAAGCTTTCCAGTGAAGCTCTTGCGAGTCTTACATATTCATCTGATGCCAATGTCTTCGCCTCCAGTTCTGCTTTCAGCTTTTCCATGTATCTTTCCCGGAAATGTCTGGATTCATCGCGCTCCAGCGGGTAGAAGGATGCAATTCCGTATCCCACCCCGGTCACATCCTGATGGGAATAAACATTAGCATCCACCCTCATGCCATCCAGAGCTCCCGCCATGATCACGAAGGACCGATGCCCGCATTCCGCTGCCCGCCTGCAGAAATCCTCTTCAAAATCGAACAACTCCCCGAATGAAGCCCTTTTCGCCACATCCATGATCCTTTCATCATAAACAGGGCCCTCGGAAGCATAGCCGTAGGGACCGTGAGCCTGCAGCTTATGGGACAGGTCACCGCTCGCCACAAAAACCACCCTGCGCCCGCAATCGTCCACAGCTTTACGTATTATTTCTCCCAGGCGGTAATGCTCAGTAAGTCCCAGCCCCGAAAGTCCTATCCTGATTATCTTTCCCCCGCTGTACTTTCTTCGGATGAACCAGAGCGGCACCATGGTTCCGTGATCCAGTTCCGGATCCTTTTCTCCCAATGTACCTGCCGGAAAGTCCTCATGCTCCGCTATCTCACATATTCTGTCCCGAAGCTCCTCGTCATATCTCTCTTCGAAGCTAACTTCCGATGCTCTGAAGCGCGTAAAGGAGCCCACGGCTTCATGTCCCGGAGAGATATGGAAATAATCCGAGTACATGATGCTGTGGGGACTTGTGATGATTACAGTCTCAGGTTCAAGCTCAGAGATCTCCTTCGCCACCTTCTCATACGCATCTATCGTTTCCTGAACACTCTTCTCACTGCCACGTCCTATCTCCGGAATGATAAGCGGCGGATGTGGCACCATAAATGCAGCTAAAACAGACATTGATCTCCCTTCCTTTCATTTAACCCCTTTAAATGTTTCCCGTATAAACATATCTCAAATTCTTCTCGGCCACTTCCTTTAAACGGAGGACCTTCTCCACAGGAGTCGCATCCCTGTCCGTCATATGAAATCTCGGGAAAAATCTCGATATGTGAAGCGGTATATCCGGACCCAGATCCCCGACCCATGCACTTAGCTCAGCCATCTCCTCTTCGGAATCATTTTCTCCGGGAATGATGAGGGTAGTCAGCTCCACATAACAATGCTTCACCGCTTCTCCGATAAAATCCATCACCATCCTGCGATCGCCCTTCAAAAGCTCCTCATAGTAGCTGTCAGTGAATCCCTTCAGATCTATATTCATGGCATCAACACAGGAAAACAGCTCTTCTACGGAAGAGGGATCTGCCATACCGTTTGTGACCAGCACCGTCTTAAGGCCCTTTGGTTTCAGAAGCTTCGCCGTATCCAGAACGTACTCATAGGAAATAAGAGGCTCATTGTAGGTAAATGCAACACCTATGTTTCCGTTTTCCTTCTGCTCTTCCGCGATCTCCGCCAGTTTTTCCGGTGAAACATACACAGAATCCGTTTTGCATGCCTCAGCTTCCTGAGACCACGAGATACGATAATTCTGACAGAAAGGACATCTCAGATTGCAGCCGTAACTCCCCACAGAAACTATCCTGCTTCCCGGCATGAACCGGCTGAAGGGCTTCTTCTCTATAGGATCCAGAGCTATGGATGTGATTCTCCCGTAATTCCCGGGAATGACTTTCCCATCCCTGCAGGTCCTCACTCCGCAGAACCCATATCCGCCCTCTTTTATATCGCACCGGCGATAACAAACGCTGCACCTTGCCATATCATCAACCCCATGATCACTCTTTACTTACTGTACGCTTTTATCTGATTCTTTCCTGCGTCCTTTGCCTCATAGAGACGGGAGTCTGCACTTCTGTACAGATTCCACATACTGGTTATGTTTTCACTCTTTGAATCTGCCATTCCTATGCTTATGGTGAGCCCCGCTTCCATGTTGTCGTGATAGACCCTGTGCTTTGCGACCCGTTCCCTTGCGAGATTCATCCTCTCGACAAACTGCTCATAGCTCAGTACGGACGGATTCAATATCATAAATTCATCCCCTCCCATCCGGATGAGGTGAATGTCATGCCCGCTTCTGAAACAGCCCTTCAGCACCATGGCCAGCTCCTTCAGCACCTGATCACCGAAATCATGTCCGAAATCCGTATTGAAATGCTTGAAGTCATCTATATCAAAGAAGGCAATGGACATGCCGTCCTTTTCCTGTGCTTCATCGAAAAGATCGTCCCCCATGATATTGAAAAATGCACGGTTCAGGAGTCCTGTGAGACCATCTATATAAACCACATCATTGATGAGATATTCAGTCTGATCCAGCATGTTGCCCATGTCTTCGATCTGAAGGTTTATGGCCGCAAGTCTGTCTGCCATAACATGACTTCCTGTGAGTATACGCTCAGCATAATCATGTATCTCCTCAGGATCGTTGTTCTTCAATATCTGGCGTAGTCTCCGCTGGATCATTAGAAGATTTTTCAGCACGAAGGTCTCTCTTTGAACTATGCTGTCCTTTGTCTTCATGACATAATGAAGCATAAAATCCAGTGGATAGATCCTCGCATTCAATGTCTCTTTTTTCTGCTTGTTCTCCTCGTGGCAGATCTCAGTCGTCAGATTCTGAACAGCTTCAATATCGCATGCCTCCCCTTCATTTATGACTTCTTTGATATCCAACGGATCTGTAGGGCATGCTTTTCTTTCAAATATGGCGCTTATCATAGTCTGATTCGAATTCTGGATATCATACTGTTCACTCATTCCAACGATGCCCAGAGAGTTAAGTCCTGAATCGTTCAGCATACCCGCATACCAGTCAAGACTTCCCTCTTTTTCAAAAAGGAGATATCTGTACAGGCAGTCTATGGTCAGAATGGTGGCGGCCTCAGGCAGATCATCACTCAGACGACTGAACTTTTCGGAAATGATATTCCTGTAATCATCAAGATCGTTGATATACAGAAGATCATTCTGATTTATCTGTTTACAGAGAGTGAGACTTCCGTCAGGGTTACATTCCTTTATGGACACAAGATAATTATCCTCTCCTATACACTTGCTGAGAGGATGATAAGGATAGGCATCACTTATAGCGTCAGGGGAGATCCCGAGCTCCTCACAGTAGACCTCCGCAGCCGGTCTTCCGTCCAGCTCCATGAGGATCCTGGCCTCTTTATCTACCTTTGTTGCGATGTAAAGCTGCCCGTTGCTGTGATGCTTATATATATTCTGAGAATAGGTTATGATCCTGCCGTACAGATTTCTGATGAGAATATAGATACAGGCATCATCGTAAAGCTGTCTGCCATAGAATATACGGCTGGAATCACCGGATCCCATAAGATGTGTGGTGGCACCGAATATCATGATGCCGTGCTCTTTCATGACGGAGTTCAATGTCGTCATCAGACGATCTTCACCACCCGTACAGAATTCAAGACATATAGTATCTTCATGACCGGGATGAATGTTCGCCACCTTCTTCTGGATCTCCAGTATATCCTTGGCGGGATCTGTACTTACATCTTCTATGATACCGTAAGAATACTCGAACTCCGAAGGGTCTTTCTCGATAAAAACAAGCACTGTTCCGTTTCTGTTCATAAGTCCATGACGAAAAAAATAGGACTGTATTCCCATTACCTGAACCGCAGGAAAAGCATCACTTAGCTTCTGAGAAACTTTCCCGATATCATCAGCCGTAACAAACAGGATCATCCGGGTGTCCTGCTCTTTTTCAGCACATTCTTTTAATAATGCATCAAGATCTTTTTCTATTCCGGTCTCTGCAAGAAACATAACTGAGATCCTCCTGGGTCTCGACCTTCGGGAGAAGGGGTAAAAAAATGACGATATATACTTGTTCATCATGCTGCCATAAAACCACACCTGAGGCGAAAGCAGACTTTCACCTTCCTGATTTAATGCAACATTTCCAATGTACATATCGTCATTTTTTGTTATTAAATTATGATCTGAGTGTCAAAATTTTATATGAGTTCTTTTCGGGCTTCACACCCGCACTTACTCAGATCATATCTTCCTGACCCGGGGCACCAGTTGTTTCAGAACATCTGCCACATAGTCCACATCCTCCATAGAAGTGTCGTGACTGATAGTAAGTCTGAGACTGGATCCGGCCTCATCCTTACTCAGTCCCATGGCCATAAGCACGTGGCTTGGCTCCAGAGAACCACTGGCACAGGCAGAACCCGCACTTGCATAGATATGCTGTTCATTGAGAAGCAGGAGCAGAGTCTCGCCATCTGTCCCCGGAAAGCAGACATTGACATTATTAGGAAGTCTAGAGTCCTTCCCTCCATTAAGTTTTGCTCCGGGGATCTCATTAAGAAGGCGACCTATAAGATGGTATCGCACTTCTGTCTCCCGGGACACCCTTATTCCGATGTTTCCGCATGCGATCTCCGCCGCCCTTGCAAAGCCTGCTATGGCCGGAACATTTTCAGTACCTGCTCTCCGGCCCCGTTCCTGAGCGCCTCCATGAATAAATCCCGGAAGAGTTATGTCACGACGCATATAAAGAAATCCCACGCCCTTAGGGCCGTTGAGTTTATGTGCACTTGAAGACATGAGATCAACATTGAGCTCGGAAACATCCAACGGAATATGACCGTAAGCCTGAACCGCATCAGTATGGAAAAGTATCTTCTGCCCGGTCTCTTCCTGATGGTGACTCAGTGCTTCACCGATCTCTTTTATCGGTTCGATGGTACCGACCTCGTTGTTCGCAGCCATGATGCTGACGAGGATGGTGTCCTCCCTGATGGCAGCCATGACATCCGCGGGATCTACATTGCCATAAGGATCCACATCGAGATAGGTCACCTCCACCCCCTGGGATTCCAGATACTCGCAGGTGTTTAGAACGGCATGATGTTCTATTTTGTCAGTGATGATATGTCCCGGAAGCCCCCTTTCACGAAGGGCGGAACGGGCCTTATCAAAAGCGCCTATAAGCGCCCAGTTGTCGGATTCCGATCCTCCGCTGGTGAAATAGATCTCCGAAGGCTTCGCCCCTATGGTGGCGGCTATGGTACGTCTGCTGTTTTCCACTGCACTTTTGGCTCTCTGCCCGGGCATGTAAATGGTGGACGCATTACCGAATTCATCAGTAAGGTAAGGCATCATGGCCTCGAGGGCCTCTTTTGAAAGCGGCGTCGTAGCCGCATTATCCATGTAATAGTTTTTCATGGAAATTATATTAAGCTTATTGCCTGAACTAGTCAAACCTCTTATTCCATCACAGGCTGCAGACTCCACATGGGCTTTACATTACACGCTTTTTCTCTCATAATACCTTCAGAATTTTTAAAACCGGAGGTATCATGAGCAAAAAAAGCAAAGCTATCCTTTTCATTTGTTTATCTGCATTTTTCTTCAATCTGATGAATATTTTCGTTCGCCTGGCCGGCGACGTTCCCAGCATACAGAAAAGCTTCTTCAGAAATCTCGTGGCAGTATTTGTTGCTGTCATGATGATCGTTAAAAGCGGCGAGGGCTTCCATCCCAAAAAAGAAAATCTTCCTGTCCTCATTGCCAGATCCTTTTTCGGCACTGTGGGCATACTCTGTAACTTTTACGCGGTTGACCATCTGACTCTTGCCAATGCTTCTATCCTGAACAAGATGGCCCCCTTCATGGTCCTTATTTTCTCCTTCTTCATATTGAAAGAGAAACTGAAGCCCATGCACCTTCTCATCATCCTTATAGCATTTGCGGGATGCTTCTTCGTAGTGAAACCATCACCGGAGAATCTCGACATAACCGGCTCTATTGCAGGACTGATGGGAGGCGTTACTGCGGGACTTGCCTATACCTTCGTAAGAAAAGCAAGTCTTAACGGAGAAAAAGGAGCTACCATAGTTCTTTTCTTCTCACTTTTCTCCTGCCTGTCGGTTCTTCCGTATATCATCATGAACTACCACCCAATGAGCCTTCATCAGCTCTGCATGCTTCTTTTTGCGGGAGCTGCTGCAACGGGCGGACAGTTCTCTGTGACGGCAGCCTACAGCAATGCTCCTTCGAAGCAGATATCTGTATATGACTACACCCAGGTCCTCTGGGCGGCACTTCTCGGATTTTTCCTTTTCGGTGATATCCCGGATATCTGGAGCGTTGCGGGCTACGGACTTATAGTGGGCGCCGCCATCATCATGTTCCTGTACAACCAGAGGGCGAATTGATATAATGAGGCAAATCGAGATCAGGAGATATTATTAAAGAAAGTATGATATTAGAATTATTGGATCAGATCGACAGCTATATGTATTATCCGGTGCTCATGATAGTCATGGCACTCGCAGGATTATACTTCACACTGCTTACCAGAGGAGTTCAGATACGGCTTTTCCCGGAATCCATAAGACTCTTAAAGGAGCCTTCAGGTAAAAAAGACGGTATTTCCTCTCTTCAGGCCATGCTGGTCTCTACCGCATCAAGAGTGGGCACCGGAAACATCGTAGGCGTATCCACTGCCATTTGTCTCGGTGGTCCGGGAGCGTGTTTCTGGATGTGGCTCATGTGCATCATCGGTGCTTCATCAGCTTTTATCGAGAGCACCCTGGCTCAGATCTACAAGCAGAAAATGAAGGGCGGAAGTTCCTACGGAGGTCCTGCCTATTACATTGAAAGAGCATTAAAGGCTCCTACTGTTGCGAAGGTCTTCTGCGTATTTCTCATAGCCACCTACGCAGTCGGATTCAACCTTTTATGTTCCTACAATCTTCAGTCGACCTTTGCGGCTTATGAGTTTTATGACGCCGGGATCACGCCTCTTATGGTGGGGATCGTACTTTCCCTTCTGACTGCATACTGCCTGTTCGGAGGCGGACGAAGGATCATCGCCTTCACAGGCCTGATCGTTCCCCTCATGGGAATTTCATATGTTGCTGTTTCACTGGTGGTCATAATCGTAAACTGGGTACACATACCTGCCATGTTCGCCATGATCTTTAGGGATGCCTTTGATTTCAAGGCCATCTTTGGTGCCGTTTCGGGTTCCTGCATGATTTACGGAATCAAGCGCGGTCTCTACAGTAACGAAGCCGGCGTGGGATCCGCGCCCAATGCTTCCGCCTCAGCTTCTGTATCCCATCCGGTAAAGCAGGGGCTGGTACAGACCTTATCAGTCTATATAGATACTCTGCTTTTATGTACGGCAACAGCACTTATGTGTCTCTCCAGCGGTGTCGAAAGAAGTGAAGCCGTGTCCGGTGCTCTCTATGTACAGAATGCCATCTCAACGGTTTTCGGAGGTTTTGGTCCTGTTTTCATCACCATAGCCATGAGCCTCTTCGCCTTTACCACCATTCTGGGAAATCTGTTTTATGTTGATAATGCAGTAATTTATCTCAATAAAAAGAGGATACCGTCCCAAAGGTTCCTGCATGCCTTTCATATATTCTGCGCAGCCGTAATTCTCTTCGGTGCCATTATCCCTATGAATACCGCATGGGCACTTGCCGACATTACGATGGGCGGAATGACTCTCATCAATCTCCCTTCCTGTATGATACTCGGCAAGGTAGCCATCAGAACGCTCAAGGATTATGAGGAGCAGAGGGCTGCAGGAAAGAACCCTGTATTTGAAGCCCGAAAAGTCGGCATACCTGAATCAGATCTCGATTTCTGGTACTGAGACGCCGGAAGCTCTTCAGTGATCAGCTTCTACCGGCAGAATCGAGATGCCGCCTCCATAAACAAAAACTCCGGTCAGATATTTATATCTGGCCGGCTTTTTTTGTTCAGGCAGTGATTCTGCCATATAAAATCAAAGCTTATAGTAGGTGAAGGTTCCTTCCGCAAAGGTCTCCCCATTGTCATCCTTTACGCTGACTCTGAGTACTACCACCGCGCCGCCGTTTCTGATGAGCTCGGCGGAACCATAAAGATATCTTGTGGTCTTGCTGGTGAGGAAGTGAAAATCACTGTCCAGCGTGGTTACATGGTCCGCATATCTGCGGGCATTTGCACCACCGGTGGAATCAGCTATAGTGAAAAGCATGCCTCCATGTATATGTCCGCTTCCGTTCATATGCTTAGGCAAGACCTCCACCTTCGATGTGATGGAGCCGTCCCTGCTGCTTTCTTCAAATTCTATACCGCACATCTCCACAAAGCGGCTGCGATTGTAATAATCGATGATATCGTTGCCTGTCATAATTTTTCTCCTTTTCATATTTCCACAGGAAAAGACGTATCTCTCCGGAAGTTTCAGAAATTTAATAAATAAGCACTTGTTCATTTAATATGGTAAATGATATCATAAGTCGTAATTTTTTTCAGGAGGTTAGCGATGATTGGTTTTTTTGATGCTGAGTTCAATTCACTGAGACAGTCTGACGGAAACTTTGATTACAGTCTGATTGATATCGCAGTTATACCATGTAAAAGCAAAAAACAAGTGCCTGTTAAAAAACCTTTTCAGTCCTTTTGCCGACCGGAAAAGAATGACGGAAAGGTTTACCGGGCTATACGTGAGCTCACGAACATCCCACAGTCTGTTATAGATAAGGCTGAAGGTTTCAATGTAGTTTACAGAGCATTCAGAGAATATATACTTAAAAACAACATAACTAAGATCTTCACATGGGGCGGAAGTGATCTGCCTATGATGAACTGGAACTGTGAATTTTATAATATTCCCCAGGAAGAGCGGGATATACTTGACCGCTTCGTAGACATTGCCCCGGACATCTGCAGCAAGCTGGGTACCAAATCCGTCACTTCTGTGGAGAATGCTTCATTTATCTGCAACTGCTCAAAGAGAGACCGGCACAATGCTTTGGACGATGCCATATCTTTACACGAAATTGTTTATGCAACGGAGCTTAAACAGTTCAACCGGCAGAGAGCAAAACAGTTTCATGAATTCGAATATCACAGAAATGATTTCCTTGCAGCAAAACAGCTGATGGAAAGCCTGAAGTTACATGGCACAGACATTAACGAACTCATTGAACGTATAAACAACGGCGAGAAATTCCCAAGCTTTTTCGAATATCTCAGTCAGAATGATGAAACCAAAAAACAGGAATCGGCTTGATGAAGACCGGTTCCTGTTTTTTTACTATGTAAATGTCATATGCCGATATCGAATCGTTCCGCACTCCAGTCCATAAAAATCGTCCTTACGTGCCATGACACATATTACTTTACAGAAAGTCCACCTTTCCGGTATCTATATGATACAGGGCTCCAACGACTTTCAGGCTGTGCTCATGCTCTTCCTTCTGTATCTCCAGACTCTCCTCCACCGCAGCAACACTATGCTTAACATTGAGGACACAGGCCTTTTCAGGATCTGTTTCATCCCTTATGGCTTCCCTGATCTCATGAAGTATAAATCTGATGTATTTATTGTCATCATCAGGATGGAAAGCGGCTCCTATGGCTCCGCAGTTCGTATGTCCCATGACAACGATTAGTCTCGTACCCAGATGGCTCGCCGCATACTCTATGCTGCCCAGCTGATGATCGTCGATAACATTACCCGCTACACGGATAACAAAAAGCTCACCTATTCCTGTGGAGAATATGGTCTCGGGAATAACTCTGGCATCAGAGCAGGTCACCACCACCGCAAAGGGTTCCTGTCCCTTTCCTGAGGTCTTCAACCGTACAGAATAAGACACATCTCCGTTACTTTTGTCAGTCTCCAGGTATTTGCGGTTACCCTCGATGAGGCGTTCCAATGCTTTATCAGCAGACATTACGATCTTATCCATGATATTTCTTCTCCTTTTATATCTGTTCTCATGCCGCCTGAACCAGGTCTCACGGTTTTTTCTGTTCAGCCTGTTTCACGGTTTAACTTTCATTTTACGATCTCAACTCCAGCTCTCTTCCGCTGTACCTGGTGGTTTCCACCATACTCTGCATCCATGGTCCATAATTATGGTTCCAAAGTGATTCTATCATATCCTTATATACAGGATCAGCCTTCAGCTCCTGCTTATGCTCCGCAAGAGAACCTTCCTCGTAGTACCTAAGAAACCTGTCGATAAGCTTAAGAACATTATCCTTCTTCTGACCGCTGAGCCCCTCACTTTCCAGAAGCTCTACCAATGTCTTATGCATGAATTCCGCGCTCTCCCGCTCAAGCTCTTCGAGCCTGGGCTTTACATCAGAACCGTAATTTGAAAAATCTATGGGCTCAGCACAGTAAACCATCCGGTCCTTCCCTATGGCAAGTTCCCCGATCAGATGTCTCCCGGAGAATGGCATACCGCTCAGTACCTCCCAAAGCCCCTCGCTTTCTGTTATGTACTGCGAATGCATATGCCCTGTAATGGCAAGCTTCACACCGCCCGAACGAAGGATATCCGGCAGTTCCGTGTTATGGATCACATGGGATGCTGCGCCCTTATCATTGGCCCCGTAGAGAACATTATGATGAGACAGGAAAATGATCCTGTAGCCTTTATATTTTTCAAGCATTTCTCCGAGCCACTTCATGGTCTCCTGTGAAAATTCTCCCTGTGCCCCAAGGTGAAGTGCTTTGTCATCCATCGCGAGAAATACCACATCCCGGACTATGGCTGTATAGCTGAGGGACGCTTTATCTCTGTCTACCGGTTCAAGAAGTCCGAAATATAATTTCTCATATTCAGCTTCATCCATGAGATCAAAATCATGATTGCCCGTAGTCAATATGATGGGAATACCACTGTCTTTTATCTTTTGAAGCTTCGATACCAGTTCAGACACATCCCCTGTATAACCGCTGTTTGTATTATCACCCGTCATGATGAAAACATCCGGATGCTTTGCGATCACTTCATTTACTATCGTATCCGTTATCTCCTCCGCAACCGCCATACCCGGAACACTCATATGATCCACTTCTCTGTAGCCGGTATAATGAAGATCAGATGTGATGAACGCTTTGACGCTTTCATCATCTCTCCATATAGGGTCCTCCCTAAGAGCAGGTCTCACAGCAGCTGTCTGCTCCAGCCCACTATCCTTTCCGTTTTTTCCTGACTCATCAGCTTTTTGGCTGCCGCCGGAACCTCCGCAGGCCGTTAAAACACTCCCTGTCAACAGTATACAAAGTAATACTATGCCTGCACTGATTATTCTATTTCTGCTGGTTTTCCTAAGATCCATTACATTCCTCCATTAAAGAAATGTTATGTCATGAAAGCATCAGATGTCAATCTGCATCATTAACAACTGCTGCCGTCTATGCTTTCATGTGCTGCTATAGACTCACTAATGCTGAAAGAAGGCATATGAGATGACCTATAGTGCATATAGAAAGAAATTCAAAAGTTGACAGATATTTACTATTGGCTTGTATGCAATGTAAGCGCTATAATGATACAAGTTTTTCAGCGCCTTTGGGGGCGCTTTATCTATGTACTCAAAAATACTGTGAGGTTTAATATGACGAGACAATTACAGGGCAACATTATGCTTTTGATAGCTTCACTTATCTGGGGATCCACTTTCGTGGCACAAAGTGCAGGAATGGAATTTGTAGGGCCTTTTACCTACAACATGTCACGAAGCTTTATAGGGTTTCTGGTCCTCTTACCCATGGTCATCCTGTTCAGAAAAAGATTCCTGAGACTTCATCCGCTTTCAGAACGACAGCAGCAAAAGCTTGACCATAGCTCACTTATAGGCGGTATCTGCTGTGGAGCCGTACTGTTCATAGCCAGCAGTCTACAGCAGGTAGGCATCAGTTCTACAACAGCCGGAAAAGCCGGATTCATCACCGCCCTTTACATAGTTATAGTCCCCATACTGGGGATCCTCATGGGGAAGAAGATCGCTAAGATCATATGGCTATATGTCATGATGGCCATATTCGGATTTTATCTTCTGTGCATCAAAGACGACTTTTCCATAGGTAGAGGTGATTTCTACTGTCTTCTCTGCGCAGTTGCCTATTCCTTTCACATCATGGTCATAGACCACTTTACCTCTCAGTTCACAGACGGGGTACTGATATCCTGTGTCCAGTTTCTGACAGTAGGCATACTGTCTCTCGTCCCTACACTGCTTTTTGAGACACCTTCCTATTCTGCCATATGGGATGCCAGAGTCACCATCCTGTATGCCGGTATCCTGTCAAGCGGTGTTGCCTACACCCTGCAGATTCTGGCCCAAAGCCGGACAAGCCCTACTATAGCGCCTCTCATCATGAGCATGGAATCTGTATTTGCAGTTGTATTCGGATGGCTGATTCTGAATGAAAACCTGAGTCTGAAAGAGATGCTTGGCTGCATCATCGTGTTCCTGGCTGTAGTCCTTGCACAGCTTCCGGCGCCGGGCTCAAAAAGCAAAACATCAAAAGCGTAATCTCACTGAGATCAACCTGCATATCTCATATAAAGAACTATAAAAAAGGTGAATTCTATGACTGACAGATTAAAAAGAAAACAATTTGCACTTTGCTACTCAGCCTTTGTGACCAACGGAATGCTGGCTCTTTCCATCGGCTCCCTTCTCCCTTTCATCAGAGATGCCTTTGGTCTTGACTATGCATTCTGCGGTCTTCTGGTAAGTCTCCATTCCATTGGAAACCTTTGCTCCAGCTTTTTTTCGGGAGCTCTTCCCCTCCTTATAGGAAAGAAAAGAAGCATCCTTTTCTTTCAAAGCTTCTTTCCGGTCTCTTTCCTTTTGATGCTTCTCGGAAACTACCGATTGATTCTCGTTTTTGCCTTTTTTGCAACCGGTATCGCAAGAGGCGCCGCAAGTAATTACTGCAATGCAAAGATCAACTCCATCGCAACAGGTATGGCCTGGGCGCTGAATTGCCTGCACGCCTCATTTGCTGTAGGCGCCTTCGTGTTCCCGCTTATTTTAATGTTCATGACGAGAACCGAGAGCTCCAACTGGGTATATGCCTGCGTATTTCTTTCTGCGCTTGGTCTTTTGACATGCCTTTTTTACTATCTGATTCCGGAGGATCCGGAGCCACTGAAAAAAACTTCCGAACCTGAAGCGTCAGTTAAACAAACTGATGATATTACGCCGTCAGAGTCAGTAAAACAGCCGGGTAGTAAAAATACAGACAGATCCGCTGCATCCTTCGATTTTTTCAGAGAACCTCTCTTTTATATCTGCATAGCCACACTGTTCTTCTACCTCTGCGCCGAGCAGGGCGTCATAGGATGGATGATCACCTATTTCAAGGACACCGGTCTCCTCCAGCCAAATCTCGCTCAGGTAACCGCCAGCATCCTCTGGATAATGATCCTCCTAGGAAGACTGACCACAGCTTTTCTTTCAACAAAGGTAAAAAAAGAGGACCTGCTGCCGGCCATGGGTGTAGGCATTGTCCTCTTCTTTATAGTGCTTATTCTGTCAAAGACCACTCTTCCTATCATAATCGGTATAATGGGCTTTGGCTTCTCCATGGCGGGTATATATGCCACCACAGTTTCCTTTGCAGGTGAGCTCATAAAGAAATACAGCCTGGCCTGGAGCTTCATCCTAACCACAGCAAGCCTCGGTTCCATCATCATGCCCACCATAGTAGGCCTGATCGCAGAGAACTTCGGAATCGCCACCGGAATCGGAAGTATCGCCATAGCACTTTTCATCGATATGATCTGTATCATGATCCTGGTCCACTTCGTAAGAAGAAAACCCTGTGTGATTCAGACTTCTATGTGATCATGTATTTATCATTTTAAAGTTCTTTGCATTGGAACTGTACAGCCTCTTAAATACCCTGTAGTTTCTTTCATAAACCTCTTTGGTTTCGGGGGTTGGTGCATAAAACCGCTCGGGCTTTACCAGCTTTCGAGAAAGCTCAAGCACATCTTCTCCTTTGATTCCGGCAGCTACAACCAGCGCCGTTCCGACAGCTCCGACCTCCTGTGCATGACCGACAGTCTCGACTCCTCTTCCGGTAATATCGGCGAGCATCTGGCAGGTAACAGGCGACAGGGCTCCACCACCCACAAATCTTATGGTATCGGAGGTTTTCACCTTTCTCGCCTCACATTCCAGAAGCCAGCGCAGGTGATAACAGATTCCCTCAAGAACAGCACGGATCATATCTCGCTTTCCGGTTCCGATCCTTATATTGAAAAATATCCCGGCAGCATCGGAATCCTCAAAGGGGCACCTGTTACCGTGAAGCCATGGAGTAAAGATCACGCCGTTTGATCCCGGCGGAACCTTGCTTATCTCTTCGGACAGATAATCATAAAGGCTTGTGAACCGGCTCTCCACATCATCTGTAACCTTGGTCTGATTCAAATACACGCCAACTTCATCCAGCGCAAGATGCTTCATTACCCATTCAAAACACTTGCCCGCGGTTTCCAGTTCCGCATAATAGTTGAAATATCCGTGTCTGGCAGAAAGAACACCTGTTATCATGGCGTTGATATCCACGGTCTGATGATCAAGAAATGTTGATACCCAACCCGAGGTACCGACATATATGTGTGTATCTCCTGGCCTCGTACATCCGGCACCGATATTGACAAAAGTAGTGTCTCCGCCTCCGCCGAAAACAGGAGTTCCCTCCACAAGCCCCAGATCTTCCGCTGCCATTTTGGTCAGTCCTCCGACCCGATCCGTACACTCGACGATCTCCGGCATATGTTCGGGATTTACCCTGTACATCTTAAGAAGCCCCCTGTTCCATCCCTCCTTTCCCTTTCGTGTATCATAAAGAAAAGTCGCAAATGCAGTATCGGCGGTTCTCACTATTCTTCCCGTGCATCGTGCCACAAGGTAGTCGCTTATATCCAGCCATTTATATATCTTCCTGTAGACTTCCGGTTCGTTGTTCTCGACCCATTTATATTTCCAGACCGGATCCTTCACACTTGTTGCCCCGGCATAATTAACAATCAGGTTTCTCACAAGCTTATACAGACTGCAGCCGGATACCTTGATGATCCCGCTTCCCATGGACTCTTTATACTCTTTTATACCCCTTTGATCCAGATAGTTCATCGGAGGTCTGACAGCCTTCCCATTCTCATCAACTAAAACCGTCCCCTGCATCTGAGTGCAAAATGCAATTCCTCCTATCTCCGTGGCTTTGACATCTGATAGTTCAAACAACTCCTTTGTGGTACGACAAAGCGCCGCCCACCATTCTTCCGTATCCTGCTCTGCGCCTCCATCCCCGGAGATGTACAAGCCATAGGATGCTGCAGAGCTCGCAACAATTCGGATCTCGGAATCAACATCAAACAGGCATGTCTTTACACTGCTTGTTCCAAAATCATAAATAATGATATACATTGATCAGTCCTCTTTCAGATGTATGTTCCAGCCTGTATCGATTTTTTCTTTTACTATCCCCATAGTCTCACCATCCAGATCGGGCCAGTCCACCACGGTAGTTGCCTTGTTTTTTACGAAATAGGCTTTTTCTGCACACAGGGCAAGGGGCGTATCAGAAAGCGAATCGGAGTAGAAATTATCTATCACAGGAAATCCGTGATCAAAGATGTATTTCGCCTTTTCCTTTGCATACATCAGATTATTAAGGAAAACACCAAATTCGCGGTCATATTTCGTTGCTATATAGTTTACACCGAGTCTTTTTGCGATAGGTCCGATAATACAGTCCGGGGACGCACTGATTATAAGATCATCAGATCGTTTCTGTGCCAGATACCATGCTGAGATCCTTTTCTCATATTTATCCCAGTATCGCTCGATCTGTATATCATAATCATCTATCATCGTCAGATAACTGAACAAATCACGCTGCAGCCGGTAATTCGGGATCACCCCTGTTTTATACTTTATGAAACTCCAGATTATGCCCGGAAAAAAAGTGACCCACAACTTCGGATGGCGTTTCATGCACCAGAATGCAAAACCTATCGAACAATCCGAATAAAAAATTGTACCGTCAAAATCATATACATTCATATCCTTTTATCCCATGCCCCCGTTGCCATCCATATCCTGTGCTTTTTCATCCTGTCCCGTATAGAATATTTCAAGTTTCCATACCTGATACCTACATCTCTTATATCGACATTTATATTATAAACTTTATAACATGTTATAATTCAATTTACATTACCCGCACGATGCCTGTATGAAGACATTAGCATAAAAAAATAAGTGCAGATGTCAGAGGT
>ALYD01000038.1 GCA_000513555.1 Lachnospiraceae bacterium JC7
GCGCTGCTTCAATAAGGACTATTAAAAAAAGGAAAAGAAGATATGACTACTGAAGTGATTTTTCAAAACGGATTTCAAGAGAAGTATTTCAGGTCGGATTCAAAGGGAAAGATCGAGATGATACTTGAAAATTATATCACTTTTCAGCATCAGCTCTCTGGTATCGAAAATGGAATCAAGATGGATATAAAGTACGATCAGGACATTAAAGCAAGGAATGAAAGAGGTAATCTTGGATTAAGAGTTCAGACATCATGTGTTTCGGATCCTACTGCAAAAGAAGCAATAAGAAATATAGAACTTGACAGAGCTTTTGAAGAAAATGATTTAGAAATGGAACTGGAAAGGACCGGTACACCGGAAGTCTACAGAAATCAACTAATGATGCTGGATTCAATGAGGGATGACTATCACATCATTCAGATCGTGATTTCGACATTGTCTAGTAAAGATTCAAATTCACTTAATGATTATTTTGCTTATCAAAGACAGAATATATCTTTTGTCGATGTCGCTGATAAAAAAGATATGCCTGTAGGTTCAGTGTATCAGAAATATTGGAGAGTCAAGTGCAAAGTAAAAAAGGCGCTATAGGTAAATTTGAAAGAAAGTATGGGAGGAAATCATAATGAGAGCACGTAAGAGAGTGGATTTAACAAGGGAACAGGGAAAGAAATATGTAAAATACGATGAAGGTGCAGCTATGTACAGTATGGGAATGAATACTTTTCAGAGGCTGGCACATGAAGCTCAGGCGACTGTGAGAGTTGGAAGATCAGTATGGGTAAATCTTGATTTATTTGAGAAATACTTTCAGACATTTTCTGAGTTCTAACTGATGACAACCCATGATAACTCAAAAATATTAAGATCAAATAAATTCAATACGTTAGCAGTGTTATTTGAATCCATGACAAATTATAATGAAGGAGTGATATCTAAAAGGTCATGGATTCAATATTACTTTGAAAAAGGAGGATATGGATTCATGGCGCAATCAAGAAAAGATGCACGCGGCAGAGTTCTTCGTAAAGGAGAGGTACAGAGAAAGCAGGACAATAGATATATTTACACTTATGTCAATCCACTGGGAAAGCGTAAATTTGTTTATGCCACTGATCTTATGACTCTTCGTGAAAAGGAGAAGGAACTGATGAGAGACCAGCTTGATGGTCTCGATCGTTACGCCGCCGGCAAATCAAGCGTAAATGATCTCTTTGACAGATATATGGCTACAAAGAGAAATCTCCGGGATACAACGAAAAGTACTTATGTATATATGTACGACCACTTCGTTCGAGATACTTTCGGACAAAAGAAGCTTTTGGGAATCAAGTATTCCGATGTACTGCAGTTTTACCTTTACTTGCTTAATGATAAGGAACTTAAAATTTCAACACTGGATTCTATACATTGCCTTTTGCATCCAGCATTTCAGCTGGCAGTAAGAGATGATATTTTAAGAAAGAATCCTACTGAAGGTGTTATGAAGGAACTCACAAAGAGAACCGGAATGCACAGAGGTGTAAGACATGCACTGACAGTTGATGAGCAGAGAGTATTCATGGAATACATCTCAAATAGTCCGGTATATGTTCATTGGTGGCCTTTGTTCACTGTACTTTTAGGTACTGGATGTCGCATTGGAGAAGCCATAGGTCTTCGCTGGAAAGACATTAACTTTAAAAATAAGACAATCAGCATCAACCACACAATTACCTATTATCCTACATCTAAGGATAGAGAATGTGTTTATAAGTATCATGAACCAAAGACAGAGTCAGGTATCAGAACTATACCGATTCTGGATGTCGTGAACGATGCCTTTGATATTCTAAAAGAGGACGAAATTGATAATGGACCGAATGAGCAGGTCATAGATGGTCATTCGGGGTTCATTTTTCAAAATCGTTATGGAAAGATTCCTAATCCTCAGACTGTTAACGGTGCAATAAAGCGTATCATTTCGAGTTACAATGATGGAGAAATAATAACTGCCAAGAAAGAAGGCAGAGAGCCGTTACTTCTTCCGGATTTTTCGTGCCATCACTTAAGACATACCTTTGCCACAAGACTTTGTGAAGCAGAGACAAACCTTAAGGTAATACAGGCAATCATGGGGCATAAGAACATTGAAACAACAATGGACATTTATGCAGAGGCTACAGATAGAAAGAAAACAGAAGCTTTTGAACACCTTGCATCTAAATTAGATAATCTGTTCTAGGAGGTACCGATGATTTTTATACCGGATTGATGATAAAGCTTGACATAAGCTATTAACATTGAATAGACTATAATCGAGGTTTCAAAAAGAGACTTCAAGTAAAATTAAACAATTTAAAATTGAAGAATAGTTCTAAGAAACAATAATGTTTTCATTGTAACAAATATCTTGAATTGTAACAGAGTTGCAAAATATCAATCAGGATTTATAAATACAGAAGGCTTCTTGATAAATTCTATTTAATACATGATGATATCGAAAGATAGGGCAGGATAAGCATAGATAAAGAGAGATACAGCTTATTTATCAATAATCCCTACTTTGAAAAGTTTGAAGTGATTAAAGCACGTATTTATGCGGTTTCCAGGCTTGGTCGAGGCGAAATGACATCAAATTGACAACAATTCTTTCGATAATCACGAAGAATGACAAAGGATTATAAGTTTGTTGCTATAAAACAAAATCGGTCAATCAGGACCCTAAAAGGACTACTTTCTTGAAAAATATTTCAGGAGAGTGGTCCTTTTTTTCGTATCAGGAAAAGCTGAGACGAAAATCATGAATGGCATAACAAGTAAGCTAAATTTGCACAGTAAGAAACCATATTATCAGAATCGGAGGAAATCTCATGGAAGTCCAGTACTATGACATTGAAAGAAGAACGGCGATTAAAGAAGAGGCAAGAATGTTCCGCAGAAAATTTATCACCTATGAGCAGGCAGAAGTCATCTATAGTATTTCCCATCGGAAGATGAAGGATCTTGCTGAAGCGGCAGGAGCAATTTACAGGATTAACGACGTACATGTACTTATAAATAAAACCATATTGGATGAGTATATGGAGCGGTTCAGACAACCGGCACGAACAGATGTGAAAATATAGGAAAGGCGGTAAAAAAATGGCATATGCAAGAGCGCAGATTGAGGAAACAAAGAAAAGAAGCCTTAAGTTTGTCAGATACAGAGAAGGTGCTGAATTGTACAGCATGGGACTTTCAAAGTTCACGCAATTGGCAAGGAAAGCAAAGGCTACATATAAGGTTGACAAGGTTGTTCTGGTCAATACTGAGATACTGGATAAATATCTTGAGACCTTTCGTGAATTCTGATGGGAGGTGACATGATGTCCGGACAAGCATGGAAGTATTCAGGAGAACTGGACGAAAGAGATCTGGCTTTCCTACAACATGAATATATTACCGTTCCTATGGGAATTGAGTATTACGGATTTAGCGAAAGACCTCTGACGAGAATGGCTAAGGAAGCAGGAGCCTTTTATAAAATCGGAAAAATGGCACGTATCAACAGAAATATCTTTGATGCATATTTAAGAGCCCAGAGGAGGATTCCGAGGATAGGAGGCAAACTATGTGCAAAGACATAGAAAGGGTAGAGTATCGGATACTTATATCATCCTTAAGGTCCTTGATGATGATAAAATGCATGAGCTTGTCGAAAGCATCATGATGAATGGAGTTCTGACTCCGGTAATTGTGAGACAGCTGGAAGATGGAAATTATCAGATGATCTCCGGACATAGAAGATTGTTTGCAGTGAACCAGATTGGATTAGAAAAGATCCCGGCTATTGTAAAGGAATACTCCGATGATGAAGCTGTCTTGGCTATGGTTGATTCTAATCTTCAGAGAGAAGAAATCTTGCCAAGTGAGAAGGCGTTTGCTTATAAAATGCGTTATGATGCCATGAAACGCAGTGTTGGTCGACCTAAAAGATACTCCCAATTAGGGAGTATTTCTCAAACAGATGAAGCACTTGCTGCAGAAGTAGGTGAAAGCAGAAATCAGGTTCACAGATTTTTGAGACTTACAGAGGTGATTCCTGCTATACTAGACCTAGTGGACAAAAAAGCCTTAGCCATTGTAACTGCGGTTGAGGTTTCATATCTTAGTCCGCAAGTCCAGAAAATGCTTTACGATTATATGCTAGAGAACGGAATCTGCAAGGCATTTCAGCTTTATGCTCTGAGAGACTATCTCAAAGAGCATGAATCTATTACCAAGATGGAGCTGATTAGGATCCTTAATGAGAATGCTCCAAAGAATGAAGCAAACAAGTTCCAAAAAATTACGATACCAAAAGCAAAGTTAAAAGAGTATTTTCCGACATTCTATACCAGGTCTCAGATTGAAAATGTGCTGTTTAAGCTACTTGAAAATTGGAAAAAAGAGAATGCGGACAAAGAGGGGTAGAATATGTTTGTATTGAGAAAGTTATTAAAAGTTCTTTTGTTACCGGTATTCTTCTTGCTGTTGCTTCTGAAAGCCATGATTGTGGCTTTTGAAAACCTGACTTCTATAGTAATAGGGGCCATGGTATTTCTAATCGGATTTGGAATCGTGTATTGCATATACAGCCATAGGTACCAGGAAATTATAATTTTTCTTGTTGTAGGAATGATAATGATGGCTGGTATGTTTGCGGTAACAGTTGTTGAAGGAATTTGTGATACGCTTACCGAGATGATAATCGATCTATGAAATCGAGTACGATATGTCAGGAAAATTGCCGTTTAACAGTACAATTAACTGTTAAATGGCTTTTTTTGTTATAGTAGAAATATGTTTTTGTGTGGGAGGTAGTACAGGATCCAGTATGTAGAAGACTTAACAGCTTAAGAGTATATGGCTTTGCGCAGGAATGTTGGTTGGTGTGAATTCCATATAGAAGAAGCGCAGGCGGGACTTGATAATGCATATATGATCAGATGTGCCAGAGATAATGCAAAAGCGATAGGAGTTGTAAGACTTCTATACATAAGATGATAGGAGAGGTTAGTGTTGGAAGGAAGCAAGGAACGCATTGATTTTATTACTGAATATATATCTGCGTATGAACAAAAAATAAAGATTGCAAATAAGAATAGTCTATTCGACGAAGCTCAGTTATTTGAACTATTTGCTCAAGAGATATGCAATCTTTGGTATGGGAAAAAGTTTATAAATCTAAATACAATTAAGAAGAATTATCCTTGTGTGGATTTGTTGTCTGAAGATGGCGAGATATATGTTCAAGTAAGTACACAGGAAGACATACCTGGCAAAATAAAAAAGACTTTACTAGCATTAGAAGAAGAAAAATATCCAGAACTGTCAAATATCAGTGCGCCTGTTTTCTTTGTACTAAGCAATGATACAGAACAAAAAGTTAAAGACTTGGTAGGCAAGAACCAGATTGGAAGGTTCACTTTTTCTGTTAAAGATAACTTTATTTCTACATCAATGATAATTCAGCGAGCATGCAATGATATTGAATTTCAGAAATCATTATATGGTTTCTTGAAATATGAAATTGAGGGTATCTCAAGTACATCAACGAAACTATTAAACATATTTGATATCAGTAAAAATGTAGGATTAAGTAATATAAATACCATGATAAATGGTGAATATGAAATTGATAGAAGCTCGCTAATAAAGAGTATTCAAGATGATGATGCTCAATTCAAAATTGTATGTGGAGATGCTGGTAGTGGTAAATCTGCGATTTGTAAAAAAATTCTCATGGAAGAGGAAAGGGTGATTTTCGCCCGTGCTGATAAGCTTGCATCATGTGACAGTATAAATAATATTTGGGATCTTGATGTGGTAGAAGCATTGAGATACCTGGGGAAGAGAAAGGCTGTTATTTATTTAGATGCCTTAGAATATATTTCTAGTGCAAGTGAATCCACAAAGGATCTTCTGCAATCATTGTTATATGAAATAAAAAAGCATCCTACAGTATCTTTTGTTACATCATGTAGAACTAGTGATGTTGGTGCCTTCATAAAATTAGTTGGATTATTTGATATTAAAAAATATATTGTTGAGGACATATCTAACACGGAGTTGAAGCAGATTTCAGATAAATATCCGGTTATAAGAGCTATGTCATCATCTGAAAAGTATGCAGACTTACTGCGGTCGCCTTTTTATATCGATGTAATTATTTCACAGGGAATAGATATTGATAAAGCTGGAGATGTTAACGAATTTAGAGATTACATTTGGAATAACTGTATTTGTTTAAGTGAAAAGTCAAGAAGAAAAGGTTTTCGTACAAATGATGTTGCTTCTATTATAGAAAAAATGGTGGTAGAGCGTTCTAAACGTTTTTCGCTAGGAATCAGTTGTGATGAGCTAGATTATGAAATCTTGGATTTCTTAAAGTCAAATAACGTAATATCAGTGAATGAAAATCTAGCTAGACTAAAATATGATATTTATGAAGACATTTGTTTTGAGAGACTTTTTGACAGGGAATTTGATCTGAGCAGAGGAAATTACGCTGCTTTTTTTGCATGTATTGAAGGTATGGGGCAAGGAGCCTACCGTAGATATCAGATATGGGTATCTAATAAACTTCTTGCAAGAACAAATAGAGATAAGTTTCTAAAATCACTTGTGTTTGATAATGACATATCAACTGAATGGAGTAGAAATACCATCATAGGCTTGATAAAAAGTCCTTATTGTAAAAGCTTTTTTGATGAACAGGGAATCAATATCCTTGAACAGGCAAGATTAGAAGAGTTTATAAAGATTACAAATTGTTTCGCTTTTGAGATGGGAGATGTACATTCTATTGAATATGACTCTATTTCTATTCTTAGGCTTAATGCTTGTGGGTATGGTCGTCTTGCGTTGATTAGTCTTATTAATAGGTACAAAAAATATGAAGATAGGCAGATAGAAAGCCAAGTTACTAAATTATGCTCAGATTATGTATTGCGTTCCAAAGTTCGTGATGATGAAGTTGATAAATGCGCTTTTGAAATTGTGAAGTATTATGTAGATTCATTTCTGAAGGACGGATTATCAGTACATATTACTAGAACATTGGACTATCTGACTCCAAGACTAGAAGTAATCTATGCTCTTCCTAAAATTGCACGTTTATGGATAATTGACTTCTGGAAAATGCTGCAAAGATTGTATGTGGAAGATGAATCAAAAACTAGAATAGCTGCGGAAATAATCTCATGGACGCTTGAGCATGCTACTCAACCTTTGGTAGATGGATTATTTGATGATTTGTTTAAGATAGCTGAAACTATTTGGCTTGAAGAAAATAAAAGAGATATTATAAGCCATCAATTATATGGTGACGGGATTAGTCGTGATTTTCAGTGGGGATTACGAGGTGAAGGAAAAGATTACCATTATAAGCATCAGAATGTTAATAATGAAATATTCTTGCGATTGATATATCAAAGAAAGTTTAAAGATGCTTTGATATGGACTATAACCTTAATTAATAAACTTGTTTCCATTTATTCTGCTGAAGACTCAAATAGAGTAGAAGAAATTGTTTTGTTTGATAGCGCACATAAGTCTGAAAAAAAGTATCTTGGTTCAGTCGAAATGTGGTTTTCTGGAAGAGAAGAGAATATGATTCCTACTCTAATTGGGGACATGGTGTATTGGCTGAGAGAGTCTGCTATTCAAATACTTCATGTATGTGAGGAAGATAGTGAGTTATTTAATCACTTTGCGACATATATTAAAGAGCAGATTATGGAAAAGTCGACAAATGTAATCCTCTTGACTGTTATTGAAGACATTGCATTTGAATTTAAGAGCACGCTTCCTGCATATGCTATAGAATTAGCATCAAGTCTGGAAGTTATATCATGGGATATTCAGTGGCAAGTGCATAGGATAATGACGCCAGAAAAGAAACTGTTATTAGATCAAATCAAGTTGGCTGTTGGAATTCCTGATTTTAATGGTAGATATTCGCATCGAGAAACGATGTTTCGAGGAATACAGGACTATATGGCCTGGTGTCAGTTGACGGCGAAAAAGGAAGACGTTAGAGAGAAATGCATAAGTACATTGACTTATCTTTATGAAAAGATAGATTCCAAAGATGCGCATGCTTTATTGCAGGTTCAGAAAATGGATATGCGTAATGCCAATGTGAGAATTATAGAAGATAAATATATCTCAATCGAACCGAAACTTTCAAAGGAAACGCAGGAAATAGTTGATGCTAACGAAAAAAATAACGAACCGCAAAATGAAGTATTGACTAAATTTAAGGATGTTATAGATAAAAAAGCGGATATCCATGAAGTACATGATTTGATAGAACAATTAGAGTCAATGATGCAATCTCCAGAAGATGAAGTTCGATATGAAGATTATTACATATTGGCCTTATGTGTTGCATTTAGGGATGATAATCTTTCAAAAGAAAAGAGGAAGGAATATGTCAATAAATGGCTTGATCGAATCGAAAATCTTCATTCAGGAAATAGTTATGTAGCTGATTTGAAACTATCGGCAGCATTGATTGCGCAATATTCAAAAGACATAGGTGATGAGAGTAGAAACAGATTAAAGAGATTTATGGTTGCGTGTCTTATGAATAGTGGGACAGATGGACAGATTGGTCTCTTGCGTAATCTAATTACAACTTACTTATTTAACAATCCTGGGGAGGCGCGGATCTTTTTTAACACAATTATAGGTTGTGCACATGATGAATGGAATCATACAATTTACAACCAAAAAATCATGAAAAAATGCAGACGCAAAACATATAGTATTCCTGCTGCTTATGGTTTGCCGAAACCAGATGAGATTGTTAAGGCTTATGGGGAAAAAGTATATGTTTCTGAGAAAGATAGCATAATAGAAGATTACTTGTATAAAGAGAAAAGCTTGGATCTTTCAGCGATAAAGATAAAAGAATTAGATCCGGGACTTCTTTTTGTTGCAATGAATGTAGGTTTAAAACTATCTGATTCAGATTTCTTGGATTTTGCTAAGAAAGTGATGCCTATGTTTATTAAAGAACTAAGTGGAGATAATAGGGATTCTATTATGAATACGTATTATCAGAGACTTGATTTTAAGAAATTGTTCGAAAGAGAATTGGGTGAAGATAATGGTAGTTATCAGGAAGCGATAAATCTATTATTTGATAATGTGGATTATCAGATGTTTAGCAACGATACTATTAAGGCATATATATCAATTTTCGAGTATGTGGGGGCTTTATATTTTTACTCATATGAAAATGATGGGAAAAGGATGCAACTACGTAAATGTCTCGAATACGCAGAAATCTTTATCGATAGGATTCAAGTTCCATTTGTAAAAAAAGGATTGGAGAGAATACTTATTTTTGATTATGAACGGTTTGGAAGTAACTGGAATAAGTGTACAACCCATTATTCTTACAATGATAAAACATTTTTGTGCAGATTATGGGGAAAGTATCATAAGGGACATGAAAAAGATGTAGTAATGTCTATGTATCAAATGAAAGTTGATGAATTATTACCAGAAGTTTTACCGGTTCTCGCTGAAGTAGTTGAAGCGCTGTCTGAAACTGGAGAAATAGCTGACAAAAACTGTGTTCTTATCTTGAAATCGATTGTACTTAAGGTTCTGCTTAAGTTTTCAGATGTTGTTAAAGCTGATCAGGAATATCATGATGCATATGAGAGAATCTTGAATGCGCTAATTAAATGCAATGATGAAAGTGCAGCGGTGATTCTGGATGAGTATAGAACACATTAAATTAAATAATATGTGAAAATAATTGGAGAAAACAGTTGGGACGTGGAAGGAAAAAGCGAGTAGCTAAGAGAAGAAGTAAAATGTTTAATCGAAATGCAATAAGAGTAAAAATGGGGAAACCCATATTTTTCACTTTGACGCATTGCTCAAAAAAACTGGGCGGAGTCTCAAACAAATATAACTATAAGGCAAACATGCATAAGCTTTGTTTTGTGGGAGCCCGTTTCTATAACGTTAAATATCAAGCCTCAATAATGACTAATTGCAATTTTCGGAATGCTAATCTTATTGGAATTGATTTTTATAACTGTAACTTACGAGGAACATCATTTAAAAATACTAACTTTAAGAATGTGGTATTTTATAACTGTAACCTTAGAGATGCGGATTTTAAGGATGCCATTTTTGAAAATGTCTTTTTTATTTGCACAAGTTTCAAGGAAGTAAAGAATCTCAATTTTGATAATCCTGAAATCAATATTATTAAGACATATAATAGAATTGATTTGAACAGCGATGTTGAGTCACGATTACTTGGATTGGTTCAAAATGAATCTATATTTGATGCAAGAGTATTACATGTTAATAAGAACAAGCTTAATCACTGGACGCTTAGCTTGTTAAATGTAAAATATGGGGATAAAGCGATATCGTTTTTGAGTAAGATACTTCCTAAAAAAGAAAAATGGAATAACATGTATACCGTTTATTCTTATATGCAATTAATTGAGAATCTAATGAAGACATGATATAATACAAATGTCCTGCTCCGGAACCAGAAATGGTGTATGCTAACATGTATAAACGAGGACATATAACATTAGCAAGTATACGAGGAGGGATGTCTATGATTAGTAATATCTTAACATTTTTATCTTTTTTGGTACTGGTGTTGAGTTCTATAATTGATTGTAACTTCCTATCCCGTTTACTCGGGGTTCAGAGAGAATAATTATTAGCAGATATAAGTCTTCTTGATCGAAATTGATTAAGAAGGCTTTTTTATTACCCTATTTTAGGGCAGGATAGTCTGTTTGGAAAACGGCATATCTGTCATAGCTCCAAGAAAACCTTCAGAGCGCAGTAAACGAACAGAGTATCCTCAACGAAAAAGCTTCCGTGAGGAAATTCGCGAGTCCATTGATATCTGTATGGAGCAAAAACCTAAAGATATGGATGAGCTTATAAAGCTTCTTTCAGAAATGGGCTATGAGTGTAAGCACGGCAAATATATTTCTCTTAAGGGCAGAGGTCAGGAAAAGTTCCTGCGCATGAGGTCTTTAGGGGCAGGCTATAGAGAGTCTGATCTTGAAAAGGTATTTACAGGAGAGAGCACTTTTACACCTGATCCGAAGCAACATAATAAAAAGAAATCTGTATATGAAAAGCCGGAGCAGAAAGTGGATATGCTGCTTGATATCCAGGCCATGATAGCAAAAGGGAAAGGTCCTGGCTATGAACGCTGGGCTAAGGTGCATAACATAAAGCAGATGGCTCAGACATTACTATTTCTGGAAGAGCATGACCTCAGGGATTATGAAGAGTTGGCTCAGAAAGCCAAGACAGCTTCTGACAGATTCGGAGAAATCACAGAGAAGCAGAAGGCACTTGAAGCCCGGCTTGTGGAAATAGCAGCTCTTAAAAAGCATATAATCAACTATTCCAAGACGAAGGATGTTTATGCTGATTATCGTAAGAGCGGCTACAGTAAAAAGTTCTTTGAAGAGCACCGTGAGGCTGTCACACTTTGCAAGGCTGCAAAGGATGCATTTTCACAGATTGAAGGGAAGATACCAAAGATAAAAGATCTGAATTTGGAATACAATCAGGTTCTTCAGGAAAAGAAAAAGACCTACGCCGAGTATCGGCAGGCGAAGCAGGATATGAAAGATTATCAGACTGCCAAGTATAACATAGATCTGTTCCTCAAATTTGAGGAGCAGAAACAGCAGGACGAAAAGCAAAAGAAAACTGAACAGATACGCTAGTTTTTGGGGAGATCTCATCGGCAACAGCTGGTGGAGTCTCCCGCTTTTTTGCGTTATATGCAAATGCTATTAGCGTCACTTTTAGTGATGCGTCGCTCCGAGTGAAACGAGGTTCTGGGGGATTGGGGGCAATGCCATCCAACAAGCAAGCCGCCTCCGCGATATCGCGAGGCCCTGCTTGCGAAAATGAAAAAAATATGAAAATAGAGACTTGTTCATAAGTAATATTTTTATTGGGAATTAATTGTAATTGTACCCTTTGAGGAATAAAATTAAAGTGTGATTATTCTCTCGGAGGATTACTATGGAGTATTTGACAACACCAGAAGTGGCAATTAAGTGGAATATGTCGAGAAGAAGAGTGTCAAAATTATGTGCTGATGGCAGGATAGTAGGGGCTGTGCAAAAAGGTAATACGTGGCTTATTCCTGAAGATGCTGAGAAGCCAACTGATTTGAGACGATCACGAAAATAATTATTTGAGGAACGCTTTGATGAGAGTTGGAATTGTTGACGCGGATTTGATCGGAAGAGATAAGCATAGGTTCCCAAATCTGGTTTGCGAAAAGCTTTCCGGATATTGGAAACAGCAAGGCGCAGAAGTTGACCTGCTTTTGGACTATGATCATTTTGACGAATATGATGAAGTATATATAGCGAAAGTATTTACAGATACCCCAGTTCCAGAATGGTTGAAAGAGACAGAACATATTCATATCGGAGGAACGGGCTTTTACTTTGATAAGGCACCTAATTTGCCAGATGCGATAGAGCATCATATGCCTGATTACAATCTTTATAATGAATGGATAGAGAGTGAAGTAGAGAAAGCCAAGGCAAGAAATACTGAAGATTTTAATGAAAAAAGATTTAGAGATCAGTTTAAAGAATATACGGATTATAGCATAGGGTTTATGACAAGAGGATGTTTTAGAAAATGTCCTTTTTGTGTTAATCAGAAATATGATCATGTTTTTATGCATAGTCCATTGGAAGAATTTTATGATAAAAGCCGAAAAAAAATATGTTTACTTGATGATAATTTTTTGGGATGCCCAAATTGGAAAAACATATTAAATCAGCTTATAAGCTTAGATCGTCCGTTTAAATTTAAACAAGGAATAGATGAAAGATTGCTGACAGACGAAAAATGTAAACGTCTATTCTCAGCAAAATATGATGGAGATTATACATTCGCCTTTGATAATATCAGTGATTATGATCTTATTCATAAGAGGCTGAGGATAATAAGGAAGTATACATCAGCTATAAATATAAAGTTTTATGTCCTGGTTGGATTTGAGAGTACCGATGCCACAGACATAGAAAACGCATTTAAAAGAATAGAGCTTTTAATGAGATTTAAGTGTATTCCGTATGTGATGAGGTATCAGAATAAAAACTATACGCCATGGAAAGAATCAGAGTTTAGAGCTATGTACGTAACGCTAGCAAGGTGGGGAAATCAACCAAGTATATTTAAAAAAATGAGCTTTAGACAATTTTGCTTAGCAAATCAACATCTTCATAAGACCAAAGGGACGCTTTGTTCATCGATGCGGGCTATGACAGAGTTTGAGAGAAAGTATCCCAAAATTGCAAAGAAATATTTTGATCTAAGGTTTGAGGATCATTATCTGACTAACAAAGGAGCAGATGTATGGAATATAAAGAATTAGATATAAATGATGTTGAACTGGATTTAAATAATCCCAGGATAAAACAATGGCTTGAAATATATAAAGATCAAGAGATTACAAGTGAACATATTGCGCTAGCTTTAAGTGCGTCAAGCGGAACTTCAAATACCTCTACATATACAGCTTTAAAGGAATCTATACGTGTTAACAAAGGAATTATCAGTCCGATAATAGTAAATAAATACCCTGATGGTAGACTGGTTGTTATTGAAGGTAATACAAGATTACAAATATACAAGGAGTTTAAAAAGGTTGATCCTGAAGGCCCTTGGGGAAAGATCATAGCAATTGTATATGATAATTTACCGGAGACTGAAATACATGCTATCAGGCTGCAATCACACCTTGTAGGCCCTAGAGATTGGGATGCTTTTTCTAAAGCAAAGTATTTGAATCAGCTATGCAATATTGATAAACTTCCGATGTCTATGATCGTTTCATTTTGTGGCGGAAAGAGTTCTGAGATAAGGAAGTTAGTGGATGCATATTCCGATATGGTTAATTACTATTTTCCTGTAGCCGAAGAGGAAGGAATGGATGCAGATCCAAGAGAGTTTTCAAAGTTTGCAGAACTTCAGAATGGTTCAATTATTCAGTCATTGATAGTTCATAAGTATAGTAAAGATGATTTTGCAAAATGGGTTGTGAAAGGTAATGTTGATACCGCCCAAAATGTAAGAAAAATTCCAGCGATACTTGCGTCACCTAAAGCTAAAGAAGTATTTCTTCAGGAAAACATTAGTGAAGCCATAAAGCACCTCGGATTAGGCGAAAAGTCAACCAAAGGTTTGAAGGATGCATCGTTCAATGATTTGGTAAGTGAACTGATTCATAGATGTAGAAACATTGACTGGCAGTATATTAAATCTTTAAGAGATGATCCTCGTTATGATGGTGAGAAGCAAGATATAGATGAGTTGAAAACTGAGCTTGAGGATATTTTAGAGGAAGTAGATAGGGACTAATGGAATCACAATGCCATATGGATTTAGTTGATCTAATAGTTGAATATGTAAAGAAGCGTGTTTCTAGTGAAGAGTATTCTTTTATACAGATTGATTCTTCAGGGCAATCTGGGACTATGCGCGTAAGTGACAATTATGTACCCGATGTGGTTTATAGGACAAGCAACAAATTAATTATTGGAGAAGCTAAAACTTATGAAGATTTTGAAAGGAAACATAGTAAAGATCAATTTGATTCTTATTTGAAAGAATGCAACTATTTTGAAGGTTCAGCGGAGCTGATAGTTGCTATTCCATGGCAGCTGCTTATTACAGCTCAGAATTATTTTAGAAGGCTAAAAAAGAAGAATGGTATGGAAGTAGAGGTTATTGTTTTAGATGATATGGGAAGTGAAAAGATAATATGAGTAAAATTGTAACGACATATAACGCTAATTATCAATCTAAAACAAATGCATTCCCATATCAGGCTGAAGCTTTTATGGCTATAAAAGATTTGGACTATAGTGCAATTTTTCATGAACAGGGATTAGGTAAAACCAAAATCGCTATAGACTTAATGTTGTATTGGTTGGATAAGCGTGACATAGATACAGTGATGATTGTTACCAAAAAACAGTTGGTGAAGAACTGGGTAGATGAATTTCCGGTGCATACGTTTATAAAACCGAAAACATTAAGTAATAATAAAGCTGATAACTTTTACGTGCTTAATAGTCCTGCAAAAGCTATAATAACGAATTTTGAAACGTTATCTACAGACAAGGAAAGAATAAAATTGTTTCTTAAGTTAAGAGACGTGGCGATTATTATTGATGAGTCGACAAAACTTAAGAATCCTGAATCAAAATTGACAAAAGATTTTTTTGAAATAGCACCACTATTTAAAATTAGGACTATAATGACCGGCACACCGGTAGCAAACAGACCATATGATATTTGGTCACAAATCTATTTTTTAGATGCCGGAAAGAGCTTAGGACCTGATTTTAAGGCCTTTAAGAGTAATACAGATCTTAAGAACGACTTCGAAGAAGATGAGTTAGGACGCCGAATTTTTGAGGAGTCAGTATCTGGTATCTATAAAAAAATATCAGCCTTTTCTGTCAGAGAAACTAAGGCTAGTTGTGGAATAGAACTACCAGAAAAGGAATATGTTGCAGTTTATTCTGAGTTTGAAGAATTGCAGGAAGTCATGTATAAAAAGGTAATGCATGAGTTATCACTAGACATAAACAAAGATGGGGAGCATATCCTTGATGATGATTCTGCTGCCCTAAAGCGTTTGTTGAGATTCAATGAAATAACGTCTAATCCACGCCTTGTCGATGATGGATATGATCGGAATTCAAGTAAAGAGATTGAATTGGACAGACTTATTAAAGATATAGTTCTTAAAGATGAAAAATGTATAGTATGGAGTAATTTTATAGAAAATATTGATTATTTTTCAAAAAAGTATAATGAATATCAACCAAGGAAAATACACGGTAGGATGGCTATGGAAGAACGAAATAAATCTGTAGATTTATTCAAAAGAGATCCACAGTGTAAAATCCTATTTGCTACACCACAAGCGGCTAAGGAAGGGCTAACATTGACAGTAGCCAATCATGTAATTTTTTATGATAGAGGCTTCAATCTTGATGATTATTTGCAAGCACAAGATAGAATACATAGAATTTCGCAGAAAAAGAAATGTTACATATACAATTTGATGGTTAGAGGAAGCATTGATGAATGGATTGATAGCTTGCTTAACGCAAAGCAATATGCAGCGTTTTTGGCGCAAGGTGATATTGACCTTGGAGAGTATATTAAGAAAGCAGATTATAGTTATTGCGATATAATTCGTGAATTATTGGCCGCCGAGGAGGATTAATTACTATGGCAGAAGAAATCCTAACAATAGGGAATGTAGACTATACAGTTAGGTTGGATGACCTGAATCAAGCAGATTTAAAATTTTATCCCGAAAACCCTAGGGTATACACAACACTCAATATGGATGGAGAGCCATCACAAGAAGATATTGAGGAATACATGTGTAATCAGGATCATGTGAAACAGTTGAAAGTCTCTATTAAAAGTAATGGTGGTCTAATAGATCCAGTCATAGTTAGGGATGGCGATTTCGTGGTGCTTGAAGGAAATAGTCGATTGGCTGCGTATAGGCTATTAAATGCCGAAGATCCTATCAAATGGGGAATGATAAAATGCAAGATATTGCCGGGAGACATTTCTGATTCGGCAATTTTTACATTGCTTGGACAGTATCATATTGTAGGAAGAAAAGATTGGGATCCATATGAGCAAGCCAACTATTTATATAGAAGGCAGCAACAAACACGTCTTCCTATTGATGCAATGGCTGATGAGCTAGGTATTACTCGCGCAAGAGCAAAAAAAATGATCGAAGTTATTTCATTCATGATACAACATGACGATCTTAATAAACGTCATTGGAGTCATTATGAAGAATACTTGAAAAATGCTGGGGTAAAGAAATACAGAGAGACAGATCCGGATATAGATGATGTTATTGCAGAAAAAGTAAAATCAGAAGAGATAAATGAAGCATCGGATATGAGAAAACTTGGCGATATAGCTAAATTAAATGATAAGCAAGCCAAGAAAGTGATGAAAAAAATAGTTAACGGTGAAAGCAGTCTTTATGATGGTTATGAAGAAATTAAAGATGCTGGAAAGTTGGATGATGTTGTAAAGAAACTTAAGACATTTAGGACATATATTAACGATGATACGATAGAGGCGCAGATGAAAGCTACGCCAGAAACGTATAAGCGAGCACAATTTGAACTTGAAAAGATAATAAAGAGGCTTGAAAAATTAGCAGGGAAATAGGCGCATTCACGAAGAAAGGCAGGGATGATATGGAAGATATTGTAGAGTCATTTTTTTCAAAGGATTATGAGAAAAAAATAAATGAAAATATCTTATATTACAAATTTCCTGAGAATGAAGTGCGAGAATATACAAGAGATATAATACGAGAACCATTATCTTCGTATGTTTCTTATGTTTTGAATGATAATGTGAAAGAACAAGTTGTTTCGAAAGACGTAGTTCAATTTAGTAATTGGGATGATGCGACTATAAATATATGTAGAAAACTGAAAGAAATTAACAATCCAGGTGTTAATTTTTTGGATGCTGGGAAATTATTGTTGGATGACGGCAAGGTCAGAAAAGATACTGCAGTAATAAAATATGGCGAAAATCATATTAAAACTTGTGCCGAGATAGGATTAGCATTTCAGTATTATAAAACATATTATTTAAGCGGATTAGGATATATTTATGTAGATATGGGAGCACAGGATAGAGAAAGGCTAGTAACAAGGCTGATTATTCGTAGCAAGCTGATCAAGCGACTTATCCAAACTTCAAAGCTAGGAAATGTGGAATTAAGAGATTTTCTTTATATGCTTTCAGATAGCACCTATTTAAGAAGAAAAACAAATATGAAGAATATGGTTGATATTTTGTACCATGCAGAAGTTCCAAATTTAAATGTCTTAATAGAAAGGATACAGTTTTAGGAGATAAACGTGAGCTCTGTTACAAAAATAGTAGATGATATCAAGCAACCTAGAGGCGGATATTTACGAACTAATTATTTCGCTGAAGAACAGCTTGATGATGGAGAGAAACTTTATGGCTCAGAAACAATAAATGCTGGACTTGTAGGATTGGCTGTAGATTATATGTGTAGATATTTGATTTCAACTGATAAGAAAAAATCATTTGAAATATCTTTGAGAGGGGCTAAGATAATTGACTCTTTCAGAAAAGGTGAATTCTTAAAAGCTGAAGAATTATTAGAGCAAATAAATGGGTTAGATGATGAATCGATTAAAGCAGCATGTAAGCTAGTGGGATATGATGTTTGTTATAGGGACACAATTGAAGATTATAAGCGTAGCGAATCTATAGTGGCAGATGGCTATACGGTTTCAAATATTCGAATAATGATAGAACGAGGACTGTCTTTTTTACAGGAACGAGGGCCAGTCACTTCTATGGGATTTACTTTTGAAGGAGGATATTCGGAAACTGTTTCCAGTGGGGATGGAGACTACCTGACTCATGAAGGAATGTGGGATTTTAAAACATCAGGAAATGCTATTACATCAAAAGAAACGCTACAGTTGCTCATATATTTCTTGATGGGGAAGCATTCTGGACAGGATAGATATAAAGATATAAAAACGATAGGTTTTTTTAATCCAAGGAAAAATCTTGTTTCATGGACAGATGTCAGTTTTATTCCACAGAGTACAATTGATATAGTAAATAGAGAAGTGATTAAATATACATAAATAGTTATTTGATTGTAAATTGCTGCTTGCCTTAAACTGTTTTAGGGCAGGCAGTTGTTGAGTTTGGAGGGCTAAGATATTTTTATTTGTAGGAAAACTTTTTATTCACGGGAGATAATAGAAAATGCAGATTAACAAAGAGAGGGTTTCTGTTTTTATAAGTTCCAGATGCGATAGTGTAGAAGATAAGAAAAATGGAACGGTAAAGTATGGGGTGATGAGGAAGTCTCTTAAGCTGATGTTGGAAGAGACTGGTATATGTAATGTATATGCATTTGAAGAATCACACGCCACAACTGTTGATGTGGTTCATTCATATATGGATAAGTTGGATGATGCGGATTTGGTTATTATTATTATTGATAATAAAGATGGTGTATCTAATGCAACTTTAAAAGAAATCTCTAGAGCTAAAGCTCACAACAAGAAATGCATTTATATTTTCTGTAATGAGCGTGAGAAAGAAGCTACAGATGTTCAAAAAAATCTATTATCAAGCTTAAAGAATCCAAGGTACTATGAAGTTGGCGATTTTACTGATATTGCGAAAAATGCCTATGAAGCAGTTATTTCAGACATTATTGGAATATTTAATAGCTATTGTCGAGGAAGAGTTGAATATAGAGAAGAAGACGAAGAAAAAATAGTAGAAGAAAACAGTATTGATTTAGAGGTGGCTGGGGACACAGATTTAACGAAGGAATTTATTGCTGGATTTGCATATACTAAGTATATTGCAAAAAAGGCGTCTGGCTTGGCCTTTGGAGAAATGGATGAAGCTACATTACAGGATAAAAATTGTGCCTCTCTATTAGGGCTGATACTTGGACAACCCGATGATATGAATATGGATTATGAGTCCATAAAAAATGATATAAAAACATATCACCGTGGAAATATACAGAAGATAGTAATAGCAAGATATGATGCGCTCGAGTTGTATTTTAGTGGAAAGCTATCTGAATGCGTAGACAAACTAAGCGAATGTGCGGAAATGTGTAAGGGCTTCAAGAATATTCCCAAATGGCTCTACAATGATGTCGCTTTGGATTTAAGAAATCTGCAGATAGAGTTAGATAAAGAAAAGGATGTTTACAGTTTTAACTCCTCAGGGCAGGAATTATTAAATCAAGACAAAGAACCCCTATATTATCCAGTAATTGATCGTATTGTATCTGAACACAATGAAAGTCTATACAAACATTTGCTGAAGAATGCGACACAGTCCCCATTCGCAGTAAATATAGGTGGCGCGGATTATAGTATCGATAGAGTGTGTAATTCATTTATTGTTGCATATGCATATGGTTCCATAACACATATGCTGCTAATAAGAAAGCGCCTATATGAGTATCTAATAGCACTATCACTCGAAGTTCGTGATCACAGGATGTTTATGCTCTGTGTGAGATTACTTGTGTTATCTGGTGAGGCTAAGACTCTAAAAAACTATCTTCAAGCATATGGTGAAAATACGAATAATATAAATGCACAGGATGTAAAGAAGTTACTTGAAAGTGTTAATTACCAACCAATAGAAATACAACAGATAATAGCCAAAGAGTTATTGTTACAGCATTTTGGATATTATTATTCTGATGACGATTTCAAGTCTGAATACGATGGACTGATTGATAAAGTAAAGGAATGCATTGCAGATAAATATGCAGTTTCTTATGTTATAAAACCGCTACTGGATGCGTATTATGACATCCGATATAGGATTGATGAGAATGACATATTCGAGTTTGTTTATTTCCTCCATGGAAATAATATTAGGCTATATTATGACGATGCATTCAAATTGCTTTATCATATGCAATTAAAGAATGTTTCAAAAGAAAACCAACGAAAATACCAAGCATTTATCATTAAATGCTTAGAGAATAAAGAAGTGCGCGAGCGGTGCAATAATTTAAGTCTGGCCGCACAAACATTACGACAAGTAGAGACTATTGGGCACAGCAAACTTGATGCGTGTGTTAAGAAGACATGTCCTGCTTTTTATGAAGATACCTACTTGCTTAATACAAGCGATTTGGATGAGACACTGGGATGGAGTTACATAGAAAAGTATATAGATGCAATAAAAAAGGATAATGCTACGCAAGGAAAAAATGGTACATATTATGGTAATATATTTAACCCATATACTACCATTGGACGAATTATATCAAAAACAGAACTAAAATTGAATAGTAAACAGCTGAAAATGCTTGTAGATGTATTAAAAGAGACATTATTTGCTGGCTTGCAAACAGTAGATGCAAAAGTGAATGCAATGGAATTATTATGCATACTTCAACTTAGGAATCCTCGGAATAAGATGATAAAAAAACTTGTAGCCGATATAAACATAAATTCCACTTTGGTTTTCCAAGGTAAGGAGATGTTTATGGAAAAAGGCTATTCAAGTACCAATATTCAACTGATGTATGCTTTGCTACAAAACATATTAAAAAAAAAATTCTGGAAAAGACATAAGTAAATCATTGATCAGCATACAAAATGAAGAAATGGCAGTAAGAATAACAGCCATGAGAGAAATAGAGAGACTTACAGAGCAGGGTGTACTTGAAGCATGTACCGATGATGCAAAATTATTACTATTTAACCACACTTTAGGTGATAGTTATAGCACAAATGCTGATTTGGAATTCTATGCAATGTCAGCCCTGTCCAAAATGCTTGGTAGTACATACAGAGAACAGTGTTTAGATAGGTTTATTGAAATGATGGATTACGAACCATATCTAATTAAAGTGGGCATGCTGTACCGTATAAAAGAAGACGATAAGAATGATGCAAAGATAAAGTTCATTTTTGAAAAAGGTAAAAATGATTCTCATTATTGGGTAAGGCATGTTTCAAGTATAGGGTTAGAAAAGTAATTCCATGGAGGCTTATTGAATGGAGATAGATACGCTCTTTTTTTTGTGGACAGGCTACAAAGATGAAGCTTATTTCCCATAATAGGATAGATGGGAAGCCAACAAGAGCAATAGAGGAAACAGAGCAACTTTTCACATTAACAAGGGATGGCAAGATCTGGTTTTCAGGGTACCGGAATGAGAATAATAGTCAGGAAAAGCTCCGTCAATTTCAGGAGAAGATTTCACCTAAGGCGGCAAACTATTTCCTTGCCTGCATAGGATATGAATTATCACAGGCTTAAGTAGACTGGCCTGGCCCGAAGGACTCATACTGGGATCTTGAACTCACTAATGAAAAAGATGATACCTACAAGTCTAGAGGCTTGATGCCGACGACAGATAAGGTATTATGCGATATGTCCGATTGGATTAGAAACATGTTGGTCACAGATACTATCCTTGCATTTGATGGAGAGGCAAGATTCGCTATAAAAGTAAGACCTGAAGAGAAGATATTTGTCGCAGTAAAATCTATAATTGATCCGAATGAAGAGCCGTACTGGTATTTCTATGAGGGCAACAATATAAATATTGGAGATCATTTCTTAGCGCCTTTCAGAAATGGTCAGCGTTACTATAACGTTGAGGTCGTGGATATAATCGTAGCAAAACCTGAGAATGGTCCTTTGCCATTAAGACAACAGAAAAGAATGATGAATTTGCAAGACAGTATGAGATCTCAGCTGACTGGTGAATTCACCAACATGTTTAAAATGATGAATGGATGGGATGTTGATTGAGTAAGCATATTAAAGTAGATGGGCAGTTGCTCCAGGCAAATAAGAAATTTAGAGGACATTGGTACCGTGTTCTATTAATACAAGAAGGAAGGTTCCGAAGCTTAGTCATCACAGGTTAACTGATATGGCGGAGTACTTTGACATTTCCACGGCAGGAGCGCACAGAGCTTTGAACGATTGCCGAATGAATCAGGAAGTGTTTGAAAGACTGAGCAGAATCGGGAGATAGGATAGAGAAAAATGGATGATATTAAAAAAGATCCTTTTGAAGAATATTTAAGACATACAGAACCGTCAAGAAAAGAGCTTGGGTATGCCTGGTATACAGCTATGGGGTTGCAGGCGGTTGACGGATTGGAAACTTCTGAGCATCTGAAAGGAATAGCTAAAGATAACATCGATGGGAAGATTACACTTTCAGAGGCAAATAAACTTATTGAAACTTATTATGAAGAGTCTTTGGATAGAGACTCTGACAGAACCAGAGAGGCAGATACTGTCACAGGAAGGATTGCTGCAGTTTTATCAGAAAATGCATTTACTTTTTCTGTGCCTCAATATATTGGAATACATAAGAGATTATTTACCGGTATCTTTTCGCACGCCGGAAAGATAAGGGACTATAACATATCTAAGCGAGAATGGGTATTGGATGGTGCTTCTGTACATTATGGAAATGCCTTTGAACTCAGAGAATTGCTGGATTATGACCTTCGAATGGAGAAAGAATACGAATATCCATTAGACGGGGTTTCGGAAATGATTCCACATCTTGCAAAGTTTGTAGCAAGGCTATGGCAGATTCATGCTTTTGGAGAAGGAAACACCAGGACAACAGCTGTATTCTTTATCAAATATCTCATATCTCTTGGGTTTAATGTGACAAATGATCTTTTTGCAAAGAATTCATGGTATTTCCGAAATGCGCTTGTAAGAGCTAATTATAATGATTATACGAAGGATATTCGTGAGACCACAGAATATTTGGAACTGTTTTTACGCAATCTCTTGATGGGTGAGTCAAACGAATTAAAGAACAGATATCTTCATGTTAGATGGAATACTATAAAACAGGACATTGATAATCCAAAACAGGACATTGAGGAAGTAAAACAGGACATTGAGGAAGTAAAACAGGATATAGGGTTACATATTGAATTGTCTGCCAAAACAAAGCAGCATATTGAAGTACTATTTACTGAATTTGGTTATGAAAAATACTTTGGAAGGATGGATGTTATGGAAATATTGGGCATCACAGCCTCTCCTGCATCTACATTAATTAAAAAATGTTGGATATGGAACTGATTTATGGTATTAAGGGCAAAGGTAAGGGTAAATATTTATTTAAAAAGACTAAGAATAGCTGAATATTTATGATTAATTGTGTAATAACATGCTGATTTAAGCAGGTATTTTTAAGGGACACCTCATCGTGTAATGTATAGTCAGAAGCAAAGAAACAATCAGGAAAGTACCTGATAGGAGATGGCATACAGGATGCAGGCTTCAGTGATCACCAATCTTCCTGTTGATGATGTTCTTATGT